>JAHBVH010000026.1 GCA_019637645.1 Caldilineaceae bacterium
CTACGTATCTCGCGACCGCAATGAGGACAACTCTGAGATGGCTCTTCTGCCACTGAAACAGGTTTTGCCTGTGGCGCCGCATGGCCACAGACGGAACAGAACGCATCTTCTGGCTTTAGCTCCCGACTACAACTGCTGCATTTGATCGGCTCTGGGGGTTGTTCTTGTCGGATTGCTTCCACCTGTGCTTCTTGTTGCGTGATCTGTTGGAGTGTGTTTTGAATTTGTTGGCAGATCTCTTGTAGTTCACGATCCAGCGGCTGACCCGCCATATAGAGATTCCAGGCGGCCTGTCCCAGATCAAGAAGTTGCTCTTGTTCCTGTGCCCGTAAGCGTCTTACTTTATTTTGCCCATTGAGTAGCCGTGCTTGTTTTTTTGCTTCGAAGGTTGCATAATCGACGCCTACCCGTAAATTGCCCAACAGTGTACTCATTGTCCCTCCCTTGGCTCAAGCGCTCATCCGTATGACAATGACACTAATATTATCTTCGCCACCGGCTTGATTCGCACGGCGGATCAATTCATCACAGATAACCTGTGGGTCCTGAAAACCTTGGAGGAATACCTCTTCGATCCCTTCATTCCGGGTCATTTCCCAAAGACCGTCACA
Organism: Caldilineaceae bacterium; assembly: GCA_019637645.1. The sequence goes on from JAHBVH010000026.1 coordinate 612, forward strand.
GCAAAGCAGTAGCAGGTTGCCCGGTGCCAGCCGTACCTGAAATTGATCAACTCGTACGGGTGCCGCCATGCCTAAACTGCGTAAAATTTCATTACGGCGGGGATGGCTATAGATCTCTTCGCTCGTCAAAAGACCGCGTTTCACTAGCTGATACACAACCGAGTGATCTTCACTAATCTGTTGTAACCCTTGCTCGTGCCATCGGTAGGTGCGGCTATCACCCACGTTCGCAATATAGGCCATCTCATCAGCGACAAAGGCCATGGTTATAGTTGTCCCCATTTCGTTCTGCCTTGCTGCTGCCTCTTTAACAATCCGGTAGTGGGCAAGCTGAATCGCTTCATCAAGGTGACTCGTAATGGCTTCGGCAGAAAGGCCCGTGTGGCGTGAGGGGAGGATCAGCTTTTCGAGTAGATGGTCACTGATGGTCTCGACCGCAATGCGGCTGGCAATTTCACCATCGCCATGTCCACCCATTCCATCGGCTACCAGATACAGCCCGATGGTTGGCCGCGCCTGCGAATCATAGATGCTGCTTAGGGTCAGGGTAAAGACACTATCTTCATCGGGGCGATCCGTGCGTAATATACCTACATCCGAGCGCTGACCAACTAATAGATGCACCCCTCGTGTAAAGGTCGGTGGTGGAACAAGCGTTTCCGCTTCGGTAAATTGTTCGAACGGATAGCCGTTCCATGTGAAGAAAGGCGCCGGTGCGTCCGCGCTATCGGTAGGGACCGGTGGCAAGGTGCGTAGATGGAGCGTCGGCCAGGGTAAGTTACTGTCGCGCAAGTGGGCCCCACATTCGAAGCAATATTGTTCTTCCTCTGTCGCGCTGATCACGGCACCACAGGAACGACAAACACCATGATCCGCAACGAGGTAAATGGTTTCTTCGGTTTCCGTTTGGCGGCTGCTAATGATCCAGTAGCGGTCAGCGATTATGTCGCCATCGGTGAGCAGTGGTGGATTGGGATATGATGCACCGCGGGCATCCTGATCGGTTGACAAGCACTCCACTTGTGTAGCCGAAAGGGGCGCGTTGGTCGTTGCATTGTTGTCGCGAGTAGAAAGCCCCGGCCCTGTTTGTGTAGGGTTGCTACGATGCTGGTTGGTCAATGACAGGTCGGCGGCAATGTCATCTTCTGCCGGTATCGTAGTGGCCAGGGCACCTGCTGCTGAGAGAACCGGCTGGGTGGGTAAATTGATAACGTCACCAGCGCCGTTAAGTGCGTCGGTTATCAGCGGATCAACTGTGGAGACAGCGGCAAGCACCTCTGCTGTCCTTTCTATGTCGATTGGGTTGGCAGGTACAGAAACCGGGGGTTGGCTCAATGAGTTGCCGCAGGTTTTACAAAATTTAGCGCCAGTACGATTTTCATATCCACAAGCAGCACAATGGACCATAGTGATCTCCTGTTCGTCCGGCAGAAAGGTGGTAATGGCAGTCAGGAACGGTGTCAAGGAACGGTGTCAAGGAACGGTGTCAAGAAATGGATAAATTGCTTTTCACTATTAGGAAATGCAGTTTGTGCTGCATTTCTTACACCCGAAATTTACTTTCATCTCTTCCCGTTTTCGTAAGGTTGGATTACGGTGTGGATTCAAAGGTAATGGCAAAAATATTATCTTCTGGCTGGTCGACGGTTGTCCCTGGAGTGGGTAGTAGGGATAGGCGAATCAGCCCTAAATCGGCCTTCCCTGTTGGTGGCACCTGGACAATCCGAGTAATCTTTCCCCATTGTAATTGCACCTGAAGATTGGTATGAGAGAAAGCGAGCGTGGACAGCGTTGCTTGTAAACGCACTAGGCTGAGTCGAGTTGACAGGGGATAAGCAATTAACTTGACGAGCAGATTTTGTTCCGGCAAGGATATCCGCTGTTTTAACAACAGGCAGGGCGATAGCAAGGGTGCATCAGCCCAGGCCGCATCAGCGGAAGTCTGGGTCAACCGCCGACACTGATGTTGTAGGTACTCCCAGGGAAAAACGATGCGGAGTTGAAAGGGCTCTCCTAATAAAGCGGAGCGTAGGTGAGTGTGATAGGCGGGCTCCGCAGAGACATGTTCAGGCTGTGATTGAGGAAAGGGGAGAAAGGATAAATCAACTTGATTGCGATAAGCGGGGGAACGTGGGGACGTAGTAGTCCTTTGGCTGAGCATTCTATAGAGCCAATCATGATAAATGGCACAGCGTCGGCAATGTTGCAGATGCTGCCAGACTTTGGCATAGTAATATTTTACATTCATGTTGGCCAGCTCTGCATCCAAATAGGCTTCGAGCAATGCATCACATTCAGCACAAGAAATAACTTCATCGGATGGAAAAATGTTTACTCGACGGTGTGAATAAGTGTTCATAAATTGAACCATCTTCAATAGAAATAGGCGTTACGCACTTGGGCCAGACCTGACAGGTTTGGAAAACCTGTCAGGTCTCTAATCACCCAACCAACTGCGTAACTTCTAAGAAAGTTTCGCTAACGCAACTGATACAAGCTCTAGTCCGTAGTTTCGATTTTCTGTCCTTTTATAATGTTTTACCACCTACGATTCTTTCACCTGCTTGTCATCTTTCCGTAAGCTGTGCCGTTTGGGTTGCTGCTTAGCTGTTGGCTCACTCTTTAGAATCAAGTGGAGCTGCTTTAAGGCCCGATGGCGTAAGGTGTGAATAGCTCCTTTTGATTTGCCGAGCTGAACAGCGATTTCATCATCACTTAATTCATAGAAGTAGGTATATACGATTACCAAGCGGCGTTCTAGCGTTGGGAGTTGAGCAATGGCGCTGTTGAGCCAATCGTGGTCTTCAATTTGTTTTGTCATTACGGAGGAGCTAGAAAACGCAGCATTGTATGCCTGACCAAGCGGCGTCAACGTTTGTCGATCTTCCTGTTCAGCCTGTAGCGCCTCCACTGACTCGATATAAAGTTGTCGATCCAGCAGTTCTTTAGAGCGCATTAATTGATGGAGGATTTGATTTTTCAGAATGACATGCGCCCACGTATCAAACGCCACATCACAAGGAAAAGGGCTGACGTAAATCCTATAACAAGTTTGTTGAGCCATATCGCGTGCCAACTCTGTTGCAGAGCGTGCATCAAGTCCTTTCTGAACTAACAAATAGTAAGCACTATCCGTTAGCTGAATGCCGAGTTGTTGCCATGTCGCATCATCACGCTCTGCCAATGCCTGCAAGCGTACCCTTTCCTGTCGATAAATTTGAATGATCTGCTGTAAATAAGCGAACCGCCAACAGGCATGTTCATCTGTCATTGGATGATCATTCAATAGAGGAGTGCCATGCGTGAACATAGCCGGTGGGTTTAGCCAACGCTTCCATACTCTTTGGGCACGACCAGATGCCAGATTACGCAAGAAGATGTGCTCGATCTGTTCAATATCCTGGGCAGACAAACCACACCAGATGTTCGGCATTTGGGGGATATGCCGAGCAAACTGCAGAGAATCCTCAAGACAAGCGTTATCTTGACCTTCAAAAGTAGTCATATAAAATGCCTTAAAAGAAAGTGAGCTATCTACTAGCCATCTAAGCATCGTAGAAAATGAAGTTGCTCAAAGTGATGAGGAGATTGACTAGCCACCCGTTTTTCACTGGTGGCTGTTACGCTGCTGCATGAAGGAGTAACTACTCTGTTCGTCGTTGTAGTTTATTAGGTACCCCAAAAAGTAAGGTTAACGTTGTTAACAACAATCTAGCTTAAGTATTTTGCGGCAAAAAAACACAGAGTGATTAAGACTAGAAGGCAAAATAAGAAGAGGACATTCTTAGATAGGGTTGTTGGCTAGGCATAGTTATTCTCCTAAAAGACCTGAGAAGTGTTGCGCTATCTGCTAACCTCCCCGGCTAACAAATACACAAATAACGATGTGTATTCATTAAACCTTGCTACTATCCTAGAACGACTTGTCTACGAATGATCTATGAAAATCCTGTAAAAACCTATATAAAAATGGCGAAAATGAGGGGTTTCCTTACGAAAAGCGCTGTTTGATTACGAAAAGCGGTCTGTAAGCAGAAAAATCTGGGGAGCACATGCATACAATGTATCAATGGCCCATGCCAGTAGTGATGTTCATATCTATCCCAGCCAACCCAGCAACCGTTGCCGCCCTCCATCAACTTGCGCTCTGATCACCGTTGACCTACCAAGTAAAATTAAAATGATGTGCCTTTAGGCCACTCTTGGCTCATCGCGCCTAACCCATGTATTTTTTTGCCACCCATTTTGCACCTTAGCCATGTGCCCCATGAAACGCTATTCGCCGTACATCAATCATCGTCTCCAGCCGATGGCCCACAGGAGCACAAATAGCATTGAACGATCGAAAGGCCACCTTGGTGGCATTAGGTAGAGGAGAGCAATGATGAAATGGGATATAGAACGGCGCCAGGCTTGGTTATTCCCCTGGCTGCCCCTGTTGTTCGTCACCTTGAGCTTGGGGTTTGCCCTCTTTGGGCAGGGACAGGCTGTCCGCGCTGCTGGGGAAACAGAGTGGAAGGGCTGGGTCGAAGCCATGCCCAGCGGCGGACTCATGGGGGAATGGACTATTGGGGGCCGCCGCTTCGTCACCGATAGCAATACCAGATTTGATACCGATAAGGGGGCGTTTGCCATGGGCCGCTGTGTCGAGGTGGAATATCGGGGGGCTGCCGCGCCCTTCGCGGCAACCAAACTCGCCACCAAGCATGCCGATGATTGTTCGACTGTAACGGGGACGCCCGCCGCCACCGCGACAGCCACCGCTAGCCCAGCCACCACCACCCCCAATGCTACGGGGACGCCCGCCGCCACGCCCTCGCTCCTGCCGACCGGTGTGGATGACGACAGCGAGGCCCGTGGGCTTATTGAGCGCTTGCCCACGACCGGGCTCTTCGGCAGTTGGACCATTGGCGGCGTTGTCTACGCGATCACAGCGGCGACACGGTTGCGTCAGGATGATGCGCCCTTCGTGATGGGGGCTTGTGCCGAGGTGGAATATCAAACGGGGACAACACCCCGGCTCGCCCTGCGCCTCGAAACCAAGCGCAGCCGTGATTGCCAAGCGCCCACGCCGACCGCGGTCGGCACCTTGTCACCTGTGGGCACCCCGGCTGTGACCACTACCCCTAATCGTACCCCAGACGATGACGACGAGATCTATGGCTTGGTCCAGCAACTGCCAGCGGGGTTGGTGGGACAGTGGGTGATCGGCGGGCAGAGTTACCTGGCAACCGCCCAGACCGAGTTTGATGAGGAACATGGCGCCTTGGCCGTTGGCGTCTGTGTCAAGGCCCATCTCTTGCGCGATGGCGTAACCCTGCGCGAAGTCGAGACGGGGCGGGGTTTCCGCTGTGGGGGCAGTGATGGGAGTGGTGCTAACGCGGCAGGCGAACTCTACGGCGTGATCCAAAGTTTTCCGGCGACGCTGATCGGCGACTGGAACATTGGTGGTATCACGGTGCTGGCCGACGGCGCGACCGAATTTGCGCAACAGCGTGGTGCCTTTGCCGTGGGTGTCACCGTCAAGGTTCATTTCTTCGTGCTGGCGGACGGTACCTTCGCTGCCCGCGAAATCGAGACGAAACTCCCCCGTGACAACCAGAGTGGCGATGACGATTCTCACCCCGGACGCGAAGGGCATGCCTTTGGGACCATTGAAGAGCTGCCTGCCAATCAAGTGGGCGTCTGGCAGATCAGCGGGATTCGCTACACAGTCGATGTGACTACAACCTTGTTGCCGACCGCCAGCAATTTGGGCGTTGGGGCACAAGTCCGTGTGAAGTACTACCTTGACGCGGCGCAACAGCGGGTTGCCCGCCTGATCAAGCTGAGCAATGAGGAGCGTGGGGCCGATGACCAGAACCATGCTACGCTCTATGGCTATGTGGAACAGATGCCACCCAGTGGCTTTGTCGGCGAGTGGCTGGTGGGCGGGACAGGGTTCCTGGCGACCAACACAACGAAGTTTCATGAGACAGATGGGCTGCTGGGCCTAGGGGCCTATGTGAAGATGGAATATCTTGTTCAGGATGGGCAAAACCGTCTACACGAGATCGAGGTGGCCGTGCCGCCGGGCGCCGGGGATGATAGTCAGGTCGGTGTGTTAGAAGTCAATGGCAACGGATTGCAGGCCGCCAGCGTCCAAGCTACCGCTTGGGTAATCGCGGGGACGACCTACTATGTTACGCCAGCCACCGACCTCAACGAGAGCCAAGGCGCGCTGCAGCCCGGCCAGACAGTGCTGGTGAACAGCTATACCACCACCGACGGCAGCCGTGTTGCTACCCAGATTCACCGCGTCGTCTTGGCCCATGCGATCTATCTGCCTTTCCTGCGCAACTAGGGGGCGTTGACCTTGTCTAGGCGATTTCGTGACATGGGTGGTATGATGGCGTTACCCCTCTTGCTGTCGCGCTGCTACATGCTGCTATTGGATCGGAGCCGGTAGCATAGCGGCAGCGTACTGCGGAGTGTGCCGCAACGGCAGCACAGGGTCGATTGGGGTACAGGGTTGATTGGCTTGGAGCGGTGTGATGATAAACTGTGGTCAGACAAAAAAACAATGCTTCGGTCGCTTTCCCGTCTTTCTCATCGCGGTTTGCCTCTTGCTCATGGCCTGCCAACCCTGGGTAGTGGCCCCCCCTGCGACGCCAGTATTGGTGGCAACCGCGCCACCAACCGCAACCACTTCCCCAGCCACGCCTGATCCAGAAAAGGAGCAAGCAATGTCAAAAGAGCTGAGCGCCGCCGCGGCCCGCGGGGATACGGCCACTGTTTTACAACTCCTGGCTGCTGGGGCCGCGCTCAATCGTCAAGATGAAGCCGGGCGGACCCCCATCCTGGCCGCGACACAAGGCAACCATGTCGAGACAGTACGCGCTCTGATCGACGCGGGGGCGGATATCCATCGCCAAGATCGGCGCTTGGACAATCCTTTTTTGTATGCCGGTGCAGAGGGGCTATTAGAGATTCTGAAGCTGACAATCGATGCGGGCGCAAACCCCAAGCTAACCAACCGCTTTGGCGGCACTGCCTTGATCCCCGCGGCCGAACGTGGGCATGTCGAGGTGGTCCAGACCTTGCTGACCGACACCGATGTGGATGTGAACCATGTCAACAACCTGGGCTGGACTGCCCTGCTAGAAGCCATTATCCTGAGTGATGGCGGTCCGGCCCACGTGGCGATTGTCCAACTTTTGCTCGAGGCCGGTGCCGATGTCAATCTGGCCGACGGCCAAGGCGTCACGCCCTTGGTCCATGCGCGCCAGCGCGGCTTTACGGCCATTGTTGACTTGTTAGAAGCTGCTGGGGCCAAGTAGGGCAATTGCCCAATCGAGCGGACAGGGCTTCCAACCCTGTCCGCTCGACGCTGACTAGCGGCGTGGGAGGGATTCGATCTGGGCGGCGAGAGAACGGGCTGTGCGTTGGGCCAAGTCAATCCAGTTATTGCTTTCCGTGTAAATGGTCAACGGCGTCTGGGGGGTTGTCAGGCGGTGAAGGGATGTCTGCTCGATGACGCTGGCGTGACTGATGATCAGCCGGGCGTGATTGGCTAAGGCCTGCTGCAAAAATTGGATGAGCCGTGGGTCGTCTTCGCTACGTTGCAGGGTCGTTGCACTACAGGGTGCAATCACACAAATGGCCTGATCGGCCATGGCCAACGCTTGGCTCAGGGTGAAGTCAGCTGCGATCACCAGGCCATGGAGCCCCGCCGCTTGCAGACCTGTTAAGCCGACAAGCTTGACGCCAACCCCGGTGCGCCGCAGTTCGGTGGTAAAGATCGTGGCAATCTCTTCATCAAAATGGTCACCCCAGAGAATAAAGACGTAGTACGCTGTACGTCTGGGGTAGGCACGCCGCTCGCTGCTGTTCTTGTTTTTCTCCATAACCTCTCCCTCTTATTTCCACGCGTGGCCCGTGATCTCCCCACAATGTATCGAGTGGCTCGCTAACCCTCACTTGGCCCGCATTGCTTGTCGTCAAACTTTGAGAAAGGCAGCATCGCACAAAAAGCCTCGGCTTGGCCTATTCATTTCCTCTGGAAAAGTAGCGGGCGTTGTTGACGCGCCGCTTCTCTAATGGAGATGAAGAATTGCATTGGATAAAAGGCTTCAGCCGGGGTACGGACTCGGCCAGCGCGCTGGCCGTTGTACCTTCTTGTGCGCCACGGGCTACCCAACGACGCAAGCGAAAGCCTGCTTGCACGGGCGTTGTTGACACACACGGTCTCGCGCGGGCGCTGCGCGGTGATCGCGCAGAACTTACCAAGGGAGGTAACCAGCCCTGGGCTAGCGACGGCGATTGCGTCCTGCGCATACGGGTTGACTATCAGAAACCTATCTAAGATCTATTGAGGATCTCCAAATACCCTTGTTTGCTCGGCGAACGTATGCTATGCTGGCAAAGAGGCCCTCAATACGCCTGCCGCAGTGCCGCCCTGGCGGGCTTGTGGGCAGCCATGGACATTGGAAAGCGGGAGAAGGCAATGGTGGATCAAAGACAGGCACAATTCCCTACGTTGTTTACCGACCTTTGGGAGGCCCTCAAGCAGTGGCAGGGCAATGCCCAGGGCGAGAGCCCGCTGCGCTATCTCTATCTCTTTCGGCAACTCGAACGCCAAGGCCAGGACAACGCGCGGCGTGTCACCAATCAACTCCTCACCAACATCATTGAACAGTTGCGGCAAACGAATGAGAGCGATGCCAATCTGCTCCAGCTACGCTTTCTAGATCTCTGGCCCATGCATCGCTTGGCGCATCACTTTAATGTTGCGGAAAGCACCGCCTTTACCATGCAGCGCGACGCCATCGTGCGGCTGGCGGATACGGTGGTTCAGCTGGAGTTGCAGGCGAGCGCCGCCCAAAAGGCGCTCCTCAAAGAGCGCCTAGAACCGGCCAGCTATCTCAAGCTGATTGGCGTTGCAGAACAGATCACCCAGTTGCTCCCCGTGATAACGGCTGCCGAACCGCCTTGGTTGATTGCCCTCGAAGGAATGGGCGGCATTGGCAAGACCTCCTTGGCCGATGCCCTGCTGCGGCAGCTGATCGACCACCATCACTATGACGAGGTGGGGTGGGTGAGCGCGCGCCAATATAACCTCAATCTTGGTGGAGTGCTCTACGCTGTTCACCAACCCGCGCTCACCGCGGAAGCGCTGGTCGAAAAATTAGCCAAGCAGCTCATGCCAGACTTTGTTGCCGCGGCGGGCAATTCGGCAGAAAAGGTACTGCGCCAGCTCCAGGCGCGGCTCAAAGCCATTCCCCACCTGGTGGTGATCGATAACCTGGAAACGCTTACGGATGTAGAGTCGCTGCTGCCAACGCTGCAAACGTTGAGCAATCCTAGCAAATTTTTGCTGACCTCGCGGGCGAGTTTGCGCACCACGCCCAATATCTATCATGTGACTGTGCCCGAGCTGAATGAGCCGAATGCCCTGCGGCTCATTCGGCAAGAGGCCGACCTGAGCAATCTACCCGTGTTGGCCGCCAGCACCGATGCCGATCTCCTGCCCATTGTGGCAGCTGTTGGGGGTAATCCGCTGGCGCTCCGGCTGGTCGTTGGGCAGACGCACCTATACACCTTGGAGTCGATCCTGGCCGATCTCCAGGGCGCGCGTGGGACGACGGTGCAGAATCTCTATACTTTTATCTATCGTCGCATCTGGGACAAACTAGAAGAGATCAGCCGGTTGGTGCTGTTGGTCATGCCGTTGGTGAAGCCAGGGGGCGAAACGCTCGAATACATTGCCGACGTGGGGAAAATGGAGGTGGGGCAAGTCCGCATGGCGCTGAATCAGCTGATCCAGCTCAACCTGGTCGATGCCCGTGGCGGCCTCCATGATCGTCGTTATAGCATCCACGGTCTAACTCGCACCTTCTTACAAGAACAGGTGGCACAATGGTGGGGCGGGGGACACGAGGACGAGGGCGAGAGCGACGCCACCCATCCGGTTGACGCGCCTGGCGAGCTGTAGTTCAGGCAATACCAGGACGAGACGGTCGGTTGGTCGCCTATTGCGCTGGCCGATCGGGATTCTGCGCTAGCGGGAGTGCTGCATTCACGATCCCGGCTAGGGCGGCCCCGGAATCGATGAGGAGGACAGCGATGATACGAAGGTGGCCCGCATAGATGCCGCCTAGGGTGAGCAGGCCGGGGATCAAGGCTAGGTAGAAGCCGCGTTGCCGGTTCGCGTGGAGAGATGCGGAGAGCGCGAAAAGTTGGCGGAGTTGCGTTGCGGATTGGCTTGATAAAACTACATGGACCGTTGGCGACGTCGCGAGCGCGCTCCCCGGCGTAGCGATCAAAATCTCTGCTTCGACGGGCTGTGTAGCGGTTGTTGCGCGGCTACTGAGATAGGCAACTTGCTCTCCTTGGCTGCGCAGCGCGGCGACGAGGTCCGCCGGTGTCTGGGCCGTGTTGCGTTGCTGTATGCCAATCACGGTGTAGGGCTTGCCCCTACTATTACGGAGCGGGGTGGCTTGGAGCGCATCAAGCCAGGGTTCCTCCTCTTCGACATCTAACACCAACGCGGTCACGGTTTGGAGCTGATCGAGAAGATGGATATTCCGCAACCAAATCCCTTGGGCGTTGGCTGCTTTCAGATAAGTGAGTGTACTCAGCGGTGCTGTGAGCCGATAATCGTAGCCAAAGTTGGTTAACAAGACGGCTAGTGACCGTTGCGCACCGAGCCAGGGCGTGGAGAGCGCGCTTAGTGCTAGTAGGGGCAGGGCGCCTTGATCGACTGTGATTTGCCAGGCTGGTTTGGTGATCAGTGTGGCGTGTAGTGATGGCGTCGTCGGTTGGACCTCCGGTGCTGGAACGATCTGCTGCCCCCCTAGCGGTTGGCTCTCTGCTAGGTAGCGAGCCAAATTGATTTCGGCTTGCTTCTGTAGTTTGCTGCTGCTCCAGAAGAGTGTCGCAAAGAGGGCTCCCGCTGTGAACTGACGGGTCAGCAATAACCCACTCATCAAAATTGCATCATTGAGTGCTATGCTCACCCGGCGGTCGGCTTGTCCGGCGCGATACGCAGCTTGGATAAAGTGTAGCTCCAGATAGAGCAGGCCGGGCAAGCTCAACCATGGCCAAAAGGGTAGCCACCCGCGGCCAATCGTCGTAAGGGCAAGTACGGCAACCGAGAGGGTTAGGTGCTGGTCGATCCTGCTCGTTGTGGCTGGTTCACTGACCATGACCGCGTTCTTTGGTCCAGGCTGGGGACGTTGCTTCAACTCTGCCGGTACCCGTAATTGCTCGATTAAACGTGGCCGCTGCTGGGCGGTTGAGCGATGCTGCTTTCTCCACTGTAGCAGTGCGCCGCCGCCCAAAGATAGTAACAAAGCTGATAACATAGGCTAATTCCTCTTCTACAACCCCTGATGGTACAACCCCTGATGGTACAACCCCTGATGGTACAACCCCTGATGGTACAACCCCTGATGGAACCCTGGCTGCTAGAGAAGCCCGTTGACAAGCATATAACCACGTAGAAATAGCAGGCTGGGTTACCTGACTTCTTGCGTAATACAAATGACTGTTTTTAAAATAGCTAATACATGTTGAAAAAACGTTGAGGAATCCATTGAAGTTGGCATGAAAATCAGCAAGCACCCTACGAAACGGTTTGGAAAGAGCACGATGGGTTCTTCCTCCCTGGCGCTTGGGGTCGGCTGATTGGCCTAGATCTCAGGCGCTTTATGCGTAGATGATAATGACCACCGGCCACCCAAGCGCTCTATCGGCAGATTCAGGCGGGCGATCGTGGGGCCTGGTGGTATCGGAAAAACCAGCTTGGCGCATGCACCACCAGGCCGACTTGTCAATTTCCCCAGTAACGCTAGATGCTGAGGTGGGCTTGGCCTATCTGCGGACCCTTGCGCCTAACTTGGGTCCATCCACTGAGCCTGTCGCGGTGATTTTACAACGCATCTATCGTCTCCTGCTGCCACCCAGGAAACGCGGGATCGGGTGGCGCGGGTGGCGGAGCAACGGGCAATACCACTGTGTGGGTGCTAGGGTGTGGCATTGTAGGGTAGCAGTAAAGAGGTAGGGTAGCAGTAGAGAGGCATAAAAAAGAGTTCGAGCTAGTTGCAGTTCCCCCGAAGCGGCAGAGCCGCACTGCAACTAGCTCGAACATAACTAAGTATACCGCGCTTTGTTTGGATCGGCAAATCTACTTTCCAACAAAATGAATTAGGCTTTAGTCACCTATTGTTGATTGACTTTATTGTTGATTGACTTCCTTGTGCGCGAGGCAGGCGAGGACAACTGTGGCAAGGCTCAGCGCCCAGAAAGCGCTACAGAGCCAAGTGAGAAAGTGATAGGGATAGAGCATACTCTCGATGAGTTGGGGGAGACGGTTCTGGCGTTGGCTTGTTCGGCACGCGGTGCGCTTGCGCCAAGCGGCATAGCGTCCTAGCTCTTCATCGGTTTCGACGGGAAGCAAATCGCTTGACCAGGTGGTAGGAGAGGGCGACGGGGAGAGGGGGGTAGGGCTAGCTGTACGCGTTTGGCTCCCCGTTGTAAACTGCATAGCCCGCTGATAGATCTGGATATTCTGCTGGATCAGCTGTTGATATACTTGCGCTTGGCCAGCGCCATTGTAGCCCTTCGCAAAGGTGTAGAAGTCGCCGCGCTGAAGGGGTGCGATGAGCCCACGGCTGTCGACAAAGCGAAAAAAACCTTGCAATTGCTGTCGTATATCACTTTGAAAGGCGTGAAACATCTGCTGTACGGTTGGATAGCCAACCGCGGCATGATTAAAGCCCATGATCTGGGGCGCGGCCATACTGATCGAGCGCATCGCGGCGGTTTCGTCCAAGGTGCGGGCAAAGGTAAACACAGCCCACTCACTGCTTTGATCGACATGACAGCGCTCCCAAGCACGCTGTGGATCGCGCCGCCATTGGTGGTTGCGCCAACGTTCGCGCGGGTCAAAGCCAAAATGCTGCTGATATTGGGCTTCGTGCTGCTTGCCCCATTCATCATAGAAGATGTGATTCTCAAAACGAATGATCATCCGCCCATCGCTGCCAAAGGCGCGCCCATTGGCTTCGGCAATGAGGACAGCGGTGGCGATACTCGGATCAAGCCCAAATTTCTGCGATTCTTCCAGGAGGAGCCCGCCATATCCATTCCAGGTCTCAACCACGGTTTGCGTCAAGGCATCCACACCAGAGGTTAGGGTAATCATTTGCTGAGGGGGTGGGGGAAAGCGGTGGGCTGATCCAGCCGCGGTTGCCGCCACTTCAATGAGCACCCAAAGCCGATCCCCAAAACGTTCGCCACGATGGTTGCACAACTGCCAAGTGCTTTTATACAGACCTGCTTCACGCGGTGCTACGTAGGGTACTGTAATGCGTATCTGCTCGCCTGGTGGACAAGCGGGGACCTCCACTTGAGGGGGAGCACCAATCGTTTCATCACCCACCCAAAGTAATTTATATCCCACTCCCCAAGTGGTTTCACCTACATTACGGATTTGCCAGCTTTGGGCAAAAGCGGTACCAGCGGGAAGCTGGGTTCCATCGGCAATCCAATCGCTGCCTGATACATAGCGGGCTTGATCTTGTGGTAGCTGGCTTTGGGCCGCTTCTGCTGGGGTGCTGCTGGGCTGTATTGTTGGCATCGCCGGCTCGATCGGGGCCGGGGCTGGGTTTGGTCGCTTATGCTTCGTTTGCTGTACCATACAACACTCTCTTTTCTTTGTCGCTCTCAACCGACAGGGTAGATAAGTAGCTGCCGCACGATTGGGCGGGTGAGGTTACAGCAGCACTAGTCGTCATGACGAGCTATGACCTCTGTATCGGGGCGCTATTTCTGTCACACTACCCATTGCCTTTTTTCGCCTGATCTATGGGTAAACTATCTATGCAGGAGGATGTGCCCGAACGCTGTTACTGGCTGGTTAAGTAAAACTCAGAAGGTCTTTAGCAGTGCTTCTGCATCCAATCGCGAATTTCACGAAGATTCAGCGTGAAATTCGGGTAGGTGCCCATGGGGCGCGATGCACAGCCTGTCTAATAACTTTCTGAGTTATTACTACTACATTTTCTTGATATGACCGCCCGCGCCCAACGGGCACCCGAAAGGCACCGGGCTACCGAACAACGCCGGCTAAAGCCCGCTGATGAAGATTACCCATTAAATTCGGTAAAGCAGCGCGGATGGAAATCAGCGCCTGCTCGGTCAAGCTGCGCGGAAGCGCACGAGTAAGGTCTACCGCTTTCATTGCTTACCCTTCATCAGGGCGGTGCGCACAACAAGGGTAAAGAACTGAATCAACACTGTAGTCAACTGCATGATACTTAAATAAAATTAAGATTCCTTCTTTTTAGATATGGAGACGTAAGGTATAAGGGTTTAACGTAATGGGCTCCAGTAAACGATCAAAATTTGTGTAGGCGTTTGCGTTGATTTTTTGTAGGATTTATCCTGCTTATCTTCGGCTGGTCAACCCAAGGTTGAGTTATTGGGTGGTGGAAAGGTAGATGCGAGGCATACTTGTGGGCAGTTTCAGTTAGGTGTGGGGCTGTGATTGCGGGGATGGCGATACAGGCAAGCGTTGCGTGGCCCCCTCTAAGAATAAGCGCTGGCGTGGAACGAAGGCAAGGAGGCAAAGAAAGCGAGCATAAGGGAAGCGAGCATAGGGGAAGGTTTCCTATGCTGCCGCATAACCTACCTAATTACCGTAAACGCGGCGGTTATAGGACTTTGCCCGAGAGCTGCGAAGTGATGCCTTCTTGGATAGCATAACGGATCAACTCGGCATTGCTCGACATGCGTAATTTTTGTAACAGGCGCGCCCGATAGGTGCTGACGGTCTTAATGCTGAGCATAAGGTGTTCGGCAATGTCGCTCATGGAATGACCATCCGTGAGGAGCATGAGAACCTCTAGCTCGCGGTCCGAAAGAATATCCAGGGCGGAGGCCGTGCTGGCATGATGCTCCAATGCGGTCGCTAGTTCTGCCCCAACGGTCGCTGTAATATATTTTTGCCCACAGGCGACGCGTCGAATGGCGGTGAGCAACTCAGAACCGGCATGATTTTTGGTTAAATAACCAGCCGCGCCAGCTCGCATACAGCGCACCGCGTATTGCCGTTCCCCATACATGGTTAGGATGAGGACTGGTAGCGTTGGTTGTTCATCCTTAATGACCTTTAACCAATGCAAACCGGTTTGATCGGGCAAGGCAATGTCTAAGACGACAACGTCAAAGGGCTGTTTGCGCAGCAAAGACATTGCTGTCTGGCCATCAGCCGCTTCACCGGCAACGACAACATCAGTGGTTGTTTTGATGATTTGGACCAATCCTTCACGGACCAAATCATGATCATCGACAAGCAAAATACGAATCATGGAAGAGATGTGCTCCTCAGATATACAGTTGCCATCAATCACAGCTTGTGGCTTGCTGGATGAAGGTCGTCTGTCCAAAGAATGCCCCACAAGCGAGTATGTGCGTTTATGCAATGTAACGTCGCCGCTGTGCTACCCGTGCCATCGCCAACGAAGCTAATGCTACAGGTGTCACTAAGCTCAATACGAATCCTCGCACGGTAGGGGAGGTAAGGCATAAAAAAATGGTTTGGCTTCGTTGGCAAGGGCTGCCTTGCTTGGTAGCTGTTGCAGATAGGGAACGCTGACCTGGACCGTCGTACCTTGCTGGGGTGCACTCTGAATTTGGAGGGTGCCATTCCACGGGGCAACCCGCTCTGTCATTCCGATAATGCCTAAAGATTTGGTCGAACGCATCAAATCTTTGTTAAAACCACAGCCATCATCCTGAATGGTCAGCTGCACTTCATCCGCGGTTTGTTGAAAGAGAATCTGAATGTGCGATGCCTTGGCATGGCGTGCCACATTAGTCAGAGCCTCTTGGACAATACGATACAGGGCAATGGTCAAATCACGGTCAAGGACGGGGGGCTGGTCGGGCAGATCAAGATCGACTGTAAATGTGGCTTGGTCGGCAAATTCATTGACGAGTGATTCAATGGCTGCTGTTAGGCCAAGCTCATCCAGGATAAGCGGTCGTAGGCGTGCTGTTAGCCGTTGCACATGCTCTACCGTATGATCCACTAATTGGGTTAACTTCCCCACCTTTTCCCCAAAGGTGTTGTGGCCCTCGGGTAGATCATAGAGCAGTTGCTCTAGCCGAATCTTGAGCACAGCCAAATTCTGACCAAGGACATCATGGACTTCTCGCGCAAGATAGAGGCGCTCTTCCTCATGAATCGCATTGAGGCGTGTCGTCAATTTGCGCAACTTGCTGCGCGAATGGGCGAAGGCCTTCTCCATTCCTTTGCGTTTCGTCACATCCAACAAATAGCCAACATATTGATTGCTATTCGGCAAAAACTGCCATTGATTTAGTACCCAACGGCAGCTACCATTCTTATGAAGCAGCCGCTGTTCAATTTGACCATGGCCAACCGCCTGGGACAGTTGCATTGCTTCAAAAAAGCGACTGATATCTTCGGTTGCATAGAATGGTGCTGGCGTTGTTGCTGGCGCCAATAACTCTTGTGCCTGATAGCCGAAGGTGTAGTAGACATTGGGGGTGATATACGCTAATTGTGGATAACCGACCCACTCACCACGGTAGATAATCGCGGGACTCTGCTCCACCAATGCTCGAAAATATTCTTCACTACTTCGCACTGGTGTTAACGTTGCTTCGCGCTCAGCACGTAAGTGACGAAACGGTGCTTGCGCGGTCTTGGCTGCCCCATCGGCCATATGGGTTGTCTGGTTTCGCCGGCCACTTGCCTTGCGCCAGCTGATCGTCCCTACGACTAGCAGGGAGCAGACTAAAGTCGCTGCCCACAACAGTCGATACAGGAAAGAATGAAGCGCTTTACGCATAGAATTAACCAGTTCTACTCTGCGAAGAGGGCGATATCATGACGTGAACGGCTACAAAGAAGCGCTCTATTTCCTACCATGGTGCAGGCAATCTAGCAATGTTCCAGATTGAGACTCCGATTTCTCCCATACACCCTAAAATCTATTCTAGTCGCGTTAAAAAGGTTTGGTATTTAACAAATCCGCGCGCAATTACCAAGTATAACTTACTTTATCTTTTATTGTACTGGATAAACCCTGCACTTTCAATACTTGAAAGTATTGATTTTTTTTGTAAATCTTAATTTTTTTTTAGAATGGCTGTAACTCGATAGGGTTGCACCTGAACCTTGCGCTGATTCGGCGCATTCGCTAGAATTCGGGTATACTAACGCTTCGCACACTGAAGCTTGAGGGTACGCTGAAGCTTGAACGGCTCGGCGCGCCAGCCATGCTTAGCACGACCGGTGCCCTACATCGCTCTAGGTACGCTACGGTAGGTACGCTACGGTAGGTACGCTATTCCGCCAGAAGAAGGAAGGACGTTATTTGTGAGTGATTCGTCGCATCATCTCTTTGATCCTGCTCGGCTAACCGACCAAGAGCAGGCGCGTCTGCAAAATTTGCAGACGTTGATTGAAGCGGGGATTGATCCCTATCCTGCCCGTGTGCAGCGCAGCCATACCATCGCGGCTGCACGGGCTCTCTACACGGAGAATGGGCCAGCGCAACAGGTAACTGTTACTGGCCGCTTGAAACGGATCCGGGTGATGGGGAAGATGAGCTTCGCTGATCTGGAAGATGGCACCGGCCAAATTCAGATTTTGCTACGCCGCGACGAATTACCGGAAAATTGGTATAACGACATCTGGAAAAAAGCGATTGACCTCGGTGACTTTATTGGCGTCACCGGCACGTTAGGGGTCACCAAAACCGGTGAATTGAGCGTCGATGCCCAAAGTGTGCAATTCCTGAGCAAGACGCTAAAACCCATGCCGGATAAGTGGCATGGCCTCCGCGATCGCGAGACCCGCTATCGGCGGCGCTATGTCGATCTGATCGCCAATCCCGAAGTGCGCGAACTCTTTCGCACACGGGCCGCCGTGGTGCGCGCGCTCCGTGAATACCTGGATGGCGAGGACTTTTTGGAAGTGGAAACACCGATCCTCCAGCCCGTCTATGGGGGCGCGGCCGCGCGGCCCTTTGTCACCCATCATAATCAACTGCATCAAGATCTCTACCTCCGCATTAGCTTTGAACTCTACCTCAAGCGCTTGATTGTGGGCGGCTTTGATCGGGTCTATGAAATCGGTCGCGACTTCCGTAATGAAGGGGTGAGCTTTAAGCACAATCCCGAATTTACCCAGCTTGAGTTCTATGAAGCCTATGCTGATTACGCCGATGTCATGCGTCGCACGGAAACGATGATCGCCTATGTCGCCCAAAAAATCAATGGCAGCCTCACCATCACCTGGGGCGAGCATACGATTGATCTAACACCGCCTTGGCAACGCATCCGCCTGCGCGACGCCATCTTGGAGGCGTCGGATATCGACTACGAAGCCTTCCCCGATGCCGATTCATTGGCCCAAGAGATGCGCCGGATCGGGATGGATGCGGACCCCAGCCATGGGTGGGGGAAGTTGGTCGATAATCTGCTTTCGCGCTTTGTCGAGCCGCATTTGATTCAGCCCACCTTCCTGATCGACTATCCGCGCGATGTCAGTCCGCTCGCCAAGGGTGCACCTGACGATCCGCGCCAGGTGGAACGCTTTGAAGGCTTTTTGGCCGGAATGGAGCTCTGCAACGCCTTTAGCGAGATCAACGATCCCCAAGATCAGCTCCAGCGTTTTATCGACGAAAACTATCGCGCCCGCCATGGTGCCGAAGAAACCCATCCGGTCGATGAAGATTATATCGAAGCATTGGCCTATGGCATGCCCCCCACCGGCGGTTTTGGCATTGGGATCGACCGTCTCACCATGCTCCTGACGGGCAAAGATACCATTCGCGAAGTCATTCTCTTTCCCCACCTCCGTTCCATTAAAGAAGAACGCGAGGAGGCCGACCTGCCAGCGTCGGCTGACTCCTAAGCTTTGTTACGGTTCCCTAGGTGGACAAGAGCTGTCAGGTTGCCTAAACCTGACAGCTCTTCGGTTGAGCGGTTGTGGGGACCACAGCGCTAACGAAGCTCTGTTCGTGTCAACCAAGTTCATCCTTTCTCCTCAACTCACAAAGGAAGTACCATGAAAATCACCAAGCTCGAAACCTTTCTCGTCAAGCCGCGTTGGCTTTTCCTAAAGATCCATACCGACGAAGGCTTGGTCGGTTTGGGCGAGCCGATTTTGGAAGGGCGGGCCTTGACCGTTGCCCAAGCGATTGCCGAAATAGAACCCTCCCTCATTGGTAAGGACCCGACGCGCGTCGTCCATCATTGGCAGGCCATCTATAAGCACGCCTTTTACCGCGGCGGCCCGATCCTCACGAGTGCCCTCTCCGGGATTGACCATGCCCTGTGGGATCTGGCTGGGAAAGCGGCTGGCTTGCCCGTCTATAAACTCCTCGGCGGCCCCTTGCGCGATCGGATCAAAGTCTATAAAGGGATCGGCGGCGGCACGACCGAAGAAGTGGTGCAGCGGGCCAAAGATGCCGTCGCCCAAGGCTTTCTTGCGCTCAAGACCGGCCCATCTGGTGGTCGCCCGGCGCGTATTATTGAAACACCGGGCTTTGTCGAACGGGTTGTTGAGCGCTTTGCCGCCATTCGCGAGGCGGTGGGCAAGGAGATTGATATTGCCATCGACTTCCATGGCGCCGTAAGTCCCCAAACGGCCGGGTTGCTGATTAAAGCATTGGAGCCCCATCAACCCCTCTTTATTGAAGAGCCCGTCCAATGCCAGAATGTCGATGTGCTGGCCGATCTCGCGCGCAAAACCCATCTGCCCATTGCCACCGGTGAACGGGTCTTCACCAAGTGGGGCTTCCGCGAAATTTTGGAGAAGCGCGCCGCCGCCATCCTCCAGCCCGACATTTCCCACTGCGGTGGTATTTTCGAGGCCCGCCTGATTGCAGGCATGGCCGAAGCTTATTACGCGGCCATTGCGCCCCATTGTCCGCTGGGGCCGATTTCGTTGGCGGCAGGGCTGCATGTAGACGCGTCTATCCCCAATTTCTTGGCCCAGGAACATACCACCTTTGGCGCGGGCTACCTGAAAGAGCCCTTTGTCTTTAAGGATGGCTACCTGGAATTGCCCACCAAGCCCGGGCTCGGCATTGAGCTGGACGAAGAAGCCATGGCGGATAAGATCGGCCACGACTGGCGCAACCCCGAGAGCTATCACCCCGATGATGGGGCTGCGATCGATTGGTAGGCTCACGTTGGGCCAGACCTGACAGGTTTTTCAAACCTGTCAGGTCTCTGGTCATAATGATCAACGGCATAACGCCCATTCCAATCGGGTTTATGCACAATCCCTATTCTTCTATACAGGGGTTGCGATCTACCCTTTTGCTTGGAATTTCCCCTACGATATTCTGCGGATAGACATGGTATAAAGGAATGGTTTGCGTCTTGCTGTTGCAAAGATTCGCAACAGCTACTTCTTTCCTACTCCTTTTTCGCAGACTTGTTTTCTGCAATCCTTACTTTCTACTACACTTGGGAGGAATGATGGTCCATCATCTATTTTTGAGTGGGTTATCCGCCCCGCAACTGCTCCATATCCCGGATGGTTTTCTCAGTACGTCGGTCTCTGTAGTGGGTTGGCTCCTGACGCTGCTGATCGTGGCCGTCGCTCTGCGCCAGACACGGGACCAACTCGGGGAGCGGCAGGCACCATTGTTGGGGGTTTTAGCCGCCTTTATCTTTGCTGCCCAAGCCATCAACTTTCCCGTTGCTGGTGGCACCAGTGGTCATCTCCTGGGCGGTGCATTGGCGGCCATTGTGCTTGGCCCGTGGGCTGCTGTTTTGGTCATGACTGCCGTCATTGCGCTCCAGGCGCTGCTCTTTCAAGATGGTGGTCTTCTTGTCATGGGCTGGAATATTATGAATATGGGCGTCCTCACCGCCTTTACGGGCTACCTGGCCTACATGCTGATCAAGCGTCTGCTCGGTGACAAACGGAGCAGCCTTATCATTGCTGGCGTGGTAGGTGCTTGGCTTTCGGTCGAGGTGAGTGCCATTGCCACGGCAATCCAATTGGCAATTTCGGGTACATCACCCTTAAACATTGCCCTACCGGCCATGGCGGGCGTGCATGCCTTGATTGGGATTGGCGAAGCCTTGATCACGGTAGGTGCCCTGACGCTCATTGCACGCACCCGCCCCGATTTGCTGGCCGCGGGCGCGCAAGCCAAGGGAAGAGCTTCGGCGGCTTGGATCACGGGCGGGTTAATCATTGCGCTGGTTGTCGCGATCTTTTCCTTTGCCGCTTCGCCCCACCCAGATGGGTTGGAACGGGTGGCCGAAGATCATGGTTTTTTGACCTTTGCCCAAGATCCACTCTATAACATTCTGCCCGACTACACCCTACCTTTCCTGGGCGATGCGACCTTGTCGGGGGTTCTCGCGGTTGTCCTGGGGACGCTCTTGGTCTTTGTGATTACGGTTGGGGTAGGGCGTGCGCTGCGCAGTTCCAAATCAGTTTCCTAAAGTAACTATGCATTATGCATACTCATTTTCGTGACCAATATCGTCCCGACCAGACGCTGATTCATCAGCTTGATCCACGTGTCAAAGTGGTGTTGGCGCTACTGTTTATTCTGACAGTGAGCCTGACACCCTTTGGCGCGTATGGCGCGTATGGTGCGCTTTGGCTCTTTGTGCTCATGGCCGCCCAGCGCGCCCGGATTGCCCCCATCGATCTGCTGAAACGTTCGGTGGTTGCGCTGCCATTTGCCTTGGCCGCGGTAACCTTACCGTTTACCGTGCCCGGCCAACCCCTCCTCACGCTGCCTCTCTTTGGTGGCCTAGTCATGAGTGTGGAAGGCGTTGTGCGCTTTGTCAGCATTTTGATCAAGTCGTGGTTGTCGCTACAAATGGCGCTCATTTTGGTTACCGTGACTCCCTTCCCCGCCCTTTTATGGGCCCTGCGCTCCCTGCATGTTCCCGCCCCCTTGATTAGCATCGTCACTTTGCTCTACCGCTACCTTTTTCTTC
Source organism: Caldilineaceae bacterium (assembly GCA_019637645.1). The sequence goes on from JAHBVH010000026.1 coordinate 22,608, forward strand.
TTTATGAAGAGGTGATGCGCCTGCTACGTGCCCGCGCTGCGCGCAGCGCGGCCATGGATGGGGTGGCGAGTGGCGGCAGCTTGATCTGGCGTGGGCAGGTGGCGGGGCGCATGGCTGGCAGTTTGATGCTACGCTCCTTTGAACGGAGTGAACGGATCTATACGGCCATGGTTGCGCGTGGCTATCGCGGCCAACTGCTCACCCTCGAACATAGTCATTTCCAGCGCACCGATTGGTTGGTTGCCGGTGTGACGCTGCTGTTTCTCTTTCTTGTCCTCTTTCTAGCTGGAAAATAATAGGCTATGCATCACAAAATTGAAGTCGATCAGTTGGAATTTACCTATCCTGATGGTCGCCAAGCACTCTTTGGGGTGACGCTCCATGTGCAGCCGGGTGAAAAGGTGGCGTTAGTTGGCCCCAACGGCGCGGGAAAATCTACCTTGCTCCTCCACTTAAATGGCATCTTGCGCGGCAAGGGGGCGGTCTGTGTGGCTGGGCTGCCCATGACAGAGCAGAACCTCGGCAAGATTCGGGCCGCGGTGGGGTTGGTCTTTCAAAATCCGGATGATCAACTCTTTTCGCCCACAGTCTTTGATGATGTCGCCTTCGGTCCGTTGCACATGGGGTTGCCTGAAGCCACGGTACGCGCCCGTGTCCAAAGTGCGCTGGCCGCGGTGGGCATGCAAGCCTATATCGACCGCATCTCGCACCACCTAAGTATTGGCGAAAAAAAGCGCATTGCCATTGCCACCGTCTTGGCCATGGAGCCAGAAATCCTCGTTCTCGATGAACCCACCGCTGGGCTCGACCCGCGTGCCCGCCGCACCTTGATCCAACTGTTGCGCCAACTCGATATGACCATGCTCGTCTCTACCCACGATATTCGCATGGTGGCTGAACTACTCGACCGCACCGTGATCATGGAAGCCGGCACGATCGTCGCCGCGGGGCCTACCCAAACAATTTTGGCCGACCAAGCCCTCCTCGAACAGCATGGCCTAGAGTTGGTTTGAGCCTTATCCGCTTGTCGGATTCTCGCGCTTTTGATAAGATGAAGGGCAGCGAAACCCATCCCAATCGCCCATTCATCCCAAGAGTCGCGCCTATGCCACCCTTTCCTGACTGGTGCTGTGAAAGCAGCCCATGGGGTAAGGTGATGTGATCGACGTGGCACCGTAGGGCGTGGCCCAATGGCTATTCTAGAAGCGAGTATTGATCTCCATGAAACGCAAAATTTTACTCACCGGCGCGGCCGGACGCATTGGCTCTTTTTTAACCAATCAATGGAAAGAGCAATATGATCTGTTGCTGACCGATGTGCGCGCCCCGCAAGAAACTTTTGGCTTCCCCTTTGTCGAGGCGAACATGGCTGATTACGCCGCGGTGGCGGCTTTGTGTCAAGGCATTGACACGGTTATACACTTGGGCGCAGACCCACGCATGGAAGCGCCGTGGGAAAGCCTGCTGCCCAATAATGTGATCGGCACCTATAACGCGTTTGAGGCCGCCCACCAAGCGGGTTGTCGGCGCATTATTTTCGCCAGCAGCATCAATGCGGTCTTTGGCTATCCGGCGGATGTGCAGGTGCATACTAACATGCCCGTCTATCCCATTAATCTCTATGGAGCAACCAAATGTTGGGGCGAGGCGTTGGCGCGGTACTATTCGCACACCCATCACCTTTCGTCGCTCTGCCTCCGCTTTGCCGCGGTTTCCTATCGCCCTGGGCAAGATCCCAACTACGATAACCGCTACGATTTGAGCCACCCTTACATCGATATTATTCTGACCATGGAAGACTTGACTCAACTGGTGACGGCCAGTATCGAGGCCAAAGATGATCTGATGTTTGGGGTCTACCACGGGGTGTCGAACAACCGCTGGAAGCGATTGGATCTGACGGATGCCCGGGCGGATCTCGGTTACGCCCCCGTTGACGATGCCTTTGCCCTGGCCGGTGCCCCAACGGTCGGTGATCTGTAGGCATGCTAGCGTGGCGTAAACGCCTGCTGGTATCTACTCCGCCGCCAGGCAGCCGTCAATGGAAGATAGGTGAAAGAAGGCTATGGGATCAAAACGCTTTCAAATCCTCGCCCAACGCGAGATCAATCAAGAAACTTTTGTCGAACCTTGGGCCGAAGCGGGCCTGATTGTCACCGACAGCCCCTACGATCCCCAACCAAGTTTGCAGATCGCGGCGGGCCAGGTAGTCGAGATGGATGGCAAAGCGCGTGCTGATTTCGATGCAATCGATCTTTGGATTGCCGATCATGCGCTCAACCTGTCCATCGCCGAAACCGCCATGGCGACCCCTTCGGCCCAGATCGCCCGCATGTTGGTCGATATCAACGTCACCCAAAGGGCAGTGCGGCAGCTGGTGGAGGGCTGCACGCCCGCCAAGCTCTGTGACATTATCCGCCACATGAATGTGTTGGAGATGATGATGGGGTTGGCTAAAATGCGCGTCCGGCGCACGCCCGCCAATCAAGCCCATGTCACCAACTGGAAAGAACACCCCGCGCTCTTGGCTGCGGACGCGGCGGAGGCCGCCTTGCGTGGCTTTGCCGAAGTAGAGACGACCGTGCGCGTGGCGCGCAATGCCCCGTTTAACGCGCTGGCGATCTTGGTGGGCACCCAAACGGGCCGCGGCGGGGTGCTGACGCAGTGTGCCGTCGAAGAGCGATTGAGCCTGCAATTGGCGATGAAAGGGTTGACCACCTACGCCGAAACGCTCTCGGTCTATGGCACCGAACGGACCTTTGCCGATGGCGACGACACGCCGTGGTCCAAAGCCTTTTTGGCGTCGGCCTATGCCTCGCGCGGGGTCAAGGTGCGCTTCACCTCGGGCACCGGTTCCGAAGCGCTCATGGGCAATGCGGAGCAATGCTCGATGCTCTATTTAGAGGCGCGCTGTCTTTTGGTGACGCGGGGGGCGGGCAGCCAAGGGGTGCAAAACGGCTCAATCTCCTGTATTGCCCTGCCCGAAGCATTGCCCGGTGGCGTGCGCGCCGTGTTGGCCGAAAATCTCATCGCCTCGATGCTTGGGTTAGAATGTGCCTCGGGTAACGATGCCTTGGCCTCGCACTCGGCGATCCGCAAAACAGCCAAGCTCATGTGCCAATTCATTCCCGGCACCGACTTTATTCATTCGGGCTATAGCGCCGTGCCCCGGCGTGATAATCTCTTTGGCGGTGGTAACTACGATGCCGAAGATTTTGACGACTACAATGTGCTCCAGCGCGATATGCAAGTTGATGCAGGTCTGCGCCCCATTACAGAGGAAGAAGCGCTGACCATCCGACGGCGCGGCGCACAGGCCATTCAGGCCGTCTATGCCGAGCTGGGCTTCCCAGCCATTACCGATGCCGAGGTAGAGGCCGCCACCGCAGGCCACAGCAGCGATGATATGCCCGACCGCGATCTGGTGACCGATCTGGCCGCGGCGGATGCTTTTCTGGCTAGTGACCAGACGATGCTGACGGTGGTGGACGCACTGCAACGGCGTGGCTTTACGGAAACCGCGCACAATCTGTTGGAAATGGGCCGTCAGCGAGTTGCTGGCGATTATCTCCAACCTTCGGCAATCTTTGATCGCCACTTCCAAGTCTTGAGTGGCATCAATGATGTCAACGATTATACCGGCCCCACAACAGGCTACCGTCTCCAAGGGGAACGGTGGGCTGAGATTCAGCGCATTCCCCAAGCCAAATCGCCACGCGACTTTATCAATCCCCAGATCGGCGAGCCAACACCCAAGCTCGTGGATGGCGGCCCCGCCAAAGTAGGGACGCGGCAAGAAGTGATTGTCGCGGTGGGACCTGCCTTTAACCGCGAATTGACGCGCACCATTGGTGGGCTCGATCACCAAGCGGTGCTGGAAGCGCTCTTGACCGGCGTCGCCAAAGAAGGGCTGATCGCGCGGGTGGTCAAGGTGCACCACACCTCGGACTGTGCCGCGATTGGGCAGATCGGTGCCGAACTCAGTGGCTCGGGCATTAGCATTGGGATTCAATCGCGCGGGACGACGATCATTCACAAAAAGGGGTTGGCACGGCTCAACAACCTTGAACTCTTCCCCCAATCGCCGAGTCTGACCCTAGAGACCTATGAAGCGATTGGCCGGAATGCAGCGCGCTATGCCAAAGGCGAAGCGACCAAGCCCGTTGGCGTGAAGATCGACAACTGGGCGCGCCTAAAGTTGATCGTTAAAACGGCCCTTCTCCATCGGCGAGAGACCGAAGCGATCACCGATGAACTGCCCTCCGAACTCTTCTTTGATTGGGAGCCCGAAGTTTGAAGCAGCTACCTTACTCATCCTATTTTGTGCATCGGCTATGGCTGGAAAGCGGGGCAGTGGTATGAAAGAGCAAGCGATAAAATATCCCCTCATGGAAAATGCCGCGGATGAGTTACAAGCGGCCAGTGGGCGTCCGGTAGCGGCGATTGGGGTGGAGACGCTAGCCGAACTATCGCCCGATGATCTGCGTATTGGCGCGGCAACCTTGCGCGCCCAAGCCGCGGTGGCCCACCAGGCTGGGTTTACCCAATTGGCCGAAAATCTAACCCGCGCCGCTGAGTTAACCGCTGTACCGAACGATGAATTGCTCCGCATGTATGAAATCATGCGGCCAGGCCGTTCAACCTATGCTCAACTCCAGGCCCTAGCAACCACGTTGGCGGAGCGCTATCGCGCGACAACAACTGCCGCCATGGTGCGCGAAGCCGCCGAGGTCTATCGGCAACGCAATTTGGTCAAGCGTGCATGACTATTCTTTCTGTTCGAATGGCGGGCTAGCAGGGTGGCTAGTTGACAACGTGATTGGCATTGCGGTAGCCAAAGAGCAGCCTATTTATCGGTGATACATCATTTGTTCTGCGGTAATCCTCCAAATGATCGATGGGCAAAAGAAAGCGCGACCTGTATGCTGATGGGTAGATAACAGTGCTTGTGGTAGACAAGAGATAAAGCATGAAAGTCCGTGGCCACCCCCTTGTTGAGTTACTATTGCTTGGTTTCCTGGCCTGTCTCTGGAGCATCCTGGCCATCACTTTTGATTTCTATGAAACGCTCCATGCCTGGCTTGTCAAGCACGAGCAATGGGAGCTTGATGAACTCTTTGTGATTAGTTGGTTTCTGGCCTTGCTTATCGCTTGGTATACCGGTCGTCGCTATGCTGCGACCCGTTACGAAGCAAATTACCGAGCACAACTGGAAGAAACTTTGCGCCAAGCGCAGACGGAACTGGCCGCCCAACTGGACAGACACACTGCCGCTTGGCAGCAGATCAACGCCGAACTCCAAGCCGAGATTGTTGTACGCGAACAAGTAGAACAGGAATTGCAGCAGACGAACCAACAGCTAGAGCAGACCCAAGATCTATACCGACGCGCCATTATTGCTGTCGATGCGGTACCTTACGAACGAGAGTATGCGACTGATTCCTTTGTCTTTATGGGGGATGCCATCGAAGAGATCACAGGGTACGCCCCCCATGAAGTCACAGCTGAACTTTGGAATGCTATCTCGGTCGAAACCATTATGCGCGGTGATGCAGAGGGGTTGAGTGTCGCGGAAGCGATTGAACGAACTCGCTCGGGAGAATTTCACCGGTGGCGCTGCGATACACGAATCATCACGCGGAGTGGTGGCGAACGGTGGGTGGTCGATGCTTCAATCGAAGTCTTTGATGAACAGCAGCGTCCCCGTAGTTCGATTGGGATCCTCTTTGATATTACTGACCGCAAACAGGCCGAGCTCGAATTACAAGAGACAAACCACCGCCTGGCTGAAGCGCTCGCCCAACTGCAACAGACACAACAGCAGTTGATCCAGCAGGAACGGCTGAGTGCAATGGGCACGATGTCGAGCGGCATTGCCCATGACTTCAACAACCTACTAGCACCGATCTTGGGCTTTACCGAGCTATTACTATTGCGTTTCGATAGCAAGCCTAATGCCGACAAAGAGCGGCGCTACTTACAGGCGATTCACACTGCCGCCCAAAACGCCGCTGCCGTAATCAGCCGTCTGCGCGAGTTCTACCGCTACCGGCCCGAGGCCGAGCCACAACTACCCGTGGATCTGCATCAGGTGGTTGAGCAAGCGATCCTATTGACCCAACCCCATTGGAAAGATCAAGCCTTAGCCGACGGGCTGCTGGTCCAGATCGAAACCGACTTACAGCCGGTGCCGTTAATCGCGGGCAATATGGCCGAGTTGCAAGAGATGCTAGCCAACTTGATCCTGAATGCGGTCTATGCGCTAACGGATGAAGGGAAAATCTTTATCCGCGTCTATGTCACAAGCGCCACTGCGCACCAGCTTACTACGCAGCCCGCACCAGAATCTGTTGTGCTGACGGTTAGCGACACCGGGGCTGGGATGGATGAAGAGACGCAGCGCCGCTGTTTTGAACCCTTTTTCTCTACCAAAGGGAATGCCGGTACGGGCCTAGGCTTGGCTGCCGTCTATGGGATCGTTCAACGGCACCACGGGAAGATCACTATCATGAGCACTATCGGCAAAGGTACTACCTTCTCTATTCATCTGCCTGTTCCTGCCCATCCCCCCGCAATTCATCGTCCTGTCGAGTGGCAAACCATCGAAAAGCAGCGTATTCTGGTCGTGGAGGATGATGAACTCGTGCGCGAGGTGATCGTGGCGGCTTTGCAGCATGGTCAACACGCGGTGACGGTGGCGACCAATGGCTGGGAGGGGTTAGAAAAATTTCGGAGGGAGTGCTTTGATCTAGTGATCACTGATCGCGCTATGCCCAAGTTGAATGGTGACGGCGTCGCGGCCGCGCTACAGGAGATGGGCGCGACTGTCCCAGTGATACTGCTGACGGGCTTTGGCGAATTCATGAATGCCAGCGATGAACTTCCCAAAGGCGTGGATTATGTGATCAGCAAACCCTTTACCCTCGATACGTTACAGAACGCCATTGCCCAAGCCATGTCGAGGGCGGCCCCTTGAAGAACGTCGTTCCAGGGCTGACCAGTTCGGAAAACCGGTCAGCCCTAGGGTTCCTGCCTCTAATTAATATCACCGTGGCCGCGCCAGAAGCGCCATACCTGTTTTTGTAAAGAAACATGGTCGCGGAGCTCAGGATCTCTTTCAAAGATCTGTTGAGCGGCTTCGCGGGCAATGGCGAGCGTGGCGACATCGCTTAAATGGGCCATGCGCAGTTCGGGCAGGCCACTCTGCTTGGTGCCCAAAAATTCACCAGGCCCCCGTAACGCTAGATCTTTCTCGGCCAAGGCAAAGCCATCGTTCGTCTCCGCTAGGGCACGCAGCCGCTCTTGGGCATCCGGGCTTTCGGCTTTGCTCACCAAGGCGCAATAGCTGGCATGCTGCCCACGCCCCACCCGCCCCCGGAACTGATGGAGCTGGGCTAGGCCAAAGCGCTCGGCATCTTCAATGACGATCACCGATGCGTTGGGCACATCGATCCCCACCTCGATCACGCTGGTGCTGACCAAAATAGGGTACTCCCCAGCGGCAAAGGCCCGCATGATCTCATCTTTTTCACTGCCACTCATGCGGCCATGGAGGAGCCCCAGCCGTAGATCGGGAAAGATCTCCTGGCCGAGCCGCTGATGTTCTTCCACGGCTGCGCCAACATCCAGCTTATCACTCTCTTCAACCAACGGGTAGACAATAAAGGCTTGCCGACCAGCTTCGACTTCGCGCCGGAGAAACTGATAGAGCCGTTCCCGTTCGCTGGGCCGGAAGGTCTTGGTCTTGATCTCAATCCGTCCTGGGGGCATTTCATCAATGACGCTGACATCGAGATCGCCATAGATGGTCATTGCCAAGCTGCGGGGAATGGGCGTCGCACTCATCACCAGCAGATGGGGTTGTTTGGCACTTTTGGTGCGCAGGGCGCCCCGCTGTTCCACCCCAAAGCGGTGCTGCTCGTCCACCACCACAAAGCCCAGTTGGTTAAACTCCACTTGTTCTTGGATCAGGGCCGTAGTGCCAATCACAATGTCGATCGCTCCCGTGCGCAGCCCTGCCAAGATCCGCTCGCGTTCTGCGCCAATCACGCGGCCCGTCAAAAGGGCAACTTCGAGTGGTTGCCCATCGGGCCGTTGGAGATCGGCCAGCAGGCGGCTAATCCCACGGTGATGTTGTTCGGCTAAAATTTGGGTAGGTGCCAATAGCGCGGATTGCACGCCATTGGTGCTGGCGATCCACATCGCTCCCGCCGCCACTGCCGTCTTCCCACTGCCTACATCCCCTTGCACCAGGCGGGTCATGGGCATCGTACGGCTAATATCAGCGGTAATTTCTGTCAGCACCCGTTGTTGCGCGCCGGTGAGCGCAAAGGGCAGGCGTTCGGTAAATTGTTGGAGCAGGGCCGGATCGCTAATCAACGCATGGGCTTGGGTGCGTTGCAACTCCCGGCGGCGTTGTAGCACACCCAGTTGGATATAGAGAAACTCTTCAAAAGCCAACCGGCGACGAGCACGCGTCAATTCTTCCTGATCTTCGGGAAAATGAACCTGTTGAAGGGCGGTGGGTAAGTCGGGCAACCCATAGGTGTCGCGCAGCGCAGTTGGCAGCGGATCCGCCATAAAATAGGCAAATTCCTCGAGTGCTTGGCGGATGAGTTCGCGTAGCCGTTTTTGACTCACGCCTTCAGTCAGCGCATAGACCGGTGCCAAACGCCCGGTCGAGACCATCTCGGTGTCGGCGTCCTCAAAGAGGGGGTTATCTAGTGTCTTCTGCCCCATATAGAGCCCAACTTTGCCGCTAAGGCGCAAGGTCGAACCCGGTTTTAGCTGCTTGACAATATATTTGTTCCACCAGGTGGCGTGGAGCGTACCCGTACCGTCGGCCACAATGCCCTGCACCATTTCACGCTTCATGCTGATCTTGCGTGTTTTCACATCCCACAAATTGGCAATGATCGTGACTTGCTCACCCGGCTCCAGTTGATCGATTGTGCGCAACTGGCTGTAGTCTTCGTGGCGTACGGGCAGGTGCCAGAGGAGATCGACCACTTTGTGAATAGTAAGCCGCGTCAAGTTCTCTGCTGTAGCCTCGCCCACGCCACTGAGGATGGTTGGCGCGGCTTGCAGATCGTGGGGGGTGCGATTGGCCCGCTCTTGCTGGCGCTGCTGGCGACGAACGCGTTCGCGGGCCACGTGGGTTGGCTCGGGTGGTGGATAGGCGGCATAGGCCCCATGTTCATCTTCCACAATTTCGACATCACTGTCATCCCAATCGGCCTCTTCCGCACTGGCTTCGGCTTGGTCGGCAGCCAGGGGAGCAATCGGGTCGGCGGCTGTCGTTGGGGCGCGATCGCCAACCAACTCGTCCAATAAGGTATCGAGATCGTCAACCTCCCCGAGCAAGACCGCGCGTAGCTTGCTCGCAACCGCTGGCCGTTGCTGTTGATTGACCGTTTCGTAGTGGGCCATGAGCGCAAGGATTACCTGAATTAAATTTTCATCCAAAGCGGCCGCGTCGGCATCTTCGCGCCAACGTTCGCCCATGGCTAGCAAGCCGCCAATCACCGAACGGTTGCGCCAGTTTTGCTTTTCTTCTAGATCAAGGACACGTAACAGACGGGTGAGCACTGGAGTGGTCATAGCTGATCTCAAATCGGTTAAGTCGTAAAGTTGTCCGGTTGGCGAGTCTAGCTGACCAGACAACCGCTGGCCTGACTGTGCACCTAACCAACTGCTAGTACGACAATTACATACCTTATCGGGCTTACGCAATGCGAGAGCTGACCGATTCTGAAAACCGGTCAGCTCTCCGGCGACAGACTAACCTGTATGCGTAACTCCTAACCTTCAATTACATACCTTCGTAGACAACGACGCCAATCATATTGGGGCCGACATGGACGCCCAAGCTGGGCGGATAGTCGAGCCGGCTGACGGGCACGCGGGGCAGGGTTTCTTGTAATCGTTCAACAAGCTGATCGGCGGGCTGCGCATAGGCGTGCTGCATAATGCCGATCCGTTCGACGCTGGCAAATTCCACCACAAACTCGTTGAGTTTCTCGACTACTTCCTCATAAGTTTGGACTTTTTCCAAGGGCATCAGCTTGCCTTCTTCCATCATCAACAGTGCCTTGATGCCCAACATGGAGCCTAATACACTCTGGGATGGGCTAAGTTGGGCGCTGCGTTCCAGGTAGTGCAAGCTTTCGGCAAAGAGCGCAACATAGAGATGGGGAATCGCCCCATTGACAATGCGGGCAATTTCATGGACATTGGCCCCGGCCTCGGCGGCTTTGGCGGCTTTTTCGACTAAGATGCCCAACCCATAGGAAGTGCTGAGGCTGTCAAAGACGCGAATGGTATAGCGCCCTTTGAGCATTTCGGCGGCGCGGCGCGCCTGCTGCCACATTTGGCTCAGTTGGCTGCTCGTGTGGATCGAAATGATCTCTTCCGCGCCATCTTTTAGCCCGGTGTAGGTATCCAGAATCATATTCACATCGGCGGCTACCACTTCGGGGAGGCGATTCAGCCCCGCGCTTTGGGCTTCGCTCAGCTTTTTAAAAAGCTCATCGGCGGTAAAATCTGCATCTTCTTCATACATCGCGCCGCCAATTTTGATGCGATGGGGAATGACCTCGATCGCATATTTCTCTTTGACTTCAGGCAGTAAAAAAACATTACTGTCGGTTACAATGCGTACTTTTCCCATAGCAAGATCTTTTCCATCGTTCTTGGTCTATCAATTTCATCATACAAGTGCCCTGAATGGGCGGCTGTCGATCGCGCGGCACCAATATCAAACAAGCGCCTGATCCAACTGGGGCAGGTCGGATTCCTGGCTGACTTTGCCGCACAGCCAAAATAAAACCCTAATTCCCCAATCAGTTTGACAGTAGATTCAGCTTATGTTAGCATAAAAAGGTTGCGAAATTAATGCAAAAATTCGTCTACACGGAAAACTTTACCTTTGAATGGTCCTTAAAGGTTCCATTGAAAGTGATTTAGATAGGTAGCATTCGCTATTTTAGGGAGGATTTTCTCAATGGCCCAATGTCAAAACTGTGGTCGGGGTCCGCAATTCGGTAATAATCGCCCCTGGTCACGCAAAGCCACTCGGCGGCGCTGGAATGTCAATGTGCAAAAGGTTAATGTAATGGAAAAGGGCGAAGTTGTCTCGAAGCGCTTGTGCACTTCCTGCGTTCGCACGCTTTCCAAGACCAAATAAGTGCAATGGCTTGGTTTCCCGGTGTTACATAAAATCGCCTGACAGCTGTCAGGCGATTTTTTTATCCTTTGACCGCTCTTTTCGCCGCCACTGCACGCCGTAGCTGCCCACAGCCCGCATTGATCTCAATCCCCCGCCGTAAACGAATGGTGGCCGCTACACCATAGCCCTGTAAGATCTGGACAAACGCCTGTGTATCCGCATCTGTCGATGGCTGATAGGGGCTGTCTGGAATTGGATTGAGCGGAATCACGTTGACATGACAGAGCAACGGCTGTAACTTCTGTCCCAATTCATGGGCATCCTCGGGCCGATCATTGATGCCTGCCATGAGGGCATACTCAAAGGTGACGCGGCGATGGGTCTTGGCACTATAGCGTTGGACTGCCGCTAACAGCGCATCGACCGCAAAGCCTTTGTTCACCGGCACGAGCTGTGTTCGCAAGGCATCGTTGGGCGCGTGCAAACTCACCGCCAGATTGATCTGGAGATCCTCATCGGCCATGCGGTCGATCATCGGCACAAGACCGACCGTGCTCAAGGTGATATGGCGCGCTCCCAAGCCAAAGCTATCTTCGGCGGTGAGGCGATGTAAAGCTGTCCAGACATTCTGATAGTTATGGAGCGGTTCCCCCATGCCCATGAGCACAATGTTGGTTACCTGGGTTGGCCGTTCCACCGCCATGACCGGATCTTGGGTGGGGGTAGCTAAGTAGCGCGCAAAAAAGAGCACCTGCGCCACAATTTCGCCCGCGGTCAAGTTACGGGCTAGCCCCCCTTGTGCCGTGGCACAAAAGGTACAGCCCATCGCACAGCCAGCTTGGCTACTAATGCAGAGGGTGCGCCGCTTATCATAGAGCATGAGCACCGCTTCGATAGTATGCCCATCGTGGAGCCGGAAAAGCACCTTCTGCGTATCTGCGGCCAACGACACAACCTGTGTCACCGGCGTGAGCGGATCGATCAAGGCCCCGGCCTTGAGTTGTTCCCGGAACTCCTTCGGCAGATTGCTCATCTCATCAAAATTGGCCGAATAGCGTTTATACAGCCAATCCCAAAGCTGGCGCGCGCGAAACTTCGGCTGCCCCAGGCTCACGACATATTCCGTAAGCTCGGGCAACGCAAGATCGAGCAATGGCACCCGTTCGATTGCCCGCTGATCCGGTTGGTTCACTGCCGTGGTTGGATCTGCCACCACAGGTGTTAGCGTAATGACTGCCTTCATCCCTTCATTGTAGCGCACCCGTGCGCGCGGGTCAAAAAGTCATGGTGGGGAAAGGAAAGCGAAAAGGCGGTTGCGCTTGCGTGGTTTCTACTCGTTCAAAACCGAGCCGCCCAGAGCGATGAGCTTGGCTCCGACTTGGCGGAGGCAGTTGGCGAGATCTTGTTGAAGTTGATTAGCGGAGAAGTGGAGGATCTCCCAGCGGTCGGCCAGGAGTTGGGGCCGCGCCTCTTCGGCGCGGTGATCGGCGGCGCAGTGGATTGCCAGATAGCCACCCCGCGCACGCAAGGTAATATCGACTGGGTATTCGCCCAAGAGGCGGTTTTTGAGCGGTCGCAACCGATGTTCGCGGAGGGCGTGCCAGAGGGTTTCAAAGGGATCTTCTTTGGAGAAGAGATCGGTGACGGTTGCCGCGGTGAGGAGGCGATCCAGGGTCGTGTGAATAAAGGTGACGCGCCGAAAAGGGCCAGCCGGAATCGCTGTCTCGAGCCGCTGCAGCGGACCTACTTCAATGCGAAAATAGTAGTCATCGGCACGGGGATGGTCGGCTTCGGCGGGGAGCAATTCGCGGCGGGTTAGCAAGTGGTAGCGGCGGGTTGGGGCGTAGTAGGTTACCGTTTGGGCTTCGGCTTCGTCCTTAAAGGCCCCGGTTTGATAGAAAGCCAGATAATCTGCCCCTACGCGCCGTGGCGCAGAGCGTTGGGGAATGCGATACCAACCTTCCGAGGCGGCTCGGCGTAGATCGTCCATATTGTTGACCACGGCCACCAAGACCGTGCGGCGGCGTGTTTCAGCATCGGGGTAACGGGTTGACATGGCGCTACTATACTGGATCTCGATTTGCCTCGCAAGTTTACAAATGGCTTAATGAGAATTGGGGGCAACCGCGGGGACCTAGCTTAGCTGGCTGATTTTTAACCAAGGTCATTGTATGGGATAATAGAGCGCACAAGCAACAGCGCAACAGCACCAGACAAATGAGAAATGCCAGACACAGATTCGCGCCGATAGACGTGCCGGTCCGTTTTTACGGGTTCGTTTTTAACGGTATATTGCTGTGTGTATCTGTGTCCTCTTTTCCACAGCACCGAAACGAAACAGAGTATGACATCTCAATCGCAACGACACCCCCCCACTGCCACCCAATCGCCGACGACGATCCAAGAACCAGCCGATGATACTTTTCACACGGAACAGGTGATGACGGTGGCTGGTGGGCATTTTATCCACGATTCCTACACGGCTTTTCTGCCACCACTGTTGCCCTTGCTGCAAGAGCGGCTAGGCAGCAGCTACGCTGGCGTTGGCACGTTGGCCGTCTTTCTCCAACTCCCCAGCTTGCTCACCCCCTTGATTGGCTATCTGGCGGATCGGGTCAGTTTGCGCTACTTTGTCATTTTCGCCCCGGCCATTACCGGCACGTTGATGAGCATCATGGGGCTGTTCTCCAATTATTTGCTGTTGATCCTGCTCTTTATGGTCGCCGGGGTTAGTATGGCGGCCTTTCATGCCCCAGCTCCGGCGATGATCGGGCGCATTGCTGGGCGGCGGGTTGGCACGGGGATGAGCATCTTTATGGCTAGTGGTGAGCTAGGGCGCACCGTGGGGCCGCTTGTGGTCGTCGCAGGGGTCACTTGGTGGGGCTTGCCCGGCATTTGGCGGCTGGCTGGGATTGGCTGGCTGGTTTCAGCCTTTCTCTACTGGCGTCTGCGCAATATTTCCGCCCGCCCAGCCACGCAACAGCAAAGCAATCTGCGCGAGCTTGCGCCAGAATTGCGACGGGTCTTTACAATTCTGGGCGGGATGATGGTGCCCCAAATGGGGATGGTGGTCGCCATCACCACCTATTTGCCCACCTTTATGCGTGATGCCTTAGGTGCCAATCTTTGGCTGGCCGCAGCTTCGCTCACCATTCTCGAAGGGGCTGGGGTCGTGGGCGCCTTGTTGACTGGTACGCTCAGTGATCGCTTTGGGCGACGGGTTGTTCTACTGGTATTATTAAGCACTGCGCCTGTGCTATTAATGGGCTTTCTCTATGCCCCGCCTTGGTTAGCAGTTCCGCTCTTGATTGGCTTGGGCCTAACGGCTATTTCGCAGACGCCGGTCAAGCTGGCGATTGTCCAAGATCATTTTCCCCACAATCGCGCCGTAGCCAACGGGATCTTTATGTCCATGAACTTTGTGATTCGCGCATTGGCGCTTTGGGTTGTCGGGTTGCTTGCCGATCAGATTGGGTTGACAAATGCCTTTTTCTGGAGCGGTGTGGCGGCCTTTTTTAGTATTCCCGCCGTCTTTTGGCTTCCGGAAAAGCGCGCCGACTGACACCTGACCGATTTCATGAAGATTGTGGAAATGTGGCGGGCGTTGTTGGCTAGCCTGGTGGCTGTCGGGGGCCTGTTGGGCGCGGGCGCTTTACCGATTTTCATCGTTAATCTTCATGAAACCGGTCAGGTGTGGACGTGTCATCGTTTCGGTACAAAGGCTTTCTACGAAAGGTGCTGCCATGAAAGCGAGCATGGAAGAACGTATGATCCGACTGTTAGCCGCAGCCATGCAAGCCAACGATGCCCCCGCCGAACAATATATCCGTCTCGGCTTAGAAAGCTATGTCCAATATGGTGGAAGGTAGAATGGGTACAAATAGCCAACCCTTAACGGGCCAAGTCGCGGTGATTACAGGGGCCGGACGTGGCATTGGGCAGGCCATTGCGCTGGCCTATGCCGCCGCGGGGGCCGCGGTGGTCTGTGCCGCACGCACAACCGCGGAAATCGAGGCCACAGTCCAAACCATCGTGGCCCAAGGTGGGCAAGGAGTAGCTATCCCCACGGATGTCACGGAACCGACCGCGGTCGAGCAGCTTTTTCAGCAGAGCGCGGCTCATTTTGGGGGGATTGATCTGGTGGTGATCAATGCCGGTATCAACCCGGATCGTCGCTCTGTGGCCGACAGCGATCCAGCCGCGTGGCGACTTACGCTAGAGGTCAATTTGGTGGGGCCGTATACTTGTGCCAAAGCTGCCTTGCCCTATCTCAAAGCGCGCGGGGCTGGCAAAATCATCATGATTGGCTCCGGTATGGGCCATCGTAGCAGTAGTAATTCGGCCTATGCCTGTTCCAAAGCAGGGTTGTGGATGTTGACGCGGGTCTTGGCGCAAGAGGTGTGGCAGGATAACATTAGTGTCAATGAACTGATCCCTGGCCCCGTCGAGACGAGTATGACGGTGAGCCCGACCGCGCGCCAGGGTGCGGCCTTTACAACGAGCAGTGAATGGATCAAGCAACCGGTTGAGGTCGCTCCGCTCGCGCTCTTTTTGGCAACCCAACCAACCGTTGGGCCAACCGGCCAAAGCTTCAGCCTTATGCGACGCGACCCATAGCGCTCAACGACCGCACCGCTGCTTCTCTAGTGGGGGACAAAGAAAAGCAGCGGTGTCAGCCATCGCGTGTTAGCAGCCGCGTGCCACCAACGGTTGGGTTTTTATGTAGGTCTTTGACTTACATGAAAACTGGAATTTATGTCGTTGATTTCAGGTCAATTGTCGCACGGATGGCGGCCTAAATCCATCGGCCAAATTACCGAACCATGGGAGTCACACAGTGGGTCGGTGAGCTTGTAGACCAGACCTGTCAGGTCTGGCCCAAGTTCGTAATACCTCAACCATTGGCAGACCCGTCTGATAAGGTTCAACACATGAGCAGTGATCAATTTCAACTCTATGATCTAACCGTTGTGGTGGAAGCCATCGAAGGGCACTGTACCTGCGCGATGGCGGTGGGTGATTGTTTCTACTTGCGGGGTGGTAAGCTTTCCCTGCCAGACGGGGCCGACTTTTGTCTCTACGCGCTCCAAGCGGCGATTCCCTTGCTGCCAGCCAAACAACGGCGTAACCACCCGGCGGACTGGATGGAAACCGACAGCCGCGTCGTCTGCCCCGACCCGGCCTGCCGCCTGATTATGCGCATTGACCGCACAGGGTCACGGACTTTGCGCCACGATGATGTTAGCCCCATTCCGTGGGAACAAGCCGCGTCGGCAGCATAATGTTGGTCGCGCTCGGCCTGAATAGATTTGGGCTATTCCCCGAGCAGCGTTGTCCTATCCCCAGCCTATTGACGCCCTCAGCAACTAGGCAAACCATTTCGTCCTATGGTATGCTATCCCCATGTCAACCCTTGATCGACTGCGCCGCCTCCATAGCGTGCGGCCTCAGCACACGCCCGCGGAATCCCCCTTGCCGCCGGTTTTGCCTGTGCCATTACAGGAATCTTTACGCGCCCCAAGCCTACCCAAAGGCACCCTCGAGGCGCTGGTACCTGGTGAAGTGATCGAAAACAGCAACGGCACTTGTTATGTGGTGACAGAGCGCTATCCCCTCCAAGCAAGCCGGGGCGCCTATCCACTGGCCCAAATCCTAGACCACCAGCCGACAACCTTTGCCACTTTTCACCCGGCCTTTGGGCTGCAACAAGCGACTGACTTTCGCCAAGCGGTCTTCCTTGACACCGAAACGACCGGCCTTGGCGGCGGCGCCGGGGTCTATTGTTTTATGGTTGGCGTCGGCACTTTTGAAATAGGCAACAATCCATTATCAATCGCGAATGGTTCAGGCGGCGAGAGCCAAGCTCCGGTTTCCAATCACCAGCCGCCACTCTCTACACTCCAGTCTCCAATTCACTTTGTCGTGCGCCAATTTTTTATGCGCAATCCGGGTGAAGAAGGCGCGCTGTTGTTGGCCTTGGTGGCGTTGCTAGAACGCTACGATATGAGCGTCACCTTCAATGGGCGCACCTTTGATCTACCTCTGTTGCGCACGCGGTTGCGCCAAAATCAGCAGATCTATCCCGAGTTGCGGGGCAGTGGTCGGTTGCTCCAATCGGATCGTCCCCACCTTGATCTCTTGCATCCGGCGCGGCGGCTGTGGAAGCGGCGCTTGCAAAGCTGCCGCTTGATCAACCTCGAGGCGGAGATTTTGGGGTTGCGGCGCAGCGAAGAGGATGTACCCGGCGCGTTGATTCCCCAACTCTACACCGATTATTTACACAATGGGCAAGCGGGCGAATTGAGCCGCGTTTTTTATCATAACCGCGAAGATATTGTCTCCATGGTCGCGCTGACCACTGCGCTCAGTGGTTTATATGCCGGGAAGGCAACCCCTGGCGATACGCCGCGCCATGGGCTGGATTGGTTCTCCTTGGGCCGCTGCTATGAAGAAGGCGGAGAGTGGGAAGCCGCTGAGCGGGCCTATCGCGCTGCCGCCGAAGGGTTAGCCGGTCAAGCGGCCCAAGGCGAGGTCTTTCGCCACTTAGGACAGTTATTCAAGCGCCAGGCGCGTTGGGCCGAAGCCACGGCCATCTGGCAGACCTGGATCACGACTGTGGCCGCGGTGGATACGACGCCTTATGAAGAGCTTGCCAAATATTGCGAGTGGCAATGTAAAGATTGGGAGCAAGCCGCTATGTGGACTGGTTGGGCCCTCCACACGTTGCGGCGCGCGCCAGCGTGGCAACAAGCCACCACCCAGATTACCGATTTGGAACATCGGCTTGCTCGGCTGCAACGGAAACAACAGGGGCATTCTACCTGATCGTTCGTCACCGGTTCGCTGCCGGTTTGCCAAGCGCCTGTGCGCCTGTCAAAATATGACAGCGCTATTCACGATTAACACAGAAAAAGCGCCATGAACCAGTTGAAGTTGAAATGAGCATGGGACAGCAAGCAAAAAATTGGGTCATTCAGCCTAGTGCTCCCGCCGCTTTGGTGGCGAGCGTACCCGAACATCCCTTATTGGTTCAGGTGCTTTATAACCGCGGCCTGACCTCCGCCGCCGAGATTCAAGCCTTTTTGCGTGGGGTCGATGCCGTTCAAGAGAACCCCTACAAGCTGCGCGATATGACTCCCGCCGTGGCACGGATCATTGAAGCCATTGATCGCAGTGAAACGATCTGTGTCTACGGTGACTTTGATGCCGATGGGGTGACGGCAACAACGCTCTTGGTGACGGCGCTCCAGGTTGCCGGGGCGCGGGTGGGGCCCTATATCCCCGACCGCGTCGATGAAGGCTATGGTCTGAACCTGGACGCCATTGAGCGCATTGCGCAACAAGCGCAGTTGCTGATCACGGTAGATTGTGGCATGCGCAGTCTCCGTGAAGTAGCATTGGCCCGTCAATGGGGGCTTGATGTGATCATCACCGACCACCACTCGGTCGGGGCGGAACTGCCCGCCGCGTTGGCAGTGATTAACCCTCGGCGCAAAGATTGTCAGAGCAACGCGGCTCGTTTGGCTGGTGTTGGCGTGGCCTACCGCCTGGCCCAAGCGCTCTTGCGCGCCGTGGCGCAACGGCGGGGCAGCCGGATCGACGAGAGCCAGGTCAGTGAGATCGAAGAGAGCCTGCTGGATCTGGTGGCGCTGGGCACGGTTGCTGATATGATGCCCTTGCTGGGCGAAAATCGTACCCTCGTGCAACGGGGACTGGCGCGCCTGAACAAACCCCAGCGGATAGGGGTGGAGACCCTTTTAACCGTGGCGGATCTCCGCCCCGGCACGGTAGATGCCACCGCGATCTCCTTTCGCTTGGCCCCACGGCTCAACGCGGCGGGGCGGTTGGCCCACGCCAAATTGGCCTATCAATTGTTGCGCACCCAAGATCCCACCCAAGCGTATAGCTTGGCGATGGAGTTAGAATCGCTCAACAACCGGCGGCGCACACTCACCGAGCAGGCTCAAACCATTGCCGAAGCCCAATTACATGCCCAGATGGACCATGACCAGGCCCTTTATGTGGTGCACAGCCCCAAGTTTGTCGCAGGCATTGTGGGGTTGGTCGCGGGCAAGTTGATGGACCGTTTCTATCGCCCTGTTTTGGTGATTGAAGAGGGTGCCGAGGAATCACGCGGGAGCGCGCGCAGCATTCCTGAGTTTGATATTAGTGCCGCGTTGGATGAAGTTGGTGGCCTGTTGATCCGGCATGGTGGCCACAGCCGCGCGGCGGGCTTTACCGTGGCAACCCCGCAACTGCCCGCCTTTGCCGATGCCCTCCAAGCGGTGGCACAGCGTGAACTGAGCATGCAGGCCAATTTGCGCCCAACCCTGGCTGTTGATGCTGTCATTACGCTCGATGAGGTCAACTGGAACATCCAGGAACAATTTATGCGGCTGGAGCCCATGGGTCAAGAAAATCCACCGCCCTTGCTCCTGAGCCGCAACGTCCGCGTCCGCGAGGCAAGGCCCATTGGGAGCCAGAAGCAACACATGCGGCTCATTGTGGACGCGGGTCCTAATACACCTGTCTATGACGCCGTTGCCTTTCAGCAAGGCGTGTGGGCCAAGGCGCTTCCCGAAGGCACTCACCTCGATCTGGTCTTTCAGGTGGAAGCGAACGAATGGCAGGGGCGCAAACGGTTACAGCTGAATGTGCAGGATTTGCGGATCAGTGCGTAGTAACCCGCATCCGAAAGAATAGGGATAGAAACGATGAACACCAACAATGCCAGCCCGGTCAAAATTGGGCTTGTTTTTGGCTTATTGGGCATTCTACTAACCGTAGTCGGGATCATGCGTGGCAATATCCCGTTGAATCTTGCCAGTATTGGCATGGCGTTGCTGATTGGGGGCGGCGTTTGGTTTGTCGTCTCCTGGGCTGTCGCCATGGCCGCCGTTGATGTAGAGAAAGATCTGGCTGATCAAGAACAAGCTGACACGCCAGAGAATCCCTGAGCCGTAACGATTATTTACTCATCAAACCAATCGAAGCTCCAGAACTGGCCGTATCGACCAGAGCGCTGTTGGCTTTTCAAAAGCTGACAGCGCTTGCCTAAGTGTGTAACTCTTATCCAGAAAACAAACAGTGGGAATGACGATGACCAACGAATCGCAACAAATCGCAAAGCTGCGCCAGGTACGTGCGGTGCTCTTTGACATGGATGGCGTGATCTATGTGGGCAATCAACCGCTGCCGGGCGTCCAAGATCTACTCGATTATCTAGACGCATCCGGGCGGCGCTGGCTGTGCATCACCAACAATGCGAGTAATACATCGCAAACGTTTGCGGATAAGCTCGCCAAGATGGCGATCAAGGCCGAGCCAACGCATATTTTGGGCAGCGCGGAGGCTACCGCGGCTTGGCTAGCCGAACAAGCACCGCAGCGGGGGAAAGTCGTGATGTTGGGCATGGAAGGGTTACGCACAGCTCTCCTCAAGGAAGGCTTTACGCTCATTGATGATCCGCTGGCCGCAGAGTTTGCCGTCGCCGGGATCAACTTTCACTTGACCTATGAAGATGTTGCCAAAGTGGCGTTGGCGGTCCGCAATGGGGCGCGCTTTGTCGGCACCAACATCGATCCGACCTACCCTTCCGAACGGGGACAGATTCCCGGCACGGGCAGCATTCTCGCCATGTTAGAGGCCGCCACCAGCGTCAAGCCGGAAATTGTCGGGAAGCCCTACCCAGGTATGTATGAACTCGCCATGCACCGGGTGCACAGCCAGCCCAACGCAACCCTCATGGTGGGCGATCGCTATGAAACGGATATTGCCGGTGCTACGACGCTCGGGTTAGTCACTGCCGGTGTCCTCACGGGCATCAGCCGTCGCGCCGATTTTGAAGCGGGTACCCCCCCGCCCGACTTTATCCTTTCCGGCCTCCCTGCCCTCCTGGCCGCCTTCCGCCAAGCCGATAGTGCGTAGCGGCTAGAGACTAGAGATACAAGTCTCTAGTCTCTACTCCCTAATCCCCAGCAAACGCGGGTTGAGGTGAGACCTTGTTCCAAGCGGGCACTTCGTCGGTGGGGCGTTCATGTTGCACTTGGTTGAGCCGCCAGTAGAGCCCGCGCTGTGCCATCAACTGGGCGTGGTTCCCGGCTTCGGCAATGCATTTGTTGTCAAGCACGACGATCAAATCGGCCTTACGAATGGTCGAGAGGCGATGGGCAATGATGATGGTCGTGCGACCGACCATGAGCCGTTCCAGCGCCTGTTGGATCAGATGCTCGGTTTCGGTATCCACCGCCGAGGTGGCTTCATCCAAAATGAGGATCGGCGCATCTTTGAGCACGGCCCGGGCAATCGAGAGCCGTTGTTTTTGACCCCCAGATAGCTTCACGCCCCGTTCCCCAATCATCGTGTCATAGCCATCGGGTAATTGCATAATAAACTCATGGGCATTCGCCACCTTGGCTGCGGCGATAACCTCCGCTTCTGTTGCATCGGCACGGCCAAAGAGAATGTTCTCGCGCGCGGTGCCGTGGAAGAGAAAGACATCCTGCAAGACAATGCTGATCTGTTGGCGTAGACTGCTGAGCTTGATCTGCTTTAGATCATAGCCGTCGAGGGTGAGGGTGCCTGTTGTCACTTCGTAGAAGCGCGGGATCAAACTGGCCAGGGTGGTTTTGCCAACCCCCGTGGGGCCGACAAGGGCCACCGTGCTGTGGGCTGGAATCTGGAGATCGATCCCTTGCAGGACCGGTTCGGTGGGGCTATAGCCAAAACCCACCTTCTGAAAGGCCAAGGCTCCTTGGGTGCGGGTGGGCAGCGTAATCGCCCCGTGGCCGGCATCGGGCTCTGGCTCCTGATCCAGCAGATCGGCCACCCGTTCGGCGCTGGCCGCGGCTTCTTGGATCTTTTCCCACGAATCGCTTAGGTGGTGGAGTGGTTGATAGAAAAGTTCCAGATAGAGGAAGAAAGCGACCAGATCTTCAATCGACAAGCTCTGGCGCAAAATGAGTTGCCCCCCAAAGTAGATGACCACAATCGTACCCAAAGCCGAGGTGAATTGAATAAAGGGCTGAAAAATCGCCATCATCTTGAGGGCATAGAGCAGCGAATCGCGGTACTTGTCAATCCGCCGCCAGATGCGATCCACCTCGTTCTCTTCGCGCGTAAAGGTTTTGATCTCGCGGATCCCAGAGAGATTATCCGCGAGAATGGCGTTTAGTTCACCCAGCTCATGTTGGCGGGTCCGAAAGGCGGGGAGCACATACCGGGCATAGGTGCGCAACGAGATGTAGATCAACGGCATAGGGGCCATGCTCAGCAAAGTCAGTTCCCAGTTGATCGTCATCAGGACGGCCATGACCCCAAAGAGCGTGAGGACGTTGACAATAATGTCCGGCACGGCATGGGCGATGAGCAATTCAAATTTGTCGGTATCGTTTACCACGCGCGACATCAACTGCCCCGTCTGTTTATCCTCATAGAAGCGGAGCGAGAGCTTTTGCAGATGTTCATAGACCAGCTTGCGCGATTCGGCGACCACACCCCAACCAGCCACATGGGCCATATAGCTGCGCAGAAACTGGAGACCGGCGCGGGCAATATAGACGGCTAGGGCAAAGAGCGCTAAGCGGGTGACCAACGCCGAGTCAAAGACCGCATTGGCATTCGTCACCGCCCCGACCATGGTTTTGATGATCCAGGGAATGAGCAACTGGACACCCACCAGCAGCAACATGCTGATGATAGTGACAATGAGGGAACCGGTGTATTTCTTGGCATAGACATAGAGAAATTTAAGTTGATGCATAATCCGTCGCTTTATGAACTACTGGGGACAGCCGTGAAGCCATCCGGTGGTTGAACGAGGTTCGTTCGCCGTTTACTGACCACGAAGTGTCGGAGCACAGTAAAGTTTGAATGCGGTAAATCGCAGACCAGATAGGTCTGGAAAACCTGCCTGGTCTTACCCAAGGGCGATCCACCCGATCAACACAACTAGGGATAAGAGGGTGACAGGAATCCCAACCCGCGCGTGTTCGCCAAAGGTAATCTCAACACCATAGCGCTTTGCCTGTTCGATGACGATCAAGTTGGCGATGCTGCCGATGACAATCAAATTGCCAGCAAAGGTGCTGGAGACTGCCAGGGCATACCATGGCACTGGATTGGCCTGCTCAAGAAATTGGATGAGCAGCATGGTCGCTGGCACATTGCTCACCAGATTGCTCAACACCGTGGAAACACCGGTGAGCGTGTAGAGATTTTGCAGGTCTACCCCATAGCGCGCCAACAGATCAATCAAATAGGCGGGGACATTGACCACCGAAATGCCATGAATGACCACAAAAAGACCACAGAAGAGGGTGATCAGGTGCCAATCAATCAGCTCTAGCTTGGCGCGTGAACTCAATTCACGGCTACAGAGCAAAAAGCCCGCGACCGTCATGGCCGACAATTCACGCGGTATCGGGGTGAAGAAAAGGGCAACCAAGATCACCGTCCACAAGAGCCCTTTGACGCTCTGCCAGCGGTTAAAGGGCGGCCAGTCTGTGGGCACTGCTTTGGCCGCGGTAGATTGGGGAGCAAAGTGATGGCGATAGATCCAAACCAGTAACCCATAGGCAAGGCCGAGGGCGATCAAAGCTGGCGGCGTACACCACGTCAAAAACTCGCCAAAGTGTAAACGACCGGCCTGACCGATCAACATATTCTGTGGATTGCCCATGATCGTCGCCGCCGAGCCGATATTACTCGATACGGCTAGCCCGAGCAGAAAGGGCAAGGGATTCATCTGCGCGTTGAGCAAGGCAACCGTAAGCACCGGCGTAAAGGCCAAACAAACAATGTCATTGGCCAGTAAGGCCGAGAGAACGGCGCTCACCACCATCATCACCAATAAGAAAAAGCGTGGCCGCTGCACTAACGCTGTAATCCGTAAGGCCGTCCAGGTATAGAAGCCCCCAAGCTGGAGTTGCGCCGAAACCACCATCAGCGCATAAAGGAGCAGTAAGGTGGGCAGATCAATGGCCGCCCCCAATTGATCCAAGGGGACAATCCCCGCGACGGCCATGGCAATGGCACCTAGCAGCGCAATGCCCGTGCGGTCTAGCTTGATTTTCGGGACATCCCCAACTGCCACCCCCGCGTAAGTCACCAAAAAGATAAGGACAGCAATAGCAGTCATAGAACTCATCAACTTTTTCTAGTAAATAGCCATCATGCATCACGCCCCGCGCATCACATACTGAAAGAGTTCGGGGCGCGGTTCAACCCCCAGACCAGGGCCATCGGGCAAATAAAAATAGCCAGCTTCGCAACGCATATTGCCGGTGATAAATTGCAAGTTGCGGTCAAAGATCGAGTGCTGATATTCGTGCATGATCAGATTGCCCAGTGCGGCTGACACTTGGAGGCTGGCGGCTTGGGCAATCCCTACGCCAATCGTGGCATGGGGCATGACCCGACAATGAAAGGCTTGGGCTAACCGGCAGACTTCCCAGAAATTAGTAATGCCCATGTGGGCCATTTCCGGCTGGATAATGCTCATGCAACGATGGACAAAACGTGGGCGATATTCGTAGACGGTGCGTAGCTCCTCGCCAATCGCCACGGGGGTCTTCACCGCGGCGGCGACGCGGGCCTGCCCTTCCAAATCTTCCGATTGCACCGGTGCTTCGGCCAGGTAGAGATCATAGGGCTCGAGCGCGGTGATGAGCTTGATCGCCTCTTGGTCGGTGTAGCGCCAATGAAAGTCGGCCAGGATCTGCGGTGTGGGGCCTACTGCTTCACGCAAGGCACGCATTTCGGCCAACTCCCCTTCATTCGCGACTGCCGCCGCGAACTTGACCGCGGTAAAACCCTGGTCGATCCACGCCTTGGCGAGGGCTGCCCGTTCTTCTTTGGTCGCCTTGGGCAACCCCGAAACATAGGCCGGAATGCGGGTGGTTCGTTGGCTGCCGAGCACCTTGCTAATGGGCAGGCCCGTCAACTTGCCGCGTAGATCCCAGAGCGCCATGTCGATCCCAGCCAAAGCATCGACATAGAAGCCCCCAAAAAAGCCCCGCACCCGCATGGCATTGTAAATATCTTCATTGATGGCGACGACATCGTGCGGATCGCGCCCACGCACCAAGGGTACCAACAAATTTTGTACAATCGTGGTCACGGTTTCCGGCGAGACCACCCCAAAACTTTCCCCCCAGCCCACCATCCCTTGGGCTGTCGTAAGCTTGATCAAGACGGAGTGATCATGCACGCTATAAACCGTCTGATTGCCTGGCCGAATAAAATAACCGCGCTCGCTAGGGATAACCCCCGCCTCCAACGGCCCCAAGTAGGGCGTATCGCGCGGAATTTGGAGGGGAAAGACTTCAATGCTTTCAATCCGATCTACCACTATCTACTCCTTTGTTTTTTGTCATTGGTCATTGGTCCTTTGTCACTTGTCCTTTGTCACTTGTCCTTTGTCACTTGTCCTTTGTCACTTGTCCTTTGTCACTTGTCATCGACTAGACAGTAACCAATGACGAATGACCAATAACCAATGACCAATAACCAATGACCAATGACCAATGACCAATGACCAATGACCTCATTCGCAGAAAGCGAGAACCAGCGTGATAGATTTTACCCAACGCAGCTACCCCAAAGCACGGATTGGCCTCTTTGCGGTTGGGCTGGCGGCCTATTGGCCTCAGTTTCCCGGCTTGAAGGAGAAGTTGGAAGAGTATCACCAACATGTGATCGATCAATTGGCAGACTTTGCCGAGGTCGTGAGTCTGGGCATGGTGGATACATCGCAGCAAGCCTTTGCCGCGGGCAACCGTTTTGCGACAGAGCACGTCGATCTGTTGATCTGCCATACAGCGACCTACGCCACCAGTTCCCAAGTGTTACCCATTGTACAGCAGGCCAAAGTGCCGGTGTTGGTGCTTAATTTGCAGCCAGAGGCGGCGCTCGACTATGACACCGTAGATACCGGTGGCTGGTTGGCAAGCTGCTCGACTTGCTGTGTGCCTGAAATTTCCAATGCGTTTCACCGCGCCGGGATCGAATTCCAAGTCGTTTCGGGCATGCTCTACGCGGATGACCGCGTGTGGCGCAGTCTGCGCGCCTGGTGTCAGGCCGCCACGGCGGTGCGGGTGTTGCGTGGCGCGCGCTTTGGCTTTCTGGGGCACACCTACCCGGGGATGCTAGATATGTATTCGGACTTTACCCAGCATCATGCCCAAGTTGGCTCACACGTCGAAGTGTTGGAGATGTGTGATTTGAAAGATCGGGTCGATGCGGTGAACGAGGCAGAGATCGCGCACAAGTTAGAAGAAGCCCACGCCCTCTTTGAGATCCTCCCTTCGGCTCACCCCGCGGATCTGCGCTGGGCCTGTCAGGTGGCGGTCGGCCTCGACCGCTTGGTGGCGGACTTTGAGCTGAGCGCGCTCGCCTATTACTATCGCGGCACCAACAACAGTGACTATGAGCGCTTGGGGGCCGGGCTGATTCTGGGCAATTCGCTCTTGACGGCCCGCGGCATTCCCGCGTCTGGCGAAGGGGATCTCAAAAATGCCGTGGCGATGAAGATCATGGATGTCCTCGGCACGGGGGGCTCCTATACCGAATTTTATGCCATGGATTTCAAGGAGAACTTTGTCCTCATGGGCCATGATGGGCCAGCCCATCTCGCCATTGGCAGCCGCAAACCGCTTTTACGCGGCTTGGGTGTCTATCATGGCAAGGCTGGCTCTGGCGTCTCGGTCGAATTCAGCGTGAAGCACGGGCCGATCACCATCCTCACCTGTACCCAAACGCGCGATGGGCAACTGAAATTGATGAGCGCCGAGGGTGAATGCATTGACGGCCCGATCATGCGCATTGGTAACACCAACAGCCGACTCAAATTCCGCCTTGATCCTGCCCAGTTTGTCGATGCCTGGTGCGCCGAAGCACCAACCCACCACTGTGCGTTGGGCATTGGGCATGTGGCCGATACTCTCCATAAGTTTGCCCGCCTCAAGGGACTGCCCTTTGTGGAGGTAGGGACGAGCAAGTAGCACGCGATTACTAGGTGGTAGCGAAGATCTAGCGGTGTGAATCTGGCCGGCGGGGTAAAAAAAGAGCCGACCTGCGCCAACAGATCGGCTTAAAAGGGCAGAGATTGTTGGACGGCAATTCTACCTAAATAAAGTATACTCAATTCTTGATGGATTGTCTATAGCAAAAATGAATTACCTTATTGTAAGATAAATCTTACGATCTAGACTAGTTGACTTACTGACAACGGTCATTCACTACGACCGACACCTGAGTTCCATCACCCATTCGGCATAGTACGCGCGGGCTGGCTCAAGTAGATATAATAAGCCAGCAGCCGTGCGCCATGCTCACCTTGCTGGCCGCGCAGGCTCTGGCGTTATCGCCGCTGCTACTTAGGGGCTACTGCTCGAGATACTACACAAGGGGTAGGGCGATAGTACGGCCAGTTTGCATACTCCGCGTGACAGCTTCGGTAAATTCCATATACTTTACCCCATCCTCAAAGTTAGTGTGGGTAATTTCTTCTTGACCACGAATGGCTTGAATGAACTCATCTTCCACCCGCCAAGCCCCGGCTTCGGTGGCAGGGATGGCGATTTCGCCTAGAGCTTTGTCACCTTTCTTTCCACCGAAAAGTTTATTATCGCTAAAACGCAGCGTGCCTTCACTGCCAAAGAGATAGGCTTCTGGCGTCCCGGCCAGTCCGGCCACGCTCGAGACCTGCAAATGGAGCTGCGCGCCACAGGCCAAATCGGCGAGGACATCGATATGTTCAGGGATCCGAACAGGCTTTACCTCACCAGCCTCGGTCACACGGCTCTTTACATAGGTCTTGCCCATGGCCGCCACTTGGGTCGCCCCGCCCACCCACCGGAGCAGGGCTTCGTACCAAATGCCCATGGTCATGATGTTGTAGCCACTGAGGTCAAAGTCATTGCGCCAGTGCATGGCCGCGCTTTTATCGAGGAAGGTACCCCCGGCGCGGACTTCAACAGCCAACAGATCACCCAAGTAGCCTTCGGCCAACAACCGCTTAATCGTCTTATCAACGCGCAGCGTAAAGGGCGAAGGCACAATCTGCGCCGTAAGTTGGGGCTTGGCACGGGCCGCGTCGCGCATAAGATGGGCTTCGCGGGCATTCATGGCCATGCGCGCTTCGCACATGACATGTTTGTTGGCCGCCAACGCGGCCAATGTTAGGCGGCAATGCATGTAGGGCCACGTACCAATGACAATCGCATCAATAGCCGGATCATTGATCAAATCCGGCCAATTCTCATAGACGTGGGGGATGGTAAACTGGGCCGCGACCCGTTCGCCCGAAGCGCGCGTGCGGTTGCAGACGGCCACGACTTCGACCCCATCAATGGCTTGTAAGCCGGGAATATGCTTCGCGGTGGTATTGGCACCAGCGCCAATCACACCGATCCGAATAGGCTGAGTGGTCATGCTTTCTCCTTTGGGCATGGTGGTTGGGTGTTTAATCTGACGACGGCTAGCTACCAAGGCTAGGTAAAATCCTGACTGGTGATCTTTTCTGGGGTGACGACCAGCAGGACGCTGGTAAAGTCGCGCATGGATTCATAGTAGCGACGGGCGTCGGCTTCATCGTCATAGTAATGACGAATAATCCGCCAACGCATGCTCTCCTGTAGGGGATCAGTGGGCTCAAGAATGGTGACGGTTCCTTGGAAAATGACATAACGGGCGTCGGGATGGCCACCATCCACACAGACAGTCACCCGTGGATCGCGCCGCAAGTTTTTCACTTTGGCCGCACCGATTCCCGCGCTGATATAGAGCCGGTTGTGCTCATAGATATACCAGACGGGCGTCACTTGGGGCGGTCCATCGGCCCGATTGGTGGCGACGATGGCATGGCGCGGCGGTGCGAGAAAAGCTTCTAGCGCTGGTTGGGTCATTGGGGCCATGGGGTTCTCCTCTGATGATTGTAGCATTGGGCAGGGCTTACACGATCCCAAACCAGTCAGGGTTTGAAAAGCTGGCGGGTCTCTCTGGCAAAACGCGCCGACAACGAGCGGGCCGGTTGTCGGTTTGCTGCGTATAGTTTATCATAGCTCCTAGTTTCACCCAATCCCCCAATCCCAGGTCAAGCGCGGCCCGTCCTCTATCGAGGAGGCTGCTCAGCGGAGACAAAGGAGCTTTTGCCATGACACTACAGGAATTTACGGCCTCTGTGCAACAAAGCACCATGCCCACGGGACTGAGCCTGGCGCTCCAAGCGCTTTGGCAAGCCGGTACGGGCGATTGGCATGCGGCTCATGCCATTACCCAAGCCGAAGGCGACGCCGATGTTGACTGGGTTCATGCCTATTTACACCGGGAAGAGGGCGATCTGAGTAACGCTGGCTATTGGTATCGCCGCGCCGGAAAACCCGTAGCCACCCAATCATTGGCAGATGAATGGCAGGCGATTGCAACGACGCTGTTAGCCAAAGAGTAAGGAAACACGGGAGACGTGATTGGGAGACGTGATTGGGCGACGTGCCGGGGACGGGCCGCACACTGTCTTCAACTTGCGCCTACGGCTAGCCCGTCCCCGGCACGTCCCGCAGATCTTCAACTTGCGCCTACGGCTAGCCCGTCCCCGGCACGTCTGCAGCACGGCCAACGAGGCAAAGATGGCACAGAAATTAAACGAGCAAGAAGTGCAAGCGGCGCTGGCGCGGTTGCCGAACTGGCGGGTAGTCAATGGCAAGCTGCGGCGCGAATTTACTTTTCGCGATTTTGTCGAAGCTTTTGGCTTTATGACTAAGGTGGCGCTTGTCGCTCATCAACAGAATCACCACCCAGAATTTTATAATCGCTGGAACCAGGTGGTGATTGAGCTGGTGACCCATGATGCGGGGAACGCGATCACTGCGTTGGATGTGACGTTGGCGCACACGATTGATGGGCTGGTATAGCCGCAGGCATTACACTGGTCGTACTATCTAACGGCGGAACGTCTACACCTGCTGAAGATCACGGGCGCGTCGTCCGGCCACGGCAAAAAAGAGTAACCCGACCAATACCACGCCCCCACTCCAGCCAAACATCGGTGCTGGGCCAATCTGTTCATAGAGCAGGCCGCCCAGCAGCGCGCCCATGGAACCGGCCAACCCCATACCAACGCCACTCAGCAACCCTTGCGCGGTTGCCCCCATGCCCGGCGGGGCCGCGCGATTGGCATAGGAGACACCCGCCATCCACATGGCGGAAAAGGTCAAGCCATGCAACAGGTGAATCGGTAGGACAAACCACGCAGCGGGCATGAGGGCATAGCTAAACATACGCACGGCATTGGCAGCAAGGGCAAAGAGCAGTAGCCCACGCGCCCCCCAACGTTGTAACAACCGATCGCCAAAGAAAAAGATGGGGATCTCACTCATCGTAGCCACAAGGAGCGAGATCCCCATGAGCGTTTTACTGGCCTGTAGCTGATCTAAATAGAGAAAGAGAAAGTTATTGCCCACCCCGGCGGCCATGCCATTGAGAAAGAGGGTGATAAGAAAGACAATCCACGACCAGCGGGTGACAAAAAAGCGCATCCCTTGCCAAAAGGGTTGGCCCAGGGAAACGGGCTGTACCGCCAAGCGCAAGGCCGCATAGAGACAGCCCCCTAACAAGAGCAACGACGCCACAAAGGACCAGCCCAGCCCCGAGCGTTCAATGACCGCGCCTAACAAGGTTGCGGCGAGGCCCCAACCCACCGCGCCCCACAGCCGATGTTTCCCATATTCCGCTTTCCGATCCCCCAAGAGGAGCAGCACCGAGTTATCGACCAAGGGCATAATCGGCGCGTTGCAAAAGGCATAGAGCGTCACCACCGGCAACAACCAAGCTAAAGTGGTCACTTGGGATAAGAGGGCGACACCAATGGCGGCGCCGATGACAGCCAAGGCCAGCAAGCGTTTATGTTGTTGGGTGGCGTCGGCCAGGGCTCCCCACAGGGGTGCGGCAATCAACCCGAGCAGTGGGGGAATCCCGGCCAGCAGCCCAATTTGCCCTTCGCCAAGACCGATCTGCCGATAGTAGAGCGCCAGAAAAGGGGCCAGCGAGGCCATGGCGGCAAAATAACAGAAGTAAAAGAGGCGGGGAATGGTCATTGCGGGAGCGGGCACTTGGGTTTGCATGATCAGTCTCTTTCGTGCTATTTGTCTAACAAATAATTGTCAGTATAATGACATGCGCATAGTTACACCAAACTGCTTCAGTTGTATGATATCAACAAAACTCATCCGGCTTCGCTAAGCAAATTGGGCAAATCACTACTTTATCTACGGCAGACGACATCTACGTACGACGCCGTTGGCCTAATCCTGTCTGATGAATAAACACATCTTATAGATAAAACCCATAAAAGTCGCACAAATAGATGGGTATGTCTCTGGGTATGAATGTGCGACTTTTATATGGTTAAAAGTTACGCACTTGGGCCAGACCTGACAGGTTTGTTAAACCTGTCAGGTCTCTGGTCACGCTGATCAACTGCGTAACTTCTAATGGTTTGTGTATTAGATCCCACCCTCGGCGGTACGTGCTGCCGCCTATATCCTTTTGCAATAAGGAAGGAACATTCACATGCCCTTTAAAGTCAAAAAGCGGGGAAAGCTCACCTATTACTACGAAGGCGAAACACCCGTGCTCTCCAGTTTGGTCGTCGAGGAACAGCCCGACGGCGATCTCAAGATCCACTTTGCCGGGTTGACCGGGGGGTATTCCGCCAAGAGCGTCTTGGGCCTAGATGAGCTCGTCACCATGGATCCCCACCGCGAAATTCCGTTGGTCTTTCAATGTTGGGAAAAGTGGCTGCGCGAGGCCGGAATCTGCCAGTCGCTGGCCGAGGTAGACTTTGTCGAGATGCATGTCTTTGGCTGCCAACCCAAGTCGCCCAATCCACTGCTCGATCCCGAGGGCTTTGCCAAGGAGCAACAGCGGCTCTACCAAGCCTATCGCGAAGCATATGGCAATTGGTTCCGCGAACATTGCCCCGAAAATGGTCTGCCCGCGCGTTTTACCGTTCATGTGGTCGATGTTCCCGATAAGGCCGCTTCCTACGAATTTTATAGCACGGCGCTCTATCAAAAAGCGCTCCAAAAAAGCAAGTAAGTATTATGACCACACCCATCTATGATATACTGCTCAAAAATGGTCATCTCCTTGATCCACTCAATGGGATTGACGGCAAGCGGGATGTTGCCATTACTGGTGGCAAGATTGCCGCGGTAGAGGCGGATCTCAATCCCGCTTTGGCTAAGCAAACCGTCGATGTCACCGGCACCTACGTGACCCCGGGCATTATCGACATTCATGTCCATGTCTACCATACCCGCGAGCCCGAAGGCTTGAGCGTCATGGCCGATTCTCACTCGTTTCGTTCGGGGGTGACGACCATGGTGGATACGGGCACCGCTGGGGCGAAACACTTTTTACATTTCAAACGGACCGTTATCGACCAAGTCAAAACACGCGTCTTTGCCTATGTCAATATTGTGGATCTAGGTATGATCGGCGATTTTGAACAAGACATCCGCACCATGGATCCCGAACTCTGTGCAGCCACAGTGATGATGTACCCGGACATCTGTGTTGGCGTAAAGACCGCCCACTACTGGACCCGTCTCCCTTGGGACGCTGAACATCCACCGTGGGCCGCTGTCGACCGGGCGGTTGAGGCGGGCAACCTCTGCCAGAAACCCGTGATGGTCGATTTTTGGCCGCGCTCGCCGGAACGCAGCTACCAAGAGCTGATTCTCGAAAAGATGCGCCCGGGCGATATTCATACCCACGTCTATGCTCAGCAATTTCCGATCCTAGACGAGCAAGGGAAGCCGAATCGCTTTCTTTTTGAGGCCCGCGAACGGGGCATTATTTTTGATGTCGGCCACGGTGCAGGCAGCTTCTGGTTCCGCAATGCCTACCCAGCCATGCAGAATGGCTTCTCACCCGATTCGATCAGCACCGATCTGCATACCCGCAATGTGCATGGGGTGGTGGTCGATATGCAGACCACCATGAGCAAGATCCTCAACTGTGGCATGCCCTTGCAAGAAGTTATCTACCGCTCGACCGTAACGCCCGCGCGTGAGATCGGCCACCCCGAATTGGGCCATCTCTCGGTGGGTGCGGAGGCCGATGTCGCGGTCTTCAACGTTCTTGAAGGAGAGTTTACCTTTGTCGATTGTGGCCGTGCCAAGATGAAGGGCAGCCAAAAGTTTGATTGTGTCATGACTTTGCGGGCTGGGGAGATTGTCTTTGATCCAACCGGCCTGAGCATGCCCGAATGGCCCGACGCGCCCGAGGCTTATTGGAAGTTGCCTTGGTAAGTCAGCCGATGGTCGGCCAGGAAGAGGCACGGCTATTGCCCTGAAACGCGAAATTTTTCGCCTCTTCCTGGCCGACCGTGCACTCGCAACGACGTATCAGTTTTCTCTATAGGAGGTGAAAGTGGCAGTGAGCACAAAACAAGCCAATCTAGCAGCACAAAACAATGCTGGCGGCTGGCTCGGAACACTGGTGGGGGCCAAGACCAGATTTCAGACCAAGCGAGCCCTGTGGGGCTATCTTTTTGCGTTGCCTTGGATCTTAGGGTTGCTCATCTTCTGGGGTGGGCCGATTTTGGCCTCCTTTTATTACAGCTTTACTAATAAAGAAGTTATTGGCACGACCCGTTGGTTGGGGCTGGCCAACTATGCGCGGGCTTTCTTTTCCGATGATCTCTTCTGGGCTTCGTTGGCGCGTACCTTTATCTTTAGCTTTGCCTATGTCCCGATTACCATCTTTGGCGCTTTGATCCTGGCGACGCTGCTCAACCAGAAGTTGAAGGGTACCAATATCTACCGTTCGATCTTCTTCATTCCCCACTTGGTGCCCGCGGTTGCCTTGGCCGTCGTTTGGATCTATCTGCTCCAACCGCGTTTGGGGCCAATCAACCAAGTGTTACGCAGCTTGGGGGTTGAAAATCCACCGACTTGGTTGGCGGGTCAAAGCTCAGCCCTCTACTCGGTCATTTTGATCAATGTTTGGGCTGCGGTCGGGGGCAACACCATGTTGATCTTCCTGGCTGGCCTCCAAGGAGTACCCAAAGAGCTGTACGAAGCTGCTGATATCGATGGCGCGAGCGCCCTTTATAAATGGCGACATGTGACGCTGCCCCTATTAACTCCGACCATCTTCTTCAATCTGGTCTTGGCGGTGATCGGTGCGCTCAAGGTCTTTACCACCGCGCTAGTCGCGACACAAGGTGGTCCCTCCTACGCCACCTGGTTCTTTGCGCTGCATATCTATACCGAAGCATTCCAATATTTCCGCTTGGGCTATGGCAGTGCGCTGGCGTGGGTCTTGGCTGTTATTCTGATGTTCTTTACCTTTATTCAAGTAACCTACTCGCGCCGCTGGGTGCATTATGAGGGGGGCTAAGGAGTCACCGCTATGACAACACAAACATTATCGCACCCCACGCTTCGCACCACCTCGCTCACACCAGGGCGCATTCTTCTGTATGGGGTCGTCTTACTCCTCTGTGTTCTGTTTGGCTTTCCCCTCTTTTGGACGCTCATGTCATCCCTCAAAACCCCTGTAGAGATGGCTGCCTTTCCGCCGCCGTGGGTGCCCGCTGTGCCCCAGTGGGAGAATTATATTCGGGTCTTTTCGATCGCGCGGATCCCCGTCTCAACTTGGGCGCTCAATTCAGTGATCATTGTCGTGCTCGGCACTTTGGGCACACTGCTAACCTCTTCCCTAGTCGCGTATTCCTTTGCTCGCTTTGAATATCGGGGCCGCGATTTTCTCTTTATGGTTACCCTGGCCACCATCATGTTGCCAGCCCAGGTGACCTTGATTCCCCAATTTGTCCTTTTCTATCAGTTAGGCTGGATCAATACCCTACTACCCCTGTGGGTGCCGGCTTGGTTTGGGGGCGGTGCGTTTGCGATCTTCCTCATTCGGCAGTTCTTTATGTCGCTCCCCAAAGATCTGGACGAAGCCGCGCTGATTGACGGGGCCAGCTACTTCCGCATCTTCTGGGCGATCCTATTGCCGCTCTGTAAACCTGTGCTTGCCACGCTGGCGATCATTGTGATCATCGACCTGTGGAGTGATTTTCAAGGGCCGCTGGTCTACCTCAATTCACCAGAAAAGTTTACCATTTCCGTGGGGTTGCGCTTCTTCAACAATGCACCGGAAGTAGGCGGCGAACCCTTGCGTCACCTCCTCATGGCAGCCTGCGTTCTCTCCATGCTGCCCGTAATTTTGATCTTCTTTCTCGGCCAACGCTTCTTTGTCCAAGGCATTGTCATGTCGGGGATCAAGGGGTAGCACGACGAAGGTAGCTATTGAGTCAAAACCTGTCAGGTTTTCAGAACCTGACAGGTTTCTCGAAATGCCAACGAGCCTAACGAATTCAACGCGCCTTTCACCGTTCTCCACTGCCGTTACCAGAAGCACGGTAGAATTTGGCAGATTCACCCACTTTCATTGAAAATAGCGAAATATGTTCGCCAATTTGCGCGCTTGGTATCAGCGCCACACTGCCTTCCTCACCATCTTCTTGCTCTTTGTCGCCTTTCGGTTCCTGGCGATCTTACTCTTTCGTCCCGGCGGTTTTATTGCCGACAATTCGGATTATGAATTTTACTATGAGTGGGGGCTGCAACTGCCGCGCGGCTATCGCACCTTTGTGGATCTATGGACGGCCTATCCCCCGCTTTTTCCGGCTCTCATGTTGCCGATCTTTGAATGGTCGAGCCGGATTCCACCCTGGCTTGATCCACGTCTCTTCTTTCATCTCTTCTTTGGCCTAGAGTTACTTCTCTTTGAAAGTGCGAATTTCATCCTGATCGCGCGCCTTGCCCGCAAGCTAGGCTATCCTCCATTGGGAACCACCACAGGCGACCAAGAGGGGGTGACAGCGCAAGCGGCTCTCCATCCAGCCGTACTCTATGCCCTGCTCTTTTTACCGGCCTATACCATGTTGGGCTGGTTTGAAGCTATGCCCCTTTCTTTTATGTTGCTGGGGCTGGATCTGCTCTTGAGTCAACATCGCTGGGGCTGGCTTGGCAGTGCCGTGGCCGCGGCGCTGGGCTTTCTCACCAAGCTAACGCCTGCCCTGTTGGTGCCGATTGCCATTCGGTGGTTGGGCAGCCAATTGAGTTGGCAAGCCCTGCGCCAAGCGTGGTTTCGCTGGCGTTCCCCGGGAAATTTGCTGCGCCCCGCCCTCTACACCCTGCTCTTTTTCGGGGTTGTCGCGGGGTTGGGCTACAGCCTAGCCGAAGGGAATGTGACCTTGGCGTTGAGCAGCTTCCGCGTCAACAGCATTCGTCCCCCTTGGCAAAGCCTCTGGGCGCTGCTCGATGGCTATTACGACTACGGGCTAGTGCCAGTCAATATGCGCAACTTGGCCGGTTTGCAGACCAACCATTGGGAAAGTCGGCTGCCGTGGGGCGCTATTACCCTGGCCTTTAGCCTGCTTTATCTATGGCTCTACACCCGCCGCTATGATTGGGCGCAGCCGCGGACGCCCATCACCTTTGCGGCGATTAGTGTGATCTGGCTCTTTCTCTATAGCAAAGGGTGGAGTCCCCAGTTTTTGGTCTGGATTGCCGCCTTTGTGGTGTTGCTCTTGCCAACGCTACGGGGTATGCTCATTGTCACGGTGCTCACGCTGCTGAATATTATTGAATCGCCGATTTTCTTTGTGATGCTGCGCCAAGAAGAGTGGATCTTGGTCGGCACGGTGGTGCTACGTACGCTCCTGTTGCTGATCTTGGCGGTGGAACTGTTGGGGCAGATCTGGCCCCAAGCCGCGCGCGGGCGTCTTCTGCAACAAGGCGCGGCTTGGGCCAGTGGGTTGGTGATGATGTTCACAGCAATTGGGCTGGTGGCGGGCGCACCGCGGGCCGCCCAAGCCTATGCCGACCGGCGGCTAGCCGAACATCCATGTCGGGAAGCCATTGTCTACCTACAGCAACAGGCGGAGTGGCCGAACCCAACCATTGTCAGCGACCAAATTGAAATCTGGCGCGACTTTTCGCCCTGGCTGGCCGATCAATATACCATCCGCATTGTCGATGGCTATGACCCCGTGAACTCGGCTTGGGACCAGGTACTCGCCAATCGATTGGCGACCTATGTCCAGGATCGAGAATTTTGGTGGGTCACCTATCCAGATCAGCCCTCCCAGGCCGCGGCCTACTTTGCCCGTCCCACGGTGAAAGCGATTAGCACAGCGCAATGGGGCGCCTGTCGCGTGGCGCGTGTACAGCAGCCACCGGCCCAACCCGTTGCGGAAGTGACCGTCGCGGGTGGGCCGATTCTTCTGCGTGCCACCGCGGTCGGCGCGATCAAAGTAGGCGAAGCGTTACGCGTCGTGTTATACTGGGAAAGTGCGTCACCAGTGGCTGAGAGTTATACAGTCTTCACCCACTTACTCAATGCCGATGGTCAGTTGGTGGCCCAAAAAGATAATTTGCCGGTGGAGGGCTTAGCGCCCACCAATACCTGGACGGCAGGTACCCTCATCCGCGACCCCTATCAGTTTGATCTACCACCTACCCTGCCAGTGGGCGAGTATCAGTTGTGGATAGGGCTGTATACTGCGGCTGGTCGTCAACCCGTTACCCAAGCCGATGGAACCGTGGCTGATCATGTGGCGATCCCCGTCCGGATCACCGAGTAAGCGCTGGGCCTTAGACCTGACAGGTCTAAGAATGCTAGGACGCTATTTGAGTTGGATAAAGCATCATGGTGCGTGATCTAAAGGCTGGCGATCGGGGCATTGCCTTTTCGCTGCTCTGGCTACTCTTTGCATGTTATCTCTTTACCTTTACTGCTCAAATCGAGAGCAGTGATGGCCTTTCCATGTTTGCGACCGTCGAAAGCATGGTGCGGCGGGGCGAGGTCGATAGCAACCAACTGCTGTGGATGGGGTTGCAACAGGGGAGCTTTGGCCCCGATGGCGACCTCTATAGCCGCAAGGGGCTAGGCACCGTCCTGCTCGCGTGGCCCTTGGTTTGGCTGGCGCGGCTGTGGCCCTCGGTTGGGCTGGTCCATGCCGCGCTCTTGCTGAATCCGATCTTGATCGCCTGGACGGGTGCCCTCTTGTATCGCGCGGGGCGACGCCTCGCGTGGCAACCGGCCACGGCGTTGGCGGTGGCCCTTCTCTTTGGGTTGGCGACCCTGGCCTGGCCCTATAGCCAAACCTTCTTCAGCGATCCAGCCTGTGGCTGGGGGCTCTTTGCCGCGCTCTATGGCTTGCTGGCCTATAGCCAAACGGGGCGCAAACGCTATCTCTTTGGTAGTGGCTTGGCCTGGGGGCTGGCCTATCTCACGCGCACCGTCAACCTTGTCACCTTGCCCATCTATGTCTTTGGCTTTCTCGCAGCGCTCTATCAGTACCACCAAGCCATACAGCCACCGCCGCGTTCGGTGGCTGCAGTGCTGCGGCTGGTCCTACGCTATTGGCGTTCCTCCGTCAGTTTTATGCTCCCGATCCTCTGCTTTGGGCTTCTTTCGCTCTGGTGGAATCACCTACGCTACGGCAGCATCTGGGACAGTGGCTATGTCGAGACCGAACGTTTTGACGCGCCGTGGCTCTTTGGGCTCTTTGGGCTCTTGGTCGGGCCAGCACGGGGCTTTTTCTGGTATAGCCCGATCCTGTTGCTTGGCTTCTTGGGCATTCCCTGGTTTCGGCGCCAGGCGCGCTGGCTCTTGTGGCTGATCGGGGCGCTCTGTCTCCTCTATCTCTTGCTCTATGGCAAGTGGTATATGTGGCATGGTGGCTACAGCTGGGGACCACGCTTTCTAACCCCGATCCTGCCTTTTCTCGCCCTCTTGGTGGGGCCGGTATGGGCGCAGGTTTGGGGCGCAACGGGACGTTGGTGGCAGCGGGGCGGTGTGCTCTTGCTCTTGCTGCTATCCGTCATGGTTCAATGGCTTGGGCTTCTGGTCCATTTCCATCTGGTCCAAGATTGGTTGGCAAATACAGTCGAGCCGCTGTTTGCCCCCGAAACATTTACCCAATGGAGCTATTCACCGCTCTTTCGGCAATGGGAATATCTCAAGGCCGAGTCGATTCAACTGGCTTGGTGGCAGGTCACCTTGGCGACCGGTTCGCTGGATATTCGGGGGATTGCCTTGCCCCTGATCGGCATTGTGGTGAGTGTGGCCGCGCTGGTTGGCTATAGCCGAACCAGCGGCGAACCCATGAGCCGTCTCTATGGCTGGTTGCATACCTTTATTCTCGTGGCGCTGACGATTGCCCTCTTAAACAACTATCACACCGCGTTAACGGGGCTTGATCAACGTTCCGTGGCCGACCGGATTGAACAGTTGGAGCGCCCCGGCGATGCGATCCTCTATTTGCGGCCTACCCAAACGCAGTATTTTGCCAATGTCTATCATGGCCGGCTGCCCACCTATGGGGTGATGCCCCAAACCGATCTCGACGAAAGTAACCGTGCGTGGCTTACCTATTTGGAAAGCCATTATCAACGGCTGTGGGTTGTCTCGGATGATACGCCGCCCGAACAATCGGGATGGGAACGCCCACTGCGGATCAACGATTTTCTGTTGCAAGAGAACCGCGTTCCCCAAACCGACAATGCGCGACTGGCGATTTAT
Source organism: Caldilineaceae bacterium (assembly GCA_019637645.1). The sequence continues at coordinate 62,380 of JAHBVH010000026.1, forward strand.
GCCATGGCCCAGGCCCAAACCTTAACCGAAGCGGGCTTAGGGCTGATCTTTGGCGATCCGGCAGCCAGTGGGGTGATTACCGAACAAGAGGGGTGGATCCGCCTGCAAGGCTATGGCTATCCACCCGAAGTGCAGGTGGGCGGCGAGATTGCCCTGGTTCTGCGTTGGCAGAGCCTGCGGACCGTCAACCAAGATTATCATGTCTTTGTCCATCTTTTGGATAGCCGCGGCGAAAAAATCGCCCAGCGCGATGGGCAACCGGTGCAATGGACGCGTCCCATCTCAAGTTGGCAACCCGGCGAAGAGCTTCTCGATCACTATGGCTTTCTCCTGCCCACCGATACGATTCCTGGCGAATACCACATCGCCATCGGTCTGTACGACCCCGTGAGTGGTCAACGCCTGGCTGTCAGTGCCGGGGCGGGGGACTTTGCCACCGAACTCGGGCCGATTCGGGTCGTTAGCCGCTAAACGCTGCGGCGTGGTCTTGGGTCCTGTAACGACCATGTCGCCTTCGACAATATACAAATCAGGGGAGTTGATGAGTTTGAATATCGCAAAATTGTGGCGACCTTGGCTCGTTGCCGTCAGTTTCGTGCTGTTAGTAGCGGCTTGTGGAGAGGAAGCAACACCACCGGCCACTGTTACACCACCGGCCCTCCTTCCCACTACCGTTGCACCGACGGCCACCGCGACAGCCCAAGGAGTGGCCGCCGCTCTGCCGACGGCGACACCTGCGTCCTTAGCGGCCAGTCCGTTGCTAACGACGACACAAGGGCTGACCGAAACTGTCACCGTCACCGCGGCAACCGTGGCAACTCCCCCCCTCGATTGCACGGAGGATGCTGATATTGCCCTAGCCAGTTATCCCGATCTCGAAGCATTGATGGGTTGTGCCCTTGGGCCAGCGATCTTCGAGCCAGTGGCGATCAATGAATTTGGCGAAGGGCCCGACTTTACCCGGTTTATGCTCTGGTTTAGTCAGGAGCTGCAGATCTATGTCCTGCGCCCTGATCAAAGCTGGCAAGCCCATCCCGATACATGGACGGAAGATCAGCCAACCTTTGCCTGTAATCCCTTTGGTGGCGAAGCTGCTTCACCGCCGCTACCGCGTCGCGGCTTTGGCAAACTTTGGTGCGAAGAACCCGCCCTCCAAGAGATGATGGGAACCGTGGCCCGCGAAGAGCGGCTGTGCCAACATACAGTGTTGCAACCTTTCCAGCAAGGTCGCCTGCTCGCCTGCTACGAAGATGCCACGATTCGCTACATCCGCATCATGGACGATGGGACGTGGGCTCAGAGCCTCGTGCAGTGAATCAAGTGCGTAACCAGCAAGAGACCGGAGTCGCCATGAACTTTGTTATCTTCCAACCTGATGAACTGCGCGCCGAAAGTGTCGGCTGCTATGGTCATCCTTTGGCCCCAACGCCGAACATAGATGCCTTGGCTGCCCAAGGGACCCGTTTTGACCAATGCCATGTCCAACACTCGGTCTGTACACCGTCGCGGTGCAGCATGATGTCGGGGTGGTATCCGCGGGTGCGTGGTCATCGCACCTTGTGGCATCTCTTGCGGCCCCAGGAACCAAACCTGCTCCAATATCTCAAGCAGGCTGGCTATACGGTGCTCATGTATGGCAAGAATGATCTCCTCGCACCGGCCAGCTTTGCCGACAGCGTGACCGCGGCGCGTAGCCACGGCAAAGGCAAGTTTGGGCAAAACCCCTATGATTTTGCCGACCCACGCTACTATAGTTTTCTCTCTGCACCCTATGCGGGTCCGGTGGAAGAGCATGGCGACTATGCCAACGTGCAGGCTGCGATCCAGTTTCTCAGGAACAAACCGCAAGAGCCTTTTTGTCTCTTTCTCCCGTTGACCTTTCCGCACTGCCCCTACTCGGCCCCCCAGCCCTGGCACGACTTGATCGACCCAGCTGATCTGCCCGCGCTGCGACCAGCCGATCTACCCAACCGCCCTGATTTTCACGCCCTAATCCGGCGCTACCGCCGCCTAGCCCAGATGAGTCCCACGGATCAAGATCAATTGCTGCGCAAAATCCAGGCCGTCTATCTGGGCATGACCGGTTTTATCGACCATCTGTTGGGCCAACTGCTCAACACCTTGGAGGATGCCGGGCTGGCCGCTAGCACCACGGTGACCTTTACCTCCGATCATGGTGACTATGCGGGTGATTATGGATTGGTCGAAAAATGGCCTAGTGCGGGCGAAGAGGTGATCACGCGGGTGCCGCTGATTGTGCGGACGCCTGGGGGCAAAGCCGGGCATGTGGTGCAAGAGCCAGTCGAACTTTTCGATCTTATGGCGACGACGCTGGAACAAGCGGGGATTCCTGCACAACATACTCATTTTGCCCAAAGCTATACCGCGCAACTTGGCGGTGCCGCGGGGAATCCCGCCCGCGCCGCCTTTACCGAGGGCGGTTATGCGCGCCATGAACCGCACTGCTTTGAGGGCCGCCCTGATCGCGATCAATTTGCTCGTGACGAACGCAATCTCTACTATCCCAAAGGGCAGCAACAACAGGATTATCCCGATAGCGTGGGCCGCATGGTCGCCATGCGCACCCAGACCCATCGTTTGGTCTACCGACCAACTGGTCAATGCGAACTGTATGACCTTGCCAGTGACCCACAAGAGTTGTACAATCACTATGGCGAGACAGCCTATGCTACGGTCCAACACCAACTAGAACAGCAATTGTTGGCGTGGTCTGTGCAAACCAGTGATGTCACCCCCTTTGACATGGACCCGCGCGGCTATTAAATCAATAGAAGTGGTATAGCTGTCTTCCTATAGATAGGGCCGATGGCTTGACTATCGCCAGAGGATTAAGAAAGAAATTATTCGTTTACAAGCCTTAATCCAACGGTTGGCCGATCAAAATTAGGAAAATTGCTTCAAGAACCTTTTAACAGGAGTCTAGAGCCATGCCTTATGCGGTTGAGATGCGCTTGGGCGTCCAAGTGCCCATGCGCGATGGCGTCAAGCTATCTGCCGATCTCTATCTTCCTCAAGCACACGGTCCCTTTCCCACGGTACTCGTGCGGACTCCGTATAGCAATAATAACGCGCCGGCGGTGAATCAGGCGCGAGCGCTGGCCAACAACGGCTATGCCTGCGTATTGCAAGATACGCGGGGCCGTTGGGATTCCGGTGGCGACTATTATCCGCTCCAAGGGGAGGGCGTTGACGGCTATGATACCCAAGAGTGGATCGGCCAACAGCCGTGGAGCAATGGCAAGATTGCTACATCAGGGGCCTCCTACCTTGGGCATGTTCAGTGGCAGAGCGCGCCCGATGGCAGCCACTATTTAACCGCGATGGCCCCGCGCGTCATCGGCCCCAATTTTTTCAAAGCGTTGCGCCCTGGTGGGGCTTTTCAACTCGGCCTCTGTGCCACTTGGGGCGCGGTAACGAGTGAGCATACGAACCAGTTGATTGACTACCACAACTGGACCGAGCTCTTTTATACCTTGCCGTTGACCGAGCTGGACGGGGCAACAGGACGCAATTTAGCCTTCTGGCAAGACTTGTTCGCTCACCCCACCTATGATGACTATTGGGCGGCGCTGAATATTGAGGAGCGCTGGGGCGAGATTACCGTACCGGCCTTTAACATGGGCGGCTGGTATGATATTTTTATTGAAGGCTCCTTTGCTTGTTTCAATGGGCTGCGTCAACACGGGGGTTCACCGGCGGCACGCCAGAGTAAATTGATTGTCGGGCCGTGGGTCCATGCCCTGAGCGTCTCGCCCAAGGTGGGCGATGTGGACTTTGGCTTTCACTCTATGCAGGATCTCGATGCGTTGGAATTCCGCTGGATCGAGCAGTGGCTCAAAGGGGTGCATACCGGTATTCTGGACGAAGCCCCACTGCGCCTCTTTATCATGGGGAGCAACGAGTGGCGGGACGAATATGAGTGGCCGCTGGCGCGCACCGAGTGGCAACATTGGCATCTGCACAGTGGCGGCCAAGCCAATACCTTGCGTGGCGACGGCGTTCTGGCCCCGGTTGCGCCGGGTGACGAACCTATGGATCACTTTGTCTATGACCCCCACTACCCCGTCCAGAGCCATGGGGGCAACACCTGTTGCGCACCGCAGATCACCCTGTGGGGACCATACGACCAGCGGGCGGTTGAGATGCGCGCGGATGTGCTTTGCTATACCAGCGAACCCTTGGCCGCCGATCTGGAGGTTACCGGGCCGATCCAATTGATCCTCTACGCGGCGACGGACGCGCCCGATACCGATTGGACCGCTAAGCTGGTGGATGTGGCGCCGTCGGGCTATGCCAAGAATCTCTGTGATGGGATTGTGCGGGCGCGCTATCGGGAGAGTATAACCGCGCCCACCCTTGTGACCCCGCACCAGGTCTATGAATATGTGATCGAAGTGGGTGTCACGGGCAATGTCTTCCGCAAAGGCCATCGCCTGCGCCTGGAAGTCTCCTCTTCCAATTTCCCGCGCTTTGATCGTAACCCGAATACAGGAGCGACCTTTGGTCACGAGCATGAATTACGCGTGGCGCGGCAGACGATTTACCATGACCGGGCCTACCCGTCTCATTTGATCTTGCCCGTGATCCCCAAACCCTGAGTAGCGATGACTTGGGCTTTCTGCTCAATGAGTCTAGATATTTCTCTCCCGAAGCGAAATTGACTATCAAAATCAAGTACGAACTAACCTAACCCAAAGCAACGTAGGAGTAACCATGAAACTCGTAACGTACAAACCACGGGCCAGCACTCCCCAACTTGGCGCCATTGTGGACAACAAAGTGGTCAGCCTGGCCGATGCCTCTGGCGGCGCGCTGCCCAATGATATGCGCGCCTTTCTGGAACTGGGCGACGAAGGGCTCAAGACGGCCCGCCGGGTAGCGACCAAAAAAGCGGCCAAGGAGAGTGGCGTGGCCTTGGGTGATGTCAAGCTCTTGGCCCCGATCCCCAATCCCAACAAGGTGATTGCCATTGGGTTGAATTACCTGGATCACATCCGCGAGACCAATAGCAAGACCCCCAGCATTCCGATCATGTTCACCAAGTACACCACCTCGATCATCGGGGATGGCGACACGATCCATTGGGACCCCAAGGAGACCGAAAAGGTAGACTGGGAAGTGGAGTTGGCCGTGGTCATCGGCAAGCGGGCCTATCGCGTGAGCGAAGAGAGCGCCTTTGACTATATTGTTGGTTACACGGTCTGTAATGACGTGAGCGCGCGCGATCTCCAAGGCGAACGGGGCGATCAGTGGATCCGTGGTAAATCGTTGGACACCTTCTGCCCCTTGGGCCCCGCGCTTGTCACCAAGGACGAGATTGCCGATCCCCACAATCTTGGGCTGCGCACGATTGTCAACGGCCAGACCATGCAGGATTCTAACACCAGCCAATTGCTCTTTAAGATCCCGCACCTGATCGCCTATCTCAGCCGCGCCTTTACCCTGCTCCCTGGCGATGTCATCATCACCGGCACGCCTCCCGGCGTTGGCATGGGCATGAAGCCGCCCGTCTGGTTGAAAGACGGCGACGTTGTCAAAGTTGAAATCGATGGCATCGGTTCGATCACCAATCCCTGTGTAGAAGATAAATAGGAAGTCGGAAGGATGAAGGATGCTTTACTTTATCCTTCATCTTTCATCCTTTCAAGGAGTGATTATGTCTAACGAAAAATTCATGGTGACCGGAGCGATGGGCTGTATTGGCTCATGGGTGATGCGCAATTTGGTGCAAGAAGGGGTGCCGGTGATCGGCACCGACTTGGCGACCGACCCGGTGCGGCCCCGGCAGGTGATGAGTGCGGAAGAATTAGCACAAGTGCAATTCGCCAAACTTGATGTGACCGATCTCAAAGCGGTGCGTAGCTTGGTGGAAGAGAATGGGGTGACCCATATTGTGCATCTGGCCGGGTTGCAAGTGCCCTTCTGCCGCGCCAACCCATCCTTGGGTGCGCAAGTCAATGTAGTCGGTACCGTGAATATCTTTGAAGCCGCCCGCTACGGGGGCGTGAAGGGACTTTCCTACGCCAGTTCACTGGCTGTGCTGGGCCCTTCTGAGGATTATCCCGAAGGCCGGGTAAGCGATGATGTTGCCCTGCTGCCGCGGACGCTCTATGGCGTTTATAAAGTGGCAAATGAAGGCACGGCACGCATTTACTGGCAGGATTGGCAGATTGGGAGCGTGGGTCTGCGCCCCTACATTGTCTATGGCGTGGGCCGCGACCAAGGCATGACCAGCGATCTAGCCAAGGCTATTTTGGCCGCGGTGGCGGGACGGCCTTTCCACATTCGGTTTGATGGCCCCGTGGGCTTGCAACACGCCAATGATGTCGCCAAAATGTTTATCGGGACGGCGCGGGCTAGCCATCAGGGGGCTGCCGCTTGCAACCTGCGCAATGATATTGTCGAGGTGAGCGAGTTTGTCCGTCTGCTTCAGGCCGAAGTGCCAGAGGCCCAGATTACCTACGCCGACAACAAGCCGCTACCTTTCCCCTGGGACTTGGATGATGGTGGCCTGCGTGATATTCTGGGGGGCATGCCCTGGACACCCCTCGCCGATGCGATTCGCCACGATCTAGCCCACTATCGGCGTTTGCTCGCGGCGGGGTTGATCGATCTAAAGCAGTTAGAAAATTAGAGAACCTTCTCGCGGCTGCGAGGGGGCAAGTCAGGCAATCAGCAGCTTGAATGAGACTCCCAAAGACGGGAAACGACCGCTTGTGTGGTGAAAGAGGAGCTATCTATGGCGAAAGTAACCGTAGAGCTTACAGATGAAATTGCAACACGAATTGCACCCATCCGTAACTGGTTATCTACCGTGCTTGAATTAAGTCTTATTGGCTTTAAGACACCTGCTGTGGCGACGGCAACCGAGATCATTGAATTCCTCGCAAGTGATCCTTCACCGCAAGCCGTGTTGAATTATCAAGTTAGCGCTAGCGCACAAGAGCGCCTGCAACGGTTGTTAATGCTCAATACCTCTGCTTTATTAAGTGCCGATGAGCAGCGTGAATTGGACGAACTGGAAAAGATCGAACATATTTTTATTATGTTAAAAGCACAAGTAGCTACGACCAAACATCCGAGTAACTAGCGTGGCACCTTATTTACCAACAGGTATACGTTTGCTCGTGATACAGCGTGCCGATCAACGCTGTGAGTATTGCTTATTACCGCTGGCGTTTGCTCTCCATCCGCATGAACCAGATCATATTGTACCACTCCAACATGGAGGTAGTTCCGATGATCAGAATCTTGCGCTTGCTTGCTTCCGCTGTAACCGCAACAAAGGACCCAATATCGGCTCTTTTGATCCAGCAACCGGTCTGCTGACCCCTTTTTTTAACCCGCGCCTTCAGCAGTGGGAGGAACATTTTCTTTGGCAAGAGGCGACCATTGTTCCGAGCACGCCTGAAGCAAGAGTGACAGTAAAAATTTTACGGCTCAATGATGAGGATCGTCTCCAAGAACGACGACGTCTCATGCAGCTTAATCTTTATCGATAGAAATCTGTTGATCAAATGAAGGTTGTTCTCTAATGCAAGCCATCTCGACGATCCCCTTAGGGGGCAAAAATTCATTACAAGTGACCAACTTAGGCTTTGGGACGGCACCGATTGGGAATACGGTGGCGGTCTCCGATGCGGATTCGGATGCGACGATCCAATTTGCCTATGAACAGGGCATTCGGCTCTTTGACAGTGCGCCCCTCTATGGCCGGGGCGATAGCGAACTTCGCGTGGGCCGAGCCTTACAGGGCATCCCGCGCGACAGCTATGTCATCTCCACCAAGATTGGACGGGTGCTCAACGCCGACCGCAGCGACATGGTCTACGATTACTCCTACGACGGGGTCATGCGCAGCCTGGAAGGCAGCTTGCAACGCTTGGGCACCGACCATGTGGACATTGTGCTTGTCCACGATCCCGACGACAATGAACAAAATGCGTTGGCGGGTGCTTTCCCCACCTTGCAAAATCTTCGCAGCCAAGGAGTGATCAAAGCGCTGGGCGCGGGGATGAATCAATGGGAGATGGAGCAACGCTTTGCCCAACAGGCCGATCCCGATGTCTTTCTTCTGGCCGGGCGCTATACCTTATTAGAGCAGACTTCGCTGGGCTTCCTCCAACTCTGCCAAGAGAAAGGCATTGGCATCTTCCTGGGTGGTGTCTATAACAGTGGGATTCTGGCGACTGGCCCCACAGCGACGGCCCAATATAACTACCGCAACGCTCCACCGGAAATCTTGGAAAAAGCTGGGAAAATTCAGGCCATCTGCCAGCACTATGGTGTGCCGCTCAACCGGGCCGCGCTGCATTTTGCCCGTGCCCATGCCACCATCACCTCACTCGTTGTCGGCGCGGTCAAACCTGCCGAAGTGGCCGCCAACATCGAAGCCCTCGCCACGCCTATTCCCGCCGAATTGTGGCAGGATCTGCGCGCAGCGGGGTTGATCGAAGCCGCGGCACCCGTGCCAGGAGCGGCCTAAGCCGTTAGGCAATGTGATTCGTGCGGTGTGATCACATTGCACGAATCACGCAGCACGAAAGGCAAGCCCATGACGAAAGCCCGTAACGAAGTGGCAGCGGTGCAAGCGCAATATCACACGAGCGCTAATCTAGAGGCACGGATTCGCCTGCATACCCACTTTAGCACCAATCCTTACGGCTGGCTGCGTTGGGTCTTTGACCAAATCGCCGCGCCCACCCAAGCCCAGATTCTTGAAATCGGCTGTGGACCGGCCACGTTGTGGGTGGAAAATCATGATCGGATTCCCGCGGGCTGGCAGATTACCCTCACCGATCAATCGGCTGGGATGATCCAACAAGCGCAGGCGAATGTGGCGTCGCTTGATCATGCTTTTCACTTTGAGCAGGTGAATGCCGAAGCGATTCCCTTCCCCGCGGCCACCTTTGACCGCGTGATTGCGAACCATATGCTCTATCATGTGTCTGATCTTCCTCAAGCGCTGCGCGAGATTCAGCGGGTGTTGAAACCGGGCGGCTGGCTCTATGCGGCCACCAATGGTCAGGATCATATGCGCGAGTTGCGGGCGTTGATCCAGGGGTTCGATCCCACGTCGAATACGCTGGCCTTTGCGGCACCCCCGGAACGCCTCTTTTCGCTAGAGAACGGCGCAGCCCAACTTGCACCTTGGTTCCCCAGCTTGGAACGGCGCGATTATATCGATGGCCTTGCTGTGACAGATGTCAATGCGCTGGTTGATTATGTTTTTTCGATGAGTAGTTTTGGTAATTTTCGCGACTCCGCTACCGCACGGCAGGCGTTTACGGCCTATGCCGAGAGCCAGATGCAGGAGGGCGTCTTTTTGATTGGCAAAGTAACGGGGCTCTTTATTGGTCAAAAGCCCTGATAAAGCTTAGAAACTGTTGGAAAAGGGGATCTGGCTAGTTCACCCTTGTCAGGTTTTTAAAAACCTGACAGCTGTCAAGGCACCCGATTCAAGCAAGTGTTGTTATTGTAGCTAGATGTAAAGATGTAAGTGAGATCAAGTGAGTACATGACTGTAAAAACGGAGCGCGCCCCAGGAACCATTCCCCCTTCACCTAAAGCAGCGAAAGCGGGTTGGCTTGGTGGATCACGGAATTGGCAGACCACTTTTGCGCTGACGACCATGGCATTGCCAGGGGTAATTCTGCTGTTCATCTTCGCCTACCTCCCCATGTTTGGCTTGGTGATTGCCTTTAAAGATTACAAATTTGCCGAGGGCATTTGGGGAAGCGCCTGGTCTGGGCTAGAGAACTTCCGCTTTCTTTTTGGCACTGACCAAGCGTGGCGGATCACGCGCAATACGCTGCTTATGAACAGCATCTTTATTGTCACGGGGACGGCAGCTTCGTTAACCGTGGCGATTCTGATGAACGAAATCTATACCAGTTGGGTGAGCAAGTATTACCAAACGATGCTCTTTTTCCCCTACTTTATCTCATGGGTTATCGTGAGTTACTTTGTCTTTGGCTTTCTCAATGGCGACACGGGCATTGTCAACCGGTTGCTGAGCACCTTTGGAGTTGATACGATCCCTTGGTATCGTTCGCCCCAGTACTGGCCCTACATTTTAACCGTCGCGCACCTTTGGAACAGCGTGGGCTTTAGTAGTATCGTCTACTTAGCTGGGATTCTGGGGATTGATACGCAACTCTTTGAGGCGGCGAAGATCGATGGCGCGACCAAATGGCAGCAGATCCGCTATATTATGCTGCCCATGCTGTTGCCGCTCATCATTATCTTGACCTTGTTAGCCATTGGCCGAATCTTCAACGCCGACTTTGGTCTCTTTTTCTTCGTTCCGCGCGATACGCCCATGCTCTATAGTACGACCGATGTGATTGATACCTTTGTCTATCGTTCATTAGTCGAGTTGGGGAACATTAGTATGGCAGCAGCGGCTGGCTTCTACCAATCAGTTGTCGGTTTTGTGATGGTGGTAGTCGCCAATTGGATTGTCCGCTGGGTTAATGAGGACTATTCCCTCTTTTAGAAAGGTACGCTTATGCTTGGCATCGATTTGACAGGCCGGCGCGCCCTGATTGCTGGCATTGCGGACGATGGCGGTTATGGTTTTGCCATCGCCAAAGCACTGGCCGAAGCTGGTGCGACTATCGTCGTTGGCACTTGGCCCCCGGCATTGGGCATCTTCCAAAAACTGCTTGAACGCGGCAAAATGGATGAATCGCGCCGCCTGACCGATGGTCGTATCCTCCAATTTGAAAAGATTTACCCACTCGACGCCGCCTATGATACCCTGGCCGACGTGCCGGACGAGGTACGCACCAATCGGCGCTACGAAGATGCGGGTGATTTTACCATTGCGGGCTTGGCTCAACAGCTGGTCGCCGACTATGGCGAGCAGCCATTGGATATTGTGGTTCATTCCTTGGCGAATGGCCCCGAAGTAAAAAATCCCCTATTGGAGACGAGCCGAGCCGGCTATCTAACGGCCCTCAGCGTCAGCGCCTATTCGCTGGTTTCGATGGTACAGCGCATGGGGCCGCTGCTACGGGCGGGCGGTGCCTTTCTGTCGCTGACCTATTTGGCCGGTGAACGGGTGGTGCCTGGCTATGGTGGTGGGATGTCATCCGCCAAAGCGGCCTTGGAAAGCGACACCCGTACGTTGGCCTACGAAGCGGGTCGTCGCTATGCGCTGCGAGTCAACACCATTTCGGCAGGCCCCTTGGCCTCGCGCGCGGCCAAGGCGATTGGCTCCATTGAGCGCATGGCCGACTATGTAGCCAACAATGCCCCTCTCACAACACCCCTGGCAGCTGTTGAAGTTGCCAACACGGCGGCTTTCCTCTGTAGTCCGCTGGCGAGTGGCATCACCGGAACAACTGTCTATGTCGATAAGGGCTACCATGCGATGGGTATGTCGGTCGATACCGGTGCGTTGTTATAAGCTAGGATTTACCTAGCGCTGAATCAGAAGGACGAAAGATCTTGACTACGTTCACCCAAACCACAGGCACTGTACGGGTCGGCAAATACCGTACTTTTTCCTGGGGACACTTGTTTGTACATCTCACTTTAATCCTCATTGGCCTGGCCTGTGTTATCCCCATGATTTTGGTGATTTCGATCTCGCTTTCCGATGAACGGATTGTGGCACGCGAGGGTTATAGTCTGTGGCCGGTCGGTTTTACCACCTTTGCCTATGAATATATTTTGCGCCAGCCGGGGCAGATTATCCAGGCTTACGGCGTTACCATCTTTATTACAGCGATTGGAACGGTCCTCGGGCTGCTACTCTGCTCGCTATTAGGGTATGCAATTTCGCGGAAAGATTATAAATTCGGGCGTGCCATCTCTTTTTATGTCTTCTTCACCCTGCTCTTTAATGGTGGCATGGTCCCCTTCTATATCTTAGTGACGCGCTACCTCGGCTTGAAAGACAATATTTTCGTGCTGATCTTGCCCTATCTGGTGACTGCTTGGTATGTGTTGATTCTGCGCACTTCGTTTTCCCAGCTGCCGGGTGAGTTATTGGATGCGGCGCGGATTGACGGCGCGGGCGAGTGGCGGATCTTCTTCCAGATCGTCCTGCCCCTCTCCAAACCGGCTTTGGCAACCATTGGCCTCTTCTTTATCCTGCGCTACTGGAATGATTGGTTCTTGGCTTTGCTCTTTATCAATACCGCGTCACTCTATCCGCTCCAGTACTTGCTCTATGTGTTGATGGCGAATATTAACTTTCTGGCCTCGAATCCGCAAACAACCGGCGTACCCATTCCTGCCCAATCGGCGCGGATGGCGATGGCCGTGTTGGCCTTTGGTCCCGCCCTTTTCAGCTTCCTGCTGTTGCAGAAATATTTCGTGCGCGGCATTACGATCGGTGGCCTGAAGGGCTAGCATACGCAGCCGCTTGCAGGACGCGCGGCCCAGACGGTTAGAGTCAGTCATTACGCTCACAGCTCAGAGCTGACAGGTTTTTCAAACCTGTCAGCTCTGAGCGACGCACCTTCTCATTGCCTGCCAGTGGTAGGTTAGGGCCCGTTGGCATCCCCCTATAGAATAATGATGAACCAACCAACGCACGCTTGCAACTTCCTCGGTGATGCTGGCCGGCAAGGGATCTACCTTCTGCATGTCCAGGTGACGGAACCGCTTGCTATCCGCTTTGGTCGTTTTCAACGCGGCCAGCCCATTACGCTCTTGCCGGGGTCCTATCTCTATGTTGGTTCGGCCTTGGGTCGCCAGGGTGCGACCACCTTGGCTGGCCGTCTGCTGCGCCACACCACGCGCGGTGGCGCTTTGCCCCCCCATGCCATCCAGCCTGACTTATGGGCTCAGTTGCAAGAAGGCGGGATGATCCCACATAATAGAAGCATCCTGCCGCGCCCCAAACGCTGCTTTTGGCATATTGATTATCTAGTCGAGCAACTAGCGGCAGAAATTACCCAGATCATCGCCTTGCGCACACCCCATCGGCTTGAATCAAAACTGGCCCGTCAGCTTGCCACGCTGCCTAGGCTGTCGCCCGTTGCGCCGGGCTTGGGGGCGAGCGATGATCCCCAAGCCACCCACCTTTGGCGTGTCGATGCGGATGCCAGTTGGTGGCACACCTTGCCAGCGCAGTTGATTGGTATGGCAGAGAGCTGACAGGTCTTGTCTACCGGCCTAACTTCTAAAGCTAAAAAGAGGAGAAGAGAGGAACGCCATGAAGAGTTTGCCCCATATTCATGTCAGCGATAATCAGCGTTTTCTGGTGACAGCGGATGGAACGCCCTTTTTCTGGCTAGCCGACACAGCCTGGGAATTGTTTCATCGTCTGACGCGCGAAGAAGCCCAATTTTATTTCGCCGCCCGCCAACGCCAGCGCTTTACGGTGATTCAAGCCGTTGCCCTCGCCGAGTTTGATGGCCTCAACACGCCCAATGTCTATGGTGAACATCCGCTCCATGACAACGATCCAGCCCGCCCGAATGAAGCCTACTTTGCCTATGTGGACGAGTTGATTGCCTTGGCCGCCGCCCATGCGCTTTACATTGGCTTGCTGCCCACCTGGGGTGACAAGGTGAACCGCCGCCAGTGGGGCGTCGGGCCACAGGTCTTTACGGTCGAAAACGCTGCGGCCTATGGACGCTTCTTGGGGCAACGCTATGGCAACCAACCTAACGTCCTCTGGATTCTCGGCGGTGACCGCCCAGCGATCTTTGAAAACGATGACTACCGCCCCCTCTGGCGGGCCATGGCGGCGGGTATTGATGAAGGAGCAGGACGCCGTGTCTTAAAGAGCTATCATCCACCGGGAGGCCGTTCGACCACCGCTTGGCTCCACGCCGAAGCATGGCTCGACTTCAATACCATGCAATCCGGCCACGGCGCTGGGCGCGATACACCAGTCTGGGAGATGATCACCCACGACTATGGCTTGACGCCCGCCAAGCCGACGCTGGACAGCGAACCCAACTACGAGGATCATCCCGTCAGCCCTTGGCCCAAGTGGCAAGCTACCAATGGCTATTTCCGCGATCATGATGTGCGCAAGCAGCTCTATCGTTCGGTCTTTGCCGGTGGCTGTGGCGTCACCTATGGTCACCATGCGATCTGGCAATTTTGTGGGCCGCGCAATCCCGGCATCAACCATGCGGACCGCACCTGGCTCGAGGCGCTCCACCGCCCCGGCGCGGAACAAGTCCAACATCTGCGTGCTTTAATAGAATCGCGCCCTTTCTTGTCGCGGATTCCTGACCAAACGGTCCTTGCCACCGAGATCGGGACAGGGTCACACCACCTACAGGCCACGCGCGACAGCAACGGCACCTACCTTATGGTCTATCTCCCCACGACACAACCCGTGAGTGTACACTTGACCAGCCTAACGGGCGAGAGCGTCCGTGCGTGGTGGTATGATCCGCGCACCGGCCAGATTGCCTATGGGGGCAAGGCGGCGAAGACGACTACACCCGCCACCTTTACCCCGCCTTTTGATGGGCCGGATTGGGTCTTGGTGGTGGAAGATGCTGCCCAATTTCCCTTGCCGCCCAGCATCGTGGAAAGTGTCGTAGAGGGTGTAGTCGCAGCGTAAAGGCACAACCTGGATAAACCCTTCTACAACATTCCATCAATCCGTGCTAAACTGCAACTATTCTACCGGATTGTCGTACTACAGAAAGGGGAATTTACATGAGCCAGCCCTATACACCAAGCCGCGCCATGATCATCATGGCCCACCCAGACGATATTGAATTCAGTTGTGTCGGCACCGTTGCCCGGTGGGTACGCGCGGGAGCCGAAGTGTGCTATGTCTTGGTCACCAGCGGCGATGTAGGCATTGCCGACCTTTCGTTGACCCGCACCCAAGCCGCGGAGATTCGCGAAGCCGAACAGATGGCCGCGGCCGAAGTCGTCGGCGTCAAAGAGGTGGTCTTTCTGCGCGAGCCCGATGGCATGGTCGAGAATACCATGACTTTGCGCAAAAAATTAGTGCGGGAAATCCGGCGCTTCAAGCCCGAGGCCGTGATAGTGACCGACCCGACAACCCTATGGGCTGGTGATGGCTATATCAACCACCCCGATCACCGCGCCGTAGCAATGGCCGCGGTCGATGCCATCTTCCCGGCAGCAGGACAGCCCCATCTTTTCCAAGACTTGGGCGAAGAAGGGCTTAGTGCGCACAAGGTCCGCAAGGTCTTTGCCATGAACTGGGGCGAAGGCAACAAAGACAACATCTATATCAATATCAGCGATGTCATCGATCTCAAAGGGGAATCGCTCAAAAAACATGTCAGCCAGATGGGCGAATGGGACCCCACCCCGATGGTCAAGCAGTGGGCTGCCGACGCGGCCAAAGGCAAAGAGATGGCCTATGCCGAAGCCTTCCGCGTGGTGACCTTGGTCAATGATGAAGATTGGGCCAAATTACAGAGTGGCAAAGGCTGATCCATATCCCCTGAGCAATCCTATATCCATTGAAGAGATGCAAAGCGAACTTCTAACAGAAAGTGCCCATGGATGACGACGATCTCTGTTGCGCCAAGCCTGAACCAGATCCAACCTTCGCGCATTCGTGAACTGGCGAATGTGGCGTTTACTATGGAAGGGGTCTATCGGCTGCAGTTTGGTGAATCCAACATGCCTACGCCCGCGTACATCAAAGCGGCGGCGATCAACGCCATCAACGATGGCTGGACCTTTTACTCGGAGAACGCCGGTCTTCCTGGGTTGCGGGAAAGTCTGGCCCGTAAGTATCGCGAATTGCACCAAGTGGAGCTGGACCCCCAGCGCGAGTTGGTGATAACAGCCTCTGGCGTGCAGGCCCTCAATTTGACCATCCGCTGCACGCTCGATCCCGGCGATGAAGCGTTGATCCTCTCGCCCAACTGGCCCAATGGGACCGAGATTGTGCGTATGTTTGGCGCGACGCCGCGCGAGGTGCCCTTTGTAGTACGCGACCAGCGCTTTGCGATCGACTTTGCCGCGCTGGCAGCTGCTTTGACGCCGAAGACCCGCTTATTGCTCTATACTTCGCCCTCCAATCCGCTGGGCTGGGTTGCGACTGTCGAAGAGCAGCAGCAACTTCTGGCGTTTGCCCGGCGGCATGGTCTGTGGCTGCTGGCCGATGAAGTCTACGAGCGCATCTATTATCAGGGGCCGGTCGCGCCATCGATTCTCCGGCTCTGCCGCCGCGACGATGCGGTGATTGTGGCCCAATCGTTCTCCAAAAGTTACTGTATGACGGGCTGGCGTTTGGGCTGGGCTGTGGCGCGAGCCGATCTGATCGCCAAGGCTGGCCCGCTCAATGAATTTATCATTTCCCATGCGCCAACTTTTCTGCAACGCGCTGGCATGGCTGCGCTGGAACAAGGGGAAGATGAGATCGCGGCGCGGGCGGAACTCTTCCAAGCGCGGATGAACTTCTGCTACCAAGCATTGGCGGCGACCAAAGGGGTGACTGTCCCCAAACCCGAAGGGGCCTTCTATCTCTTTCCCCAGATTGCGGGGGTCACCGATTCCTTTGCCTTTTGCTTGGCGCTCTTGCAGGAGACCAAAGTCGCGGTTGCGCCAGGGGTGGCCTTTGGCAGGGGGGGCGAAGGGGCGCTGCGCATCTGTACCGCCTCGGATCTGGCGGTGCTGGAACCGGCAATGGAACGGCTTTGCCGCTTTATTGAACGTGGTCTTTAACAAGATTTGATGGCAAACCGGGGGTACCCATGGAACAACGACGTTTTGGCGACACCGATCTGATCTGCTCAGCCATCGGCTTTGGCACTTGGGAGCTGAGCACGACCATGTATGGCGAAATTGATGTCAAAGAGGCCAGCAGGGCGGTCAATCAAGCAATTGATCATGGCATTACGTTGTTTGACACTGCCGAAGTCTATGGCCCTTATCATGCCGAAGAGCTGCTCGCCCAAGCGCTCGGGCAGCGCCGCAAAGAGATTGTGTTGGTGACCAAAGTGGGCTTTGTCTACGACGAAGAGAACCAGATCATCGGGCGCAGCTCGCGTGAGCAATATATTATCAAGCGCACAGAAGGCTGTCTCAAGCGGATGAATACAGATGTGCTTGATCTCATGCTGATTCACTGGCCGGATCACCATACCCGCTTTGAAGAGCCCATGCGTGCGCTGGAAAAGCTCAAGGCGGATGGCAAGATCCGTCATTATGGCGTTTCCAATTTCACCGTACCCATGCTGGAAGAATGTCAGAAACACGGCAAACTCACGGCCAATCAAGTTGGTTATCATCTCTTTGATCGACGCATGGAAAAAGAGGTTCTGCCCTATTGTTTGGCGAACCGCATTGGCTATATGGCCTATGGCTCGCTCGGCTTTGGCCTGCTCACCGGCGCGTTTACACCAGAAACCGTCTTCTTGGAATGGGATTGGCGCAGTGGGGGTAGTGCGTTTGGCTTGCCCCTCTTTCAGCGGGATAATTTTCTCAAGGAGTTGAAAGTCACCGCTCGGCTGAAAGAGCTGGCAGCCAGCTATGGCAAGAGCGTGGCCCAGTTGGCGATCGCTTGGGTGCTGGGCAATCCAGCCGTAACCGTAGCCCTGGTGGGCATGCGGAATGAAAAAGAGTTGAAAGAAAATGTGGCCGCCGCCGATTGGCGGCTGACTCCAGAAGATCGCGCTACAATCGATCAAATTTTTGCCGAAGAAGGCGTTTCAACGTATATTGAGGCACCGCAAGCGGTATGAGCTAGAACAGTCAAGTGGGTGATTCGTGCTCGTTTCCTCCCCACTACGTAATCACCCCATGAACCCATTTCACTTAGCAGAAACAAAAGGATTGAATGAACAAACAATTGCAAGCGTCGGCTGGTGGTTACACGGGCTGGCAAAAATTGGTTGCCCAGTATCAACAGCCCAATTTGAGGAAAAGCTTATGGCAAGTGGCGAACTCCTTTGGGGGGTTCTTTTTGTGTTTGGGGTTAATGTATCTTAGCCTATCTATTCACTATGGGCTGACCTTACTGTTGGCCCTGCCGGCGGCTGGCTTCTTGGTCCGTATGTTTATTATTCAACATGATTGTGGTCACGGCTCGTTCTTTAAGCAACGCCGCGCCAACGAACTAACGGGGATCGCGTGTAGCCTCTTTACACTGGTGCCCTATAAATATTGGCGGAAGAGCCATGCAGTTCACCACGCGCATCATGCCGAGTTAGAAGAACGCGGGATTGGCGATATTTGGACCATGACCATTGAGGAATTCTATGAAGCCAGTTGGTGGCGCCGCTTGCTCTATCGCGGTTTTCGCAACCCCTTTTTCCTCTTTGTGATTGCACCCACCATTAATTTTGTGATTCTCAGCCGCTTGACCCTTGGTGCGCCCGATACGTGGCGGCATGGCGAAAAAGCTTCGGTTTGGTGGACGAATGTGGCCCTAGCAGCGCTCTGGGCGGGGGCCAGCCTGTTGATTGGTGCGCTCAATGTGCTCCTGATTTTGCTGCCGATCATTGTGATTGCCAGCAGTGTTGGGACCTGGCTCTTCTATGTCCAACATCAATTCGAACGGACCTATTGGGAACATACGCCACACTGGGACTATACCCTAGCCGCCATGCATGGCAGTTCGTATTATAAGCTGCCCCGGCTTTTACAGTGGTTTACAGGCAATATTGGCTTTCACCATATTCACCACCTCAGCCCGCGGATTCCCAACTACCATTTAGAAACCTGTCATCAAGAAAATCCCATCTTTCAACAGGTGACGCAACTGACCCTGCGCAGCAGTCTCCAGACCGTTTTTCTAACCTTATGGGATGAAAAACAACAACGTCTGGTTACTTTCCGCGAAGCCCAACAATTTGTGCGTGGGCTGGCCCCGGTTGCCACCACCTCTTTTGCCGAGTGAGCGTTGCGCCCTTCGTTCTTAGATTGAATTTACGCCGTTGGTTGGTACAACCAGAGAGCTGACAGATTTGCAAACCTGTCAGCTCTTGTCCAAGTGCGTAACGCCTATCAAGTAGGAAAGTTTTTATCATGACGGAAAAAGCGATTCACCCCAAGCGCGTACTGATCACAGGCACAACTGGTGCGATTGGCGAGCCCTTGGGCCAACATCTCCGCCAACGCGGGCACTATGTGCGCGGCTTTGCCCGCCGCCCCTCACCAGGGTTAGAAGATTATGTCATGGGCGATCTGAACGACCGCGCGAAGGTCTACCAGGCCGTTGAAGGGATGGATACCATCATTCATCTGGGAGCCTATCCCAACCCCGCCGACTTTATCGATGTTTTGCTCCAACCGAATGTGGTGGGGCTTTATTACATCTGTGAAGCGGCCAAAGATTTGGGCGTAAAGCGCTTGGTATTAGCCAGCACATTGCAGACGGTGAGCGGCCATGGCTTCACCGACGAAACGATCAAAATCGAAGATGGCCCCAAGCCGGTTAATCACTATGCACTTACCAAAGTCTGGGCCGAAGTTATGGGCGATATGTACGCACGGGTGCATCACCTTTCGGTGATCAATGTCCGCATTGGCTGGCTACCCCGCAATGCCGACGAGGCCAAACGCCTCCTCGAAAGCCGGATTGGCCCCGATGTCTTTTTTAGCCATAACGACTCGAATCGCTTTCATGCGCGCTGTGTCGAAGCCGAAGCCCCCGCGCCCGGTGAGTGTGTCACGCTTTTTGCTACGAGCAAGCCCTTGCACCTTGAACGGCTCGATCTGGAACCGGCGCGGCGCATTATCGGCTATGAAGCGCAAGATGTTTGGCCCAATGGCTTACCCTATGCCGTCGATCATCTCTTTACCTAACCGAAACAAATTGGCAAGTATCAATGGATACACATCCCCAGCCATTATGCTGTCATCATTTCCAATTTTGTCTGCCATTCGCTTTAGCACTTGGACGTTTGGCTTGATACGCGTTATGATGAAGAGCGGAAATCGGCAATTGATCCTGGTTCGAAGGTAAAGACATTCATGGCAACTTCCACTTTCTATCCCATCCCCGCTGACGACGTTGAGCGTACACCGTTGAAGCCCTTGCGCATTTCGGTGGTGATTCCCCTCTATAACGAGGAGGAGAGTATCCCCCATCTGCGGACGGCATTGACGGCGGCCCTCGCGCCCTATGGTGATCTGTATGAAGTGATCATTGTCGATGATGGGTCCAAAGATCGCAGTTACGCCCTGCTCCACGAATGGGCCACCGAAGATGACCACCTGACGGTCATTCGCCTGCGCCGCAACTTCGGCCAAACCGCGGCCTTTTCTGCCGGTTTTGACTATGCGCGCGGTGAGGTTGTGATCACGATGGATGCTGACTTGCAAAATGATCCAGTCGATGTGCCCAAGCTCATGGCCAAGATCGATGAGGGGTATGACATTGTCAGTGGCTGGCGCATCAACCGCCAAGATCGCTTTTTGGATCGCAAATTGCCTTCGATGATCGCCAATCGATTGATCTCGAATGTCACCGATGTTCAGTTGCACGACTATGGTTGCTCGCTCAAAGCCTATCGGCGCGATGTCTTGCAACATGTGCGGCTTTATGGCGAATTGCACCGTTTTATTCCCGCGCTGGCTAGCCAAGTGGGCGGTAGCGTGGCCGAGGTGCCGGTCAATCATCGGGCACGTCAATTCGGGCGTTCTAAATATGGCATTAGCCGCACGGTGCGTGTCATGCTCGATCTGATCTTGGTCTGGTTTTTGGGCAGCTACTCCACCCGCCCGATCCATGTCTTTGGGGCCATGGGGCTACTCTCCGCCGCCGGTGGTGTTGTCATTGGCCTCTACCTGACCCTTCTCAAGATCTTTATGGGCGCGAATATCGGTGGCCGCCCCATGTTGCTCCTTGCCGTCCTCCTGGTGGTGATCGGTGTCCAACTGATTACCATGGGCTTGCTCGGCGAAATGATCATCCGCACCTACCACGAAAGTCAGAATAAGCCGATCTATGTCGTCCGCGAAGTGGCTGGTCGGCACCACCATTAATGGCCTGGATGCGGTCTCGGTAGATTAAGCAAATTTTAGGAATTCATTCAGCTTAGCTTAAGCAAAGTTTGGTAGGCTAAGCTATGCTCGCGCAAGCGACACGCCAACAGCGTAGACGCAAAGGCTAAGGTAGCATGCTTTGCAATGCAGGCTAGCCCTGGTTACGGATACACGGTGTAGCCGCCCCAGTTGTCACAACACCGCAAGCCTACCCTACGATAATCACTCACCGTAGGAAATTTTCAGGAGATTTTGCATGGGAAAGAGCACCACAATCCTCTTGGTTGAAGACAACCCACTCCTTCTGACAATGTTCTGCGATATTTTACAAGTTTTTCATCCCGAGTGGCAGGTGCTCACAGCCATGAATGGGCTGGAAGGAATCCAAATTGCGCAGGGCATTCAGCCAGATCTGATTCTGCTTGACTTTCATCTGCCGGTCATGAATGGCTATGAGATGGCCCTCCTTCTACAAGCCAAGCCGGAAACTTCTCAAATTCCATTGGTCTTACACACCAGCGAAGATCAAGATCATCCCTTGGTACAACGCCTAAAAAAGATGTGTCAGGCAATGCTGGGCCAACCTTTTTCGCTCCATGACTTAGAGCACACGCTCCGCCATATTCTCAGAAACGGTTTGAAAAACCGATATGACATCTCCACCCCCGACCGATTTCTAAAAACCTGTCAGATATAAGGTCGCCTTGGCCTAGCGATGCTTTGACAAGGCGCTTGCCACGGCATGCGTTTATGGCGCCATTGCCGCCCGTCTCAAGCTAGCCAACAAAACCAAACAACTTTCTACCCATTCCTACTTCTCTGGCAAGCAGGGGCTAGTTTATGACTGGCTCCTGCTTTTTTATTGGCTGGCCATGCCATGGCTCAAGCTGTGTTTTGGATACATTGGATATATAAAAGCATTAAAACAGTTTTATTTGACAAAATTGTTCCTGTGACGTATACTTGTCAGCAAGCAGTAACGTTTTGTGGATATGTCTTCAATCGATCAGTAGCTTAGTCAGAAGTAGCAAAAGGAATTCCATGTCACTTAGTACCTATCAAAATCGGGATACAGCGGCCTGGCAAATCTTAGAATACATGCAACGCAATGGGTCGGCGACTATTAAAGAGGTGGAGCAATTACTCGGGATTACAACAACCGCCGTACGCCAGCATCTGACAACCCTACAGGCAGAGGGCTACATTGTCCGTAAAGCGGTACATACCGGCGTTGGGCGGCCCCACCATACGTACACCATCACAGAACGGGTGCATGAGCTCTTTGCTTGCCATTGTGATGACTTGGCCTTGACCCTGCTGGAAGAGGTCTTTGCCCTTGAGGGCAAGGAACAAACAAACCGGTTGTTAACACGCGTGAGTCAACGGCTAGCAAATCGCTACTCTTCCTCAGTCCGCTCGGACATTCTACAGGAACGCGTCGAGGAATTGGCCACGGCCTTGCACCACCGTGGGGTCTTAACCTCCGTCAATAACCATGATGAGGATATCATCATTCTCCACACCTACAACTGTCCTTATCGTGAACTGGCACAGGAACATCGTGAGATCTGTGAAATGGATAAGGCCATGGTGCGTCAGGTGTTGGGCTCGGATGTCAGCTTGACAAACTGTATGATGGATGGTCACCGGAGTTGTTCTTTTGAAGTACGCTCTGCAGAGCAAGGGTAGAGCCGAGCGCACAGCAAACATAGCGTTATATCGGCGTTATATCGGTTGATGTTACTGAGTAGCAACTATGTAGTGAGTATAATCAACTTGACAACGGTGGCAGCTTATTGCGACCGTTGGTATACAGCTTACGTTGTCATACCAAGTCATACCGAGTCACACCGATCTTAAATACCTTGGAACTGTCAGTTCCAGAAAATTACGGTAGCTGCGAGTACCTAAAGATTATCCAGTTACGCAAGGCCCATGATAAAGGGTCCGTTTTACACAGAGATTGTTGCTCATCGTCGGCAGGTCATCCCGGCGCTTTGCAGGCGCAATGATAGGATGAGCCGCAGCAGGGTACGATGAGCCCAAACGTTATCCGCTTTGTGATAGCAAGTGAGGAGTAGAACAAAATGAGTGTTCTCGAAATTCGCAACCTCCATGCCAACGTGGAGGGCACTGAAATTTTAAAGGGCGTCAATTTGACGCTGCGCAGCGGCGAAATTCACGCCATGATGGGGCCCAATGGTTCGGGTAAATCAACCTTGGCCTATGTGGTGGCCGGTCATCCCCATTATGAGGTGACCGAAGGTGATATTTTAATTGACGGCGAAAGCGTGATCGGCTTAGAAGCCGACGAACGCACCAAAGCCGGGATTTTCTTGGCTTTTCAATATCCGGTTGCGGTCCCCGGCGTGAGTGTTGCCAACTTCTTACGCACCGCCGTCTCCAATGTACGTGGCTATAGCAACCAAGGCGATAGCAACGGTGTCATCGGCAGCAATTTGATGCCCATGCGCGAGTTCCGGCGCGAGCTCAATGACAAGATGAAGGAATACAACGTCGATGCCAGCTTTGCCCGTCGCTATCTGAATGATGGCTTCTCCGGTGGTGAGAAAAAGCGCACCGAAGTCTTACAGATGGCGATGTTGGAGCCCAAATTTGCGATTTTAGATGAATCTGATTCCGGCCTCGATATCGATGCCCTGCGGGTTGTCTCCGATGGAATTAATAAATTGGCCACGCCAGAGCGGGGTTTTCTGATGATTACCCACTACCAGCGCCTGCTGAACTATGTGAAGCCGGATTATGTCAGCATCTTTTATGGTGGCCGCATTGTCAAGACCGGTGGGATCGAACTTGCGTTACAACTAGAAGAACGCGGTTATGGTTGGGTGGAAGCGGAATTTGGTGCTGAACCCGTAGCCGCGTAGGCGACGCAAGCGAGCACGCCGCCACCGACATGGTTGGCGCTTGAGGACGAAGCAGCATCCTGGAAATTGGTTGTGACGCGACGGGATGCGCCACTAGGAATGCTCGCCACAGAGAATTTCAGAATAGCTACCAAAGGAGAGCAATATGGCTACGCAATCCGATCAAGAATATTTAAGCGAAGTTAAACAAGACTATCAGTACGGTTTTCACGATGACGTGGCCGCCGTTTTCAAAGCCGAAAAGGGTCTCAACCATGCGGTGATCGACCAAATTTCGGATCATAAAAATGAACCCGACTGGATGCGCCAATTCCGGCACGCGGCGTTGGATATTTTCTTGTCCAAACCCATGCCCAACTGGGGTGCGGACCTGAGTGGGATTGATTTTGAAGACATTTTCTATTACTTGAAGCCTTCTGCGGGTGCTGAGAAAAACTGGGATGATGTACCCGAAAATATCAAGAACACCTTTGAGCGGCTGGGGATTCCCGAGGCCGAACGCAAATTCCTCGCCGGCGTCGGTGCTCAGTATGACTCCGAAGTGGTCTATCATAGCCTACGCGAAGAGTGGGAGAAGATCGGGGTCGTCTTCTTAGATATGGACACCGGCCTCCGCGAACACGAAGACATTGTCCGTGAATACTTTGCCACGATTATCCCTGCCGCGGATAACAAGTTCGCAGCCTTGAATAGCGCCGTTTGGAGCGGGGGCAGCTTTGTCTATGTCCCCAAGGGTATCCATGTGGATATTCCCTTGCAGGCCTACTTCCGCATCAATGCGGAAAACATGGGTCAATTCGAACGCACCCTGATCATCGTGGAGGAAGGTGCCAGCGTCCACTATGTGGAAGGCTGTACCGCCCCCATCTATAGCAGTAACAGCCTCCACAGCGCCGTGGTCGAAATCATCATCAAGAAGGGCGCGCGCTGCCGCTATACCACGATCCAAAATTGGAGCACCGATGTCTTTAACTTGGTGACCAAGCGGGCCGTTGCCTATGAAGGCGCGACCATGGAATGGATCGATGGGAACCTGGGCAGCAAAGTGACCATGAAATATCCTGCCGTCTACATGATGGGCCCCAAAGCACATGGTGAGATTCTCTCCATTGCCTTTGCCGGTCATGGGCAGCATCAGGATGCGGGTGGGAAGGTAGTGCATGGCGCACCCTATACCAGCTCCAAAATTGTCTCCAAATCGATCAGCAAGGATGGCGGCCGCGCCAGCTATCGTGGCCTGCTCAAGGTTGCCAAGGGCGCGCACCATAGCAAGAGCAGTGTCGTCTGTGACGCTTTATTGTTAGACGAAGAAAGCCGCTCCGATACCTATCCCTATATTGAGATCGAAGAGGACAACGTCGCCGTTGGTCACGAAGCTTCGGTCAGCAAGATCGGGGAAGAACAGCTCTTCTATCTCATGAGCCGCGGCATTAGCGAAGATGAAGCCGCCGCCATGATCGTCGGTGGCTTTATTGAGCCGCTGGTCAAGGAACTGCCGATGGAATATGCGGTCGAAATGAACCGCCTGATCCAACTGCAAATGGAAGGCAGTATCGGTTAATGATGGCCGATGGTAGCGCTTGGCGGCTCTTGCTGCTTTCATTGCACCGTCGCTGGCGGCTACCATCTAAAATCTAACAGGGAGATGAACGTGACTGTATTAATCAAAGAACCGCGCATTGAGCGCATCAATGGTGTGAATGGCACCAATGGTCATCATACCGATACAAAGCCAGCCGGCTTTACCGAAGAGACAGTACGCGCCGCTTCGGCAGCCAAGCATGAACCGGCCTGGATGTTAGAAAAGCGGCTAGCCGCTTGGCAGACCTTTACAGCCCTCCCCTGGCCCAAGGCTACCGACGAAGATTGGCGGCGCACGCGGTTAACGGGCTTCAAATTGGAACGCTTCCAACCCTTTGCCCAACCGTCAGCAGATCCTAGCAGCGAGCTTACTAGCCAGATCGAAGATGAGTTAGCGGAAATGGATAGCGCGGCCAGCCTCGTTTTTGCAGATGGCGGGGTGCGCTATCGGGCCACCAAAGCAGATTTGCTGGACAAAGAAGTGATCTTCACCGACCTTCAATCCGCGGTCCACGAATATCCGGCGCTGGTCCAAGAATATTTTATGACCCAAGCGGTCAAGGCCGAACACAATAAATTCACGGCCCTCCATGCCGCGCTTTGGGATACAGGTGCTTTTATCTATGTACCGAAAAATACCAAGGTCGAACTGCCTTTACAGGTAATCCTCAACCAGGGGATCGGCGTGGGCGGCTATCACCACACGCTGTTGGTAGCGGACGAAGGTGCGGAAGTCACCGTGGTCGATGATCTGATCGGTGGCAAAGATGCCCTCCAAAGCAGTGTGGTCGAGATTATCATGAAGGACAACAGCATTGTCCGTTACATGAACCTCCAGGACTTTGACCATTCGACTTGGAACTTCCTGACAGGCCGTGCCGTGATGGGCAAAGATACCGACCTACGCTGGATTCAGGTTAGTTGGGGCAGTCGCCTCACCAAAGCGTTCCTCGATCTAGATCTGAATGGCAAAGGTGGCCATGGGGAGTTGTTGGGGATCTATTTCCCCACCGGTCGCCAACATATTGACCACCAGACCTTGCAGATCCATCGCGTTTCGAACTGCTTTAGCGATCTACTCTTTAATGGCGCGTTGAAAGACCAATCGCGGAGCATCTACATGGGGCAGATTCAGGTCTTGCCCGGTGCGCAGCGCACCGATGCCTACCAGCGCAACGGCAACCTCATTTTGGATAGCACGGCGCGCGCCGATAGCATTCCTGGGTTGGAAATTCAAGCCAACGATGTGCGTTGTACCCACGGCGCGACCGCGGCCCAAGTCGAAGATGAATATCTCTTCTACCTTATGGCACGTGGCCTCTCCCGTGCCCAAGCCGAACGCATGATCGTCCAAGGCTTTTTCCAAGCTGTGCTCGATCGGGTGCCGGTGGAGAGCGTGGTCAGAAAATTAGAGAGTGTCATCGAGCGTAAAATCGGTGGGTAAGTAGAACCGTACAGGGCAACCAACGAGGAATGAAATGGCATTTTCTACGGGGTAGAAGATGCCATTTTCTTCTAAAGGCGCTATACTACCAGATGGTATAAATCACAGCAGGTGTACCTGTCAAAACAGGGCGTAGCCGGAGGTTTGTAGCGGTGGGCGAAGCGCTCTTTGCCCCTTATACAAATGGTGTTACACCGCCAAAGATTGGAGCAGGATTGATGCAAGTTCATGATCGCCTTTTGTGTCCGCTGTTACCGGAAGCCGGTTGCATCTGTAGCAAGCCCTAAGGATTGGACTGATCCTTAGGGCTATCCTGGTCGGATGTATACAGTTAATTGCCAAATTTCACCGGCTTTCACGTAAAACAAAGCGACAAGTAAGACACAAGAGGAGAAAAATCAATGAGCATCGAAAGTAAAGGCTACGCCCATCCGGAAGTACTCGTCAGCACAGCCTGGGTGGCAGAACATCTGAATGACCCCAATATCCGCCTAGTGGAAAGCAACGAGGATATTCTACTCTATGACACCGGCCACATTCCGGGTGCCGTGAAAATTGATTGGCACGTCGATCTCAATGACGCCACCGTGCGCGATTACATCAGCAAAGAGCAATTTGAGCAGCTTCTGCGCGACAATGGGATTGGCGCGGACACCACGGTGGTCTTTTATGGCGATAAGAACAATTGGTGGGCGACCTATGCCTTTTGGGTCTTCAAACTCTTTGGCTTTGCCAATGGCAAGGTGATGGATGGCGGTCGCGCCAAGTGGGTGGCCGAAGGTCGTGAATTGACCCGCGAAGTCCCCAGCTATTCCACCTCTGCCTATGTAGCCCAAAACCGCAACGACAGCCCCATCCGCGCCTTCCGCGATGATGTGTTGGCCCATCTAGAGGTCAGTGGCAAATTGGTCGATGTGCGCAGCCCCGGCGAATATAAGGGCGAATTGCTGCATATGGCCGATTATCCGCAAGAAGGGGCGTTACGCGGTGGGCATATCCCTGGCGCCAAGAATGTGCCGTGGGCGCGGGCAGCCAATCCCGATGGCACCTTCAAGAGCGCCGATGATCTGCGCGCCATCTATGAAGGGGAGCAAGGGCTCAAGGCTGGCGATAATGTGATTGCCTACTGCCGCATTGGCGAGCGCAGCAGCCACACTTGGTTCGTGCTCACCTATTTGCTTGGTTATGACAAAGTCCGCAACTATGACGGCTCTTGGACCGAATGGGGCAACGGCGTCCGTTTGCCAATCGAACGCTAAGCGCAGTTACTGAGAGCTGGGCAGAGCTGTCAGGTTTTGAAAACTTGACAGCGTCTTGCGTTGGGAGTTGTGGAAACCACAGAGCCAACCCCATGACAAGATCTGCCCAGCTTACCGCTTGAACCGATAAAACCATGAACACAAATCCAACGCTAGCCCGAGCATTGACCCTGCGCCAAGACTTTCCCATCTTGCAGCGCGCCGTCGGCGCTCATCCACTTGTCTATCTCGATAACGCCGCCACCAGCCAAAAGCCGACGGCGGTCTTGCAAACCCTCCAGGATTACTACCAACGGTATAACGCCAATGTCCACCGTGGGGTGCACACGCTCAGTGAAGAGGCCACCCTGGCCTATGAAACGGCGCGCGAACAGGTTGCCCACTTTATCCATGCGCCGAGCCCCAAACAGGTGATCTTCACCGCGGGCACGACGGCCAGCATTAATTTGGTGGTCTACACCTGGGGACGTGCGAATCTAGGGCCAGGTGACGAAGTTTTGATCACCGAGATGGAGCACCACAGCAATATTGTGCCGTGGCAGATCCTGCGCGATCAACTGGGCTTTACGCTGCGCTATATCCCAATCACCGACGATGGGCAGCTCGATCTCACCCAGCTCGACCAACTGTTGACCGAGCGCACGAAGCTGTTGAGCTTTACCCACATGAGCAATGTGGTGGGTACGATCAACCCCGTGGCGCGGCTTGTCCAGGCGGCGCATGCCGTGGGGGCCAAGGTGTTGGTGGACGGCGCGCAAAGTGTGCCGCATCTGCCCGTAGATGTCCAAGCGTTGGATGTCGATTTCTTTGCCTTTAGCAGCCATAAAATGTGTGGCCCAACCGGTCTCGGTGTGCTCTATGGCAAACGTGAACTCCTGGAAGCCATGCCGCCTTTTTTGGGCGGTGGCGACATGATTCGCGAAGTAAAACTCTCGGGCAGTAAATGGAATGCACTGCCCTATAAGTTTGAAGCTGGCACCCCACCCATTGCCGAAGTCATTGGCTTGGGCGCGGCGGTCGCGTATCTTAGCCAAGTGGGGATGGAGTGGGTGCATGCCCATGAACAATTGTTGACAGCTTATGCGTATGAGCGGCTGCGTGCGGTGGAAGGGTTGCGCATTTTGGGGCCTGGCCCAGCAGAGCGTGGTGGCTTGATTGCTTTTACGCTCAACGATGTTCACCCGCATGATCTGTCGGCGCTGTTGGACCGGGCTGGCATTGCCATTCGGGCGGGTCATCACTGTGCTCAGCCAGTGCATGATCGCTATGAAGTCGTAGCCAGTGCGCGGGCCAGTTTCTATTTATATAATACCACGGATGAAATTGACCAACTGGTCATTGCGTTAGAATCAGCCGGCCAATTTTTTATTTGATAGGAAGGCTTAGGATGGACGCACTTTATCGCGAAGCAATTCTGGATCATTACAAACACCCGCGGCGCAAAGGCCATATTGCGACGCCGGATATCCAGCACCATGATCACAATCCCTTTTGTGGGGATGAGATAACCATTGAATTGAAGGTTGAAAACGACATTGTAGTCGATGCCGCCTTTGATGGCCGTGGCTGTGCCATTAGCCAGGCGACCGCCAGCATGTTGATGGAAGAAGTGGTTGGGAAATCGTTAGAGGAGCTACGGCAACTCGACAAAGAGTACATTCTCGAACTGTTAGGGATTGAGATTGGCCCTGTCCGGCTCAAATGTGCCCTCTTGCCGCTCAAGGTGCTCAAGGCCGGGGCATGGGGGCTGGAGGAATGGCCCGAATAAACCTGAGGGATGGGTTGCCAAGCGCGTAGCGGCAGCAAAATGTCGGGCGCGGTGGCCTAGACACACCCCAATTGAGGCTGAGGTTGACATGCGTGATTTTATTAAAGTCGCCACCGTGGGAGAGATTCCCCTGGGCGGCAGTAAATTGGTCGAAGTCGATTATGTGCGCGTCGCGCTCTTTAATTTAGCGGGCGAAATCTATGCCATCGAAGATGTCTGCACCCACGATGGCGGCCCGTTGGTCGAAGGCACGGTGGTACATGGATGCGAGGTGATGTGTCCACGCCATGGCGCGCGGTTTGATATTCGTACCGGCGCGGCGTTGAGTTTCCCCGCCTTCGAAGCGACCAAAAGCTACGCGGTGCAGATTGAAGGCGATGATGTGCTGATCGAGCAGCCGGTGTAAATCCCCGTTGCCGGCTCCTAATCAGGCCGCGACGATCCTGGAGATGATGATAAAGGAGTAATGATGAGCAACGCAACATCAGAAGCAGTTTTTTCGGTCTTAAAGCAACGGGTGCGCGACCCCGAGCTGATGATGAATATTGTCGATTTGGGATTGGTCTATACAGTCGAGATCACCGAGAAGAACACCGCCGAAGTGACCATGACCCTCACCAGCCCTGGCTGCCCCGCAGGCCCCCAAATTATCACCGATGTCCAACGGGAGACCCACAGTGCCTTCCCAGAGTTGGATGAAGTGAATGTCCATCTCACCTGGACCCCCTTTTGGTCGCCCGATATGATGTCGGATGACGCGAAAGATGAGTTGGGGATTTTCTAATACCACCCCCAAGCCACACAAAAAAGACTGCTCTGCACTGTGCGTCTGCACTGTGGGGCAGTCTTTTTTTATTGGTAGAAGATCCATCAATGCTCGCGTGCCTGGGTGAGGGCGTTGGTCAACAAATGAATCAAAACTGGATTTTCGGTCACTGCGGTGTGGGGGAGCTGCTGGGCCAAAATACGCGCCTGTTCCGCTAACATGGCTTGTTTTGCCACATAGAGCCACCCAGCTTGGGCACGCAGCCCAATGGTCAGGGCAGTGGTAAGTTGGAGATTATCCGGTGACTTTGCCATCTGGGTCAGCAATGCCGTCACCATTTCTTGCGTCGGCAGTTGATTCTTGGCAGCCGCTGGCAACAGCGCCCAATTGCGTAGTTGCCAAGCACTCATCACCGGATGTTGAAAGAGGCGTTCCGTCGCCTGAGCCAAATCGAGCGTTGCTGGCGCGGCGGCTGGGGTATCTTCCCACAAGGTGCGCAACCAATCATCAACCACCGGGGGCGCAAATTGCCAAAGCCAATCATTGTAGAGCTTATATTCGACTAGAGCATCGGCATGTTCAGCCGCGGCGCGGTTATGGTGCAGGGCGCGCAGGAGCAACCAGCGGCCATAGTCAAAGGGCGCTTCCAACATGGTGGTGGTGCGGCCATTGTCCATGGTGACAGTGACGAGGGTGCCGATGGCCTGTTGCGACGGCAGCACAGTCCGGTCCAACGCTTCGGCCCCGAAGAAGTGCGTCAACCCCAGCAGCTCATTCCAGGCATAGCCGAGCAAAATGCCTCGCTCGCTTGAGCGCTGAGGATGGTACAAGAGCCAAATACTTTGGCTGCCATTGGGGTCGGCGGGGCTCAGCAGCGCCCGCCACTGGTCGGCAGGCGGCGGCGTATAGGGCATACCAGCAAAGCGCGCCTTGCGTATTGCCCGTTCTGCTTGGCTTTTCAGGCCATCAGTTAGGACAAATTGGAGCGTATAGAGCGCGCGTTGGGCGCTTGGTTCATTCTCTAAGCGTTCCAGCCGTTGCAGTGCCTCTTGTGCCACCCGCGGACGGCCATCTTGCGCGATCAAACGCAACAGATCGACGCGCTCGCGTGGCGGCATCCGATCCAGCAGCCCCATGACCATCCACGCAATCTCTTCGCCATGCTCCGCCATCTGGGTTGCATATTCGAGCAACACATGGCGGTTGCGCTGGGCTTCATCCAGGGCCTCGCGCAGACTTTGAAAGGCAATCTCCTGGGTATCCGTGAGATCCGAGAGTAACGCGCCCGGCAATTCGGTGCCCAGATAGCGTTGGGCAATCGAGGCCGCGGTCAAGCGGGCCTGGGGGGGCATCCGCCGATTAGCGACCACATTACGCAGAGCTGGCAACGTTTCCTCGGCAGGCAAGAGCGCCGCCAAATGGCCCAACCCGCCCCGCAGTTGGCCGTTGGGCGTGTCGAGATATTTGACCAATAAATTGAGGATCAGTTCCGGCGGAAAGGTATGTGCGATGACACGCACGGCTTGCACCAACGCGGCTTCGGTGGTTGTTTGGGCGAGATCGGTTACCGCTTGTTCAAGCTGGCGGCGTTGCTGAAAGGTGTTAATAATTTTGTCGGCCATACGGAAAATGATAGCACATTTGGTCAAATTTTGCACATCCAACCACCTGTAGCACAGGTGGTCGTAGATTAGCCAAATACTTGCGGCAGCGCGCTATCAATGTTACACTACAGGTTGGAAGATCGACAGATAGACCGTCTGTAATGCGCAATGGACAACCATTCATGGCTCAAGCACTCTACCGGAAATGGCGCAGCCAAACCTTTGATCAGGTGGTCGGCCAGGAACATGTGATCCAGACCTTGCGCAATGCCCTGCGTGATGGGCGGGTTGCGCATGCCTATCTTTTTTCCGGACCGCGGGGGACAGGCAAGACCAGCATTGCGCGGATTCTCGCCAAGGCCCTCAACTGTACAGCGCCCGAAGCCGAGCGCCCTTGTGACCAGTGCCCCACCTGTGTGGCGATTAGCGAAGGGCGCATGTTAGATCTGATCGAAATTGACGCGGCGAGCAACAACAGCGTCGATGACATCCGCGACCTGCGCGACAAGGTCGGCTTCCGGCCCAGTGAGGGGCGCTATAAGGTCTACATCATTGACGAAGTCCACATGTTGAGCATTAGTGCCTTTAATGCCTTGCTCAAAACTTTGGAAGAACCGCCGCCCCATGCCCGTTTTATGTTGGCAACAACCGAGCCCCATAAAATTCCCGCCACGATTCTGAGTCGCTGCCAACGGTTTGACTTACGGCGCTTGACTGTGACGGAAATTGTGGTTCATCTCCAGATGATTGCCCAGGCAGAGGGCTTTGGCGCGGAACAAGAAGCTTTGGCCGCCATTGCGCGCAGTGCGCAAGGCTGTATGCGCGATGCGATTAGCTTGTTGGATCAGATGTTGAGCTATGGCAATGATACGGTGACCTTTTTCCAAGTCCAGCAGGCTTTGGGGGCCGTCAGCACCCAAGCCGTCGCCGAGTTGGTCAATGCCATGGCAACCAAGAATGTGGCGACGGGGCTGCTCTTGATCCAACAGCTTCTGACCCAAGGGGCCAGCCTTACGGAGTTTTGCCACCAAGTGGTCGAACACTTGCGCGCGCTCATGGTCTTACAGATGGCGGGCGACACCAATTTGCTCTATGATCTACCCGCCGAGACGGTGACGTTGCTGCAACGGCAGGCCCAACAAATTGCCTTGCCCACGACACTTTATGCGATTAAACGCTTTAGCACAGCCATCAGTGAGCTCAAAGGCAGCCATCAACCCCAGTTGCCGCTCGAATTGGCTTTGATCGAAGCCGTACAAGGGGAGGTGGCTGCGCCGACGATGCTGGCTATCCCGACTGCGCAACCCAGTGTTGTACCAGCATCGGCTACGCCAACGTCGGCCACTGGATCAACACCGGTGGCGGCCCCTGCCATAGCCGAACCAACCGCGCCCAAAGTGGAAGCGCCCCCTGCCCCGGCTGAGCCCCCACCGCTAGATGCCGCGGCGATTCAAAAGCTGCGCAGCCAGTGGGAGCAGTTCCGGGGCGCCGTGCGCAGTAACTGTGGCATGCGCGTATGGGCGACCTTGCCCAGTATCAAAGATATTGCCGTGGCCGAACATTCAGTCGCTTTCGCTTTTGGTAACAACCAATTTGCCCGTGACATGATGGCCGAACCCGAAACGCTGGATAAAGTGGCCGGGATTCTGTCGGCCCTCCTGAGTCGCCCGATCCGCTTAGAGTGCCAAATGGGCGAACGCGCCCAACTGACCAATATGGTAACGGTCCATACCGAAGAAAATAACGGCGTTGATCCGTTGCTTGAATATGCTGTCGCAACACTTGGCGCTGAGGTTGTTGAGTAGTCATTGGTCCTTTGTCATTGGTCCTTTGTCCTTCGTCATTGGTTTTTATTAGCGATTCATAAGGGTATGGTGCTTGTCTAAGGACGAATAATCAATGGCAAAGGGCCGAACGAATCATCAATAATCAATGGCTAATAGTTAAGGACCAATGACAAAGGACCAATGACAAAGG
>JAHBVH010000027.1 GCA_019637645.1 Caldilineaceae bacterium
CATTGGTTATTGGTTATTGGTCATGCCCTCTCTGACTTCTGTCCGCTGACTTCTGTCTTCACCGGCGGCGCAACTGGCGTAACTTGGCAAAGCGTACAATGGCACGCACGAGATCTTCTTCGGTGGAAAGGGCCAACGCATCAACCCCTGCCCGTTGAAAAGCGTCTTTCAGCGCGGCTTCCCGTTGCAGGGCCGCCTCCCGAAAACGTTGACGGAAACGCTTGTCGCTCGTATCCACATAGAGTTGTTCACCGGTTTCGGCATCCTCCATAATGATCGGGCCAATATCGGGCAGATCAACCTCGCGCGGGTCCCAAAGGCGAATAGCCAGGACTTCATGGTGGGCGTTGAGTAATTTCAAATGCCGTTCCCAGCCTGGCTCACTAATAAAGTCGGAGATGACAAAGAGCAAGGAGCGCTGTTTGATGGTGCGCAGCGCGGCCTCGAGCATCGGTGTTAAATTTGTAAGGGAGGATTGGGAAACCGGTGGCTGTTTGAGCAGATCGTTGATCAGACGCAACACTTGGATGCGGCCGCCCCGGGCCGGAATGGTGCGCTCCACCCGGTTGCCATACAAGATCGCCCCCACCCGATTACCGTGGCGGGTCAATAAGCGGGCGACCGTTGTCACAAATTCGATCAACACGGTTCGTTTTAGCGTTTGGATGGCCCCAAAGTCCATGGAAGGGCTCAGATCCAGGAGAAACCAAGCCATAACCTCGCGATCCTCGACATACTGACGAACATAGGGCGTATCCATACGCGCCGTTACATTCCAGTCGATATAGCGAATATCATCCTCGGGTTGATACTCGCGCAGGTCGGCAAAATCGACCCCATAGCCATAGAAGAGGGTGCGATAGTCACCCTGCAACAGCCCATCTAGACGGCGGATCACTTCCCAGTCAAGGCGCAAAAGCAGACGTTCGGGCGTTACGTTAGCTATTCCGGTGGCGGTTGGTATACTCATGCAGTGGCACCTCCGGCGTGGGGATACGATTGAGAATCTTGGTCAGGAGATCGTCGGCGGTTACATTGTCCGAAAGCGCCTCATAGGAGAGCACCAACCGATGCCGGATCACATCAAAGGCCACGTCGAGCACCTCTTGGGGCAGGGCATAGCTGCGACCACGCACAAAGGCCAAAGCCCGCGCCGCCAAGATCAAGTTGATGGAAGCACGCGGGCTAGCACCAAAGGTGAGGTAGGGGGCAAGCTCCTTGAGGCCGATCTCTTTAGGTTGCCGTGTGGCCGCCACCAACTTCACCGCATATTCAATCAGCGCTGGATCGACATAGACCTTATCAACTTCCTGCTGTAGCGCCAACAGTTGGTGGGTCGTTAAGACCTTCTGCACTGCCTGGAGCGCGCTGGTCATCCGCTCCACAATTACAAATTCTTCGGTTGCCGAGGGATAGCCGACCAACACCTTGAGCATAAAGCGATCGACTTGGGCTTCGGGCAGCGGATAGGTGCCCTCGGTTTCAATTGGGTTTTGGGTGGCGAGGACAAGAAAAGGCTTGGGCACGGGAAAAGTTTCGCGGCCAATGGTCACTTGCCGTTCCTGCATGACCTCGAGCAACGCGCTCTGCACCTTAGCCGGGGCGCGGTTGATCTCATCGGCCAGCAACAGATTGGTAAAGACCGGCCCAAAGGCCGTATTAAATTCACCCGTTTTCTGGTTGTAAATGCGCGTGCCCACCAAATCAGCAGGCACTAGATCGGGCGTAAATTGAATCCGCTTAAACTCACCACCGATGGCTTCGGCCAAGGTCTTGATCGCCATGGTTTTGGCAAGCCCTGGCACGCCTTCAACGAGAATATGGCCCCGCGCCAACAAGGCAACCACCAGCCGTTCCAACAAATGGTCCTGACCAACGATAACCTTCTTGACCTCGTACAAGACACGCTCCATCAGCGTCCCCTGCTCGGGATTGCGAAATTGGTCCATGGGAGTCTCCTTCTTCGCGTAGGACAGTGTGCCAGTGGGACAGTCCTAGTTCTTAATACGGCGGCAGACCAGCGGCACCGCCAGCCACATTAATCGGGACGGCAAAGCCAATGCCAATAAAGAAGCTCTCTTCGGTGGGATTGACCAACCCGGCGACAATGCCAACAACCTGACCATAGCGGTTTAGTAGCGGCCCACCCGAGTTGCCAGGGTTAACCGCGGCATCAATTTGGATCAAACCGCTTAGGCGTTGTTCGCTGTCTGGTGGGCGGAAGGTCCGATCAAAGCCAGAGATCACACCGGCACTCATAGAGCCATAGAGGCCCAAGGGATGGCCGACCACATAGGCTTCATCGCCGATGCGCATAGCGTTGGGGTTTCCCAAAATCGCTGGCACCAGAAGCTCCGGCAATTGACTAGCACCAAGCACAGCAATGTCGTTCTCGGGCTGGGTAGCTAGAATTTGGCCGCTGGCCTCGGTCCCATCGGCAAAGGTCAGTCGAATGGTCGTGGCGTCGGTGATCACATGCAGGCTGGTGAGAATATCACCATTGGTATTGATCACCACCCCCGTACCCAAGCCGTAGCCCTCGTCTGCTTCGTCTTCGGCATTGTCAGTCGCGCCGGTCCGTTGGGTTTGGATTAGAACAATCGAAGGCTGAATCGCTTGGTAGACAAGGGAAGAGTAGGCCGGGGCTGGCGTGGCGGCCGCGAGGGTTGCCGAAACGGATTGATTGACCTCAGTCAAAGTCAGGGAGGGGAGTGGCGGGAAGAGCGCTTGATAGAGCAGCAACGCCACAAAGGTGGCAACAACCCCAGAGACAAATGGCGCAGTACGCGTTGCATAAGAGCGGAGGTATGTCAGGCGTCGTTGCCATAGGCCGACTTGTGAAGCAAACCGTTCGTTCATATCGCGTTAGAGAAAGTTCCTATCTTCAGCCCAGCATGGGGGAGGTGTCCCAAAGTTAGCCAAGCTGCTGCGTCGATGGGCCTAGTATAACATTACTTTTTATAGAAAAAGATGAGACTATCGTGAGAAAAAGGTAGAGTAGTGGACACATGGCCTATTCGCTGACAGGGGCGTGGATAGTTACCGGTGTAAGCGGGGCCAGCTGATCGGGCAGGAGATGACCATCTGGATCGGTAACAGCCGTGCGCGCCCCATTGGCTTGGGGATCATAGAAACCGACGGCAAGGCTATAGTCACCGGGCGCGGCATTGTCAGCCACTGGAATGACAATGTCCTCCTCAATGAGTTCACCAGGCAGCCAGGACCAAGTGGGGTTGTTACCAGCTTGCGGAATGCCATCGGCTTGGCCAGCCATGCCCAAGGTGGGATGATAGAGATGGACAAAGCGCGTCAATGAGCGTTGGGTGGGTGTGAGACTCCGAAAGGTGAGGTGTACGGTCAATGCACGGCCTGGCACCAGACCATCTGCTGGCAGATCCACCGTAAAGCGCACCAATTCGGCTAGATCACCAAAGCGCAGCCCTGTGGTATGGGCTGGCAATGGTTGCCGATCGCGCACGAATTTTATGGGTGCCAGAGGAATCGCATCGACAGGCTGACCATCTGGGCCGACGCCAAACAACCGGTCTTGTGTTTGCAAGTCATAGAGCCCCACGCGCGGCCATAGGAGTGTGTTGGCGGCATCCGCAGGAAGCTGTAACTGATATTCGTCGATCACGGTATTCCCAGGAAGCCAGAGGGTGGTTGGCTGAAAGTCTAGCCCTGGCGCTTGGTCTTGTTGAGCAATGACCTGCTCCTGCGCATTGACCAAATGCACAAAGCCATGCAGGTCAACTGTCAGCGCGGCATTGGTCTGCCAATAGAGCCGCACCGACAGCCGCTGACCGGGGCTGATCAAGAAAGGTGTGTTGGCTGGTGGCGGCGTCCAATCCCCATCAACCCCATAATCCGCGCCCACCAATTCAATTGCGTCACCGAGTTTGGCCCCAAGCAATTGATGGGGCGACGGCGGTGGGGCAGCTTCTTCGGCGGCGTTCAAGCGGCCAATGACCACCGGGGAGACTAGCGCCTCCGTACTGTTGCTCACGACCAAACCGGCAGCTACCTGATAGGTTCCATCTGCCTCGCCCTCTGGCAGCAATAACTGCACAGCATCATCGACCACCGTACCTGGTGCCCAGTTGGCCGCGGATAAGGTATTAAAGTAGGGGCGTCGCAGATAATCTTGGACAATTGCACCTGTTGCGTCGCGGAGTTGCCACCGAAATTGGAGCTGCGCTGGTGGCGGATCGGCCACGTACCAGTAGGAATAGAGCAACATCTCCCCTGCTTGCAGTGGCTCCACCCGGAAACCTAATAGCTGTACACCCCACCCTTCGACGGCTTCTTCTGGGCTTTGGAGTGGTTCTAGTGAAGGCTGCTGCACCCAAGCCGTGACGCCAGCAGCGAAGAAGAGAGCAGGCAGGAGTGCCAACCAACGATAACGATGGGCAACGAAACAGAGGAGGGCCAGCAATGCCAAGGTAAGTAGGCTGAGGAGCGCACCGCCGCTGGCGAGCGGCGGATCTTGCCACTGCTTGTGGAGGGTGTAAACACCACGCGGCAGTTGGACGGTTAAGAGCCCGAGATCGGTGCTCGGATAGGCCAACAGTGGCTGGTCGTTTGGACCAGTAATCTGCCAACCTGGAAAATAAAACTCTTGAAAGCGCAAGGTCGTCGTGACCGGCACGTTGACCCGCATTGACAGGGCTAGCGGACTGATCTGGAGCTGACTTATGCGCAAGCGTGGCCCAGCCGTGGGTAGCGTATCCAGGGTTAGGTCCGCAGCCGGCCACCGTGGGCGAAACTCATGGACAGAGCTGGCCGGATCATCGGTCAACACGCCTTTTTCCACTTCGGCTTGGGCCAATAGGGGTGCATCGAGACGAACACTAGCCGGTGAATAGAAATCGATCTCGCCAAATTGAGGGCGCTGCGTGCCAATCAAGAGGAGGAGGATGACCAACGCCCCCACGCCCTGCCAGCGGCCCTGAGGCAGACGCGCGAGCCAGCCCCCCGCCAGCAGGGCAAACGAGAGGGAGACCAACGAGAGTAAGCGCCAGGGGAATTGAACGGCAGCCAACCAATCATAGCGCTGCCACAGCGGCAAGGTCCATGCCCCCACGGCCAACATAGCCATGAGGGCCGACAAGAGCCAGAAAAGCCAGAGCCCCGTCCAACGCCGTGCGCCGAGAAAGCCACCCACGGCCAGGAGGAGTTGCACCAAGCCAAGTTGAACAGGCCGGGCAAAATCATATTGATAGAAAAGGTGGGGATCGAGAAAATTACGCCACTGCCACACATTGTCCGGCAACCAGCCATCACGCGCCATGGCATAGGCAGCCTCCGAAAGATAGCGTCGATCCACCACCATAGGTAGCCAGAAGAAGGCACTCACCCCCATGGCGGCAAGCAAGGCCAATGTCAGCCAACCCAAGCTGGACCAACGATGCCCGGTTGTCCACCAGATGACCAACAGATAGGCCAGCAGATAGGGGACGGTAAAGAGGAGGGTCAAGCTGTGGGTGAGCGCCAAGCCGCCGAGAAAAAATGCGGTCAACAAAAGATAACTCAGCGGACGCGGTAGGATCAACACCCGACGGGTGCTCCATAGCACCCACGGCAGCAAGGCTTGCGCCAGCGCTTCGGGCAGCGATCCACGGATGTAGACATTGACCAGCAGATAGGGCGCATACATATAGGCCACACCCACCACCAACACCGGCCAAAGGGATTCTGACCGAGCAGCGGCCGAGGTCGTCTGCAAAGTTGGCGCGTTGAAGAGATCGCGCGCCAACATCATTGCCCCCGCGCCAGCCACAACCACAGCCAGCACAAAACCCCCGGCATAGGCCCAATAGAGCGTCGCGCCCAACCAATTGAGAACTAAGGCAAGGTAATAAGCGCCGGGGGGATAGAAATTAAAGACAGGATAGCCATAGCCAAGCTGCATGGCCGACAACCAGCGGGGCAGCAAGACCCCATCAGCCACGGCGCTAGCCAGTGCCGCCAAGCGCAGGAGATGCGTACGTCCATCAAACGAAGCCGTCAGCCCGTAGGAAAAGAGTGGTTGCAGGGCAGGTAGTGCCAGCAAGAGCCAGAGCGGCACAATCAGCAAAAGTGGGTAACGCATTGGTTTCAGCATAGGTAATCTGACCCATTCTGCCACCAGTCCCACACTTTGCGCAAAACAGCAAGAGTGCGCTGACTCCCCTCTGCAAGGGAAGTCAGCGCACTCCTCTTTCCTTCTATCCAACTAGAGAGGGGATAAACAGGTAGCCAGCGCGCCTGCGCTTAGCCAGCGCCGCCGGAGCTTTCTAGGGATTTGCCAGCCCCCGTCAGGGCACCGATATAGTAGTCACGGTTCAACATGCCAATAAAGTCAATGCTAATCGACTTGGGGCAGGCTGCTTCACATTCGCGGATATTGGTGCAACCGCCAAAGCCTTCTTGGTCATGTTGTTGGACCATCAGGACCGCGCGGTCATAGCGTTCGGCTTGGCCTTGGGGCAACAGGTTGAGATGTTCAGCTTTGGCCGCGGTAAAGAGCATGCCCGACCCATTGGGGCAGGCCGCGACACACGCGCCACAGCCAATACACGCCGCGGCATCCATGGCGAGATCAGCCACCTTCTTGGGCACAGGAATCGAATTGGCGTCCGGTGCAGAACCAGTTGAGACCGAGACAAAACCACCGGCTTCGACAATGCGATCAAAGGCACTGCGGTTGACCACCAGATCCTTGATCAAAGGAAAGGCAGCCGAGCGCCACGGCTCTACCACAATGGTATCGCCATCCTTGAAGGTGCGCATGTGCAACTGACAGGTCGCCACTGCTTTCTTGGGACCATGGGCGATGCCATTGATCACCAACCCACAGGAACCACAGATCCCTTCTCGGCAATCATGGTCAAAGGCAACTGGCTCTTCCCCCCGGCTTTGCAGCTCTTCATTCAACTTGTCGAGCATTTCCAAGAACGACGCATCGTGGCTTACATCATCCAACTCATAGTCCACCAACCGGCCCGCTTGGTTCTGGCTTTTTTGCCGCCAGATCTTCAGGTGTAACTTCATGATTTTCTTACTTTCTATCTAGTATGTGGTACAGCATGCGTGAGCCAGCCCAGCGATAGTGCCGATGGCACCACCGCCAAAGAGCGCGCCACGCAGCGCGTATCACAGTTTATTTATAGCTGCGCTGACTGAGTTTGACATAATCAAAGGTCAAAGGCTCTTTGTTCAGGATCGGTGTAGCCCCATCCCCGGCATATTGCCAGGCCGCGACGTAGGCAAAGTGCTCGTCGTCGCGCAGTGCCTCACCGTCGGGTGTTTGGCTTTCCTCCCGGAAATGCCCACCACACGATTCATTCCGATTCAGGGCGTCAAAGCACATCAATTCGCCCAGTTCCAAGAAGTCGGCCAAACGGCCAGCCTTTTCGAGCGATTGATTCAACTCGTCCTTACCACCCAACACTTTTACATTTTCCCAGAACTCAGCGCGTAGTGCGGGAATTTTTTCTAGGGCAGTCTGTAGCCCTTCGGCGGTGCGCCCCATGCCACAATAGTCCCACATCAATTGACCAAGCTCTTTGTGAAAGGAATCAACGGTGCGTTTGCCATTGATCTTGAGCAGGCGACCGATCCGTCCCTCGACTGTTGCCATCGCTTCCTTTACCGCGTCATGGCTCGTGGTAACTGGCTCTAATTTGGTCTGCGCCAGATAGTTACCCATGGTCAATGGTACAATGAAATAGCCATCCGAAAGCCCTTGCATCAAGGCACTAGCGCCCAAGCGATTGGCACCGTGATCCGAGAAATTAGCTTCACCAACCACAAAGAGACCAGGGATCGTGCTTTGCAGATTGTAATCCACCCAGAGGCCACCCATGGTATAGTGAACAGCCGGATAGATCCGCATGGGAACTTTGTAGGGGTCCTCGCCCGTGATGTTATCATACATATCGAAGAGGTTGCCATAACGGTCGCGGATCACCGGCTCGCCCAGGCGACCAATCGCGGCGGCAAAGTCTAGATAGACGCCATTCTTCAGTTCACCAACCCCATAGCCATCATCGACCACGACTTTCGCGGCGCGTGAGGCGACGTCGCGCGGCACCAAGTTGCCAAAGGCAGGATAGCGCTCTTCCAGGAAGTAATAGCGTTCGCCCTCGGGAATGTCGCGCGGGTTGCGCTTATCATCTGCGCTGCGGGGTACCCAAATGCGCCCATCATTCCGCAACGATTCGCTCATCAGCGTCAACTTGGACTGTTCTTCGCCAGCCACGGGAATACAGGTAGGGTGAATTTGGGTGAAGCAGGGATTCCCAAAATAGGCACCGCGCTTATAGGCCCGCCAAATGGCGGACGTATTACAACCCTTGGCATTGGTAGAAAGGTAATAAACATTGCCATAGCCACCGGTCGCCAACACCACCGCATCCGCTAAATGGGCTTCGACCTTGCCGGTTGCCATATCGCGCGCGATGATCCCACGCGCCCGCCCATTGACAACAATCAGATCAAGCATTTCGCTGCGGGGATGCATCTCTACTTTCCCGGCAGCAACTTGGCGGGCAAGGGCTTGATAGGCCCCCAGCAACAGTTGTTGACCAGTTTGCCCACGCGCATAGAAGGTGCGCGAGACCTGAGCACCGCCAAAAGAGCGGTTGTCGAGCATCCCACCATATTCACGCGCAAAGGGCACGCCTTGCGCGACACACTGGTCAATAATTTGGTTGCTGATCTCAGCGAGCCGATAGACATTGGCCTCGCGGGCGCGATAGTCGCCCCCTTTGACGGTGTCATAAAATAAGCGGAAGACACTGTCACCGTCATTGCGGTAATTCTTGGCAGCGTTAATCCCACCTTGGGCCGCCACGCTATGGGCGCGGCGGGCGCTGTCTTGGTAGCAGAAGCTCTTGACATTGTAGCCTAGCTCACCCATAGTCGCCGCTGCTGCACCACCGGCCAAACCCGTACCAACAATAATAACGGTATATTTACGTTTATTGGCAGGGTTGACCAATTTCATTTCAAATTTATGCTTTTCCCACTTCTGCTCAATTGGACCAGAAGGAATGCCAGCGTTTAACGTTGCTTCGGTAAAGACCGGCATTGTTGTCACCGCAGGCGATGTCGATGTAGCCATCCTACACTCCTCAAATTTACAAAACAAACTGATAGTAACGCTTGTTGACGCTATCCTGTTGCAGTAGTGTTACAGCTCTACCCCACAAACGAAAAGCTTCGTAGCACCCTTGCCCCGACAGGCGCGTCTCTCTTTCCAGTAAGGCGAGCGATCTAGCTCGTGTATAACTCAATAATGCAGCGCTTGTAGAGAGGGGAGACCCTACAAGGTTACAATGCCAACTAGCACCGCCAACGGAACAGCGGCGAAACCAACCGGAATAAGAATGGCTAAGGCCCAAGCAACGGCACGGATCGACGGCGTCAACGTGCGATTTGTAATCCCCAGCGTTTGGCACATACTCCAAGTGCCATGATAGAGATGGAAACCCAGTGCTATCACCGCAAGTAAGTAGATCCCCACATTGATCGGATTTTGAAAACCACTCACCAAGTTATGATAGGCATCGCCACGAATAAAATTATTATGAAGTATCGGCACGCCCCAAGTGAGGTGGGCCAAGTGAAAGATAACAAACAAAAGAATTGTCAACCCACCCCAGCGCATGGTTAACGACGCATAGTCCGCCTCCACCCGCTTGGTGACAGCATAGCGCTGAGGCCGCGCAATTTGTGCTTGGCGGGTCAAGGAGAGTGCAGCCCAAATATGCGCAACGATCGAGCCCACTAACACGATCCGGGCAAGCGTAAGCAGGTGAAGATGACCAAAAACCGGCTCCCCCAAAGCGCGTAACCCTTCTGCGTAGTGGTTAAAATATTCGGCACCAAAGAAAACCTTGAGA
This sequence comes from Caldilineaceae bacterium, assembly GCA_019637645.1. Next base: position 9,888 of record JAHBVH010000027.1, read on the forward strand.
TTTCCATACATATGCATCACCACATAGCCAACCCAGATTAGCCCGGTGACTGCCATAATGACTTTCTTGCCGATCGACGACTGCGTCAGTGCCATTACTGCCATACTCTACTCCTCACTTGAGTTCATATTGAAGATAACCATTGCTCTCTTGCCCACCTTCCGCCCATTTCCCCTTGCAATCCCTCATCGCACAACGCGACTGACCTATCCACAGTCAATCCTCTGGATAAATTCAATCCTGTGCCATTGATTTATGCATGAATACGCGATTATGGGCCATCACTGATTGTACTAAGCAGTCTGTCTCCATTGCGTATTGGCTAGGTATCTAAGGAAGAAGTAGGGGGCATCACTTAACGCAGCCAAGGGTACGCACACCTGCAAACGGCCTTAGATAAGTCTACCAGCTTGTTGCTACCAGCTCAGGAGTACAGCCTACCGATGATAAGCAATAGTATTGTAATACAGACACAGATGAGTTGCAACAATCTCTCGGAATGTGAAAAAGGGCACTTATCGACGCGTACCTAGCCCGAAAAGGTGGGGTCCGATCGTGTAGGCGTGGAGCGAAAAGTGTGACAAGTTTAGAATTTACATAAAGCAAGCGCGGTCAGATTTTGAGAACCTGACCGCGCCTAGGTGACTAACCGACTTTGGCGAGTACATTCGACGAAGGTAAGTCTTATCTCCATACAGATAATAGCGTAGTCTGTCAACGGCGCGGAGTGACGGGCGGGAAAGCAACCAGGATCACCGGTTGCCAAGGGGCCAACGTAAGTGGACAACAACCGTTTTCGACTAAATAGAGTTGCTCACTGATCAGATCTTGCCATTGACCAGGCCAGGGCAGTGGTAATTCTGTGGTACGGATTGCCCCCCCAAAGTTGAGCGCCACGGCCACATAATCGGGGCGGCTCCCCCCCGCCGAAGCAGGTGCCGAGCCGGGCAAGGTGCGCTCAAAGCGCACCACTTGTTCATGCACAAAATCGTTGTCCCAAAAGCGAATGGCATCGCTGGCTAGGGCCGGGTGTGTGCGGCGCGCGAGGAGGAGGCGCTTGATCAGCTCCCAATACGACCGGTAGAAGGGTTGCTGCAATTTATCCCAGCGCAGGGGCTGAAAATCAATCGTGCGGGGCGCATCTTCGCCAAACTCTTGACCAGCATAAAGCATTGGAATGCCCGGCGCAGTCAGCAACGCGACAAGGCCAAGCAGCGCCTTGGCTTGCGCCAACTGTTGTATACTCATCCCAGAAGGGCGTTCGATATGGCGCTGGGCATAAAAGATAATCTCATGTTCAGGGCGCACCTCATCATGGCTACACGAATAATTCACCACTTGGGTAGCCTTGGTCAGCCCCATATCCCGAAAACCGCCAATGGCACGGAAAATATCGCGCTTCTCCCATTCCCACCGCTGGTTCAGCACATCATCCAGCGTGTGGTGAAAGTCGCCATTCCAATAAGCATCCAGCGGTGTATCATGCACCAATTTAGCAGACGTTTTATCCGGGCTGGTCCCCTCTAGCTGCCAAAACTCGCCCAGTAGAATACAGTCGGGCTTTTCCTGGCGCGCGGCCCAGCCAATGGCGCTAATCCCATGGTAGGGATTAAAGCCAGGATTCATGGGGTCCTGACTGTCATAGTCCACCCCACAGACCCAGTCGAACCGAAACCCATCGATGTGATAATCACGTAGCCAAAAGCGGACAATATCCTGAAAATAACGGGTAGTCTCCCCCGTAAAGTGATCCCAATCCACGCCACCCCAGCCATTGACGGCTTGCGACGTATGGTGGAAGAAGGGGTTCCAATCGGCCAGGTGTTCCCCTTTGGGGCCATACATGGGTGGATACATTTGATAATAAGGGTGCTGTCCCCACGCATGGTTAAAGGCAACATCAAGAATCACGGCCAAGCCCCGCGCGTGACACGCATCAATCAAAGCCTTCAAGTCGGTGGGTGTGCCATAGCTCTGCGCTGGCGCACAATAGAAGACGGGATTATAACCCCAACTCGAATTGCCTGGAAAAGCCTGAATCGGCATCAGTTCAACCGCGTTGACCCCAAGTTCCGCCAGATAATCGACATAGGGAAGTAGGGTGCGAAAGGTACCCATGCGAGGCCGATTGGCCAGCCAGCTACCGGCAAAATCGCGCACACAAAGCTCGTAGATGAGCAACTCGTGTAGCGCCGGCGTCTGCCAGGCTTGGTCGTGCCATGTAAATTGTGGCACACGGGCTGGCAAATAGGCCCATGGCACCTGATCGTTCCATTGCACTTGCGTGGCATAGGGATCGCCAACCCGCACATGAGTCTGTTCATCAATGGCAACATAATAGCCATAACGGGTCTCGCCTGGATGAGGAATCGTTGTCCACCATACCCCACGCCCATCGGTCACCATGCGGTGGGCGCGACTATTCCACCCATTAAAATCACCAATCAGGCTGACATAGGGCTTAAAGGGCGCGTAAAAGACAAAAGTGACGCTGTTGGGTGCCAGGAGGTCATAGTGCACTCCACCACGGATATCAGTTGGTAGCATGTTAGGGTCACGCAGCTGCGATGGTTGTGAAGGTAGCGTTTGTGAAGGTAGCGTTTGTGAAGGTAGCGTTTGTGAAGGTACTGTTAAAGTTGTCATACCAATTCACCTTAGACCAAGAACAAAGCATAGGAAGCATCCTGGCCCGAGCCAAACACAGCTTCTTATGCCACTTGTGCGCCATCGTTGCAATGACAACAAGCTTACATAAAGGTCGCCGTCGTGTCGGGCTGTTTTCACCAAGAAAATAGCGCTTGATCATAGGGAACGCCACAATGGGAAAGAGAAGTTCCCATGCAGCCAGGGATGGAAGTTGCTGGGGGAGATTGGTGTGCCATGCCAAACGCTCTGCCACAGGCAAAGGCCCCGGCACCGAAGAGGATCAGCGAATACGAATACAATCAGCAAAAAAACTGCCGCATCCGAATAGTTCGTACCTCTCTTCTCAGGGGAAGAGGCCGCAAAGTCGGTTAACCATTCTCGTTGAGATCTTGAGTCACTTGGGCAAGCCACGCCTCATCGCGGAAGCTAAAAACTTCCCCAGAACGACTTTGGCTCCAGGGGCCAACCATCCAATAGACCAAACGCGCGGCGACAAGTGGTGGGGTCAGTTGCCCATTAGTTTGGAAGTCGTGAAACATCTGGAGGTTTAACCGACTATCGCTAGTATCGACACTACGTAAATCGGCTTGCATTTCGGTATCGACAACGCCAGGGTGCAGTGCATTAACCGTGATGCCTGTGTTAGCAACCTCTAGCGCCAGCACGCGTGTCAATTGATCAAGCCCCGCTTTGGCAGCACCATAGGCACTTAGGCCGGGAATAGGTGTGCGCCCCAACCCGCTACTCACATTGACGATCCGACCATAGCGCTGCTCCAACATGGTGGGCAGTACGCCATAGATGGTGTAGAAAGGGCCGAGTAAATTGACCTGAAGATTATAGGCCCATTCATCTGGGTCCGTTTCGGCCACTTCTTCAATGGGCCAGACAACGCCAGCATTGTTGACCAAAATATCAATGTGTTGAAAAGTTAAAATAGCCTGTTCTACCAGTTCGCCGACCTGCTCGGGATCGGCCACATCGACGGGAACGGCCAAAACATGGCCACCCAATTGCCGAAGCCGTTCGGCCTGTGCCTCTAGCGCATCCGCCGAGCGCGCGGTCAACACCACGCTTGCACCCGCCCGTACAAAACGTTCTGCCACGCCAGCCCCTAATCCGCGGCTGGCCCCCGTAATCAATGCAACTTGCCCTTGTAATTTTTTGCGTGCCATATCGCTACAGTTTACCAGAGAGCGACCAAAAGGTCTACTTTCTCTGAGAATTTTTGGTGCTTTCGCATGGCTTGATCTTTCTGCGCACAGGCGGCAGCATACCAAAGCGGCCCACCTTTGTATAGGTGGGCCGCTTCTGGGGTAGGGGGTTTGGACGATTTGCCTTCATCCAAACCGATCTGTGGATTGTTACGGGATGATAGCAATTATGGTTGACACATCAGAAAAAGTATGCGTAGGATCTAAAGACAGAAGGTCATTACGCTAAATCCTAGCAGTAGGAGTTGGCGGCTCTTGATACTTTGCGACGGACCGTGCTATGAGTGGCACAGTATAGCTTCCTACAGGAGGAATGGCCTAGCTTACACTTTACACCGATGAACCCCAGGCTGATTAGGAACGTAGATATTTTTCAATATCATCTACTGATTTTTGTAACCGATCAAATTGTTCTTGCGAGGTAATCCAAGTACCATCGACTTTTTCATCGTCACGAACAGAAGGAAAACCCGCCCGCTGTGCTGGATTACTGTCGGCTAAAATCTTGTCCAAGATGTCATAGTTGGAATTGCGTGATTTGTTTCCCATCATCATCTCCTTGGGGTTCAATAATACAACTTGCCATTTGCTGACTTAACGCTCGTTAGCACCGGTGTAATTTCACTATTGATGACGGATATACTGACATAAGGTTACGCTTACATTTTACGTCAATTGTCGTATTTTTCCAATGCTACTACATCCTATTTTACAAGGAAATACCTCAGCTTTTCATTACATCTAAATGACAAAGTCATACAGCTTTTATCAAAGCCCTCCGTAAGTTAGTCCGTAAACTGTCTATCGCACGCCCTGAACAGCAGGCGCGGCAGTAGGCTAACCAGATGAAGATCCGACTATCGCGTAGATAGAATCAAGCAACGCTGGGTAAGGACGACCTGGCATGATGTAGCGGGGCAATTGTGGCAAGAGGAGGCGCGCCATCTCTTTATGGACGAGGTACCCACCCCGTCATCACCATGATGCCAATTAAAATGAGATCGCGCCAGAAGAGCCAAAGGCGCATTTGATAATAGACCAGTTGATAAAGCTTGCCCCGGGTAACCGGATCATAATCGACCAAGATAATCCGCGCCTTGGGTTGGGCCGTCAGCATGAGGTTATGGGCGCGCAACAAATTGCGTTGGATCAGGAAGCTCCAGAGTCGCCAGGGGAACATATACCAGCGGTTGAGACGTGTACGCTCGTCGCGGCTAGTGCTAGAACGCCCATAGAGATCGGGCATCCATCCCCACTTGCCATAGGCCGCCACAGAGCGACGGATAATCTTCAACAGTTGGCGCGCCAAGTGGAGCCGCGCCGCCCCGTCCAACTGAGCATAGTCCACGGCAAAGAGCGGTTGCGCATTTTCGTAGAAGGGTTGGATGATCAACCAGTGGGGTTGTCCCCGGTTATCATTGGCGATGAGGAAACTATTGGGAATGCTGTGTTGGGGCCCCATCACAGCGGCAAAACGACGGGCAGCCTTGCGCCGAGCGATGACTTCCGTCAAGGTAGCACTTAGCGTAGGGAATGCCTCATGCTTGACTTTGACCACATAGCGGCGGTCATCCGTACAGTAGACCTCAGTTTCATTGCCGCCAGCAATCCGCTCTAAATGCAGATCAGCATCTAGCGGCGCAAACAGAACATCTTGATAGAGATGAGTCATAGCATCACAAAGATCGTTGAGTAAAGGTTCGCAGCATGATGAAGGGCGCTTGATGCCCAGGACGACAGGGAACCAGCGTAACGCATCTTCTGGTCTATGATACGCAGCGAAGCGAAAAAAGATTCAACGAGGCAGCCCGCGGTACGGTTTGCTTACGCGGTATGACTATTACAGTTAAAAGTTACGCACTTGGGCCAGACCTGACCGGTTTGGTAAACCGGTCAGGTCTCTGGTCAAGCTGATCAACTGCGTAACTTCTAACTTAATCAACAGTGTACTACGCTCCCATCAAAAATCGCGGGAATAAAAAATCCAGATACTACTTGCAGTTCCCCCGAAGCGGCAAAGCCGCACTGCAAATAATATCTGGATGTATCTATCCTATCACGCATTGGTTCACCAAGCAAATATCACCCAAGCCAATTCGCACAGTAATCATCATGCTAAAATCATCATGCTAAAATCATCGTGCTAAGCGCAACGCCCTCTTCTTACCTACGTCCTTTAATAGATTGGTAAACTTTGCTGATTTCTGTTGTTAACAGAGAGGTTGTAAACTAGCAATGCGAACTACATTCCGATGAGGGTAGAGGGCTCTAGAATCGTTTACATCGTGTCTGCCTCTGTCCCGTCGGGCAGCAGCAACCTGTGCGAAATACTCGCGTTTCACACAGCCCGTTCCGTGGTACACTTTCATCCGCAGCGTTGTTCATTGCTCAATCAATCCCCCGTCCACCGTGCACCGCTACTCTACCGTGCACGTCTGCCCAAATTTGCTTCATTCAAGCGCGATTGCCCCCGCTAACCACCAAAAAGGAGATGACCGCTTTATGCGCAAAATCCATCCCAGCAACCGTTCTGTGGCGTGGAAAGGATCCGGTGTCGCTTACCCACCGATGGATAGTAGGCCGGGCAAGCAGAGGCGCTACTTGCTCCCCCTTTTGCTTGGCCTTACTTTACTCTGGCTCTTTCCGGCCAGCAGTTGGGCCCAAGGAATGTCGTTCACACGCTTCAGCCACAAAGCCATCATCGATCAACCCATTGCCCTTCAGAGCCAGCGCCAAGCCACCATTACCCACGCGGCTATCTCACTTGACGTAGTAATCAATGAAGTCTATGGCGGCGGTGGCAACAGCGGCGCGCCCTACCGCAACGATTTTGTCGAACTCTTTAATCGCGGGACAACCACCGTCGCACTCGGTGGTTGGTCCATCCAATATGCCAGCGCCACTGGCACTGGTAATTTTGGGGGCAATTCGGTAACAGCCCTCAGTGGCTCGCTCGCGCCAGGCCAAACCTATCTCATCCAGCTAGCAGGAGGGACCAATGGCGTTCTCTTGCCCACGCCCGACGCGACGGGGACGGTCAACATGAGTGGCAGTGCTGGCAAAGTCGCCCTGGTCAATAGCACCACCGGGCTCGCCTGCAATGGTAGTTCGACCCCCTGTTCGACAGAGCAACTAGCCCAGATCATCGATCTGGTCGGGTGGGGCAACGCCAATTTCTATGAAACGACGGCGGCTTCCGGCACCAATAACACGACCTCTGTCGCCCGGCTGGAAAACGGCTGTACGGAAACCGACAACAATAGCAATGACTTTGCGGCCGGGACACCGACACCTACCAATAGCAGCGCCCCAGTAACACCCTGTGGCGTTGTGACCGACACAGCCCCGACAGTGGCAGAGACCATCCCCGCCAACGGCACGCAAGCCGTTGCGCCCGATGCCAATCTCACGGTCACCTTTAACGAAGATGTGAATGTCACAGGAAGTTGGTTTACCTTGAGCTGTACCCTGAGCGGGGCCCATAGTGCCACGGTCAGTGGTGGCCCTTTGACCTTCACCCTCGACCCAACGGCGGCTTTCACACCGGGCGATGCTTGTAGCCTGACGATTCTCGCCGCGCATGTCACCGATCAAGATAGTATTGATCCGCCGGACGCGATGACCGCCGATGTCACGGTTACCTTTGGCGTTCAGGAACTCTGTAGCCAACCCTATACAACCATTCCGGCCATCCAAGGTAGTGGGGCCGACGCGGCCATCACTGGTGTAGTCACCACCAAAGGCGTCGTCATCGGGGATTATGAGGGCGCAACACCAGCCTTGCGCGGCTTTTATTTGCAAGACCCGGTTGGAGATAGCAACAGCGCCACCTCCGATGGGATCTTTGTTTTTAACAATAACGACAACGGCGTCAATCTGGGTGATCTGGTGATTGTCACTGGCACAGCGAGCGAATTCCAAGGACAAACACAGCTCAGTGGTGTCACCACCTTGGCAATTTGTGGCACCGGCTCCGTAACGCCGGTGGATATTACCTTCCCCGTCCCCTCGGCCACCTCCCTAGAACAGTATGAAGGGATGTTGGTCCGGTTGCCCCAAACGCTCTATGTGACAGAACATTTCCAACTGGGGCGTTTTGGGCAGGTCGTGATGTCGGCCAATGCTCGTCTCCAACAGCCGACCAATGTCACGACCCCTGGCGCGGCGGCCTTGGCGCTACAAGCGGCCAACGACCTCAATCGGATCATCATTGACGATGAGCTCAACAGTCAAAACCCCGATCCAATTCGCTTTGCGCGGGGTGGCAATCCCCTGAGCGCCAGCAACACCTTGCGCGGTGGCGATAGCGCCACGGGCATTGTCGGCGTCTTGACCTATACGTGGGCAGGCAATGCGGCCAGCGGCAATGCCTATCGCGTGCGTCCTACCAATGCGTTGGGTGGTTTTGTCAACTTTGAGCCGACCCATCCCCGCCCCACCACGGCCCCCCCGTTGGCAGGCACCTTGCGGGTGGCAGGCATGAACTTGCTCAACTTCTTCAATACCTTTAGCGGCTGCACCCAAGGGGTGGGCGGCGCTACCACCGACTGCCGCGGGGCAAACGCCCAGGCGGAATTTGACCGCCAATGGCCGAAAACGGTCGCAGCCATTATCGGCACCGAGGCCGACATTATGGGGATTAATGAAATTGAAAATGATGGCTATGGTGCGAGTAGTGCTATTCAGACTCTGGTTACTCAGCTCAACGCCGCCACTGCCCCTGGCACCTATGCCTTTATTGATGTCGATACCGCCACCGGCCAGGTGAATGCCCTCGGCACCGACGCGATCAAGGTGGGGCTGCTCTACAAACCAGCCAGTGTCACGCCCGTGGGCCAGACAGCCGCGCTCAACAGCGTGGCCTTTGTCAATGGCGGCGATAGTGCGCCGCGGGCGCGTCCTGCCCTGGCGCAAGCCTTCCAAGAGAACGCTAGCGGTGAGCGGATCGTGGTCACCGTCAACCACTTCAAGAGCAAAGGATCGGCCTGTGATACGCCGGACGCGGGCGATGGTCAGGGGAACTGTAACCTTGTGCGCGCCAATAGTGCGACGGCCTTGGTCACTTGGCTGGCGAGTGATCCCACCGGCACGGGCGAAACGGATAATCTGATCATTGGCGATCTCAATTCCTATGCCAAGGAAGATCCGATTACCGTTATTGAAAATGCTGGCTACACCAACCTGATTGCGACTTTCCTAGGGCCGGATGCCTATTCCTATGTCTTTGATGGGCAGTGGGGCTATCTCGATCACGCGTTGGCTTCGGCCACTCTCCTGAGCAAGGTCGCCGCGGTAAGTGATTGGCACATCAACGCCGACGAACCGAGTGTCTTGGATTACAACACTGACTTTAAGACCGCCAATCTGCAAACGACCCTCTATGCGCCCGATGTCTTCCGCATTGCCGATCATGATCCAGTCCTTGTCGATCTGGCGCTCAATGCCCCGCCGGTGCTCACCGTAGAGAGTCCACAAGTGACGGTCTATGCCACCCAACTGACAACCAACACGGGAACCCTGAGCCATGCCAATCTCGCTGGCGTCACCTTGGCGGCCTCGGTCGGCACGGTCACGCACCAGGGGAATGGTCAGTGGCATTGGTCGTTCACGCCAACCACACCGGCAGAGAGCCAGGTGGTAACGATAACCGCCACCGACAGCACCGGTGCCAGCAGCAGTGTCACCTTTACCCTGACGGTTAACGCGTTGACCACCAATGACTTTATGCGCCTCCAATTCCTCAACGGGCTTCTGAAAAAATTTATCATCTACCAAGGACAGAAGGAATTTATCCTCATCGGTTGCCCCTATATTGATGTTGATCATCCCAATCTCTTGGAGATCACAGCCAGTGGTGATTTCCCTTGTCAATTTGTGGGGCGACAGCGGCTCGGGGTCTACACCTTTGGCGAGTTTGATGACAACATCGATACGGTGCGCGGCAAGGAAGCGCTCTTCTTGAAGCTGGGGAACGCGCCCAGTGTGGCGGGCCGGAAGTGGGTAGCGGCCCAATTGCGGATCGATGGCACCAACGCGGGCGCGACGGTACGCGTCACCTTCTACGATGGGGCCACCCAAGTGGGCGAAACCACGGTAAGCCAAGTGGGTGTTGGGGAACATGTGGTTTCTGCCAATGGCCGCCTTTTCAACCGCATCAAGCTCAGCGCGGTCAGTGGCCGCTTTGGGTTGAAAGGCTTTACCAACGCAGCGATCTTCTACTTTCCCGATGGTATCAACGGCACGCAAGCGGAGATAGCACCAGAACCGCCCCCCACTGCCGAAGAGTTAGCCGAGGGCGCGGAGTGGGAAGATCTCCAGTTTAGTCGGCTCTTTCTGCCCTTGATTACCCAACCCAATCGCTAGCCCTAAAAAGCAGAGTTAAAGCCCTTCACCAAGAGCGCAAAGCGCCCGCGGGCGCTTTGCGCTCTTGACCGCCGGATGGATCCGAACTCTCTGTGATGATAGTCAACCGCGTAAGAGCGAACACATTCCACAAGAAAAAACTGAGAAAGTCAATAGCTCTATGAATTTAGCGTTTTTTGCCTCACACCGGGGCAGCAATATGCAGGCGGTGATAGACGCCTGCAAAGCAGGCGATCTCCCCCAGGCAGTGCCCTGTGTTGTCATGAGCAACAATAGCAAGGCCGAAGCGCTCTTGCGGGCGGCACAGGAAGGCATCCCGCATTATCACCTAAGCAGTAAGCACTATCCCCAACCCGAGGCACTGGATCGAGCCATCCTGCAAACGCTCCAACGCCATGCAACAGAGTTGGTCATTTTGGCAGGCTATCTGCGCAAATTAGGACCCCAAACCTTGACGGCCTATGCCGGTCGGGTGATCAACATTCACCCGGCGCTCCTCCCCCGTTATGGGGGTCAAGGCATGTATGGCACACATATTCACGAAGCAGTCTTGGCCGCGGGCGAAGTAGAAACGGGGATTACGATCCACTTGGTCGATGAGGAATATGATCATGGGGCAATTCTGGCACAACGGCGGATTCCCGTCTTGGCAGATGATACGGTAACAACTTTGGCAAAACGTGTGCTCGACCATGAGCACACGTTTCTTGTAGAGACCATCGCCGCGATTTTAGGCGGAGAAATCAAACTACCAACTATCATCCACCCATGACCAAGGCGTACCAATCCGCGGCAACAGCCAGCGATCGAGGCCATACCAGCCAGCTACTTTCCAGGCTAACATCAACGCAACCGCCAAGACAAAGAGTAGGCCATTGGTGCTAGCCGTGCCCGCCATAATAAAATTCCAGTTCAAGAGCGCACCGCCAAAGGCCGCCAACCCCACAAACGCCCCTAGGATCAACGCAATGCCGATCAAAATCTCGCCCCACATGACGACATCGGCAAACCAAGTATACCAGCCCTGGTTGAGCATAAAGCTAATAAAATCGCGATACCAGTCAAAAGCAATCGGTGGCCGCCCACTTTCAGGGATAGCAACCGCGTTGGTCCAAAAGCCGCGCAACGCATCGCCACTGGCCCAAGTGCCACCGCTGAACTTTCCCCAGCCCGACTCCAGCCATTCATAGCCCAAGTAGACGCGCACAATCAGCCAAAGCCAAGCCAGCCGTGTGCTACTAAAGAGCAGGCGGGCAAGGGGCGGATCGGGAATAATAATCTCACCACGACGATTGACAATTTCTTTGGTTGACATGGAGTTCTCCTTTTGCATGATACCCATATGGGCGACTTGGGCATGGTTAGGTTTAGCTGTTTCCATTCTGGAAACATTGACTGAGCACTGTCGCTCGGCATGGCTAAGGCCGATTTCCTGGAAATCGGCCCTACCAACTTAACCTTACTACAAAAGATAGGATAGCGCGCCATCGTCAAAATGGCAAATCCATGACGAAAGTTCATCGGTGCACGCATCAACCCCCGCTGCCGTGGTAGCAAGGAACGCTGGTCCACTCGGCCAAAGAGCCATGGTTGTCGGCAGCCAGCATCCATGCTATGATACGCGTAGAGGCCATCCAAAGAGCAGCATTAGACAATTCAGGCAGAGATCATGACAGAAACGACAACCACATTCCCGCCCATCAACAAGCAGATCATCATTCACGCGCCAGCGACAATGGTATGGGACTATTTGACCAAGCCCGAGCTCATGCAACAATGGATGACCGAAGAGCCCATTACGATCCAAACAGCGTGGCGGGTTGGCACGCCCATGGTGATCAGCGGCCAATTGCATGGGTTCGCGTTTGAGAACACAGGCACCGTTCTGCAATCCGAGCCAACTAAGCGACTTCAATACACCCACCGCAGTTCCATTTCCAATTTGCCCGACGAGCCAGCCAGTTATACGGTATTTACCTTTCAATTAACCCCAACCGACAACCAAACAACGCTCACGATCACGGTCGAAAATTTCCCTACCGAAAGCATCTATAAACATCTAGCTTTCTACTGGCATGTCGTTCCTGAACTCCTCCGCAAGCGGATCGAGAGTGTGGGATAAAGTTAAGCCAAAGTAGTGGCAAAAAAGTCTAGCTTTTCTGTTATAATAAGCTGCAACAGTTTGGCCATAGGAATATCCCCTTTTCCATCCAGGTCTTACCAGGCCGATAAGGTTAACGCTGTTTTGTTGAAGGTTCGAGGAAACCACGGGTGACCGGTGTAAGGTCACTGGCAGCTAGAGCGTAGGCACAAGAGGGAAGATGAATCCTTATTTAGGTGCAGCACAGCTTGCCCAACCACAGGCAATCCTTACAAGCTGGGATATTCCGCCAGTCATAACCATTGCCCAGCTGCAGGAAGGTCACACCGTCTTCAAAATTACCACGACTGGGCCGACCTTTATGCTCAAGAAACTTGCAGACAGGCCCGACCGCGATCGCCTAGCCTTCACCCGCAACGTGCTTACCCACGTGGAACGCAGCGGTCTTCGGGTGCCGGTGCCGCTGCTGACCCGATCAGGCGAGACCGCGGCAGCATTCCAGGATCGCTTCTACCTGCTCTCTCCCTTTATTGAGTCTGATGACTATCCACAGGAGCCTGAGGCAAAGGCCGAGCTGTTTTATGCAACAGGACGAGCCCTTGCCAAGCTGCACCAGGCGCTAGCGGCTTATCCAGCACAAGCAATCCAGGGCCAGACTTGGCGCGAAGCGTTGTCGGGGCGCGTCGCCGAATGGCTGGCCGCTTTGGGTAGCGGCTTGCCAGAAGTTCAGGCGGCAAGCGTTCAGCGCGTTGCCATAAGGCACGGCGCGGCAATCGAAGGGGCCTTGGCTGGCCTCCCTGAACAACTCATTCACAGAGACTGCCATCCGGGCAACCTGCTTATCCAGGGCATGCGCGTGATCGGTTTCATCGATTGGGATGACCTTTGTATCGGGCCACGTCTTTTTGATCTGGCTTATTATGCCGCCCACCAACTCAAAATGGCCGTAGACGAAAGCGCGCGGCAAGCTTGGCTGGTCCAGCTGCCACACCTGCTGGTTGGCTATCGCGCTCAACAGCCTTTGTTGCCCAAAGAAACCAGGGCCTTCCCCTATTGCATGATGGCCTATCATCTTTTGCTCGCGCACTGGCTCATGGGGAAAGCCCAGCAAAAATTACTTGAACGCGAAGTAGCCGCGCTCGGCTGGCTCCATCAGCACTTTGCTGCGATTAGCGCGGCAACCATGGCTAGTTAAGTTACTGATGTGACACAGGGGAGGCTGTCAGCGGATTTCAAATACGGATAGAACGGATGCCCTTGGGTGCGGATTCATTCCCGTACATTGGCGAACTTTGTATGCAGCCGATACGCGGCACGCCTACCAACATGTCGTTTTTTCAACTTTTTGCTCACTATTAAGGAGTTTCTCATGCCTATTCGTCCTGGGTTTACCATCGAAAATCCCATCACCCACACGCGTGTTACGGTGCTAGAAATGAACGACCAAGGATGGCTCCTAGAACATCATTTTCCCCCAGAAGCCCCGCCCGATATTCCGGAACACCTACACCTCACTTGGACCGAGACCTTTGAAATCTTGGCGGGTGAAGCTCAATACAAACTCAACGGCAAAACACAAACTGCCCACGCCGGCGAGATTATCCAGTTGATGCCAGGTCAGCCTCATATTCATCCGTGGAATGCCGGCCAGACCGCGCTGATTTATCGCCAGCGCGATGACTTTGGCCGCGCCGAACCGCGTGCGGCACAAGATGTGTTGGGCGTCTTTGCCACCAACGCCGGTCTCACCCGTGACGGCAAGAGTGACAAAACCGGCCAACCCCGCGACCCGCTCCAGGTGGCCGTCGCGCTCAAAATGCTCGGCAGCTACGGCGGTTACGATACCCGCATCCCCATTCCCGTCCAAAAATTCTTAGGCGCAACCCTTGGCACGTTGGGCGAGTGGCTCGGGTACCGCGCGGTGATTGACAGCTATGTGAATTAAATCGATTCAGTTTCGTTGTGAGTAGATTCATGACGGGGAAAAGATCATGGAGCTTCAACACATCCGCCTACATCTCTGGCTGGCGTTATTGGCGTTGGCGGTCGCTAGTTGGTGGGCAATTACCTATTTTGTCATTTTGGTCCAGATCGGGGCCATTCTCTTTGGGGCGTTTCTCCTGAGCTTGGCGCTGCGTCCGTTGGCCGACACCTTGGCCCAACACCGCGTTCCGCGCGGCGTCACGGTCCTTGGCATCTACGTTGGCTTGATCGCGCTCCTCAGCACCTTGGGTGATCTGATGACACCCGTTATTGATGAGCAGACCCAACAGCTACGGCTTCATGGCCCAGCCCTTTTGCAGGATGTGATAACCCGTTTGACCACCATTACTTGGTTGGACAGTTGGCTCCCATCGCTGACAGCCCTCTCCCAACGCGTCACCGCGCTACTCGGTACAATCCTCCCCAGCTTGTTGAGCACCGTTGTCAGCTTGGGCGATCTCACGCTCAATCTTTTGGTCATCTTGGTCTTGGCCTATTTTCTCGCCACCGATGGTACGCTGAGTGAACGGCTGGTTTTGAAATTCACCCCACCGGCCTATCAAACGCAGCTACAGCAGTTGCTGGATCGCCTGCGCTTTCGGCTCACCCGCTGGGTTTGGGCCCAGCTTGCCATAGCGCTCTACTTTGGGCTTGCCTTTGGCATTGCCCTCGCCCTCCTCCGCATCCCCCATGCGTTTACCATTGCGCTGCTCGGTGGGTTTATTGAGATCATTCCCTACGTTGGTGGGGCGGTCGCCTTGTCCCTGGCTATCCTCAGTGCCCTGACGGTCAATCCTTGGCTGGCGCTTTGGGTGCTGATCATTTATTTGGTCATTGCCCAGGTGCAGGCCCACATTGTAGCACCAGCGCTCTTTGGGGCAGCCATTGATCTACATCCAGCATTGGTGCTGGTTGCCCTTTTCACCGGGGCAAAAATCGGTGGTATTACTGGCGTCTTCTTTGCCATTCCCATCACGGTTATCATCGCGACCTTGCTGCAAGAACGCTATGCCCCCCAACCACCATCGGCCATTCTGGCAGAAAGGACAGACTTGGCATGAGCCAACCAGAATCGTCCATTACCCATCCGTTAGCGGCGCTCAAGGCGCTCCATAGCCAGACCAAGCCACTCCGCAATGTAAATTCCGAACATGCCCAAAGTCTGGGTGCAACAGAGCGGTTAGCCCTTTTCATTACCGAGCGGGTGGGCACCATGGGCTTCTTCCTGTTGATCTTTACCTGGACAGTCCTCTGGCTAGGCTGGAATCTGCTCGCGCCCACCACTCTGCAATTTGACCCACCGACGGCCTTTGTCTTCTGGCTCTTTATCTCCAACCTTATTCAGATCTTGCTCATGCCGCTGATCATGGTGGGGCAAAACTTGCAAGGCCGCCACGCCGAACTCCGTGCCGAAAACGACTATGAAGTCAACCGAAAGGCCGAGCAAGAGATTGAGCTATTATTACAGCATCTGGAAGAACAGACGGCCCTGCTCAAGACTATTACGCAACGTTTGGAGATGCCGACCAAGTTGGAGGCAGATTGACAGCGGCAGATTGACAGCGGTGTGCTCGCCGCGATAGGGGTAGCGCCATGGCTGGGTTTTCGCTCCCCACGCCAAAAGAAAAAGGCGACCCTGGGTTGGTCGCCTTCAATCGCCTTTTTCTTTTGCGCAACACGGTCCCACATTCATGAGCGAGACCAAGTAACTGGGGGACAGGGATTCGAACCCCAACCGACGCATCCAGAGTGCGTAGTTCTGCCGATTAAACTATCCCCCACCACAGAACACGTCCCTGATCATAGCATAAGTTAGACCAAAGCAGCAAATTTCCTGTGTGAAAATTTATTCAAAGTCCTCCGGTAGGCGAGCTGACCATGGTCACGTTGGTGGTCACGTTGGTCAAGTTCGCCCACCGTACAGCCAACCGTACAGCAAACCGATACGAGCCGTTAGATCACCCGCGTAATCCGGGCCACGCCTAAGGCGATCAAGAGACCAGCGATCAAGAAACCAAGAAATGCCGTACGAAATTTGTCAGCGGCGGTTGTGGCGCGTTTCGTGCGCGACCAAGCAACATGAGCCCCGATCAAGGCAACTAGCATAATGACGGGATGTTCCCAACTGACTAGAGTATCACCCCCCGACCACCGTTGTTGCGTGATCCAAAGAACAATCCCCAACAGCAATTGGATATCGATCACGATCGGCGTTGCCATCCCTAAAATCTGATCAAACCGAGACCACTGCTGTTTGGCAAGCAGCCCAACCAAGAACTTGAGCAGGGCCACCCCTACAATCAACAGAACCAGATACCGCCACCCAGAGTGGGCCTCAAACAAGATGAGTGTGCTATTCATCAAACCTATCTTTCTTTATACTCTACACTGAGCTATTAGGTTGGTTGTCGGTTTTATCTTACGCCAAAAGCCGAAAAACAACCAAAAGTTAATTGCTAAATTGGCGGCGTACAACGGCTGGAGCCGTTGGCCCTGGGCTACCACCGGCAGGCTCGGGTGTAATTCCCATGGCATCATAAGCGTCTAACGCTCTTTCAATGGGGAAGACCAACAGGCCCATACCCTGCTCATCGACGGTGAAAAGACCCGCGCTCGTCCGTTCTTCGCCTTCCCGCAGCCACAGCTGATAGGCCATATCGGACGGCAAGACAGGAAACGCCCGTACATAGACCACCGCCACACCCAAGCTGTCATTCCAGAGAATATCGGCTTGGGCCTCACTATTTTCTTGCACTGCAGGCAAGATCACTTCCTGTGGTTCTTCTGCCGCCAAAAAGATCAGGGCGCGATTCTGTTGTTCGAGTGCCGTGGCAAGCGCTGCTTGCTGCACACGCAATTGTTGGTTTTGTACCAACAATACCCCATTTAACAGAAGCAGCAAGAGCACGGCAGCCGTTGCCCCAATCCGGCCAAAGGCCCACCGGCGTGGTGGCTTGGGCGGTGGCAGCGGCACCAGGGTAAAGGGCGAACGTTTGACCGGTTTTACGGGCTTGGGCGCAGGCGCAGCAGGCACAGGCACGCCAATCGCCGTACGTAAAGCAGTTGCCAAGCGGGCAGGGGGCGGCTGGCGTGGCGTTGTGTAGAGGAGGGCTTCAGCCAAAGAAGCATAAGCAGCTAGGTCAGTGGTTGCATCGGGGCAGTTTTGCAGATGAAGCTGGATGGCCGCTGCCTCTTCACGATCAGTTGCTCCAATGCTATAGGCAGGCAGTAAAGCCAGCAATTCGTCACAAGGCAAAGCAGGAACCGGCGTCTGCCCAGCAGCGCCATCGGACGAAGCATGATTAGGATCGAACGGCTCAAATGGTCTATTTGCTGAACTCATGGATACCAAACACTAGTAAACCGGTGGGATTATAACCACCTTTTTCGAACTACGACTGTGTAGTTGCGCTACAAAGATAACGTATTACACGAATCGTTCAGATTTAATCATTCTAATCAAATTCTCATTTTTTGGAAATCACCCGCTACTTGGATACGGTCGCTTGATGGGCCTCTTCCCAGAGTAGGCGTAACTTTTGCAAGCCTGTGCGTAACCTTGTTTTGACGGTACCCAAGGGTAGCTGTAAATTTTCCGCCAATTCACTATGCGTATAGCCTTGGTAGAAAGCAAGTTCAATCAATTGTCGTTGTTCAGGCGGCAGTTGTTGCAGCAAGCGCGCCAGGATCAAGCCATCGTACCAATAAGAATTCTCGGCAACCGCGGCCACTTCCCCAAGCTGACTCCACTCTGCTTCGGCTTGGGTGGGTGCCCAATGGCGACGTTCCTTGCGCAAACGATCAATCGCGGCATTGCGCGTGATCGTTAAGAGCCAACTGCTAAATTGGCCCAAGGCCGGGTTCCACCGGGTGGGCTGCTGCCACACCTTTAGAAAGACATCTTGGGTTACCTCTTCTGCCATGACTTGATGCCGGACAACGCGCAAGGCCAAGCCAAAGACAAGCGTGCCATACCGCTCATACAACAAGAGGAATGCCTCCTGATCGCGCGCTACGATTTGTTGCAGCAAATGCGTATCGGAAACGGCTGAACGGGTTTGCAAAGGTGGAATCATCGAAGAGACTTGGGTTTTGGTTTCAAATTAACGGAACTCAAGTGAAGCAGCCAACTTTGCATAGTTTATCACAAAGTAGCCGAATGCTAAATCGCGACCAAAGGGTGCAACAGCTTCACCAAAGTGGATTGTTACAGAGGAGGACCCAGGCCCACCAAACCAAGTAACGGCGTCGGCAGCCAGCGATCGACATACGCAAGTAGTGAAAGAAGTCACAAATTAATCTCCTATAACAACCTTCATCGCAATAGCTACGATCCAGAAGAAATGGGTTAGGACGCGGATAGACGCGGAAGGACGCGGATTTGTTTTATCCGCGTCCTTCCGCGTCCCACTTTTTATCCTTTACGCAGCGGCCCTCTGGGATTATGCCGTATAATGTGCATAGATCACTTTACCGATGTGACCAAAGGCGCTGTCAATGGCCTCGGTGCGCGCCCATTCCGCCCCTTTGTCATCCCCAACGGCTTGTGCATCCCACCGTGAAAAGACGGTGATGGCAATGTGGTCGCGCTCCGTTGCGTAGAGCACGCCCGCATCGTTCCGGATGCCAGAGAGGGTGCCGGTCTTGTGCGCAAAAGGGATGCCAGCGGGGAGAAAACGCGGCAGGCGTTGGTTTAAGGTCTGCTGGAGCAAAATGTGCAACATGCCGTCACAGGCGGCCCGATCTACCACTTCGCCCCGGTAGATCATGGCGCAGAGGCGCGTCATATCGCGCGGGGTGGCCGCATTATTGTGGGAACCGCCTTTGTATGCCTGGCCGTCGCGTCGTGACGCGGGAAATTGGCGCGGCTTGGTCCAATCCCCAAAATAGCGCTTGGGATCTGCCAGCTCTTGCCCAAACATATCATCAAAAATGCCCCGAATATCAAAGGCCAGATGAATGTTGCCAACGCCGAGTTCCTTCATCAGCGCATCGATCTGTGCTACCCCCAGACGGCGCATGACCATATCGGTCGCCGTATTATCGCTAATGATAATCATGAGCGTCAGCAGATCGCGCACAGTGGGCCGCAAGCCATCTTGGAGATAGGTGAGAATACCGCTGCCAATATTTTTGAGGGGGTAGGTCAGTTCCCAGCGGTCATCCAGGGTAAAGGCACCGGTTGCCATGGTATGAAAAGCAGCACAGAGAACGGGAATTTTGAGGACACTGGCCATGGGAAAGGAATCATCGGCATTGATATTGATCTCCATACCCGATTCAATGTGGATGAGGGAGACGCCCATCTCTGCACCGCTAGCATCGATGGCGGCTTGAATTTGCGCTTGCAACTTCTCCATGCGTTTGTATTCTTTCTATGCAATCTTCGTTTAGCTACCTACACACTCATCCAACGCGTGGGTAGAGCGTTTGGCGGTGCTTAATCGGCCCGTTGCTTGGGATCAAGCGCATCGCGTACGCCATCGCCGAGCAGATTAAAGGCCAGCACCGTGATAAAAATCATAATACCTGGGAAGGTGGCAATGTGAGGAAATTGGCGGATCAGGGCGCGACCATCCGAAAGGGTACCGCCCCAAGAGGGTGTCGGGGCTTGAATCCCTAACCCCAAGAACGAGAGCGACGATTCCAGAATAATGACACCGCCAACCCCTAATGAGGCCAACACGATCACCGGACCGAGCACATTCGGGATAATGTGTCGCCCGATAATGCCAGCGTTGCGCACCCCAGTGGCACGGGCCGCGGTGATAAAATCGGTCTGTTTCAAGCTCATGACATCCGCCCGAACAACGCGCGCAAAACGGGCCCAGGTGGTTGCGCCGATCACCACAATCGTCGTCGTCAAGCTGGGGCCAAGCACAGCAGAAAGCACAATCAGCAAGGCCAATAGTGGAAAGGCCATGAGGGTGTCCACAATGCGAGAAAGAACGGCATCTACCCAGCCACCAAAATAACCAGCCAACGCCCCGACGAGGACGCCAATGGTAAGGGAGACCGCCGTCGCCACCAAGCCAACAATGAGGGCAATGCGCGCCCCATAGATAATCCGGCTGAAGAGATCGCGACCGATATGATCAAAGCCAAGCCAATGGTCAACTGAAGGGGGTTTACCGCGCATGCCCGGGAAACTATAGGTTGGATCATAGGGGATAAGCCACTCTGCAAAAACTGCCATTAGACAGATCAACAAAATAAAGACCAACCCAATCAGAGCAGCGCGGTTCGAGCGGAAGCGCCGCCACGCCTGCCCCCACTCGGAGCGGCGATTAATCGATGATTTGGGGAGTACGGTGGTGCGTGTCTGCTGCATGGGCGCGACTGCCATAGGAAACCTCAAATAGAAATGCGATAGATAGTCGATAATCGGAGCAGGAACCAGTTTGTAGTGCCGTGACCAGCCTATCCCCTGCGGAAAACTAACCTCATCACTCGACCCGAATGCGTGGATCAACCAGTGCATAAGCAAGATCGGTTAGCAGGTTCGCAATGACAATCAGCGCTGCCGACAGGACAACGATCGATTGGACGACTTGATAATCAACCCGAAAGACAGAGTCCACAAAGAGGCGACCTAACCCTGGCAACGCAAAAATCGTTTCTATAATAATTGTGCCGCTAAACAAAAAGGCCAGGCGAAAACCAAGCACAGTTACTACCGGCAATAACGCATTCCGCACAGCATGGCGCGTGACAACCACATAGCGCGATAAACCCTTGGCCGTGGCGGTGCGCACATAATCTTGGGTCATCACCTCAATGGTTGCAGCACGCATCACGCGCGCCAACACAGCCATCTGTTCGGTGGCTAACACAGCTACCGGCAAGAGGTAGCCTTTCCAACTGTTGAGCCCAAACGGAGGGACCCAGCGCAAAACCAGCGCAAAGAGAATAATCCCCATCAGAGCAAACCAGAAATTAGGCAAGGCCGCCCCCGCGGTTGCCCCCAACGTGAGGCCATAGTCAAAGGACGAGTTGCGGCGGACACCGGCAATAATCCCAGCAGGAATAGCCACAACCAGCGAGACAATCAACGCATAGAGGTTCAACAAACCGGACACAGGCAGGGTTTCAAAGATCATATCGCGGACCGGAACACCCCGCCGGATCAAGGAATCCCCCAAATCACCACGCAGCAAATTGCCTGCCCACACCAAATATTGTTCATAATAGGGGCGATCTAAGCCCCACTTGTGCTTGATCGCATCCATCTGCTCCTGCGTCATTTGGATCTCCCCTTCGCCCAAGAGCAGCGTGATCGGATCCGCGGGAATCAAACGCATAATGACAAAGGTGACAATGCTGATCAAGATGATAACCACAGCACCTTGTAGCAAGCGTGAGACAATATAATTAACCATAGAAGTATAAGAAGTGGTGGTCGCAGGCGCTTGTTAGCCGCGCACGGCGACCACCGGGAATGGCCTTAGCCGTTTTGGTTGATGCCCATCGTATTACCGTAGGGGAAGAGCATATCACCACGGAGCGTCGTGGCGGGATCCGGTAGATCGGTGACACGGGGATGCCAGACGTTCAGCCACTGATCCCATTGGAGGAAGAGGAAAGGTACCTCTTCTGCCACAATATCTTGGATCTCGTAGTAGATAGCCTGGCGCTCTTCGAGATCGACCGTCATGAGCCCCAGTTCAAGCAATTCATCCACGCGCGCATTGGAGAAGTTGGTGTAATTATTACCACCACCGGTCTTGAGTGTCGCCGAAGCATCGGGCTCCAAGGCGCTGCCAAAGGTCCAGTTATAGAGCGAGGCATCCATTTCGGCGGCCTTGAGCGCCTCGTTGATCGCTGCGACGGGCGCCTCGGCCAGTTGCATATCGACGCCAACCTCTTTGAAGAACTGTTGGGTCAATTCGGCAATAGGACGCCGCGCTTGGTCACCTGTGATCGTATGGCACGTAAAGGTCAGTTTCTGACCATCTTTTTCGCGAATGCCATCGGCCCCTTCGGTCCAACCAGCCTCTTCCAAGAGCGCTTTGGCCGCTTCGGGATCATACTCATATTTCTTGACATCAGCTTTAAAGTAGAAAGAGTTGGCAGGTGACAAATTGGCATGCGCCACTTCGGCAGCACCATTCCACAATTCGTCGATGATCCGTTGGCGATCGATCGCGGTAATCAACGCTTGGCGGACTAACTTCTCCGACAAAATTGGATGCTTGTTGTTCAACGGGAAGTGCTTTACCGAGCTGGCCAGCGTGGCGAAAACTGGGTAACCTTCTTCGTCCCGCAGCCGCAGACTGTCTTCAACCAACAGCGGCCAGGTTACGCCATCCGCCTCGCCGGTTTCCAAGGCAATCGCACGCACCGACGGTTCCGGCACGGTATTCTGGCGCAAGAAATCCACCTTGGGGCGGCCCCGGAAGTGGTCGGGAAAGGCCTCCAGCAGGGTATATTCAGCCGGAACCCATTCGGCGAGCTTGAATTGCCCAGTCCCAATCGGCTGGGTGCGATAGACATCTTCCCCAACCTCGGCATGGTATTCGCTTTGAACAATCCAACTGGTGGATGCATTCATCAAAAAGGCCGCATTGACATCCAACATATGAACGACAACCGTATAATCATCCGGTGTCTCGATCTCCCCCATGTTGAAGTAGTTGTTGGCTAGGGTCGAGCCATTGGTCGCATCCCTGTAAAATTCAAAGGTGTATTTCACATCCGCCGCGGTCAGTTCCTTCCCATCATGGAACTTGATGCCTTGCTTGAGCGTGAAGGTATAGGTAAGCCCATCTTCGGCAACTTCATACGATTCGGCCAATACAGGGATCAGCTCACCATTGATGTCCACCTGCAACATGGCATTGTGGATATTACTGATCATGGCCCAGTGAACCGTTGGGCCAGCGTCACTGGGGCTCAAACCAGAGACCTCTTGGTGCCCCAGCCAAACCATTGTGCCACCAGTATAACCATCCTCAGCAGCCGCAGGTGCATCCGCGGCGGGGGCGCTTGCGTCGCCCCCAGTGGTTGGTGCCGTTGCTGGCGCACAGGCCGCCAAGAAGGCCGCGGCGGAAACGCCACCAGTCCATTGGATAAAGCGACGTCGACTTACGAGTCTACTCTTCTGTTGTATCATGATTGTGTCCTCTCACAGATTTATCGGAAAGCATTAGTTGCTCAATGCCAGTGGAGATGGCGCAGGTGATAATTTTCCGAAGCAAAGAAAATTCTCGGCAATGCCGAACATTGCGGGATTCGGTTGGGGGATGGCTTGCTCAGCGCCTACGCCTGTAGCAAAGTTGTTACACAGAATGAATGACTAAACAGCTTAAGGAACAGGTTTCGTAGCTGATGAGCTAACCTGTTTTGATAGGTTAGATAGAACAGGCTTAGCAGCAGCAGAAACAATCCGTAGATAGCATTGCTTCTCTGCCGCTTGGAGTAACAATTAGAGTGTTGCGAAGTTTAGCATAGAGTCGATCTGGCTGTCAATGGTGCAGAAGGCCAGTTTTGGACCGGCCTTTCTTCAACAAGTTGCACAGGTTAACTCGTGCGGACAAAGGCGCAGAGCCATTCCACGAGCTGCTCAATGTCGTTACGATGGCCCGTTTCAAAAGGTGTGTGAGTATAGCGACCGGGAAAGGCCACTAGGGCGCTCGGAATATCGGCTTTCATAAAGGCCGCGCCATCGCTGCCAAACGAGCCAAAGACAGCATGTTGGATGGGAATGCCAGCAGCACGCGCAACATTTTCCAGACGTGTCGTCAGCGCATGATCATAGTGCACCAACGAATCTTTATGCACTAACAAGGGACCGCCCCCCAGCCGGGTTGGCATGGCGCGGGAAGGCACGCCAGGAATATCCCCAGCCAAGCCAATCTCCACCGCAATGGCCGCGTCAAATTGCTCGTGGGCAGCAATCCCAAAGGCACCAACGAGACCAATCTCTTCTTGGATGGTACAGGCCAAAGTTAATTCACAACGTAATTCACTCTTGGGCACACGGCGCAACACTTCGCTGATCACCGCCAGCGGCACGCGATCATCGAGTGCCTTGCCAACAATGTGATCGCCCATCTGCGTTGTGGTGGCATCCCAAATCACACGCGTGCCGGGCGTCACCCCGCGTGCGATCAACTCACTGTAGCTTAGCCCTGTGTCCACCCAAAAATCGTCCCAAGTGAGTTCTTGCAATTCGGGCAGGGCAAAGCTCGCCAAATGGCCCGTCGTCGTGGCAATCACCCCCGGAATTACGCCCGTACGGGACAAGACCTTGACGCGTTGGCCCATATAAAAGGCATTACGATTTCCCGCCGACCGCTGCCACCCTTGACCATTGGCCAGCCAGAGAAAGCCCCCCGGATCCATAGCACGCACCAGATAACAAAGTTCATCGGCATGGGCAGCCAGCAAAACTTTCGGGCCGCTGCCCCCACACCGGGCCAGCACATTACCCACTTTGGTACGCGACACATCAGCCCCCAACCCTTGCCAAAGTTGGGTAATATAATCCAATACCGGTGCTTCCTGGCCGACCGGTCCTTCTAATTCCGTTAGCGTTTTAATGAGTTCAAACATGGTTGCCTACTGTTAAAATTGTATGCATCAGGCGTGCTGGGTGGTTTTGGGGCGATTGGGTGATCCGACCCAACGCGCGGCCTGGCGTTCGATTGGAGAAGCGTGACGACTGTGTTGATTCAGCGAGCATGAATACGCTTGGGCAAGGCTTGTCCAAGCGTATTCATCATCCAGAAACCAGAAAGAGGAGAAAGACGAACCGGTTCACACGACGATTAGAAGACGATAACAGAACGTAGCGTTTCCCCCCGTTCCATCGCGGCGAAGGCTTCTTCCACTTCATCCAGCGTAACCGTGCGAGTGACCACTTCGTCTAGTTTCAGTTGGCCCTGGCGATACCAATCGGCCAGCAAGGGAAAGTCACGGGTGGGTAAACAGTCGCCATACCAAGAGACGCAGAGATGCCCCCCCAAGTCAAAGAATTTTTGCAGCGGTAATTCTAATGTTGGGCCAGGGCCAGGGACCCCGATAAAGACACAAGTACCCGCCAGATCGCGCGACCACAGTGCTTGTTCCAGCGTTTGGGCGCGGCCAACGGCCTCAAACGAATAGTTGACACCATTGCCACCGGTGATCTCTTTGATCTTGGCAACGGCATCGACTTCTTTGGGGTTCACCGTGTGGGTAGCGCCAAACTGTTTGGCCCATTCCAACTTTTTGGGATCAATGTCAACGGCAATGATCGTCGTTGCACCGGCCAACCGTGCGCCTTGGATCACACTGTCACCGACACCGCCACAGCCAAAGACGGCAGCACTAGTGCCTGGTTTTACCCCCGCCGCATAGAGCGCAGCACCCACCCCAGTCATAACCCCGCAACCGATCAAAGACATTTGGGGGGCCGGGAGAGCCGGATCATAGGCAACAGCTTGATCAGCATGGACTAAGGTATGGGTGCAGAAGGTACCAATACCCAACACTTGGTTCAACAATAGTCCATCTTCAGTTCGCATACGCTTCTCAGCATTTAAGCTGGCGGCACAGAAATTGGGCTTACCACGCTGACAAAAGCGGCACTTGCCACAAGGCGCACGCCAGGCCAGGATGACATGATCACCGACTTTGTGCTGGGTGACGCCTGGCCCAACTGCCTCAATAATTCCAGCCCCCTCATGGCCGAGGATAAAAGGGTAGCCTTCGCTCCCATACGCGCCCATCTTGACGCCAAGATCCGTGTGACAAACCCCAGAAGCAAGAATCCTGACCAGCACCTCATTCTGCCCGGGATCATCAATGGTAAACTCTTCAATGCTAACCGGTGCACCGGGTTGGCGGGCAATGGCACCCCTTGCTGTAATCGGCATCTTCATTCCTCCTATGGATTGCTTGATTCGTTGATCAGGTTTTGGAACAATAGGATTTGCACAGTCTCCAAAGCTGGAAAGTTTTGAAAACTACTCAGGTTTCTCGCAACTTGTGCAACGCCTAACAACTACTTATGTAGACAACCATTCTGTAGAAAATGGCGGTGCGATGACAGCGTTGGGGAGAGCGCCAACCGCACCTTGAGGCAAATAGAGGGGGTCGGGATGAATCTATCACAATTTGCTAGGGCTTGTCAGTGGTTTGGCTGCTTTACTTTTTACTCAAAACCGACTCATGCACAGACAGGAAACCTCGGCAGTCGTATTGTAACAGTAAATCTATGCAGCCCTTCGCCCGCTGATCTGCCGCGAGCGTTTGGTCCCTCGAACTGCAACAAAATTGTAACCCTCCTCAAGGATATTCTGTGTCATACTCCTACAGAATCGCATAATCCCAAGTATTTTGCAAATTGCTAACGCAATCGTGAAATTGGGTACGAAAAACCGTAATACCTACGGAAATCATACGGTAAAACATACGAAAAACCAACGTTTACAGATCGTCTATCTACCGTCAAAGTTATAGCACTATGTCAATCCGCGTCCAGATTCGGTTTTGCACTTTCATTGCTTCTTTGATATTCTTCGGCCTATGAGCACTGTGACTTTCATTACAAAATGCACTTCTCTTCTTTTACGTATTTTACTTGCCTTTTTCTTGGTAACACCGGCCTTCACTCCCTTGGCCAGTTTTGCCCAAGAGGGTGGCGTATTGGCCCAACTAGATCCTGATGCACAGACCGTGGCCATGGCCATTAACGGTGCCCGTGCCCAGGCCGGTCTGCCACCCTTAGCCCTTCATCCGCTCCTCAATCTAGCCGCCCAAAAGCATGTCAATGACATGGTTACCAATTACAACTATAGTCACACAGGGACGGATGGCAGCAATGTGCGCCAGCGTGTCCAAGCCACGGGCTATGGCAATGCTTGGGCCAGTGAAAATTGGGTCTCGGTCAGCAGTGCAAACATGGCGATCCAGTGGTGGATGAACAGCTCCATCCATCGGGGAAATATCCTCAACACGAACTGGCATGAGTACGGAATTGGTGTTGGGCGTCGCTCAGCCAATGGGGAAATTATCTTTGTGGCCGTCTTTGCAGCTGGACAGAATAGCGATGGGGCCGAAATTGTCATGCCTCCGCCGCCCACACCCTTGGTGATTCCCCCCGGCGGAACAAGCTATACAATACAGTCAGGTGACACTCTGCTGTCGATTGCCCTACGCTATGGCGTCGAATGGCCGGTGATTGCCGCGGCCAATGGGTTAACTGAATTCTCCCTTTTGCAAATTGGACAAGTCATTCGTTTGCCCGGTATCAACGAAATCATCCCCGTCAGCCAAGTTACCACGGTTGCAGCCCAAGAAGCCGAATCGGTTTCCAGCGATATGTTTGTCAGGCGCTACACTGTGCAACCGGGCGACACCTTGGTGGGCATTGCCAACATTTATGGCATTACTTGGCAGGAATTGGCCGCGGAAAACGGTCTTGGCGAGCGGTCTGTCATCAGTGTTGGCAAAGAAATTCGGATACCTGGTGCGATCAAACGGGCCGATGCACCGGAAACAGCCGAAGCAGAGACCGTGGCCGCCGCGCAGCTCACCTCGGATTATTACGAAGTCGCCAACGGCGACACCGTCATCAGCATTGCGGTCAAACATGGGCTTGACTGGCAAGAATTGCTGCAAATGAACAGCCTCACGGAATCTTCCCTTCTACAATTAGGTCAGAAACTACGCGTTCGCTAAGCAGCCAACGTTGATTATTGAACATCACCAAAACGCCTTCCAAGAAGCATATTCTGGAAGGCGTTTTTCGTTAGCTTCATTTTGCACCGCGGGGCTCAGAATGGGGAAGCAGGCAACGCGGGTGGTCAATTCCAGGCGAGGCGGTTGCGTTGCGCCCAATAGGCCGCTGGCGCTTCTTGCAACGCCTGTACTTTTTGTGCGACCTCGTCATCCCAGCCCACGCGAGCAGCGAGCAAATTTGCTTGCAGTTGCGCCACCGTGGCGGCCCCGCTTAGGCCAATAGAGACCCAAGGTTGGGCCAATACAGCCGCCAAAGCCAACGCATCCATCGTTGTTCCTAAACGTTTAGCCTCCGCTTGCAAGACGATTTTTTGCTCGACAAAGTCTGCGGCTTGATTGCGCGCTGTTAGTCGTCCATTCGCCAGTGTTTCTTTTACAATCACGCACAGCCCCTGTGCATGCGCCGCCTGCAGCGCGGCTTCGGCGGACCGCTCCAACAGATTCCAGGTGGCCTGTACGGCGTCAAAGAGCGGTTGGCCATCAACCGCAACAGTCAAAGCAACAGCCAGGGTAGCGCCTTGTTGGGGGCCACTGAGCGAGAGCCCAATGGCAATGCCCTGCTCTTTTAGCTTGGCTAAGGCCCGTAAAACCGCCTGATTTTGCAAAACGCCACTCTCTAACGTGGCGGAGTGAATCTGATACAGCCCGAGATACGCGCCAAGCAGTTGTTGGCTCTCTTGCCACTGTCGCGCCAAAACCGGTAAGGAATGCTCCTTGACTTCATGCTTCGCGGCAGTCACTTGCCAGTCAGCCGTGTACGTATAGCCCCATTTGGAGGCAACGGTTACAGCCGCCGGGGCAATGCCGCGCGAGTGGAGCCACTTTGCCAAAAATTCCTCGGCCCGGCCATAGGAACGCGCTGCATCAAAATAGCGCACACCGGCAGCCCACGCGGCATCTAACACCGCGTGGGTCTGTGCTGCCATGTGTGTGACAGCATAGGTGTGGCCGAGATCGTCACCATGGCCCAGGGTAATATAGCCAGGACGCCCTAACGCGGCCAATCCCAGCCCTAACGCCGGTCCAGCATCGCGTATAGCAGCCAAAGAATCATCCATACCTAGCGCCACCACTGCCGCGCCCAGCGTTCCCAGGCCCGCACACCCAAAAGAAAATAGAGACGCAATTTACGTTCTTGGCGCAACAGGATCAAGCCGCCAATGACAATCACCGCCCACTTGGCAACGACCCACTCGGGCGGCAACTGGGCCGTCAGCCCGCCCACGGAATTGGCAAACAAGAGCCCAAGACTGCGCCCGGCAATGACAGCAGGCACTAGGCGAATTAGCGGAATGCTACTTAAACCGGCCAAGTAAAAGACAACATCGGGAACAGGAAAGACAAAGAGCACTCCCCAATTGACGGGCGAGCGCATATAGAGCTTGCGTTCCCAAAGCTTTAGCTGATCGCGATCAAAGAAACGTTCTAACAAAGGCCGCCCATAGCGACGGGCTAATGCCATAGCCAGCCCAGCCCCGATCGTTAAACCGGTGATACTGTAGAAGGAGCCCAAAAAGATGCCAAAAACATAGCCGCCCATCACCCCCATAAACTGACCAGGCAAGGGGGCAATGAGGATTTGCAGGGCAAAGAGCGAAATATAGGCAACCGGAGCCCAAGCACCAAAGCTCTTGATCCATGCCCTAGCCACATCCCCTTGATGCAACAGGTAAATCAGTGGTTCACTCAACAGCCAGAAAAACAAGGTAATACCAACTAGGCTCAACAGCACAAGCCAGGTTTCACGTTGCCGTAAGACCTGGCGCAACCGCCACAAGAGAGCCTGCGGACGTCGAACGCCTTTAGAAAGCATAGGGTGAAAGCCAATCAGATGTTGAAAAGAACGACAGACGACGCGCTCAGTATAGCAATGCTTAGCGCTACTTTCCAGACAATGAGATTACTATCCCCTGACAATCCCTGTCTGTAGGAAAATTGATGGTTGCCCCAAAACCTCGGGCAATGGTTTCATACACATGTTATCAACCCGGCAGAGAGCCACAACGTAAGCCCTATGCTATACTCATCATAGGAAAACGTACATTGTTGCAACGCAACAATATTGACGCCAATAATAGCGTCTTGACCTGGGAAACCGGTCAGGGCTTTGGTATCAAGCCGATTTAGGGCGTAACGCCCGTCATCCAGTCTGAGCAAAGCTATTTTCGGCGGAAAGCGGCACCAAGGATGGTATATGCAAGAATTTGAGTGTGATGCAATTTTATTCGATCTCGATGGCGTTCTCGTGGATTCGACGGCGGTGGTCGAACGCCAATGGCAGAGGTGGGCAATCGGCCATCAAATTCCGGTTGCACAGGTTATGGCCATTGCCCATGGCCGGCGCGCCCTCGAAATTATTCAAACCGTTGCGCCGCAGTTGGATAGCAGCGCGGAAACGCTAGCCTTGGCCGAAGCTGAGGCCAACGACACCGATGGGCTACGCGCGTACCAGGGCGCGTATGAACTACTCACGCGCTTGCCCGCCACCCATTGGGCCGTCGCCACATCGGGGACAAACCGCGTTGCCACGGCGCGGCTCCAACATACGGGTTTACCCATCCCCCCGATCTTCGTCACCGCGGACGACGTCCCCCGGGGCAAGCCCAACCCCGATCCCTATCTGCTTGCGGCACAACGCCTGAAGATTGACCCACAACGCTGTCTTGTTTTTGAAGACGCCCCAGCCGGTATTCAGGCCGGTCTTGCCGCGGGAGCACGGGTTATTGGCATCGCATCGAGCCACGCCCGCCAAGAGCTGCAACATGCGACCGCCGTTGTCAACCAGCTCGCAGAGATCACCGTCATCGTCCAGCCAACCGGGAGCAGCCGCTTATACATTCAGGTACCGTCAGCTTAGAAACGGCTTGAAAAGGGGATATGACTCCTCTACACCTGACAGGTGTTCAAAACCTGTCAGGTGTAGAGGCCGTCTTTTCAAATCGGCTCCAAGCTTGCCAGTTGTGATTTGTCAGGAGATACGCATCACGTTTTACAGTCTAGCCGTAAGTGACCACTTTTTGACCGTTCAGGGGTGCACCTTGGCGTAGCACCGTGCGGAAGCCTTCCAATACTTGTTCCACCGCTTCGGTGGTGACATGATAGTTGAGCACGGCACGCAGGCGACGGTTACTGCTGGCATTGAGCTTAATCCCTTGTTCGGCCAAGCCATTGACCAACTGGGCTGGCGTTAGATCGTCACGAGTCAAGGTAAAGAAGACCAGATTGGTTTCTACCTCCGCCGGATCGATTTCAATGCCCTCAAGTTGGGCCAACCCTTCGGCCAGTTGCTTCGCATTGGCATGATCGTCACTCAAGCGTTCGACCATCTCCGTCACCGCCACAATCCCCGCTGCCGCTAAAATGCCCGATTGGCGCAAGGCCCCACCCACAATCTTGCGCATCCGGCGGGCGCGTTGAATAAACGCCTTGTCGCCAGCCACGACCGAGCCGACCGGTGCAGCTAAGCCTTTGCTCAGACAGACCGTGACACTATCAGCATTGCGTACCACACGGGCAGGCGAGACCCCCAGCGCTACGGCGGCATTCCATAGGCGCGCCCCATCCACATGCAGCTTTAGGTCATGTTCATGGGCCAGATCACCGAGGGCGTCCATATAAGCCAGCGACAACACACGGCCCCCACAGAAATTATGGGTATTTTCGATACAGATCAGCTTGGTGACGGGATAGTGATCATTATTGCCCCGGATATTGTCGATCACATCCTCAAAGGCGAGCGTCCCATCGGGTTGATTGGGAATAACCATGGGATGAACACCACCTAGCGCCGCGGCCCCGCCCTGCTCGGCCCGAAAAATATGGGATTTATCGCCCAAGATCATCTCATCGCCCCGGCCACAGTGGGCGATGACCGAAGTCAAATTGCCCATCGTTCCACTAGAGACAAAAACAGCGGCTTCCTTGCCTAGCATGTCGGCCACAATGGCTTCGAGCCGATTGACCGTAGGATCTTCGCCATAGACGTCATCACCGACTTCGGCAGTCGCCATTGCTGCGCGCATGGCATCAGTGGGCGTGGTGACGGTATCGCTGCGCAAATCAATCGGATGAGACACAGGGTTGGTTGTCATGAAAAACTCCTCTTAGTTGACGCTCATCAGCCGAAAGTGTGAGTTGCCGTGGCTGCACCAGCAGATGAGGATCAGCTCATACTTTGCCAGGTGAGCCTTAGTTGAAAGAAGGCCGCGTCGGTTTGTCTACGCTATTGTACTGTACTAGGCGAGATCTACCACAATTTTAATGGCCCCTTCATCACGCGTCGTCTGTAACTCATAGGCTTCGATCACCTGTTCAAAGGGGAAGTGATGGGTGATCATGGGGCCAACATCGGCTTCCCCTTTGGCGATCAGATCCAATGCCATGCGGGTGCATTCGTGATTGGGATCGGTGAGCGCGCCCACAATGGCCCGCGAAAGCAGACATTTGCGGAAAAAGGTGGCAAAAGGGAATTCCACCGTCGTTAGGCGTGGCACGCCAAAGAAGAGGATGGCGCCATGGCGTTTGACCAACTCCACGGCCAACGGAATAGTATCGGCCTCACCGGCAGCCTCCACCACTAGATCAACCATTTCGCCGCCGGTTAGGTCACTCACCGCTCGCACGGCATCGATCTCGGCATTGTGAACCGTATCGGTCGCGCCATAATGTTTGGAGACCGCCAAACGATGGGCTTGCAGATCGACAGCGATGACGCGGCGGGCCCCCAAGCGGCGCAGGGTATAGTTCCACCAGAGGCCAGCAGAGCCTTGCCCAATGACGGCAACGGTCTTGGCAATAACGCTAGTCGGCAGATGCTTGGCCGCGTAGAGAACCGTCCCCAATTGTTGGGCCTGCAACAGCTGATCCAACGGCTTGCTCGTTGGCAGCGGCAATAGATCACTCGCGGCCACCAGGCAATAGTCGGCCATCCCGCGATTGGTGCGAATCAACGTCAATACCTGATCGCCAACCTTGATACCCGACCCCGGTGCATCAATTTCTTCGACGATCCCCACTACTTCATGACCACTCATGCCCGGCGGCAGGGGATATTCATGCGCTTCCGAAAAATAGATGGCGTGATAATCACTACCACAAAGCGAAACTTGTTTGGTTCGGATCAAGGCATAGCCAGGGCGGAGTTCAGGCTTGGGCGTTTCGATCACCGCGATTTGGCCTGGCGCGATTACCTGTGTTGCACGCATAAAGGTTCCTCACTTTTTATTTTCAAATTTTGATATAAGCGTTGCATCGAGAAGACAGAGAACAGAAGAGAGAAGAGAGAAGAGGATAGAGGACAGAAGACAGAAAGCTGACTTCTGTCCTCTATCCTCTATCCTCTATCTTCTGTCCTCTATCCTCTGCCCTCTACCCACTCGTCTTAGCGCCTAAGGCAAAGGCGCGCGTATAGAGTTGGACATAACCATCATAGTCGATATCGCGCGGGTTGCCGATCGTCTGGGGATCTTTGGCGGCGAGATCGGCGAGCAGGGGGATTTCCGCTTCAGTAAAGCCAAGTTGTTGCAGGGAAGGGATTTGTAGATCTTTGATCAGCTGATAGACGGCTTCTACCGCCTTTTCTGCCGCTTGCCAGATCGACAAACCGCGCGTATCTTGGCCTAATGCTTGGGCGATCCGGGCGAATTTATGGGGTTCGCCGAGGTAGTTATATTCCATCACCGGTCCCAATAACCAAGCCGTTAAGGCCCCATGGGGCACCGTATCGTGGACACCACCGGCGGTTTGGCTCATGGCATGGGCCGCGCCCGCGCTTTCGGTACCATAGGCCATACCGCCCAACATGGCCGCCATCGCCATTTTGTAGCGTGCGGTCTGGTTGTGTCCCTGGGCGTAGGCAATGCGCAAATAATCATTGACATATTCCATGGCTTGCAGTGCTACCGCATCGGGCCAAGCTTGGGCATAGGCACAGGTGTAGCATTCAATGGCATGGGCCAGAGCGTCCATCCCGGTTCCGGCCGTCAGGGGCGCAGGCAGACTGACCGTCAGGGCTGGATCAATCAGCGCAACTTGGGGGCCGATCAGAAAAGTGCCGCCCACATTGTATTTAATCCGGCGTGCCGGGTCGGTGATCACCGACCAGAGGGTCACTTCGCTGCCAGTGCCCGCCGTGGTAGGAATGGCAATCAACGGCGGAATCGGCTGGACGATGGGGTTCGGGTCGGCCCATTCATAGGCCCGGATCGAGCCACTGTGCGTCACCACCACGCCGATGGCCTTGGCCGTATCCATCGAACTGCCCCCACCGAGGCCGATAATCCCATCACAGCCAGCCTGTTGATAGAGCGCCGCGCCCGCATCGACGACCGCTATCGGCGGATTTTCCACAACCTGATCAAACAGAACGTAATCAATCCCCCCTGCTTTTAACAGACGCGTCGCTTCGTCGACAATGCCAGAGCGCAGTAGCCCTTGACCAACGACTAACAGGGGCCGCTGCACACCTAGACTTTTGACTTCATCGGCTAGGCAGGCAATGGCACCCCACGCATGTTTGACAACCGTGGGGACCCCAAAAGAACGAAGATTCATGAGACAATTCTTTCTGTGCACACATACTTGGGCCAACGGCCCTTTGGATAGATCAATGGTAGCTCATCTGTTGCGCCGATGAGCGTCAAGCTTGGTTAGGGCCAGCCGAGATGGCTAATCCCCGCGTGGATAAGCTGCATCGGTTCCCTGGCGGGGTGATAGGGATGATCCAGTAGCCAAATACGGATAGATTGTACGAAATGGCGATCAGTAAAGACAAACATACCTATTTTGCCACTGACCCGCCAGAGTGACAAATGGTCTAGCGCCAGGATAGGCTACAGAATGAGCATCGCATCGCCAAAACTAAAAAACCGATATCCTTCCCGAATCGCCGTTGCATAAGTCTCCAACAAAATCCGACGACCGGCATCCGGATCGTCGGGGTGCGCTTGCCCAATAAAGGCGCTGACTAACAACAAGAGGCTGGAGCGGGGCAGGTGAAAATTGGTAATCAGGCGGTCAACGGCGCGAAAACGATAGCCAGGGTGGATGAAGAGATTGACGGGGCCTGCAAAGGCCGCGACCCGTTGCCACGGACAAGCGGCGCTGTCATAGGGGTCGATGGCTTGCGCGCCAGTCGCGGCCCACTCGAGCGTACGCGCGGTTGTGGTGCCGACCGCCACCACCTTGCCCCCAGCCAAGCTCACCTCATTGATCTGGCGCGCGGTGGTTGCATTCACCGTGGCCCATTCCGTATGGATCACATGATCCTCGATCTCGGCGCTCTCTACAGGACGAAAGGTATCTAACCCCACATGGAGCGTCACGGTTTCAAAACGCACACCTTGGCCGCGTAAAGCGACTAGCAATTCTGGGGTAAAATGCAGCCCGGCTGTCGGCGCGGCCACGCTGCCTTCGGGTTGGCTATAGACAGTTTGGTAGCGTTCTCGATCGCCACCATAACTGGTAATGTAGGGCGGCAGCGGCACTTCGCCCAATGCATCGAGATAGGGCCGCAGTGGGGTTGAAAAGTGGACCGTTCGCGCACCTGAAGGTAGCACGGCTTGAATAGTCGCCGTGATGGTTACGCCCGCGATTTGTCCACCCGCGGCGAGATCGTCACGGCCTTTTTCTAACGTGATCACCACACCAGCATTCAGATTCCGGCCACGGACCAAACATTCCCACAGCTGCCCGGCTTCATCAAGCTGACGCAACAGGAAAATTTCCACAGCACCCCCGGTTGCCTTATGCCCATGAAGGCGGGCAGGAATCACGCGGCTGTTATTGGCCACGAGCAGGTCACCGCTGTGCAAATAGTCACCAATCTCACGAAAGGTGCGATGTTCAATGCGACCATCCTGGCGGTGGAGGACTAATAACCGGCTGCTATCCCGCGGGTTGGCGGGTGCTTGGGCGATCCGATCCGCAGGCAGATCATAGGCAAAGAGATCAGTTTTCATATGCTCAGGCTTGATGCTCAGATAACTGGGCCTGACAACTTTCCAAAAAACTGTCCCACAACCGGCGATGGCTTTCGCTCAGTTCAAAGACCCGCTCAGGATGCCATTGAACGCCGAACACCCACTGGTGCTGTTGGCTTTCGTAGGCTTCCACCAACCATTCGTCCGGCTGTGCCAAGGCCACGGGTACGAAGAGGGGGGCCATGCTGGCGCGATCCAGCCCCTGGTGATGAAAGGTATTCACAGGCATTTGCATCGTGCCCACAATCGCATGAAAGCGACTCTCTGGCACAATGGTGACAGGATGATAGGCGGTGCTATCTTGGGGCGAACGATGGCCGTCAAAGTGTTGGACCATACCGCCCCCGGCGGCCACATTGAGTACTTGGCAGCCACGGCAGATGGCAAACAGGGGCAGATCGCGGGCAAGAGCCTGTTGCGCTAAGGTGAGTTCCAATTCGTCCCGTTTTAGATCAATGGATTCTGGCTCAGCGCCATTCAGTTCCTGACCAAAATAGTGCGGATGGACATCCCCCCCGCCAGAGAGGATCAGGCCCTGTAACCGATCCAAGACAGCCGCGGGCAAACGGCCAGCGGGATCGGGTTCGGCGGTCGTGCCGTCAGGAAAGTGTGTCGGTTGATCAGGCGACAAGATCACCGGAGTTGCACCATATTCCTGTAAGATCGCTAGATAGTTACGCGTGTTCTTCTCCACCCACGCGGCATCGCCATGGCGCGTGGTGACGCCGATCCAGAGCGGCTTACCAGTTGTGGTCATCAGATCATCACTTTCCGTTTGTAGCGAAATTTCGGTGGCGAGATAAAAAGCCTAGGTTAGAAGCCAGCCCAATTGATGGCGGCTGGCTTGGGTCTTGAGCCCTGGTTTGGCGACTAGTTGGGCATGGCTGGGCTCAACCAGCAAAGAACCGTCCGCAAAGGCAATGGCGGGAATAATGCGGAATGATTTCGGCCCAGTACAGTCAACTACGTAATGCCCATCTTGCCTATCCGCGGGCATCCGCACCTATCCGCGTCCCCCATTCCACTGCCGTTGATCAATGACCAAAATTCTACACTATCCTCCAGGCGATGTGATAAACTGTAAGCGCCTTTGCAGCTAGATTGATAAAAGCCCGCAAAAATACAAAGGTGCAGCTGTACAAAGAATGTACACGCGAGCAGGTGGGACTTCCACAAAGGTAGTGACATCCGTTTATGACAATAGCATTTCTTGGAACCCTATTACTCTTCTTCTTGATCATTCTGCCCATCGGCGCCTTTTTTCTCTACCTCTATTGGTGGTCGATTCAGCGTAGCAACCCCCAACAAACGGGGACGTTGACCCTTGCCTGCCTCACCGAAGCCGTGGAAGTGCTGCGCGACAAACATGGCGTACCGCATCTCTACGCCCAGAATCGGGCCGATCTCTTTCGCGCGCAGGGCTTTGTCCATGCCCAGGATCGCCTCTGGCAGATGGAGCAAAATCGGCGCATTGCACAGGGGCGCTTGGCCGCAGTCTATGGCGAAGCCGCGCTAGATGCCGACCGCTTTAGCCGGATCATCGGTTTCTGGCGTGCCGCAGAAGCCGAACTTCCTCAGCTCGATGCCGAAACCCACCAAGTTTTGACTTGGTATGCCGAAGGAGTCAATGGCTATATCGAACAACGGCCACGCCGATTGGGGGGGGAATTTAACCTCCTACGCGTCCACCCCGCGCCCTGGACACCGCTCGACAGCCTCGGCTACGGCAAAGTGATGGGCTGGGGACTGAGCCTTAACTGGGAGAGCGAATTAACCCGGCTCCAGCTCCTTGAACAGCTCGATCCTTTCGTGGCTGCTGAACTAGAGCCAAGCTATCCAGAGAAAAACCCGATTATCGCGGAGGGGGTTGGCGACGCTACAGCCATGCGGTTACAACACACCGCGGGTCTATTGCTCAATCAATATGAAGAACTCAAGCAATGGCTGGGGGTGGCGACCGAAGGCGAAGGCAGCAATGCGTGGGTACTGGCCCCGCAACATAGTCTAAATCGCCGCCCTTTGCTTTG
This sequence comes from Caldilineaceae bacterium, assembly GCA_019637645.1. The sequence goes on from JAHBVH010000027.1 coordinate 47,926, forward strand.
TAACGATCCACATCTGGCCGTACAGATCCCCGGCACGTGGTACGAGCTACACCTGAACGCGCCGGATTATGCCGTGAGCGGGGTCTCTTTACCCGGTACACCCGGCGTTGTGATCGGCCATAACGAAGAGATCGCCTGGGGCATGACCAATGCCATGGTCGATGTACAAGATCTCTATTGGGAGCGCGCCCATCCCACCGAGAGCAGCCACTTTGCCTATGGCGACAGTTGGGAAAGCGCCACCGTGCGCGAAGAGACCATCGAAGTGCGCCGCCGTGCGCCCCATGTCGAGCGGGTAGTTATCACCCGGCATGGGCCGCTGATCAGCAACTTGGTCCAATCCCCCGAAGGCAAGCGCAACGACAGGATCGCCCCCTTGGCGCTACGCTGGTCTGGTCATGAACCGGGCCAACTCGTGCGGTCGATTTTGCGCTTGAACCAAGCCACCAATTGGGAAGAATTTAGCGCGGCGCTGACCGACTGGTCAACCCCAGTTCAGAATGTCGTCTTTGCCGACAGCCGCGGCAACATCGGCTATCGTTTAGCTGGCAAGGCACCGCTTCGGGCCAAAAATCTGGGGCTGCTGCCCGCCCCTGGTTGGCTGACCGATCACGAATGGCAAGGTTACATCCCCGCAGCGGAGCTACCCCACCTCTACAACCCCGAATCGGGCAAGATTGTGACAGCCAATCACAAGCTGGTCGGCGACGACTATCCCTATTTCCTGGGGGTTGAATTTGACGCCGGCTGGCGCGCGGCACGGTTGGAAGAGATGCTGAAACGCAAAGATCGCTATACTATCCGCGATATGGAGGAGATGCAATTAGACACCCACAGCAAGTTGGCCGAAGCCTTTACTCCTTGGTTTACGCTGATCAACAGTGATGATCCCTGGGAAAAGACAGCTCTGCAAGCGTTGCGCAAATGGAACTTTCGCATGGACGCCGACAATTTTGCAGCCACTGTCTATCATCATTTCCTGCTCTCTTTGCTGGATATGGTCTTTGGCGACAAGCTGGGCACGGCCAAACGCGGCTACCTGGGCATGAGCAGCACACCGCTTTTTCTGGTTCACGGTTTTCTGGGACGCGCCGAAACGCGCTTATTAGAATTGCTGCAAGAATATGATCACTCCTTCTGGTACACCGAGGTGGCGACGGGGCGCCAACGGGATCGCGAGACCTTGCTGCAAGAAGCACTCCGCGCGGCGGTACGGCAGATCCGTACCCAGCTAGGCGATAGCACGCGGACTTGGGACTGGGGGCGCGTCCATCAGGTGCGCTATGTCCACCCATTAGGCAGCGCCCGACTGCTGAAAAACACCTTTCAGCGCGGCCCGATTCCCGTCGGCGGGGACGGCACAACACCGAATGTCACGCGCCACGCACCCCAATTGCCTTTAGGTTTGATCCAGGTCGCAGCCAGTTATCGGCAGATCTACGAGGTGGGCGTTTGGGATCGTGCCCAAACCATTACCAATAGTGGTCAATCCGGTCATCCACTGCACCCCAATTATGATGACCAGATTATGCTCTGGCGGGAAGGGGCCTATCATAAAATGCCCTGGAGTCGCGCCGCCGTCCAAGGGATTACAGAGCAGCAGTTACTACTCAAGCCCGCCTGATTCAAGATCAGGGCGGGGTGACATCATGATCTGAATGCATTCGTAGTTTGTTGAAGAATGTCGTTTATTGAAGAATGATGAGGTGAAAAGATGATGGAGACAACCAAACAGAACTTATCCTGGGTTACCGAGGATCTGTCACGGCTCACGGCAATGGCGAACGAACTGGAGAGCTATATTGTGGCCGGTTCAGTCTATCGAACGGTTGTGATCCCTAGCACCAATGGGAATCGGAAAATTATCATGTCCGGCGGAGACATTCTCGCGCGCCTCCACCGTCTGCGTGTCCACCACCAGAGCCTGACACCAGTGCAGCAGGAACGCGTCGAGCAGCTCACCGGCCAGATCCAAAGTGGGATCTACGCCCTCCGCACCCGCTTCCATGATATCCTGCGCCGTGAACTCAAAGCCCGCAACGATCAACTGGCCTGGGATGTCGAGTTGCGGCGCGCGCAGGAAGAAAAAGAAGACGAAAAGCAGAGCGCCGATCCCGCCGAAGTGCAAAACCGTGACCATATTGCCGCCATCGAAAAAGAGTTGAACAGCCCCTGAGGTAGTCATCTTGATCACGAAAGGGGACGAGCTATGCACACTTTTCTTTCGCTCCTTTCGTGATTCATTTTTAGTAGCTAGCGTTGGGAAGGTAGCCCCCTTGCAGCACAACCTTGGTCGCCAATGGACAAAAATCTAACGAAGCTGTTTACGCCCAACAAAAAAACCTTCTGATTCCTTACAAATTTTCAGAAAATATCAATAAATAGTTGACAGGCAAAACTCACTCCGATATAATCCTGTTTCACTAAGTTGATTACACTGTTCTCACGCGCTCTTCCCATTCTTTACGACCATCCACAAAGCACGAATTCGTTTCAAGCTGTATCTAAAAATGCTATACACAGATTATCATGCTAGCTATATTGCTCATGAACTAACCAAGCGCTACTCCGCAGATAATCAAGAAAAGCTAGCTAGCGCATTGGTTGATGCTCAGGTTGATCTCAACCCCCATCAAGTTGAGGCAGCCCTCTTTGCTTTTCGTTCACCACTATCCAAAGGAGCGATGTTAGCAGATGAAGTCGGGCTAGGCAAGACCATTGAAGCAGGCATTGTTATCTCTCAGCGCTGGGCGGAACGTAAGCGGCGTATTTTAATCATTACACCAGCCAATCTACGCAAACAATGGCACCAAGAGCTTCAAGAAAAATTTTTTCTGCCCTGTCTCATTCTGGAAACGCAGTCTTATAACCAAGCGCGCAAGGCCAGCCAAGCGTCCCCCTTTGCTTGTGACGAAGTGGTAATTTGTTCCTATCAATTTGCACGCAGCAAAGCGGCTGATGTTACGCGCGTTGCTTGGGATCTGGTGGTCATGGACGAAGCGCACCGGCTGCGCAATGTTTACAAAAAGTCAAATAAAATTGCGAACGAATTACGTGATATCTTAAAGAATAGACACAAACTCCTGCTCACCGCTACGCCACTCCAAAACTCACTGCTGGAATTGTACGGCTTAGTAACCTTTATCGATGAGCATGTCTTTGGCGACCTCAAAAGTTTTCGTGAACAATTTGGTGATTTAAATAACCCACGCACCTACCAGATCCTCAAAGCCCGTCTGCGCCCAATCTGCCAGCGTACATTGCGCAGCCAAGTACTGCCTTATGTTCGCTACACTAAACGCCTTCCACTGCTCCAAAAATTTAAGCCGTCAGTTGATGAATTGACGCTCTATGATCTTGTCTCTGATTATTTGCGCAAACCACAGCTACAAGCATTGCCCACAGGACAACGCCAACTGCTCACCATCGTTTTGCGCAAATTACTTGCTTCCTCAACCTTTGCCATTGCCGGCGCACTAGATAAGATGGTGCGCCGCTTGCGTAAACGACTGGCCGACGACGGCGTACCGATAGATCAACCAGAAATACCGCTCGACCAGGAACTAGATGCAGATTTTGAGACCTTGGATGAAATGGCCGAAGAGTGGGCGGAAGACGAAGAAGAAACGCCAGCACTGACTACCACCGAGCGTGAAGCACTGAAAGTCGAAATTGCCGAGTTGCAAGCTTTTTACGACTTGGCGGTGCAAATTACCGAAAATGCTAAAGGCCAGGCACTGCTGAAAGCGCTTCAAACGGCCTTTGCCAAAGCAACGGCGTTAGGCGCATCACAGAAAGCATTGATCTTTACCGAATCGCGCCGCACACAAGAGTATTTGTTGCAGCTGCTCGTCACTAGCCCCTACAGTGACGGCATTGTCCTTTTTAATGGTTCCAATAGCGATGAGAAATCGAAAGCGCTTTATAGCGCCTGGCTCGCCCGCCATCAAGGCACTGATCGAGTCACTGGCTCGCGCACGGCGGACATGCGCTCTGCCTTAGTTGATTATTTTCGCGATGAAGGACAGATCATGATTGCTACGGAAGCAGGGGCCGAAGGGATCAACTTACAATTTTGCTCACTCGTAGTCAACTATGATCTGCCGTGGAACCCGCAAAGGGTTGAACAACGTATTGGCCGCTGTCATCGCTACGGTCAGAAGAATGATGTAGTTGTCGTCAATTTTCTCAACAGTGAAAACGCTGCCGACCAACGGGTCTTTGAACTGCTGGATCAGAAATTTCAGCTCTTTAATGGCGTCTTTGGGGCCAGTGATGAAGTGTTGGGCGTCATTGAATCGGGCGTCGCCTTTGAAAAGCGGATTGCTGACATCTATCAAAGCTGTCGCTCACCGGAAGAAATTAATCAATCCTTTGACAAACTCCAGGCGGAATTGAGTACCCAAATTGCCGAAGCGATGACCCAAGCCCGCCAATCCCTGCTGGAAAATTTTGACGATGAAGTCAAAGAGAAACTACGCCTACGCGCCGCCGATACGCAGGAACAATTGAATCGCTATGAACAAATGTTGATGCAATTGACCCACTATGAGCTAAACGGCCACGCCGAGTTTCGCAGCGATGCTTCTTTCTATTTGCATCAATCGCCTCTGCCCGCTGACACAGCCCCCAGTGGTCTGTATGAGTTACCGCGCCGTTCAGGGGAAGCACACTTATACCGCTTGGCCCATCCATTAGCACAACATTTGATTCAACAGGCCAAGACCCACTCATTGCCGCCAGTGCTCATGACATTTGATTATGCCCATGCCCCAAACAAAATCAGTGTGCTAGAGACGCTGCCCGTCAAAGCGGGCTGGCTACAACTCACTCAATTGACAGTGGATGCCCTGGCGCAGATGGAAGATCACCTCTTATGGAGTGCCGTTACCGATGATGGACAAACGTTGGAAGCAGACATTGCACGGCGTCTCTTCCAACTGCCGATGCCCACCCTTCAGCCCCTGGGCAATGTTGACGCCCAACCGGAGCGCATCGCCGCGGAAACAGAACGCCAGCAACAGATTATCTTACAGAGCATTAGCCAACGCAATGCTCAATTCTTTGAAGATGAAATTCACAAACTAGAAGTCTGGGCCGACGACCGCAAAGTAGCTCTCGACCAGGAGATTAAAGACTTTGATCGGCGCATTCAGGAAGCGCGCCGCGCCGCCTTGTCCGCTGTCACGCTAGAACAAAAACTAGAAGCGCAGAAAACCGTCAAAGCCTTAGAAAAAGAACGCTCTGCCAAACGCCGCGCCCTCTTTGAAGCCCAGGATGAAATTGAGGCACAACGCGATGCGATTATTACTGAAACGGAAGCACGCCTGTCGCAAAATCACACATCAACCACCCTTTTTACGGTCCGATGGAGATTCCTATCGTGAACGATTCTCCTATTTTGGGTACCCCAGACGAAACAGTTGCTAATCAAATTATTCAGCGCTTTATCGCTGCAGAGCTTTTGCCACAGCAAACTTACAATCACCCATTCATTCAGTCACCCAATCGATTTAGACCATGAATACAACCACAACGTTTGACAGCACCAAAGAATCCCTTTCTGATCTGCTACGCAGCATCGCCGAGGGCAAAACACAACTACCCGATTTCCAACGAGGCTGGGTTTGGGATGATGAGCACATCCGTAGCTTGCTGGCAAGCGTCTCTCTTTCCTTTCCAATCGGTACCGTCATGATGCTGGCAACGGGTAACGAACAGGTACGCTTTCGCCCCCGGTTAGTCGAAGGAGTACAACTACAGACATGGGTTGAACCAGAACGTTTGATCCTAGACGGGCAACAACGTCTCACTTCACTCTTTCAGTCGCTTTGGTCTGGTCGAGCCGTGGCAACACGCGATAGCCGCAAAAAAGCACGTAACCTTTGGTACTACATTGATATCGCGAAAGCACTTGATCCGAATGGGGATCGTGATGAGGCTGTCATTTCCTTGCCGGAAGATCGGATTGTTCGCAACTTTCGTGGTGAGGTGATTGCCGACTACTCTTCACCGGAAAAAGAATATGAGGCTGGGCTTTTTCCTCTGCTCAAGCTCTTCAGTAGTTCCGATTGGCGACGCGCCTATTCCAAATATTGGAAGTATGACGACAAGCATATGGAGATGTTTGATGGCTTTGAAGACACGATCATCAAACGCTTCGAACAGTATCAAATGCCCAAGATCACCTTAAGCGAAGCCACACCCAAAGAAGCAGTTTGTATTGTCTTTGAGAAGGTAAACACCGGTGGCGTTTCGTTAACGGTCTTTGAACTAATGACAGCCACCTTTGCCGCCGATGATTACAATTTGCGCGATGATTGGCAGCGCCGCAAAGAACTACTTAGTGATCTGCCAGTTTTGGATACAGTCACCAGTGATGATCTACTCCAGGCCATTACATTGCTGGCAACCTATCAGCGCAACCGTGATAGCATCAACTATGGGATTTCCAGAGAACGTTCACCGGGCGTTAGTTGTAAGCGCAAAGATATTCTACGCCTATCCTTGGCCGAATATTTACGCTGGGTCGATGCCATCACAGAGGGATTTAAGCGGGCCGCCAAGTTGCTCTATAGCCAAAAGATTTTTACCGCACGTGACCTCCCCTACCGTACGCAACTTGTACCACTTGCCGCGGTCTACGCGCTATTGGGGGATCGCGCGAATACCGACAGTGTGCGCACGAAACTCATGCAATGGTACTGGTGTGGTGTCCTAGGGGAGCTTTATGGCAGCGCGATTGAAACGCGTTTTGCCAAAGATTTGCCAGAAATCTTAGTTTGGATCGAAGGTGGCAATGAACCGGACACCATCCGCGATGCCAACTTTGTCCCGGCTCGACTCTATACCTTGCGCACACGCAACAGTGCTGCTTATAAAGGGATCTATGCCCTACTGCTACGTGATGGTGGCCAAGATTTTCGCTCTGGTGAGCCTATTGATGTGCAGATGTACACGGCGGACCGCATTGATATCCATCACATCTTCCCGCGCGGTTGGTGTGAAAAGCAGGGGATCGATAAACGCCGTTACGACAGCATTATCAACAAAACGCCCTTGGCGGCGAAGACGAACCAGATGATCGGCAGCAAAGCCCCTAGCAGCTATCTGCAACAGATGCAACAGCAGGCGGGCGTCGATCCTGGCCGCATGGATCAAATGCTCTATTCGCATGTCATCGATCCTATCCACATTCGCAACGACCACTTTGAAAACTTTTTGGTAGAACGTGAACGCGCCCTGCTCCAACGCATTGAGCGCGCCATGGGCAAGCCCATCCTCACCGATTCTGTCCTGACGGTTGACGATTTTGGCCTAGATGAAGAAGATGAATAAAACGGAGCGAATCCCATGCCCAAAGCCAAACTAACGCTATGGCTCAGTCAATGCCATCAAGCAAGCCAAGCAAACTGCGGCCAATGATACGGCGAAAACCTACATCCCTCTGCCCGCAGCGTGCGCCATCACCGGGATGGCATGAGAAAAAGCTCTTAGCCTTTTGTGAGATGCATCAAGTGCGCTATCATAAACAGCACAATCAGGTGGCTAATCCACCAGCAGGAGTTGACGACCGCCTTTCGCACCAATGGGTAACAAAGCTAATGCATTTTTGCCACAAGCTGTGGCAAAAGTTGATGGAGACCAGTGACATCAACCTTAGGCAAGGTGGAACGGCAATAACTGGTGCATCTTGATGGAGATAAATTTGTCTCACCTATCGCACAAGAAAGCCAATTCCGCAGACAGTGTCTGCGGAATTGGCTTTCGAGATTGCCAAGTCTCAAGAATCCGCTAGTCGCTTCTCGCCCCCGTTCACGCTAAGCTGGTCGCGCTATATCTTTCTCATTGCGATCAAGGACGATAAAGAAGAGTTGAAACAGAAGCTAATGGACTGGACAGCGGCGCAAGCAGAGGATTAAATTCAGTCAATGACTCAACGCAAACAAAAACTCGAACTCACCTGGATCGGCAAAGAGAACCGGCCACGCCGAGCATCGCGTGAAGGGGAACGATCTTTTCGCCAACCGCCTGATCTTTGGCGACAATCTGCTAGCCGTGAAGGCATTAAAGGGCAAACGCTATGAATCTTGAACAGTTTAGCCAAAGCCCAAGTGGTCGGTTAATCAAACATGGGCAGGGTGAAATGGCCTATTGGGCTTTTGTGCCGCATCCATTGCCCCCGCCACTAGACCTTGATCGCTCGCTTGTTCAGGCGCTCTCTGCCGCCGACCGGGCGCTAGGTGAACTGGCTGGGTTAGGGCGCAACATGCCAAACCCACATTTGCTAATTCAGCCCTTTATCCGGCGTGAAGCGGTGCTCTCTTCGCGCATTGAAGGCACGCAGGCCGATGTTGCGGATCTGTATGCGTACGAAGCTGGACAGTTGATGTTGCCAGGTTTTCGCCCCCAGGCCCAGGAAAGTGACATACGAGAAGTGCTAAATTATGTCCATGCGCTCGAATATGGTCTAGAACGCATCAAGGAGTTTCCACTTAGCCTCCGCTTCTTACGCGAACTGCACGAGCGATTGATGACCGGTGTACGTGGTGACCATTTGACGCCGGGGGAGTTTCGCCGCACTCAGAATTGGATCGGTGGATTCGGTGTAGGGCTGCAAGAGGCCGCCTATGTGCCACCGCCGTTGGAAGAGATGCAACAGGCTTTGGCAGACTTCGAAACTTATCTGCATGCCGAACATGACTACCCACCCCTACTTCGGCTTGGGATGATCCACTATCAATTTGAGGCGATTCACCCTTTTCTCGATGGTAACGGACGTATCGGACGTTTGCTGATCACACTGCTGCTGGTACACTGGAACCTACTGCCGTTGCCGCTGCTTTATCTCAGCGCCTACTTTGAAGGTCATCGCCAACCCTACTATGATGGCTTGATGGCGGTGAGTACCCAGGGCAATTGGAACGGTTGGCTGCGCTTTTTTTTGAATGGCGTTGCCGACCAAGCGAATGATGCAATTCACCGCGCCAAAGAGCTGCAAGACTTATCGCTGGACTGGCAAACACAATTGAAGCAATCTACAGCGACCGTACTTATGCATAACATTGTCGATTTCCTTGCGCAACGTCCAATTCTATCGGCACAAGATATATGTACACAGTTCAATGTTTCTCATCAAACAGCTATGCGTGCGATCCAACGACTGATCGAAATGGATATTTTGGACAGGATCGATGAGCGTAAACGCAATCAGCATTTTCTCGCCCGCCGCATTGTTGATATATTCCAAAGATAACGAAATTTGACCAGTTTGACGAGGATTCAGCAAGATATAGGTTAAAACCAAAGGCTTATATCCATTTTTGCCTAAAAATCATCATAAGCCTGAAATTATGTACATCGATGGAGATAGCGGGACGTAATGACTCAACGCAGACAAAAACTCGAACTCACCTGGCTCGGCAAGGAGCAGCGCCCCCGCCTGGAACCGCGCATCCTGCTCGAAGATCCCGCCCGCAGCTACCACGCCCCCCACCGCGTCAGCGACACCGACCTCTTCGACAACCGCCTAATCTTTGGTGATAACCTGCTGGCATTGAAGGCATTAGAATATGAATTTACGGGTAAAATTAAGTGTATTTATCTTGATCCACCATACAATACCGGTAGCGCATTTGACAGATACGATGATGGAATCGAACACTCTCTCTGGTTATCATTGATTCGCGACCGCTTGGAGCTATGCAAAAGTTTATTGTCCGAACATGGTTCAATCTGGGTAAGCATTGATGACCGGGAACAAGCATATCTACGGGTTGTAATGGACGAAATTTTTGGGCGGCAGTGTTTTATTGCTTGTAACGTCTGGCAAAAGCGCTATTCACGCGAAAATCGCGAAGCTATTGGAGATGCTCATGAATATATACTTGTGTATGCAAAGGAGCCAGCTAGTTTCAAAGAACGACGAAATTTCTTACCCTTGCAGGAAAAACAGCAGAAAATATATAGGAACCCAGATAACGATCCGCGAGGTGATTGGCAGTCAGTTTCATTGTTAGCGCAAGGCTATCGCCCCAATCAAATGTACGAAATTATCGCGCCATCAGGTGCAAGACACACTCCTCCTTCGGGAAACTGTTGGAAGCTGATTCGAGAAGAGTATGAAAAATTGGTAACCGATAACCGAATTTATTTTGGGCAAGATGGAAATGGTGTACCAAGAAGAAAGTATTTCCTAAATGAGGCTAAGGGTCTGGTGCCCTGGACATGGTGGCCACATGAAGATGTGGGACATACAGGCGAGGCAAAACAGGAGGTGAATACACTATTCGGCGCACAGATTAGTTTCGATACAGCGAAACCGGAAAGACTAATTCAGCAAGTACTTATGATTGCCACCAACCCCGGCGACCTTGTCCTCGATTCCTTCGCTGGCTCCGGCACGACCGGCGCGGTGGCGCACAAGATGGGGCGGCGCTGGATTATGGTCGAATTGGGGGAGCACTGTCACACGCATATCATCCCCCGGCTGCACAAGGTCATTGACGGGCAAGATCCCGGCGGCATCACCAAAGCAATGGCGTGGCAGGGGGGCGGTGGTTTTCGCTACTTTAAGCTCGCGCCCTCGCTCTTAGACAAGGATCGCTGGGGCAATTGGGTGATCAACAAAGAGTATAACGCGGCCATGCTGGCCGAAGCGCTCTGCAAATTGGAAGGCTTCACCTATGCGCCGAGCGCGACGATCTACTGGCAACAGGGGCACTCGACCGAACGGGATTTTATCTACGTCACCACGCAGACGCTCACCCACGAACAACTCCAGGCGCTCAACGAAGAAGTGGGCAGCGAGCGCACGCTGCTTGTGCTCTGCGCGGCCTATCGCGCCGCTGCCGATCTCGAACAAGCCTATCCCAATCTCACCCTCAAGAAGATCCCCAACGCCGTCATCAGCCGCTGCGAATATGGCAAGGATGATTATAGTTTACAGGTCGCCAATCTGCCCGCCGCGCCGCTAGTCGAGCCGCTGGTGGAAGAAGCGTTGGGAACAACGTTGGAAGCCGAAAGCGATGTACCCCAGCTTTCGCTCTTTGGTGGGGAGGCAAACAGCGCCTGAGGCTAGCAGCCCTCAGGCTGCTAGAGCGGAACTTTCCCTATCAGCAGCAGAACTGCTAGCCTGCTGCGGGTAAGTGACAACCATTTTATGGGAACGCCAGGGGTGAAACCAGCTGGCTACGTTCTGTCGCCACGTCGTAGCTGTCAAGATTATAGTGGCTGTAGAGATTGCACGAAAGAAAGCAAACCCGATATGCACCGACAAGTCAATGCCATTAGCGGGCGGCTCAGCCTGCGCCCCCCCCAGCGCCGGTCACTCGAAATTTTGGACCGCGTGGTGGCGATTACCGGGTTGGATCAACAGGTGCGATCCAGCCAACTGCGGACGCCGGATCGACTCGCGGCCATGCGGGAGGTGATCGCATCGGAATTTCCCACCGTCACCGACTTTGAGCGCGACTTTCCTTCGCTCTGCTTTGCCTTGGCGACCGGCGTCGGCAAGACCCGGCTCATGGGTGCGTTTATCAGCTATCTCTATCTCGCCCACGGGCTCCGCAACTTCTTTGTGCTCGCGCCCAACCTCACCATCTACAACAAGCTGATTGCCGACTTCACGCCCAATACGCCCAAATATGTCTTCAAGGGGATTGCCGAATTTGCGGTAACACCGCCGGTCATCGTCACCGGTGACAACTACGCGAGCGGCATTGGCACCCGGAACGAACGGGTCTTACAGCCGCAGTTGCTCACCGATCCGCAACATAGCGGCGAAGTGCATATCAACATCTTCAACATCTCGAAGATCAACGCGGAAGTGCGTGGTGGCAAATCACCCCGCATCAAGCGCCTCTCCGAATATATCGGCGACAGCTATTTCAACTATCTCGCCGAGTTGCCCGATCTCGTTCTGCTCATGGATGAGTCACACCGCTATCGCGCCGATGCTGGGCTGCGCGCCATCAACGAACTCAAGCCCATCCTAGGATTAGAATTGACGGCAACGCCTTTCATCGAGACGAGCAAAGGGGCGATTCCCTTTAAGAATGTCATCTATGACTACCCCCTGGCGCGTGCCCTAGAAGATGGCTTTATCAAAGAGCCAGCCGTCGTCACCCAAAAGAACTTTCAGCCCCAGAACTATGATCGCGAAGCGTTAGAGCGGATCAAACTGGAAGATGGCATCCGGCTCCACGAAAGTGTCAAAGTTGAGCTTGACACCTTCGCCCGCCAAAACTATCCGGGGACCAATAACAAACGGGTCAAACCCTTTATGTTGGTCATCGCCCGCGACACGGTTCATGCCCGCGACCTGCTGGAACGCATCCAATCCCCTACCTTTTTCGAAGGGCGCTATGCCGATAAGGTGATCCAGGTGGATTCTACTACCAAAGGCAGCAAAGAGGATGAGATTGTCGAACGCTTGCTCGCCGTGGAAAGCCCCGATGAACCAACCGAGATTGTGATCCATGTTAACATGCTCAAAGAAGGGTGGGATGTGACCAATCTCTACACCATTGTACCACTCCGCGCCGCCAACGCGCGCATCCTGATCGAGCAGTCGATTGGGCGCGGCCTGCGCCTACCCTTTGGCCGCCGCACTGGCGTCGCCGCCGTCGACCGGCTCAATATCGTCGCCCACGACAGATTCCAAGAGATTATCGATGAGGCCAATCGCCCCGATTCAATGATCCGCCTACAACGCTTGGAACTTGATGCTTCAGGCCAGGCGCCACGTCCGCAAGCCGTCATCGCCGCGCCGAATCTATTGAAGCTGTTAGGGCCAGCCAAAGCCACACCCCCAACCACACCAGCCCTGGTGACAACAAGCGAGAGTGACCACCCAATAACCCCAGCGGCCGGGCAACCTTCTCCCTTCCGCACGGTGGCCGAACAGCAAGCCGCGCAACTAACCTATCAGACTATCCAACGGTATAGCAGGCTGCCTTCTTCCGCCGCGTTGCAACAGCCGGAGATCCAACAGAAGCTCTTGGCCGAAGTGCGCGAACAATTCATCGTGCCTTCCCAATCCAACCTACCAGGGTTGGAAGCTGAATCCGCCCTCGACTTGGCGGCGGTTGTACGCCAAGTCACCACGATGGTACAACAGCAAACCATTGACATTCCGCGCATTGTGGTCGTCCCCAAGGGCGAAGTCGTCACTGGCTTTTCACCCTTTGCCCTAGAGAGCTCGCTAATACGTTATGCGCCGGTTGAGCGGGATCTGCTACTACAGAATTTGCGGACCAACGAACAGAGCTCGATCACCGTTACAAACCATGTCGCCGCCGAAGCGCGCTTGGAAGATTACATTGTCCGCAGTCTTGTCGACTATCCCGACGTGGCCTATGATGACCAAGCCGATTTGCTCTATGATTTAGCCGGACAGCTGATCCATCATCTGGAAAGCTATTTGCAACAAGACGATGTTGAAAATGTGGTGCGCTATCATGAAAAACGGTTAGCCGCGCTCATCTACACACAGATGCAAGCCCATCGCTGGGAAAAACCGGTTGGATACGAAGTCCAAGTAACAAGTGGATTCACACCGCTCAGAGAAAGTGCGTTCATCGCGGAGGGTGTACAGCAGGATTTCCATCAACCACCACCAGCGGGCCTGCCGATTCGCCGGATCATTTTTTCGGGCTTTCAGCGCTGTCTTTATCCTGTCCAAAAATTCGATAGCGAACCAGAACGCCGTCTCGCCATTATTCTGGACCGGGAAGCACAAAAATGGTTCAAACCGGCACGCGGCCAATTTCAGATTTACTACAAAGCAGGGATTGAGCACAGAGAGTATGTCCCTGATTTCATCGCCGAAACAGCAACACAGCTTTATATGTTTGAGCCAAAGGCCAATCACGAGGTCGACACCGATGAAGTTCAAGAAAAGCGCAAAGCCGCCGAAGTTTGGTGTCAACACGCCTCTAACCATGCCAGTCAATACGGTGGCAAGGCATGGCGTTATGTGCTACTGCCACAAGATCTCATTGCAGAAAATATGACATTAGCCGGGTTAGTAGCCCACGTCTAAGTAGAACCGAGAAAGTTTTGGGAAACGGCAACTGAGCGGGGCCCTTTTGGGCGCGAAGCCAAAGCGGATAATCTAGCAAAAGAAACCCGGTTTTTCGTGATCAACCAGCTTTATCACGCTAGCAAAAACCGGGTTTCTCACAGCTACTTTACCAAAGATGCCGATGCGGTTCGCACCCACGATATTCACATCTATGCCGCCGACAATCCAGCGGTAGAACGCCATCTGGCCTTTCGCGACTATTTACGCGCCCACCCCGCGGCACAGCAAGCGTATGTGGCGGTCAAACATTTGGCCTATGCCCAACATCCAGCCGATATTATCGCCTACAATAACAGCAAAAATGCTTAGATCTAAACAGACCGATCAACAAGTACTTGCTTAGTATCGTGGCCGCCTATAGTCAGGCTTACAAATAAAGTACCACTTCTTCACCCTCTTGCTGCACGCGATAGGTGCGGACGCGCAGCTTGGGATCATAGAGAGCTTGGCCGGTTTTGATGTCAAACTCCCATTGGTGCCAAGGGCATTTGAGGATTTCACTTTCCCGCTCATGGCCCACGTCGGTCCCCCCGGTCGAGACGACGAGGGGACGTAGCCGTCCTTTGCAGAGTGGACCCGCACGATGGGGACAGTAGTTGAGCAGGGCGTAGTAGGTGTCCCCGATGTGAAAAACCCCAATTTCATGGCCATGGACCGTTACCACTTTTCGCCCACCTTGGGGCAACTCAGCCGCCGTGGCGACGACATGGCGCTCGGCTGATTGCTTCGCCATTCTCTTCTCCTGTGATCGCTTCTAATAGAACTTATACAGCATATTTCACGCAGAAACCTGACCGGTTTTGAAAATCTTGTCATCTGGTTGGCTCTGTGGTCCCCACAACCGCCAACGCTAGACGCCTTGTCATCTGGTTGGCTCTGTGGTCCCCACAACCGCCAACGCTAGACACCTTGTCATCTGGTTGGCTCTGTGGTCCCCACAACCGCCAACGCTAGACGGGGTGGGATCACAACCGTGCCTTGTATAGCTCTTGCGCGTTAT
The DNA here is from genome assembly GCA_019637645.1 of Caldilineaceae bacterium. Next base: position 63,012 of record JAHBVH010000027.1, read on the forward strand.
CGTGCATAATGCGCTGCCGGAAGGCGGGCTCGGTATGGGTGAGGAAGGTGCTGGGTTCATCCCAATCCCAATGAGGGTAATCACTGGCAAAGACCAACGTTTCGTCGGCCCAAAGCCAACGCAAGAAGGTATCGAGGTCGGCGCGGGTGGGCACATTGGGGAGGGGTTGGGTGCCAAAGCGAATATTGCTGCGCAAGTATTCGCTGGGGAGTTTTTTCACCCATGGCGTATAGTCGCGCAAGCCTTTCCAGTCGCCATCCATATGCCACATGAGCCCAGGCACCCAGAAGACATCATGTTCGATAAAGAGGAACTTAAAGTTGGGATATTTCTCAAAGACTCCCTCGCAGATCAAACTGGCCGTATGGGCCATGGCCACCTGAGGGCGTGCCATACGCATTTCCAGATAATAGGTAGGAAACCCGGCAGCGGTGGGGGCCGCGGAAATCCCCGCGCCTTCTGCCCCAAAATGGACACACATGGGCAGGCCATGGCGTTCACAGGCTTCATAGATGGGATGGTAGAAACGATTCCCAAACGGCATTCTTGCTCCGGCTGGCATCAAGACCTGGAGAAAGGCGGGGTTCGTAGCCAGGCGCTCAATCTCGGCCACGGCGAGTTGAGGATCTTGGGGTGCAATGTGGATCGAGCCGCGAAAACGGCGATCCTTGGCCAGCCAATGGTCGGCCGTCCAGGAGTTGAAGGCGCTGCAATAGGCCGCGGCATAATCGGCGTCGGGATGGACCGCGGCAGAGTAGGGGCCGCCCGTGAGGATAGCTAGCATCACGCCATAGGGATCTAAATGACGTTCAGCAGCGACGGCGGGGTCGGTAGCGGGGTTAATATCCTTGCCGTCCCATAGATCATGGCGTGCGCCCGCCCCGGGCATGTTGGTGTAGCCGATGCCTGGCATCATGGCCCCAAAATCTTGGATGTACTCAACATAGTGGCGCGGTAGGTAGGGAAAGAGCGCTTCTTGCTCTGGCAAGTTATGATGAACATCACAGTCAATGATACCCAGGGTAGATGACGACGTTTTCGCTTTGTCCAGCAATGGCGCCGGTTCAGCCGATCTCTTGACAGCCATGGTTTCTCCTTTTCAGTTACGCAATACGCTCTGAGCGCCCATTATAGCGTAGAAGCAGCTAGCCGTCATCTTAGGAAAAAGCAGGGCCAGGCCGGAAAAGAAAAAAGGCGGTTGGTCGCGCAGTGCATTCGCCTGCGTTCCCAACCGCCTTTGACCAATCGAGTCTTGTTAAGCGCGATAAGCTTAGAGCATCAGCGCAGCCGTGCGGCGTAGGCCGATTTGGACACGCACCGACCCTTCATTGGGTTCGAGTTCAACCCCCGTGGAGGTCACATAACAGTCGAGCAGGCGCTCGATCTGGCCGACCAAGCGTGGATAGGAGAGATCGATCCAGTGATCGACCACCCGCGTCACCAGATCGCGACCGGCATCGGTTTGGGCCAACATGCGTTCCCGCGCCGTCAGGGCATTCGGGAGTTCCACCGTCAGCAGATCGGGGCCAAGGCTAGCGCGTGGGCTGACGCCAGGTTGTGTGCGCATGCGTGACCACTCCGTCAAGAAGGTTTGGGCAATTTGCGGTAATGCGTGTGTAACCGGTGCCTGTTCTGCCGATACTCCAACCATTCTGCTATCCTCCTGGGTGATAGAAACTGAACTTCACGCAAACCCCATTGAGTGGGCGTGACGATTGTCGCCAGAAAAATAGCAGCTCTTAATTTCAAATGAGTTACAAGGCCAGAAGGCGCGCGTGGACAGGAGCTGACAGGTTTTCCAACCCTGTCAGCTGGTTGGCTCTGTGGTTCCCACAACCGCCAACGCAAAACGCCTTGTCAGCTGGTTGGCTCTGTGGTTCCCACAACCGCCAACGCAAAACGCTATCAGGTCTCTGGGTATATCGACCAACGGCGTAATGCCTAAGGGTATTGGCAACCTTAGTCATAGTTGGACTGGCGATGATCGCCTAATAAGCGGCGCTGGCGGGGTGTTGCTTGGGCCAGGATCCGCTCATCAAATTGGAAACGGTTCAGATAGGGCGGGAATTTCTGGGCGATCATCCGTTGGGCGTAGTGGACTTGCAGTAGATAGCGCACCCGTTGGCTGCGATTGGCGGTGCCGCGATGCCAAACTTCGGAGCGAAAGAGAAGCACATCGCCAGCCTTGCACAGAATGCTCTGGGGCTCCATTCCTTGATAATCCGTATCGCCATCGGGTGCGCGGCCCGCACGATGGCTGCCAGGGATCAATTGGGTTGGTCCCAATGCTTCATCCACATCATCTAGATAGAAGTGCGCCGTGGAGATATAGATGGGGATTTTAACGCCTGGATCTTGCATCACTTCGGCAGGCAGGGTCAGGGGCTGCCAGTCGGCATGCAGCCGTTGATCGGGGCGACCAGGGCCAGTCAACCAAGCAGTCATACCCATGATATGACAGTCACTACCGTGAATCCGTTCGGTAAGCTCGATAATGCCCGGTTTGTCCACGTAGGCCAGAAAGAGGGGATCACGGTTAAAGACATTGTTAATACTTTTGTTCAGAAAACCACCCTGTTCTGGCAACGTATGGCGGTCAAAGCTGGCGGGCAGCGCCACCAATTGATCCATTGCCATACGCAGGGCAGCCACCGCGGCAGCGTCGAGGACACCGGGCAAATAGACATAGCCATCCTCTTCCATCGCTTTCACTTGGCCCGCGAGATCAGGATAAACAGGCAGGGGCAGACAAGTAGACATCCAGTGAATCCTTTCGAGGTGAGATGAGGTTGACGTAGATTGCGAAGTGCGAACAGCTTCTTTAGCGCTGACCGGTTTTGCAAACCGGTCAGCGCTAAAGAAGCCTTTTCAAATTGTCACTCAGGTCGCGAGCGCGACCAGCGCTTCTTCAGCCACACAGTCCGCCAGCGTATAGCAGTCGCCCTGTACGGCCACCGGCGGTAACATCTCCAGGGAAGAGAGAAAGATGGTATTGGCATGTAGCAAGAGCATATCAGCAACGCCATCACAGGCCAGGAGCGCAGCTAAGTTATTCGGTTCATTGTCGACAAAGGCGATGACACGATAGCCCAATGCCTGGACATGCTGCACGCCCATGACCTTGCGCGCGGCAACACCTGCGGTCCAATCATCGGGACGCATATAGAGCAGCTCATCGGTAAAATGCGCGCCATGCGCTTCCCCGAGCCGATTTAGGGAGAGCAGGGTATCGGCGCGTAAAAACTCTTCACGCCCGGTGTTGAGCGCCACAGTCAAGTTAGGTTGGCGCTGTAGCCAACTGATCACATCAAAGACTTGGTCAAACGCACAATGGGACGCGGCAATCGTCTCGGATGACCAGTAGCGTTGCAGATACCACCCTTCGATCTGCGTCCGGGCGGCTTCGTCTAGCCCCAAACGCGCCAACAAACGATCCATGACAGCTTCATGGACATCAATGTCGGTGAGGGCGAGGCGTGTAAAGTGCTGGGTGCCATGCTCGCGGTCATAACGTTGGAGCAAATAGAGCATCATGTAGCGTAAATCTAAAATGGTCCCATCAATATCAAAGATGACCATGAGTTGGTCTTGCGGATATTGACGATGCATCGCTCGATAATGAGCGGCTAAAGCAGCCATCCAATTGGCCATACCAACAACGAATCCTTTCCATAGCGCAACCGAGTTCGATTGTACAGACCTGACAGGTTTTTCAAACCTGTCAGGTCTCGTGCGAGGCATTGATGTAACAACCCCTCCGGCGTCGCGTCTAGCCTGCTCTTGCGTTTATGTCCATTCCTGCCTGGCCCAAAGGCCAGCCCCTAACAGCCCTGTGTCTGCCGCCAGTTGTGCCGCTAATACGGGGATCGCGCGATAGGAGCGCATGGCGTGTTCATGGTAGCTCTGCTGGACCAAGCCGAGGTAACGCTCGCCCAACAGCCCGACACTGCCGCCCACGATCAACGCTTCGGGGCCGATCACATGGGCCAAGGAAGCCAAGCCGCGGCCCAGCCAACGGGCAGCAGCATCGACCACAGGTAGCGTTTGACCAGCCCGATAAGCTTCGGCTAGGGCTTGAATGGAAGGATAACCGCTCTCCGCGACAATGATGCGGGTAGCTGTATAAGACTCCAGACAGCCGGCTAAGCCACAAGTGCAGGGGCGGCCCTGAAGCGGCTCCACACAAATGTGCCCAACCTCGCCAGCTTTCCCCTGCCAACCACTGTAGAGCCGCCCGTTGATCACAATACCAGCGCCGACACCAGTGCCAACAGCCACCACCAAGAGATGACGATGCCCTTGCCCAGCCCCCAACTGAGCTTCGGCCAGGGCAAAACAGTTGGCATCGTTTTCGACAAAGGTCGGTCGCTGAAAATGGGCCGCCAGTTGTGCGCCAAGTGGCAAGCCCGTCCAGCCAGGGATATTATCAGTAGCATGGACAACCTGGCCGGTTGTGGGCTCGATCTGCCCACCACTGGCTACCCCAATAGCAGCCACGGGCGCGGCTGGGTGCGCTTGCTGATAGGTCGCGAGCACCTGGGTGCCTAGCGCGATCAAGCGCTGTAAGACGGCATCTGCACCTTCGTGGGCCAGGGTCGGCAGTTCATGCCGATAGTGGATCGTGTTATCCGCCAGCATCACACCCGCGGCTAGCTTGGTTCCGCCAATGTCCATCACACAGACAGGCACACTCATTTGCACACACCTCTGCTTTATGCTTTACTAGGAATTGACCTGTCGATTGTAACATCATCCCGCAAAGCCGCCTAAACACTAGCCTGGTGGGGAGAGTGGCAAGGGAAGGGCAGTAGGACAGTGGGCAGAGGGCAGAGGGCAGAGGTCAGAGGTCAGAGGTCAGAGGTCAGTAGGCAGAGGATAGATTGGCGTAAAAGGATGGAGAGGATGAAGGCATTTTATGGTTTCTCGCCCGATCTCGCCCCGTTTGTGGGTCGAAGTCCCGCGGAGCAAGCCGCGCTGCTCCGCCAATGGGGCGCAACCGCGATCTTTGGTGGCTATGAGAATCTAGCCTTTATCGAGGCCGTCCATGGCGAGGGGATGCAGATCTATGCCGAATTTCCCTGCTTTGTGGGGCAGGAGTGGTGGGAAAAGGTGCCAGCGAGTCGCCCGCTTACGGCGACCGGCGAACTCCTGGCCCCGATCCATTGGTACCATGGCGTGAATCCAACCGTGCCAGCGGTACGTCAGCAACGGTTGGCGGCGCTCACCGCGTTGTTAAGCAGCTATCCGATTGACGGTGTTTGGCTCGATTTTATTCGGTGGCCTTGTCATTGGGAAAAGCCAACGCCCCTTTTGCAACAAAGCTCCTTTGACCAAGCCACGGTAGTCCGTTTTGCGGCGGATGTTGGCCTTGAACTCGATCCCCAAGCAGACGCGGCTTCGCTCATCCTTTCCGACTATGCGAATGAGTGGACCCAATGGAAATGTGAACAGATCACCACCTGGGTGGCCGAGGCGCGCCAAGTGGTCGATGCGTTGCGGCCTGGTCTCCAACTGGGGCTCTTTGCTGTGCCCTGGCGGGAAATGGATCTACAGGGCGCGATTCATACCATCATCGGGCAAGATTTCGCCGCGCTAGCGCCCTATATTGACTGCTTCTCCCCCATGACCTACCACCGCCTATGCGACAAGCCCGTTGCGTGGATCGGTGAGGTGGTGACGGCCATGAGTCAGGCAACGCGCCGCCCCATCTGCCCTGTGATCCAATCGATTGATCAACCCACAACCTTGCCAACCGCCGAGTATGCAGCGAGCCTGGCGCTAGCACAGCACGCTGCTGGTGCCGCGGGCATCATTATTTTTACATTGGCGGGGCTGCTCACAGGGGACAAACTCGCCGCTACCCAAGCCGCTTGGGCAGCAACAGGCAGGTGACCATCACCAACAGAAAATAAGCGTCCAAAGGAGTTACGCGCTGGTGGTTGTTGGCCGTCGCCGGATGACCCGCCGCCAAATCAAGCGCAAGAACGACCAAAGCACGAGCAAGACGATGAACCAGATGAGCAAGATGGGCAATAGATAGATCCCAAACCAAATCCCAACCTCACCCAGATCTTGCAAGGTGCTGACCAATTCACGCAGCGCGTCGCGTGCCACGCCGGTTGGCTGCCAACCGTGCTCAATGACAGGCAGGGTGATCACATTCGGCGACAAGGTCAGCTCTAAGGTGGAGAGACCCACCAGATTATTCAGCATATTTTTGCGGCCCTGAAGCTGTTCGATCTGGCTGCGAATCGTATTCAGATGAGTGTAGACCGTCAAAATATCTTCAGGCTTGGCATTGGGCTTGGCACGCACTTCCGCCAACATCTCGCGCAATTCCACCTCGGTTGCTTCGAGGTTACGTAGCTGCGCTTCAATATCGCTATATTGATCAGTCACATCTTCCCGATCGATCGTCTTGTTATCGACCGCAACGGCTAAGCCTTCCAACTGCGCCATCACGGCTTCTAGCTCCTCGGAAGGGACACGTAAGGTCACACTCCCCTGCAAGCGGGTATCGTTGCCAGAGGTGCTTTTATAGAGATTCGCATTAGAAACATAGCCACCCACCGCCTGCATCATCTGCTGGATCTGGGCAACGGCTTGCTCGGTATCATCAACCACCAGATTCATCGTCGCGCGGGCAACTACTTTACGCGCCAGGACGCCAACGTCTTGCGCCACTATGGCACCGGCGACCAGCATGGAGGGGTCCGATCGCACAGCGCTTTCCATCGCGGCACCGCCCATGGGCGAGGATTGTTGCACAGAAGCGCTTTCTTGGGCGGCGCTACACGCGCCGAGCCAGACCAGCATAAACATCCCAACGATCCCGAGGATCAACCCGCGCTTGCGATATGATTTATTCTGCATCTTTACTTCTCTCCAGAAACGATTAGTCCAGCCGTCCAGCTTGCATTGCAGGAGAACAGACAACTTCGCGCAACACACAACCAGTTGATGAACAGGATAATAAACTTGTGTACTCGCTCAGGATAGGCTCGATGTCGGTGCAGCGCCAGAGCCAGATCTGTACCATAGAGAAAGTTCGAGTGTACCATTCCGTGTAACAACTGCCAATCAGCCAAAATACTGTGTACTGAAATTTCCATTAAATGCAGTACAATAGTACCGTCTTGTGTCTGGTGTATATTTGTTCTAGCAGCTTTACGATCTGTCTAAGAACAGTAAGTTTGGTGATCCATCGCGCCTGATGGATCACCGCCTGATGGATCACCGCCTGATGGATAGCCATTGGCTTGATAACCATTGGCAAAGTCGCGCCAAAGCCTAGCCCCTTCGCTTTGAAGGATAGGCAACCATACTTGTGGTTTGTGCTACCGATGGAAGCGAGCGCCACCTGGGCAAGAAAGGATAGGCTGTGGGCAGACAAACGATAGAGCAGACGCGTGAAGATCGACGCAACGAGGCCATCCGCCAATTTAATGCCTCGTTGGCTGAGTTGGTCGATATCGAACGTCATGCAGCAGTACGCCAGCGGTTGCTTACCATCATCGCCCAAGCCACGGGCTACCGCTACGCGCTACAAGCGGAAATGGAAGCAGACGAACTGCATATGCATGTTACAGCAGTTCACGCGCCAGCGCCGTTGCTCCAAACGATCGAAAAACTCACTGGCTTTTCGCTGATCGGTCATCGCTTTGTCAACGACCCAGCTATCGTATTGCAAACACCGCCCACCGAGACCTTTCGCCGCATTGATGACTTTTACCCAGAGGTGCCCCGTGCGCTAGCGGCCACCCTAGAAACGGTACTGGGGTTACGTCAAATTGCCGCCATTCGTCTCCACACCGGTGATCATTATCTTGGGGTAGGCTGCTTCTTTGCAACAACCGATGAGGTCGATCTGCCGCTGTTAGAATATTTTTGTAATAGCCATTTAGTCTGTGTCCTTTGGCTCATACAAGAGCAAGCGGCACGCGCCCGGCTACAAGCCTTGCGAACGGCTGAATTGGAACAACAGATTCAGGAGCGGCAACAAGCAGAAGCGGCTCTCCGTGAGAGCAAAGAAAAATTAAATAGCATTCTCGATGAAATGGATGACATTATTTGGTCGGTGACGATTGTAGATGGCCGGCCAGAATTTACCTACCTCAATCCTGCGGCCAGCCGCCACTACGATCGCCCCGTCGCGGATCTGCTCGGCAAACCCGATGTTTGGCAAGAGATCTATACGCCCGAAGATGTCGCGCAGCTCCAGCAATTGCAGAATCTCCTATTGAGTGCTGGGGACTCCATTTCCTTTGAAAGTCGTATCTACACCGTCGAGGGGAAGGAGCGGTGGGTGCAGACCCGTCTCCATGTCGTGGAAGCGCATGAAGGCACCCCGCGGCGGCTCGATGGAATTTCCACGGATATCACCGACCGCAAACAGGCCGAAGCTGATGTGATGCGGCTTGCCACCGCCTTAAAAGCTACCGAAGAAGCCGTTTTTATTACGGCGATTGATGGCACGATTGAGGATGTCAATCCAGCCTTTGAACACCTTACAGGCTATACACGCGCCGAAATTATTGGGCAAAATCCACGGCTGCTCAAAAGCAGCGCACAGGATCATAGCTTTTATCAAGAGATGTGGGCAGAGCTACTCCGCGGTGGGGTCTGGCGTGGCGCAATTGTGAATCAACACAAAGATGGCACCCCTTACTTTGCCGAGCAGACAATTTCGCCCGTCCGTGACACACACGGCAAAACGATTGGATATGTTGCTGTGCAACGCGATGTCACCGTGCGTAAACGGATCGAAGCCGAATTACGGGAAAAAACGGCCCTGCTTACCAGCTTGATCGACAATGTGCAGCGTGGCGTTCTTGTCGAGGACGCCAACCGCCGCGTGATCCATGCCAATCAGATGTTCTGCGACCTATTTCACATCCCCGTACCATTGAGCGCCTTGCTGGGCAGTGATTGGGCAGACAATGTTGAAGCAGCGGCAATGCATTTTATCAATCCCACAGCCTTTACCCAGCGTATCGATGAAATTCTTCAGCAACGCCAGACCATCAATGGCGAGGAAATGCATCTGGTTGATGGGCGTATTTTCGAGCGCGACTATGTTCCAATTACCAGTGGCAATGATGAACCCGATCACTTATGGCTCTTTCGCGATATTACCGCGCCCAAACAAGTGGAACAGTCTCTGCGCGACAGTGAAGAAGCGATCCGCGCCCTTTATACCATCACAGCCGATCAGCACATGACCTTTGCCGAAAAAACGCAGGCGCTCTTAGTCATGGGCTGTCAACGCTTTGGCATGAAGATGGGGGTGCTCGCCCACATCGAAAACCAAGTATATACGATTGTCGAAGTCAACGCACCAGGCACCGATCTGACCAAAGGCATGATCTTTCCCCTGGAAGAGACCTATTGCAATGAAGTTTTTCAGGCACAGCAACCCCTGAATGTGGAACATGCCAGCGCTTCGCGATGGGGAGGGCTCACTTGTTACTCGATCGATCAATTAGAAGCGTACATTGGCACCCCCTTCAAAGTAGCGGACCATCCCTATGGCGTCTTGAGCTTCTCGAATACGCTACCAAGGACGCTCCCCTTCAAAGCCGCTGACCGGGAATTTCTCAACCTCATGGCCCAGTGGATTGGCAGCGAGATGGAGCAGCAACAGAAGGCCGAACAATTACAAGCCTACGCCGCCAAGATCGAACAGGCCAATCAAGAAATCGGCATTGCGCGTGATCAGGCCCTCGAAGCTTTGCGCCTGAAGAGCGAATTTTTGGCCACCATGAGCCACGAAATCCGCACGCCAATGAATGGCATCATCGGCATGACCGAATTGTTGCTTGACACCAACTTGAATGAACAGCAACGTGAATACACGGGGGTGGTGATTCAAGAAGCCGAGCACCTTTTGAACATCATCAACGACATTCTTGATTTCTCCAAGATCGAAGCGGGCCGGCTGACTCTGGATCGCCAAGATTTTGCACCGGTTGCGGTGGTCGAAAGTGTCGCCGAGTTACTTTCGGCCCAAGCCGCGGCCAAACGCATTGCCTTAATGACCTTTATTGAACCAGAGGTTCCCCCCCAAGTTTGTGGCGATGCCGGTCGCTTGCGCCAAGTGCTGGTCAATCTCGTAGGGAATGCCATCAAGTTTACGGATAAGGGGGAAGTCGTTGTACGCGTGACCCACGTCGCGACCACCAACAGCCATATTCTGCTCCACTGTGCAGTCAGTGATAGTGGCATTGGCATTGCCGAAGCCGAACAACGGCGACTCTTCCAGCCATTTACCCAAGTCAACGGCACTTCCACGCGGCGGCATGGTGGCACAGGGCTAGGCTTAGCCATTGCCAGCCGCCTCGTCACCCTAATGGGCGGCGAAATCGGCATTGAGAGCAGCGAGGGGCATGGTTCAACATTTTGGTTTACCGCAGCGCTTGAACATGCGAGCGAAAGCATCATTCCAGAACCAAGCGCACCTGTCACCCTTGCTGGATTGCGCGCCTTGGTTGTTGATGACAATGAAACGCACCGGACCATCTTGCAAAGCTATCTCCAAGCTTGGGGCGTCCGGGTAGATGGGGTTACCCGCGCGACGGAAGCCCTCCTGTCCCTCATTCGCGCGGCCAGCACAGATGACCCTTACAACTTTGCGATTATCGATCAATTTATGCCCGGAATGGATGGCTTGGCACTCGGGCAAGTGATCCACGACGAGCCAAGTTTAACCACAACACAGCTCATCATGTTGACCGCCTTTGATGAGAAAGAACAAGGACGCCGCGCACTCGATTTGGGGTATGCGGCGTATCTCACCAAGCCGGTTCGGCAAGCACGCTTGCTGGCTGGCGTTCAGGAGATCCTAGCGGGCAAGCGTTTACCTACACCACCCCAGCTACCAACGCCACCCCTACCACTCACACCGACGCTAGCGCCAACGCCCATAACAACAACGCCAACGACCGCGTTGCCAACAGCGGCACCGGATGTCGCTAGGGCGGCTCCGGCGCCGATTCTATTGGTCGAGGATCAAGCAGCCAATCAGGCCGTTGCGCTGCAGCAGCTCGCCAAATTAGGCTATAAGGCCGATCTAGCCCGTAATGGGGTCGAGGCCATTGAGCGGCTAACAGCCACAGACTACGGGTATCAGCTGATCCTTTTGGATTGCCAAATGCCCCAAATGGATGGCTTTGCCGTCACTCGCTACATTCGGCAACAAGAAGAAGAGCGGGGCACCCATCTACCCATTATCGCCATGACCGCGCAAGCCATGAAAGGTGATCAAGAGCGCTGTCTGGCCGCTGGTATGGATGACTATCTTAGTAAGCCGGTGCGCCTGGCCGATTTGGGGAAAACGCTGGCACGTTGGCTACCCGAAAGCATCTAATGTGGTAGGCCAAGTTTCGATTTCTGGACGATAAAATTCACACGGTACGACTAAGGCTATGCACAAAAAGACGATTGAGCAAACCCGCGAGCAACGTCAGCGAGAGACCACGCGCCAAATTAATGCCGCGCTAGCCGATCTAGTTGATGTGGCACGGCATAACGTAGTTCGCCAACAACTGTTAACCCTGATCGCCCAGGCCGCTGGCTATAGCTATGCCCTCCAGTCGGAAATGGAGCTCGATGGGCATCACATGCGGGTGACAGCCCTCGCCTGCCCTCTCATGCTCAAGCAAATGGTTGAGAAGGTACTCGGTTTTCAGCTCATCGGTTATCGATTTGTGAATGAACCGGCCATCGCCCTCCAAACGCCGCCGATTGAACAGTTCACCCATCTCCAGCATTGGCGTGCGGAGATTGCGCTACCCGTAGCCGCGACGATTGAACTCGTCACGGGGCTACGGCAGATTGTCTCGATCCGGTTACACACAGGCGAGCATTACCTTGGGGCAGCTACTTTTTTTGCCACCCAGCCCAATACCGACCTGCCGCTCCTTGAATATCTCTGTAACAACCATTTGGTCTATGCCGTGCGGCTTATGCACGAACAGTCCGAACGCGCCCGCCTCCAAGCCCTACGTACCGAAGAGCTAGAGCGCCAGATCCAAGAACGCAAACAAGCGGAAGAAGCACGCCGCGAAAGTGAAGATGCGATTCGTGGCCTTTACACCATCACCGCGAACCGACAGATGAGTTTCACAGAAAAAGTCCAAGCGCTCTTGAAGATGGGCTGTGAGCGCTTTGGCATGCAACAGGGCATTTTGGCCCAAATTGTTGAGATGGAATATCTTGTGGTTGAGGGCTATGCACCGATGCGCCAGTTACACCCAGGCGATACCTGGCCGCTGAGCCTTACCTATTGTTGTGAAACGCTGCATGCGCCCGGCCCCATGAGCTTTGAACATGCCGCGGCTTCCGCGTGGGCCGCGCATCCTGGCTATCTCGCGACAGGGCTAGAAGCCTATTTAGGCACGGCGGTTCAGGTGCCCATAGGGGAAGTCGCCCAATGCTACGGAACGCTCAGCTTTGCCAGCGTCATTCCCCGCCCGACCCCCTTTCAGACGGCTGACCACGAGTTTCTCAGTCTCATGGCGCAGTGGATCGGCGGTGAAATTGAACGACAGCAAAAGGCAGCGCAGCTCCAGGCTTATGCACAGAAGATCGAGCAAGCCAACCAAGCCCTGGCCATTGCCCGCGATCAGGCGTTGGAAGCCTCACGCTTAAAGAGTGAGTTTCTAGCCACCATGAGCCACGAAATCCGCACGCCAATGAATGGCATCATCGGCATGACCGAGCTCATCATGAGCACAGAACTGACCGCACGCCAACGGGAATACGGCCACATCGTTCTCAAAGAAGCCGATCATCTCCTGACCGTTATTAATGACATTTTAGATTTTTCGAAGATGGAGGCAGGGCGCCTTACCCTTGAAGATGAAAATTTTACGCCAACGATTGTGGTGGAAGGGGTGGCAGAACTCCTCGCGCCCCAAGCCGCCGCGAAATCGATTGCTTTGATGACCTTTATCTCCCCGCAAGTGCCAACCATTCTCCGTGGCGATGCAGGTCGCTTTCGTCAAGTATTGCTGAATCTAGTCGGCAATGCAATCAAATTCACCGAACAAGGTGAAGTGGTCGTCCGGCTCGAGCTGATCAGCCAGCAAAGCCAGCAGGTTGAATTGGCTTGCTATATCGAAGATTCAGGCATTGGCATTGATAGCAGCGAACTGCATCGGCTCTTTCAGCCTTTCAGCCAGGTCGATGGCAGTGTCTCGCGCCGCCATGGTGGCACGGGGCTAGGATTAGCGATTGCCAGCCGCCTCGTCAAATTCATGGGTGGCGAAATTGGGGTCGAAAGCAGCCCAGGGAAAGGCTCAACCTTTTGGTTCACCATCATATTTAAGGCACCACGCGTTCGCCTTCATCCACCAAGCAATACCCACCCCCGCTTTGTGCAAGTACACCTGTTGCTCGTCGCGAGTCACCCAACCCTCTGCACCCTCTTGCAAAGTTATCTACAGGCGTGGGGAATCCATGTCGATGCCGTGCCCAGTGTCAATGAAGCACTCTTACAGCTTGCCCAAGCCTATGCATTGGAGCAGCCCTATCAGCTAGCGCTAGTCGATCTGGAGCTACCCGATCAACAAGGATTTCTCTTTGGTCAAGCGGTTGTCACCGAGCCCACATTTGCCAAAACACGCCTTGTTGGTCTCACCGCTTTTATCGATAAAGAACAGGAACAGGCGGCCATTGCGGCTGGCTATACCACCTGCCTAAGCAAGCCAGTCCGCCAAGAGCGCCTCCAAACCAGCCTTATGCGTGCGCTTTCACATGTTGCCACCAAGCCCCGTTTGCCGACATCGTTCGCCTAATTTGGTTGACTACGCCCAAAAGCTTCGCGTCAGTGCCGTGAGCGGGCCGCATCTAACATATCTTACAGCTATATCGTAGTCTATTTTCGGCAGCCGTCATCGCCACTATGCTGTACGCACGGTTTCACACGGAGTGAATGTTCGCCACAGCGCCAGGAGACTGTGCTCCTTCTACACCTTCTACACCTTCTACACAATGGAAAGAAGACGCCAGTTGCGGACATTGACTGGCTGACAAAGCAAGAAAGGGAAAAGCGATGGATTTATTAACTTGGGCCATTATTGCCACAGTGATTGCAGTGGTTGCTGGGGCACTGGGCTATACGGGGATTGCCAGTGGCGCAGCAACCATTGCGCGGTTACTCTTTGCAATCTTTGTGATCATTGCGCTCATCCTATTTGTCTTAATCTTCCTCGGCATCGGTGCGCTGAGCAATGCCGCGATCCTATTCCCCATAGCGATCTTAGTTGGGTAGATCATGGCATAGGAGTCAGTAGCGTAGTCAATTGGAGCAACCACCCCACTGATTTCCTAATTGGCTGCGCTACCAGTATTTCCCACCCCGTCTTCCTTGCATTTTGTCTAACTCATGGTAATATACAAGAGTCCATTATAGTACCCCTTACCGTTAGAATTAATCCCCAGTTAGAATTAATCCCCAGCGCGTGATTATCATTCTAAATCAGTTCATAGGATGGGAATGATTTGTTATGCAACTTGAAGCTTATTTGGCGCGGATTCAATACGCCGGACCGCGTACAGTCACCCATGAAACATTGTGGCAGCTCCATCGCGCCCATCTATTAGCCATTCCCTATGAAAATCTCGACATCCATCTCGGGCGCAGATTGCAGCTCGATCTGCCGATGATCTACCAAAAGATTGTCGAAGAAGGCCGTGGCGGTTGGTGCTATGAAATGAATGGACTTTTTGCTTGGGCCTTACAAGAGCTAGGGTTTTCTGTGACGCTCTTGGGAAGTACGGTTGGCGCCCCAGCCCGCGGTGGCAATGGCGATCAGGATCATCTCCTCCTCCAGATCGAATTGTATTGGCCCTGGCTCGCCGATGTTGGGTTTGGCAATGGCATTATAGAACCCCTACCGCTTGCACCAGGCTACTATCGCCAAAGTTTTTTGGATTATCGGTTGGAGCAACAAGGGGAGCAGTGGTATTTTCACAATCATCCCCACGGCGGTGCAGGCTATGGATTCACCTTACAACCGCGCCAGCTAGCAAGCTTTGCCGAACGCTGTCATGAGTTGCAGACCTTACCCGACTCTGGCTTTGTCCGTACCACGGTCTGCCACCGCTTTACCAATGACGGATTTATTACCTTACGGGGTACAGTTTTGAAGTTTTATACCGAGGCTGGCATCATCGAAGAAGAGCTCACGACAAAACGTCGCTACCAACAGGTTTTGCATGAGCTTTTTGGGTTAGAGCCCCAGCTAGCCGACCTGTTATGGGACAGTGTAGCAGAGCGGCATCGCTTGTGGCGGGCCAATCAAGCCTGAGCCAGAGCTTGTATCCCGTTAGCGCTGTAGTCCCCACAACCGCCAATGAAAGAGCTGTCCAGTTTTGAAAACCGGACAGCTCTTTTGCTTCCATTCAGAAGCCTACGCGTGCAAGAGAATCCCCTCACCAACCGCCAGTGGGGTTACTTGGCCGACGCCCCCCAGCCGCTGATAGGTATCGACCAGCAGTTGCGGATCAAGCGTGGCCTGCTCACCACCCGTGAAATCTTTCCACAATCGATGGTGCATGGGAATTACTTGTTTTACCTTCAGCTGCCAGGCTAACAGCGCGGCTTCATGGGCATTCATATTCCCACCAGCGCCATTGATCACCACCAGGGCGATGTCAATCGGTGGCTGTTGCGTATAGGCCAATGCACGCAGCCGCAGATCATACTCGGTGTCGCCACTGTGATAAATCCGCAGCCCGCCAAAGTCCAAGAGCAGACCAATCGCATCGTCGGTCTCCCAGCCCGGCACACCAGCCAGGTGGCGGGCCGGGACAGCCGTGATCTGCACCTCTGGAAAGGTGTGACTTTGCCCGGCCGTGAGCGCTGTCATGCGTGGACGGGCAATGCCCCACCCAGCCATGCGGGAAACACACGAAGGTGGGGCCAGAAACTCAGCTTGGCTATGCGCAGCAATTTGCGGAATACCCTCAGGATCTAAATGATCTTCATGCCAATGGGTGGCGATGACCAGATCGGGCCGCGCTTCGGCAGGGCGAATGGGCGGGGGAAAGTCCCGCTCGATGCCAAAGATGCCCGCGACACAATTGGTGAGATAAGGATCAACATAGATCTGCGTACCGGCGGGCGTCTTGAAGACAAAGCCAGTGCCGCCCAGCCACCATGCCATGACCGTGCCAGCGGCGACTTGGGTTTGGGCAATCGTATCGACTAAGGATGTACTTGCCATGCGCATCACCCGCGGGAAGATTCCGCCATTTCCAAACGGGCCTTGGCCGAAAGCGCTGGCAGGTGCGCTTCATGAGCCATGACCTGCTGAAGATGGACAAGGCGTGTCACCGGTGCCGTCTGGCGCATCACATCCGAATGCATGTGATCGACCCAGAAACGTGCGTGAGAAGCGACATATTTCTCCAGATCCTCAATTTCGGCAGCAGTAGTACAGTGGGCGCAGTTATTCAAGGTGAACATACGCCGCCGCGCGCTGCCGCCAAAAGAGGCGTGCATTAGGTTGTGGTTAAAGGCCACTACATCGCCAGGTTGGGATTCCAACGCCACGTGGGGCACATCGCGTTGTTCAATGCCCCAGAGTTCTGGGGCATTACGCGCCTTGCGCGCGTCCCAGGTATCGTACAGATCCAGCCGATGCGAACCGGGAATGACGCGCAGACAGCCCGTATCGCGACCAACAGGATCGAGGTAGAGCGCCACTTTGACAAATTTGCCCACATGGTGGAAACCGTCACTGTGCCAGGCGGTATCACCCGTATAGTAGTTGCCATCACCACCGACATAGTTAAAGTCATCACCGAGCAGGCTGCCAATCAAACCAGCGATCTTGGGGTGATCGAGCAGCGTGCAGAGTTGGGCGCGTTGGTCAATAAAGGGGACAACCGTCGAGCGCTTTTGCCCATCGTGTTGCACCCCGCGATCGGTGAAGACCGCCTCAAATTCGCGCGTAATCCAATCAATGTCCTCTTTGACCAACCCTGGTAGCACCAAGTAGCCAAAGGTATCGAAAAAGTGTTTTTGTTCTTGCGTTAACATCCTACAAAATCTCCTGAGTTGATGTAAAAAATGGGACGCGGATTTCTCTATAGCCGCGTCTAGCCGCGTTCTCCAGTGGTATGGGTAGCGGCGAACTTGCTGCCTGGTTCCTGTTTCGGACGAACATCGTCACGCCTATGCTTTGAGCCCCGTCATGGCAATGCCACGCACAAATTGTTTGGAGGCAAAGGCATAGATGATCATCACAGGCAGCACCGTCAACATGGAACCGGCGGCAAACATTTCGTAGCGCGACCAATAGAGGCTGCGCAGCCCGGCCAGGACCAACGGCAGCGTCCGATTTTCGGGACTGGTGAGTACGACCAGCGGCCAGAGAAAGTTATCCCAACTCCCCAGAAAAGTAAAGACCGCCAAAGCCGAAAGCGGGGCTTTGGCCAGCGGCATCACGACGCGCGCAAAGATCCACCACTCGCTGGCCCCATCAATACGCCCAGCATCGATCAGGTCGT
Source organism: Caldilineaceae bacterium (assembly GCA_019637645.1). The sequence goes on from JAHBVH010000027.1 coordinate 80,529, forward strand.
TCGGGATCGACTCCATAAATTGGCGCATGAGAAAAATGCCAAAGGTAGAGCAAAGCCCCGTGATGATAATCCCCAACAATTGGTCGGCCAACCCCAGATTTGCCACTGTGACATAGAGAGGCACCAACACCACAGCAAAGGGCACCATCATGGTCGCGAGCAAAAGGGTAAAGAGCCGCTCCCGTCCCCAAAAGCGATACTTGGCAAAGACATAGCCAGCCAGGGCCGAGGTCAGCAAGGTGGCCCCCGTCACCACAACGGCGACCAAGGCCGTGTTGAAAAAACCACGCATAAAGCCCAGCCGTTGGGTGATCTGAATATAATTGTCAAAGGTCCAGACCACCGGCAAGAGCGCTTTGGACGATGTCAACTCCACGTAGGTTTTGAATGAGCCAAAGAACATCCAGACAAAGGGCATCACCGACGTGAAGGTCAAAAATAATAAGACAAGATGGGGTAAGAGTTCACTTACCCACCGGAAAGAGGGTCGCGGGGCCGGTCTAGCCGTGAGCACAACACTTTTTTGCACGTCAATTTCTCCTCATTTTCGCGGGTGCGTTCCCATTTTTGCCAGTACACCAGCCATTTGCACAGATCCTTTTCCCCAATATGGCATTCTCAGTATTGCCAATCCGGCTTCAGGGCGCGCATCTGTACAACCGTCAGCCCGAGGATAAAGATAAACAAAACAAAGGCCGAGGCGGTGGCAAAGCCAAAGCGCATGTTGGTAAAGGCTTCCGTATAGACCAAGCGACTGATCCAGAAACAGGAATCACCAGCACAGCCGATCACTTCCCCATTGGTAAAGGCTTGCAGCGTGCCCATGACCATGATCACCGACTCCAAAAGCAACGTATTACCCAAGAGCGGAAAGGTCACATAGCGGAAGCGATGCCAAGCACCGGCCCCATCGACTTTGGCAGCATCGTACATCTCTTCGGGAATGCTCAACAAGCCCGCGGTAATGATCACCACATGAAAGCCCAAACCTTTCCAGATGTCGATCATGGCAATCGACGGCAGCGCCGAGGCAGGCCCGGTGATCCATTGGCTGCGCGGCAGGCCAATTGCCGTTAAAATCTGGTTGAACTGACCCGTCTGGGGGTCCATTAACATGCGGAAGAGCAGCGCAATGGCGACATAGGAGACAACCACGGGCAAATAGATGACAAATTGATAGAAGTTGCGCCCGCGACTCACCGAGACAAGACAGAGCGAAACAAAGAGCGCCAAGGGTAATGTCCCCACATAGACATAGAGGGCAAAGACCACCGTCCGCTGGACAGCCGTCCAGAACAGGGGATAGCTAAAGACCTGTTCAAAATTTTTCAGGCCCACAAATTTACTCGCCGCGGGGTTAAGCAGATCATATTGCACCGTCGCCATCCAAAACGCGCGCAACAGCGGACCAAAGGCGAAGAGAACATACCAAGCCAAGATAGGCACGAGCACCATCAGGCCAAACCAGAACTGGGGTCGGCGCAGCATTTTGGTCAGGGCCGACCCCAACGAACGTTGGGAGGCCGGCACGGTGCCACGGAGCGCGGTTTGAGTCGTCATAGCAAGCTCCTGAGAAGCTAGGCAGCCAGGGTACTGGCCTGGCTGCACTCGACATGCAAAGAGCACATGTCTACATAGCGGTTTGAGTTTTACGCACTTGGTATGGAGCGGTCCGCCCTGTGCCGACTGACCACTCCACACCAGCCGTGCAGGCGCGTTGATTACGCCTGCATGCTTTCTTTCCACTGGTCAAAGTTGGCGGTCATCAACGTCTGTAGCTCCGTACAAGCAGCCTGCGCCGACAGCGCGCCTTGGCGGCATTGGGTTAATGGCACGTCCGAGCCGGTGCGGTTGAGGCCCCAATCATTGCCATAGTAGACCGTATTGGGCAACGCCCCAATGGCACGGCGGCGGCTGATCTTGACCAGATCATCACCTTGATAGATGGCATCATCCAACACCGAGGGGGTGGCAGGCACAACGCCGCCGTAGATCTGGGCATAGATCACTTGCCCTTCGCGCGTGGCCATCCATTTGCAGAACTCAATCGCCGCATCCATATTTTTGGCGCGGGTGGGAATCTCAAAGCCCCAGCCGCCTTCGCCAACATAGAGGGTTTCCTTGCCTGCAATGGCCGGCGGGCGGTTGACCGATTCGACGGTGAGGCCGAGCTTCTCGCCCTCGGGAGCCATAGCCGTGTTACCCATCGCCACGCCAACCTTGCCCGCGAAGAGCAAATTCATGTGGTGGTCGTCGAGTTGGGCTTCGATGCCACGTTGGACAGGCGTTTCGATGTACAGTTGCATGGCCGCGACCGCCGCTTCAGTATCGAAGTTGAACTTTTGCAGATTCGGGTCCCAGAAATCCTGGCCCAGCGAGCGCATGGTCGTTAAGTATTGGCCCAGATCCCAGCCCTGGCCGGACAAGCCCCAGCGGGTGACGGTATCGCCTTCCGTCTTCTTGAGCAGCTCGGCCAAAGCCCACATCTCTTCATAGCTATCAAAGCCATCTTTGCCATTGAGCCCCGGCCAGAGCGCCTTGGCCTCGTCACCGATTTCGTCGAGGAAGTCATAGCGAACCCCAACCGACTGCCCAACTTGGTTGCTTTCAAGCGGCACGCCCATAAATTTCCCATCCCAGGTATAAGCCTGGAGCGCTTCGGGATAGAAAAATTCTTCGGCCTTGACCCCAGCCGCGTCATAGACGACATCATTCATTTCGATCACGGCCTTTTGGGTAAAGAGCGGGATCGAAACAATGCCCATGACACAGACGACATCTGGCTGGGTACCCGCGGTGATAGCGGCCAGCAGCTTGGTTTCCAACGGCCACGCTTGGGGCTGGACAATGGCCTTGAGGCCCGTCTTTTCCTCAAAAGCCGCGGCCAAGGCGTTGTAACGTTCGATATGGGGATCATATTGCAGCCCCCATAAAACAAATTCGTTGCTGCCTCCTTCGGCGGCAGGCGCGTCCCCGCCCGTAGATGAGCCAGCGGGAGCGCAGGCCGCGAGTACACTACCGGCCATACCAGCCCCCACCAGCGTTAAAAAGGTGCGCCGGCTTAGATTCTTCTGTTCCATACCGTTGGTTCCTCCTGAATAAGTTTGTTAAAAACCACCAAACAAGCTAGCCGCCTACGTACCTTCACCACCCAGCATGACATCACAAAAATAGACACCGATAACTTTAAAAATCCTCATCGGCGCGAGGCATGCGGATGAACAAAGACGTGGCGGCCATAGTTTCTCAGCTACAGATGGCGCGCAGAGAGGATCAACGCGCTCAAACGCACTGTAGGCTGAATCGCTATACAGGGTAGCATATCGATTGTGCCAAACATACGGCGGTGGAAGCGACGCTCGGCGTCAATCATTGTGATACTCTAGCAACTTTTGGCAAAGCCACGCGCACGGCCCATCTGAAAAGACGCGGCAGCAGCGCAAACGCCAAGTCAACAACTTCTCTTTATATTTTTACCAACAAATATTTTTACTACCAAGGGGATAGGGAGCGACCTGCTTTTTCATAGCGTACCACGACCGAAAATCTCTGTCAACCACGCCCAAAACGTCTATTATATATCACATCTTTCTTTGTAACGACACCGCCTAGCGATCATACGATGACATGGGGTAGCGCTTGAGATTATCCCGGTGGTGAGCAGCCAAGCGACAAAGGCTATGGTCGCGCCCTCTTTGGATGACATTCAAAGAGCAGAACATTTGTGCGAACGCCACCGCGTGTGCTACAATAGCGTAACAGAATCCCTGATGCCCAGCGAGAACGACCTACCCTGAATTGCCCTAGAAGTAAGCATTCGGTGTCTGCTTGGTGAGGTGACTGATGCAGCGTCATGACATCGTAGAACTGCTCCACTACAATACTTGGGCCACCGCGCGTAGCTTAGCCAAGATTGAACAATTGAGCGATGAACAACTGAAGGCACCGGCCAACCTCGATCATGGCACAGCCTGGCAAACCTTGCTCCATCTCGTCGATGTGGAGTGGAGTTGGCGGCTCATGGCCCAACGCATCCCTGCAACCCAACTGGTGTGGGAAGTGGCCGATCTCGCCGATTTGCCGCGTCTCCAAACTTTCTGGCAGGCCGAACAGGCGCGCCTGCTCGCCTATGTCGAGCAAGTGCCGGAGGAGAACCTCTCGGCGCTTGTCGAGTATGGCAGCCCACAAGGGCGGTCACCCCAAAGCGCGAAACTGTGGCATATCCTGGCGCATATCGTTAACCACAGCACCCAACACCGTACCGAACTGGCGCGCTATCTGACCGACTGTGGCTTTTCCCCCGGCGATCTAAGTTTATTAGCGGCGTTATCCATAGAAAGCACAAGCTGAGCGAGGAGGAAACAATGGCTGAACTCAAAACGAAGCTGACTGGCGCGAGTGTTGAAGAGTTTCTCCAAAGCGTGGAACCGGCGGCGAGACGCCAAGATGCCCTGGCGATTCGCGCGCTCATGCAAGAGCTCACAGGGGACGCGGGCAAGATGTGGGGGGAAAGCATCGTGGGCTTTGGCAGCTATCACTACCAATATGCCAGCGGACGCGAAGCCGACTGGATGCTGACGGGCTTCTCGCCCCGCAAGCAGAACCTAACACTCTACATCATGGCCGGTTTTGAACAGTACGACGACTTGCTTGCACGCTTGGGCAAGTATACAACCGGCAAATCTTGTCTCTACGTCAAGAAGCTACAGGATATTCATCTTGACGTTCTGCGTGAGCTGGTCCAACAGTCAGTTGCCCACATGAAGGCAACCAATCCTTAGCAACGGGTTAAAAAGAGCCCTTTTACACCTGACCGGTTTTATGAAGGGTAAGCAAATGTTTGGGTAAAGCAGCATAGCCTGATGAAGTTAATGGTTAATCTTCATCAGGGACGGTGCTAGCGCGCAACGCCCGCGGGAGCGGGCTGCGCTGGCGTCGGTCAGTAGCCCGGTGGCATCGGGGGCCTCCTGGGTACGGGCGCGATATGAATCACATTTTCGCTCATGCAAAAATTCAGTTGGCAGCAGATCAACGCCTGGCGTCTTACGCAAGCAGGATTGAGCAGGAGAGGCGAAGCAAGTGCGCTTCTCCCCCTGTTGACGCGCCTAGGCGGGGTGCAGGCTCAACTCATGTCCGCGGCAGAGCTCGCGCTGTGGACGCGCCTCCAAGCCATTACCCCTGCCACGATTCAGCAAATGCTTGGGGAAGAACGCAGCCTCGTCAAAACTTGGGCAATGCGCGGCACCTTACACCTGTTACCAACGCAAGCATTTGGAGAATTTGTCGCGGCTAGCGCGGCAACGACCATCAAACGCCCGCCCAGTTACTATAGCTATCACAAAGTGACCTCCGCTGAGCTAGACCAGATTATCGAGACCATTCCCTTGGTGCTCAGTGCCACACCGCTCACGCGTGAGCAAGTAGCCGATGCCGTGGTGGTCAAGACGGGCAATGCCAACCTCCGCGAGGTGCTGCTCTCGGGCTGGGGTGCCCTCCTCAAACCTTCGGCACGCCGGGGTGACATCTGTTTTGGGCCCAACCAAGGGCAGAATGTCACCTTTGTACGGCCCCATGCTTGGTTGGGCTCGTTTAAGCGGTTGGAACCAATCCCGGCCCTCCAAGAAAGCGTCCGCCGCTTTCTTACCACCTACGGGCCAGCAACCATAGAAGAATTTGCGCGCTGGTGGGGGATCGATGCAGCACAAGCCCGCAAACTCTTTAAAACCATGGCCGACGAATTGACCACGGTCGAAGTCGCAGGCTGGCAAGCCCAAGTTTTGACGAGTACGCTGGCCGCGCTGGACAACGCAGAAGCGCCCCCCACCGTGCGCCTACTACCCTATTTTGATCCCTATACCATTGCCATCGCCCGTCACAGCGACTATCTCCTTCCCCCTGTGCACAGGCGAAAAGTCTACCGCGCCCAAGGATGGATCGCCCCTGTCGTTTTAGTAGATGGGCAGATTGTTGGCATTTGGGAACATGCGCTCAAGCGAACTATCGAAGTAACCATTACGCTCTTTGCCCCGGTTACCGTTTCTGTCCAGGAAGAGCTGATTGCCGAAGCCGAACGCTTAGGCCCCTTCTTGGGCAACCAAGTCCAGGTACAATTAACCGGCAAGCCCCAATAGCCGTCCCAGCCCGCTGAAGGCCGCGCGTTCTGAGCACAAGCCATTGCCAACCAATCAAAGGAACAGCATCATGCGAAAAATCATTGTCTATAACGTCATCTCGCTGGATGGGTATCATACCGGGGTAGAGAACGACGTTGCGGTCATGTTCCCGATGATGGGCAAGGTCTTCGATTCTTATAATGCCGAACTGCTGCGTACAGCGGACGTGCATCTCATGGGCCGCGTTTCCTTTGAACTCTTCCAAAGTTTCTGGCCCAAGGTCGCCGAGAATCCAACTTCGGCGGCGTGGACAGACGCGCAACGCGATCTCGCCCAGGCGGGCCAAGCAGTCCAAGGCATTGTCGTCTCCGATACGCTCCAAGGCAATTGGCAGGGTCTTCGCATTATCCGACGGCGCGACGCTTATCGGCAATTGGCTGAACTCAAACGTCAGGAAGGTCAAGCAATTTTAATTACCGGCAGCCGGACACTCTGGAACGATCTGCTCGCCCATGATCTGGTGGATGAGATCCATTTGCTGGTTGGTAACCTCATCTTAGGCGAAGGTGTTCCGGTTTTCGCGGGCAAGACACCCGCAGCCCTGCGGCTCATTGAGACCCGCCGGTGGGCAGATTCGGACAACGTCCTTCTACGTTACGAAGTTCAGCACAAAAGTGGGTAATGAGCCGTCTCTGGCCCCGTGTTTTGAAATGTGCTTTGAAAGAGAGAAAGGATCGTTCTGCATGATTGGCAAACCAAGCCGTCCTGGCTTTCGGACCATCACCCCCTACCTCATTGTACGTGATCTGGCCGCCTATTTGGTCTTTCTTCACCAAGCCTTTGGGGCCACCGAACATCTTCGCGCCACGGGAGCGGCGGGTGGCAACCATGTCGAACTGCGTATTGGCGATTCGATGCTCATGCTAGGCGAGGCCAAAACAGGCATTGCAGAACCAACCCAAAGTATGTTATTCCTCTATTTTGAAGCAGTCGATGCCGTCTATACCGCGGCATTGGCCGCCGGTGCGACCACGCTCATGCCGCCGACGGATGGGGCCTTTGGCGAGCCACGCGGCGCTGGTGTTAAAGATATGGCCGGGAATGAATGGTATTTTGCCAACTGGATAGACCGTCCCGACGCGCCTCCCACCTATGTAGAAGAACCAGAAGCCGATGTTATTCCCATGCTCACCTATGAAGATGGCCCTGCTGCGCTGGATTGGCTGGCCGCGGCCTTTGGTTTTCAGGAAGTGACCCGCTGGTTAGACGCAGAGGGTCGCTTGTCCCATGGAGAGATGATCACAGGCAGTGGCCAGCTGATGCTGGCTACCCCAACCCCGGCCTATCAGAACCCCAAACATCACCGAGCAGCGTGTGAAGCAGCGCGGGCTTGGTCACAGGTGCCGTGGGTGATCAATGGCGTCTTGGTCTATGTCGCAGATGTGGATGCGCACTTTGCCCGCGCCCAACAAATGGGCGCGACCATCCTCAGTGCCATCGAAGAGGGCTTCCCGGGGCGACGCTATCGTGTCGAAGACTTGGAAGGGCATCGTTGGATGTTTATGGAACGCCCCTGAAAGAAGGAAAACTGGTGGATCCCGAGAACCCGATTGTCAAACTTTGTGTCAAAGGCATGCAGGCCGAGGGCGAAGGCCGCCTTGCCGACGCGCAACAGCTCTTTCAGCAAGCATGGAAGGCGAGTCAAGCGGCGTGGGAAGCCTGTATTGCCGCCCACTTTCTGGCGCGCCATCAACCGCCCGCCACCATGCTCCACTGGAATCAGGTGGCACTGCAACGGGCCGAAGCCAGCAACGACGACCAAATCCGTAGTTTCTACCCTTCGCTCTATTTGAACCTGGGCTGGTCCCATGAACAACTGGGAGCGTTGGCAGAAGCCGGCCACTACTACGCACTCGCCGCAGCACGCCTTGCCGAGCTGCCCGCCGATCCTTACGGGGAAGTGGTCCGCAAAGGCGTGGCCGCGGGACAAGCGCGGCTTGCACAAGCTGGTTAAAGATGGGACGCGGATTTACGCCGATACACGCGGATTTCATCCGATTTATCTGCCTAAATTCGTTTCCTATTTTTAAGATAGATAGGCTAACAGGTAGACGGAGAAGCAAGAAGATGACGGAAACACCGCCTAATGCGGTTCACCCGCTGACACGCGCCGAGTGGCGGGCTTGGCTGGCACAAAATTATACCCGGACCCAAGGCGTCTGGCTGATCAGGTATAAAAAAGACACGTGAAAACCACAGGTGACCTACGATGAAGCCGTTGAAGAAGCGCTCTGTTTTGGGTGGATCGACAATGCGCTGAAAATTCTCATAAAAGTTCACAGTTGTGAACAGACGATTCCGTGCTTATGCCAATGGCTTGTTCGACGGATACCGCGTGGCGCGTGTACAATACGATCTTATTGTTACTCACCTGCGTGTGACATGGTGTGACAGCCACTCTGCCGGCCAATGTGTGCACGCTCATGCAGGAGCCTCTTCCTTGAGTCAGCCGCCTTTGACCGGAGCCCGGTCTGTTGAAACCCTATCTGCCACCCTTCCCCAACCCGTTGGTATCCCAGAAAAACTGAATCATATCTTGCTTGGCTTGATGATCCCCAGCGCGATCATGGTGCTCAATATGTCCATGTTCTCGGTGGCGTTGCCCACCATGCGCGATGAGTTTCGGGTGGAGCCGGATCAAGCTGCGTGGCTGGTGGCCGCGTACACGTTGCCCTTTGTCATCTTTACACCCCTCTATGGTCGGTTGGGTGATAGCTTGGGCAAGCGGCGCATGTTGCTTTTTGGCATTATCATCTATGCGCTGGGTGCCTTCCTCTCCCTCTTTGCCGTCGATCAACAATTGATCGTGATAGGACGCATTGCGCAGGGGATCGGGACGGCGGGCATCAACCCGCTGAGCATTGCGTTGATCGCCGAGCGCTTTCCGCCAGAACAGCGCGGACGGGCGTTGGGCTCGTGGAGTTCCACCGGGCCAGGCATTGCCACGTTGGCCCCGTTTGCCGCGGGCTTTCTGGTCGATCACTTTGGCTGGCGGGCTAACTTTATTTTGCTGCTGGTGGCCGCGCTGGTCGCCTTTCTCTTGATGCTCCAATTTTTGCCCGCTTCGTCACAACCCTTTGAACGGCGCTTTGTCCGTCACTTTGACTGGATCGGCTTTTTACTGCTGGCTCTGGCCTGTCTCTGCTTTGTCTTTTATCTTTCCAGCCGCCCCATCACCGGCGTCGAGCCCTTGCAGGATTGGCGTTTGTTACTCTTGGCCCTCTTGATCTTTGCCAGCTTCTATGCTTGGGAACGCTACTTTCCCGCGCCGTTGATCGACTTTTCCCTCTTTGCCCGCCAAAACTTTGGCCGTGCCTCCCTCTGTGCTTTGATCCGCATGATCCTCATGAACAGCAATGACTTCTTGATTCCACTCTACTTTACAGATATTCACAACCTACGCCCCTCGACGCTGGGGATCCTCTTAGCCGCCTACTCGGGTGCGCTGTTGACGACGACGCGGCTCGCGGGGCAGCTCTCCGATCGCGGCTTTGGGCGGTGGTTGATTGTGGGCGGGCTATCGCTCCAAGGGAGCATGTTGATCGTACTAGCGCGCCTGCCCGCGACCACGCCCATGTTGTTGGCCGTTGGGGTGGTTTTTATGCTGGGGATGGGAGCCGGACTCTCTTTGGCTGTGCTGTCGGCGGTTGCCATGCGCGATGTACCAGCCGCACAAGCCGGGGCCGCGGCTGGGCTCTTTAGTATGATTCGCTTTTCGGGCAGTATTGTCGGTACGACGCTGGCAGGGGTCCTGCTGCGCCAATCCCTGGGCTATAGTGGGATCCCGATCACAGCCTACCAGATGGTCTTTGGCGCAGTAGCAGCAGTAGCTATTATCGGTGCGTTATTGGCCGTGCAGTTGAAGGTAGCGCGGACGCGGTAGAACAAAGGACAAAGGACAAAGGACAAAGGACAAAGAACAAAGAACAAAGAACAAAGAACAAAGAACAAAGAACAAAGAACAAAGAACAAAGAACAGGGCAAATCACCTAGTCGCCAGTCCCTAGTTGCTTACCTTCACTGGCGGGCGCTGAGATAACTGTGAAAGGCATCTTGGTAGATGGTGCTTAGTTCGCCGAGATCGACTTGCATGCCGCTCTTGTAGTAGACATTGGCGGCGATGCCAAGGCCCCAAGTCATGGCGGCGGCAATGGCACCGGCCGCGGCCGAAGAGGCGATCATCCCGGCAGGCCCGAGCAGGAGGTCGGCGATCAATTTGGCGGCGTTGCGATAGATCGCTTTGCCAGCCACACCGGTGACACTCGAACCGAGTAGTTTCATGACATCGCTTGGGCTGACTTTGAGATTATAGATGTAAGCAATGCGCATACAAAGCCCGGCTTGGAGGGCGGTGAGCGGGACAATATCGGAGCCCGGTAGTGGCAACGCGCCAATGCCAAAGGCCGAAATGGCCGCGCCCTTGATCCAGATTTTGACCCGTTCCTCTTTATGCCGGGCTACTTTTAAAAAAAGGAGATCCTTGCCTTGCACACTGAGGATCTCGGCAATCTTGTTGCTTAATAATTCAATATGGATCCCTTTGGTTGCGGAGATCGGCACAATCTGATCATAGTCCAACCGTTGCGCGAGATCAGCCACCACCGCAGGCACTGCCTCGGCTTCGATGGTGTCGATTTTGTTGAGCACGACAATGGTTGGCTTCTGCAATTGACGAATCGACCGAAATGCATTGGCCTCTTCGGGGCTGCGATTGCTGGCGGCATTGACAAAGAAGAGGATAATGTCGGCATCCTGCTCCACAAAATCCTTGGCCTGGGCCCCCAAGAGCAACGTGCGCATCTCATTGAGCCCTGGCGTGTCGGCAATGAAGACATTCTCGGCATATGGATGCAGCGCGATCTGCTTGGTCCAACCGGCAATGGGATGCACTTCGCTCAATTTACGCCCCGTCAGCGCATTGATCGTCGCTGATTTACCGGCGTTGGCCTCGCCAATCAGGCTAATAATCAGCTTAGATTGGGTAATCGCCTTAAATTCCTCGGCCTGTGCGTCTAGCTCTTGGGCAAAACTTTTTTCATACGCTTCAGCATCCAACGTTGACACTTTTTCTTGCTCTTTATTCATAGCCTATCCTTATTTGCCCAACCACCAAGAGAAGCCAGCTGGCTAGCGCCGCTTGCGCAGGCGAATCTCTTGCAAAGCGACATACAAAAGTCCACCCACAATTAACAATACGCTCAAAATAAAAATAAGTGGCACAAAATACTCCTTTTCAACAAGCCTACCAGAACAAGCGTCGCTTTCCAGTATACTGGCCCCCGATTAGACTGACCCCGATTAGACTGACTCACGATTATACTGGCCCACCATAGCGCTGTCAACCAGTTGGAATAATCGTGAACATGCGCGCTATAATGGAGTGACGCGGTGATTGTTCATTTCTCAATTGATAGAATAGATAGCGCAGGCAAATTGATGGCGAATTTTGATGGAGAGCCAGTGGCACAGGGAGCAAATCCAGCCATGACGCCAGAGGCGACGTTACCCCAGGGAGCAGCGGCTCAACCTTCCCTTGGGTTGCTGCTCTGGATCTGGATCTTGCTAGGATTGCAATCTTTTGGTGGGGGGACCGCGACACTCTTTCTGATTCGGCGGGCCGCGGTCGAACGGTATCGCTGGCTGACTCCCGCAGAATTTACCCGAGATTGGGCGCTTTGCCAGGCGGCGCCGGGGATCAATCTCTTGTGTATGACCATTCTCGTTGGGCGGCAGGTGGCTGGCTTTGCCGGTGCACTGGTGGCGCTGGTGGGGTTGATGTTCCCCAGTGTGGGGCTGACTATTTTGATGATTGCGCTCTATGCCGATCTGCGCACACTGCCGGTGGTACAGGCTGCGCTGCATGGGGTGGTGCCGGGCACGGTTGGGCTGGGGCTGTTGTTGACCTATAATATGGCGCGGCCTCTGTTGGAAAGCAGCTACCGCGAAAGTGTGCTCAACTTGTTCGTTGGTGGGCTCATTCTGGTGGGCAGCGCGGTCACTGTCCTTGTCTGGCACTGGCCGGTGATTGTCGTGCTCTGTAGTGCCGGCGCGCTCGGTGCGCTGACGACTTGGTGGCAGGCCCACCAGCGCAACCAGGAAATGAGCCGCCGACCATGATCGAGCCCTTTACCTATTTTTGGATCATCCTCAAAGCCTCGCTCTTTTCCACCGGCGGGACCGGGAATCTCCCTAGCATTCACGCCGATCTGCTGGCGCGTGGCTGGGCGACGGACCAGCAATTTGCCGAAGCACTAGCCATTGGGCAGATCAGCCCAGGGCCGAGTGGGTTATGGGTGATCTGCCTGGGCTACTTGACCGATGGCATGCGCGGTGCGCTCTTGGCGACGTTGGCCATTAGCTTGCCACCACTGGGGGTGCTCGCCCTGGCCGCGCTCCATCGGCGCGTGGGCGATCATCCAGCCATGCAAGGCTTTGTCCGCGGCTTGGGGTTATCCGTCTCGGGCATTTTCTTTGTGGTGGTGGTCCAATTGCTGCAAGGAACAGGCTTTGACGCGCGCAGTGCCTTGATTGTTCTAGCGAGTATTGGCCTTGCCCTGACAGGCCGTGTACCCGTACCCGTGCTGCTGGGGCTGGCTGGGGTAGCGGGCGTCCTGCTCTATTGAACCACCCACAGCCGTCCCACCATTTTAGCAGTTACACAGATAGTATTGCGCCTAGAGAGCTGGCAGGTTTGCCAAACCTTGTCATCTATAGAAGTTACGCACTTGAACAGCGTGACTAGAGACCTGACAGGTTTGCCAAACCTGTCAGGTCTGGCCCAACTGCGTAACTGGGCTAGAGAATTGGAGGGACCGTTGACCGAAGGTTTGCCAAACCTGTCAGGTCTGGCCCAACTGCGTAACGCCTAATCTAGTTGGCTCTGTGGTTCGCACAACCGCCAACGCAAAGCGCTGTCAGCTCTGCCAAAGAGGAGAACACAAATGAACGAACCTGCGATTATCTTGATCACCGGCATTATGGCGGCGGGTAAATCGACCATCGCCCAGGCCCTGGCCGAACGGCTCCCCAAGAGCGTCCACCTGCGGGGCGATCTCTTCCGCCGCATGATTGTCAATGGCCGGGCCGACATGGGGATTGAACTGTCACCCGAGGCGTTGGCCCAACTCAACCTGCGCTATGCGATTGCCACCGAGGTAGCGCCCCTGTACCTCGCAGCAGGCTTTACCGTCGTCTACCAAGATATTATCATCGCCGAGACGTTGGCGACGATTGTGGAAAAGCTCCGTCCCCATCCGCTCTATGTCGTCGTACTTTGTCCAGACCCAACTATCGTCGCCACGCGCGAGGCGGGACGGGGCAAACAGGGCTACGGCCAAGAGAGCGACATTGTAAGCTTTGATCAGATCTTGCGCAGCGCGACAGCGCCCATCGGGCTTTGGCTAGACACCTCGGCCTTAACGGTGACAGAGACGGTAGACGCCATCCTGGCCCAAAGCATAGAGGCCAAGGTCAACTAAAGAGCAGCATGCCCCCATCAACCAGAAAGGCAGCAAGCAGCTTGGTAGGGGTACTGTTCTCCGGGAAGGGGGCACAGGTGGTGCTTTTCACGAGGCGCCAGTGTCCTTTCCCGGCAGACTCGAACTTGACATAATGCCGAAAAATTTATGACAGCCTACTACAGATGCCAGTTGCCAGCACCACAAAAATTGCGTATAATCTATTGCAGGCGATTACGCAGAAGATTACCCCACTCTTTGCGAGCATCGCAGCAGGCAACTCGGCTGGCGGTGACGCTCGCAAAGCCCA
>JAHBVH010000028.1 GCA_019637645.1 Caldilineaceae bacterium
ACGGCTAAAGGTGACGATTGACTGTGACCGGAATGTCATCATCGACACCGAGCGGCCAGCGGAGGAGAGCACAGCAACTGTGATTGATTGCGACGGTTGCCCCGTCAAAGGTAGATACGCAAAATCTTGCGGATACGCAAGATTTTGCGTATCTACCTGGGTGCGGCCAGAAGATGGGGTGATCGCCTCGGGCGACCTACCGACGGCGGCGTGGTTGGAGTACGTAGAAATTGCCTATGACAAGTGCCAAGCGCGCTATGAGAGCAGGCGCTTTGACCTGCGGCGCTTTGGCGTCATTTTTGATACAGGAGTATAGACATGTGTAAATCATGCGGCGGTGCGCCAGCAGGCAATCAGCGGGGCCGGGAGCGGGAAGCGCGTCCCATTGCGATAGCCGAACAGGTCGCGGTCAATGTGCTGGTTCCCTTGCCCTATAGCGTTCTGTTACCGATGGCGCTTTTGAAATATGTGGAAGCGCGGCGGCTATCGCTCCACCAGCGCGAGGCGACGTTGCCGCTGGCGGTGGCGGTGTGGCTGGCGGGTCGGGGGGTGGTGGAGATTAGTCAGTAGGCAGAGGACAGAAGGGCAGAGGACAGAAGACGGAGGACAGAGGACAGAGGGCAGAGGACAGAAGTAGATACGCAAGATTTTGCGTATCTACCGCGGGATCAGAGAAGGGCAGAGGACAGTAGATACGCAAAATCTTGCGTATTTACCGCATAGGGAGGGTGAACATGGGGAAGTGTAAGAAGTGTCATCAGGGGCCAGCGGGGCCAGTTGGGCCGGAAGGGCCACAGGGGCCAGCGGGCATACCGGCCAGTGTGGTTGTGACGGCGACGGGCGGGGAATTGACGGTTGATGTGGGTGGCGTGGTGGGAACGCTGGATTTTTCGGCCTATGCGGTGGAGGACTTGAGCGGGAATCCGATTGGCTATCTGATGCCGCTGTAGTCAGGGGGTAGAGAGTAGTTGTATGGTACGAAACAATTTAATGACAGGAGAGTGAATCATGGCAGTGCAAGTTGTAACTTCGGGTGATATTGGGGATGGATTGGCGATTGCTGACGGCAAGCTACAGGTGAAGCTTGGCGCGGGGTTGGTGCTGGATGATGCGGCGGTGGCGGTTGACCAAGCAGCGCTTACACCAACGGTGGAGATGTCGCTTACTGGCGAAGTCATCACTGTGACGGTCAATGGCGTGAGCGCCGACCAAGACCTGACCAGCGTGGTGACCGACTTGTATGGCACACCAGCTTTTACCGAAGCGGTGCAGGATGCGGTGGGCCAGGCGGTGATGGCCGGCGCAGGCATCACCTACGACGATGTGATGAACGCGCTCTATACGACCTTGGGCAGCACAGTGATTGATGGATGGGGGCTGTATGTGGATGAAAACGATAATCATCTCAAGGTTGGTTGGGACCCTGCCACACCACTACCGATTGAGGTGACGGAATTGGGCATTAAAGTTGGGACGCCGACAGCGCTACAGATCATCGCCGCGCTCAATGAGGATGAGCTTCTTGTTGACGTGCAGGACTTGGGCGGCACTCACCTGTTCTATGGGATTGCGTAGAGCAGTGAGACAGTGAGGCAGTAGGATAGTAGAGCAGTAGGACAGAAGGTAGATACGCAAAATCTTGCGTATCTACCGCGGGATTGGAGAAGGGGGCATGATGGCCGTACAGATTTTGACTCCGGCCAACTTGGGGAGTGAGTTCGACTTGGGGACGCTGGAGGCGGGGAAAGTCCACATCAAAGCCGGGGATGGGGTGGCGCTGGATTTGGCGAGCCAGCAGTTGAAAGCCAACCTAGCCTACCAGCAGGTGATCCTGGGGGCGGGCTACGCGATTGCAGGCGTCGCTACCTATGAAACCGTGCCGGGGCTGGCCCTGACCCTTGCGGCACCGGGTGTCTATTGGCTCTTTGCGAATGTGACCGGACAGGCCGGGGCAGGCGTAGCCAACCAAGGGATGCTTTCGCGCTTGGTGGACGATGGAGTACCGATTGCAGGCAGCGAACGCCAGACGGGCTATCACAGTACGAGCATGGTTGCGGGACAAACGGCAACGCTATTGGCAATGCTGGTGGTGACGGCAGCACCGCGGACGATTACCGTTGAGGTGCAGAAGTTGGCGAGCGCCGCGTATAGCGTGTTGGCCGCGGGCACCGGCAATACGTTGCTAGGCTCAATTAAGGTGGCATGACATGGTACAGATTCTGACCCCGGCCAACTTGGGGAGTGAGTTCGACCTGGGGACGCTTGCGGCGGGGAAGGTCCACATCAAAGCTGGCAATGGCGTGGCGCTGGATGCAACGCCGCAAGTAGTGATGGCGCTGGCGAGCCATGCGGTGAGCTTGGCGGCCAACCATACCGTGACGGGCAACGTGACCTTTGGCAACATCACGGGGTTGTCTATGGTGCTAGGGGAACCGGGTACCTATTGGCTGTGGTATAGCTTGAGCGGGACTATTCCCAACGCGGCAAATGGGGTTTTTGCGGGGAGATTGCTGGACAATGGCGCGGTGGTGCCGGGTTCGGGCAGTTTGGGCGTTTATATGCTGGGCGGCCACCGACCGGCTACGCAGTGCTTTGGGATGGTGTTGCATACGGTGACCGCGCCGCGCACGATTCAGGCGCAGGCGATGAAGGGCAGTGCGAATTTGTCGTTGGCCGCGAATACAACACAGATGGGGTATCTCAAGATCGCGTAGGGCAGTGGGACAGTAGGTAGATACGCAAGATTTTGCGTATTTACCGCAGAAGACAGAGGGCAGTAGATACGCAAGATTTTGCGTATTTACCGCGGGAAGACTACCGCGCCCCATGCATGGGCATAATCAGGTGGAGGAATGTTGTCTCGGCACCGACGGGGCGGATGAGGCAGGGACGGGTTGGTAGGGTGGTTTCGAGCAGAAGGTGGGATTGTTCAATCCGGTTGAGGATCTCAATCAGGAAGCGGACATCCAGGACAATGTCGAGGGCGTGGCCGGTAATCGCGGCATTGATGGTGTGAACATTGCTCCCCACCTCGGCGCTGGTTGCGGTTAGGCGTAGTTGGCCGCTGTGGAACCCATTGCCTGGCAGGAGCGTAATGGCAAGCCGGTTGCCATTGCCCCGGGCAAAGAGGGCTGCGGCGCGGGCGGCTTGCAACAGGGCGGCGGTCTCAACCACCGTTTGCGTCGTGGCGTTTTGGGGAATCACGGTATTGGGATCGGGGAAGCGGGCATCAATCAATTCGCTGACTAACTCGACCCGGTGAAAACGCGCTTTGTGGGCCGCGGCATCGCCCCATAGTTGAAAGAGCACTTGGTTGCGGGCTGGCGTGATCAACAGTTGGATGGGCCGCGTTTCGGCAGTCTCGGCACTAATGCGGGCCAGTTCGCGCAGATTGTCCGCTGGGATCAACACCGTGACAGGCTCGGCCCGACTAGGTTGGTCGAGCGGCATGTGCAAGAGACTTAACCGGTGCATATCGGTTGCGGTCAGGGTGACCATTTCCTGCTGAAAGCGCAGTTCAACGCCGGTCAAGGTGGGGCGGTTGTCATCGTCAGACGCGGCAAAGATCACTTGGTCGAGTGCCTTGCGCAAGGTGCGGGTATCGAATTGAATGGGGATAGGGGCTTCTTTTTGGCTGGCCTGAAAGGTGGGGATGATGGGAAAGTCGTAGGCGTCGATCCCCTTCAACTGGGCATCTGCCGTGCCACAACTGAGATGGAGGCTTTGGGTACGGACATTCAGCTCCATATCAATGCGTGTGGGGGGCAGTTGATTGATAAAGTCATTAAAGAGCCGCGCGGGAATGGTGATCTCCCCCTCATCGACCACCTTGGCTCCAACCCAACAACTAATGCTAATTTGACGATTGGTGGCCGCCAGCCGGATCTGGTTGTCTCTGGCTTCGAGGAGGATATTGTTGAGGACGGGCAAACTATTGCGGGATGCCACGGCGCGGCTCACGAGTGCTAATCCCTTGGCCAAGTTCTCTTGCAGACAACTGACACGCACCAGTACCCCCTCTGTGATCTTGTGGCTTTCGCTGCCAGTATAGTGGCTTTCCCCCCATCTGTCAATCAAAGCGTCTGGGGCAAAAAAGTACGCTTTTTGAATTCATGCCGCTATGGTATCCTATCAGAAGCAACCGCGTGCCACCCCGCCGCTCATCAATGGCTGCTATCTCCAGCTTGACCAGGAACGAATGAGGTTTTCAAGCCATGCATTTTCAAGAATTTGCTCTGCCCACCTTGCCGATGGGCCAAAAACAGACGGGCTGGCTGACTGTCGCGACCCGGGCCGATGGTAGTGAATGGCGTTTACCCCTGCTCACGATCACCGGCCAACATCCTGGCCCCACCTTGGTGGTCACGGCGGCGGTCCATGGCGATGAATATGAGGGGATCGAAGCCATTCCTACCATTTTCCGTCAGGTCGAGCCGACTGACCTGCGTGGCAAGTTGGTCATGGTGCCTGTCTGTAACATGCCCGCGTATGAAGCAGCTACCCGCAGCAGCCCGATCGATGGGCTGAATCTGGCGCGGGTCTTCCCCGGTGATCCCAACGGCACGATCACCCAGCAGATTGCCTATTGGATCGCCGAAAAGCTCTTGCGTCACGCCGATTTTTACATCGACCTCCATAGTGGTGGTGCGACTTACCAAATCCCGACCTTGATTGGCTATGTTTATGATGCGGGCAGCATCGGCCAACGTTCCCAAGCTGGCGCACGGGCTTTTGGCGCGCCGGTCTTGTGGGGTCATCCTCTGCCGACTGCGCCTGGGCGAACAGTTTCGGCGGCCACTGACTTTGGCGTGCCGTGGCTCTATACCGAAGCGCCCGGTGGTGGCTATGCCCGCCCGGATGATGTGGCCTGTTTTGTGCAGGGGGTGATCAATGTCATGCGTTGGCTGGCAATGCTGGCAGGGACACCAGAACCACGCCCGTTGACCCATCACCTCTTTGGCGATGGCAATCTGGATCAGGTGATTGACGCGGCGGTGGCAGGCTATTTCCGCGCCGAAGTCAACTTGCTCGATCCCGTTGTGGCTGGGCAGCGCTTGGGGCGGATCGTGGATCTCTTTGGTCAAGTGCTTCAGGAAGTCACCGCTGATCAAGCGGGCGTGGTGATCATGTTGCGCCGCTTTCACCGGGTGCATGTTGGCGACGGCCTTGCCCAAATTACGACTGTGTTACGTGATGCCTAAGGCATGATGCGTACCGAAAAATTGATTCTATAGAAAAAGTGGGGAGAAGAAGATGGAATATCGAAAATTAGGGAGAACGGATCTCAAGGTCAGCGCCATTAGCTTGGGCGCGGTAACCTTTAGCCGTGAAATTGATCAGGCCACGGCCTTTACCATTCTCGACCACGCGGTGGACCGGGGGATCAACCTGATTGACACTGCCGAAGCCTATAACAAAGGCGGTTCCGAGACGGTCGTTGGTGAATGGCTCAAGGCGAGTGGCAAGCGCGACAAAGTATATGTGGCGACCAAATTGATCCCGCCTTTGACGAAGGCACGGATTCCCGAGGCCGCTGAGGCTAGCCTGCGTCGGCTCCAAACCGATGTGATCGATCTGTATCAGATCCATGCCTTTGACAAAAACACGCCCCTCGATGAATCGCTAGAGGCGCTGGGCAAGTTGGTGACCGCGGGCAAGGTGCGTTATCTGGGCTGTAGCAACTTTGCGGCTTGGCAACTCTGCAAAGCTCTGTGGCGGGCCGATGTGCATGGGTTGCCACGGCTGGAATCGGTGCAGCCCAACTACAACTTGGCGATTCGCGATATCGAAGCCGAACTTTTGCCCCTTTGCGCCGACCAAGAGATTGGCGTCCTCTCGTACAGCCCGCTGGGCGCGGGTTTCCTCACGGGGAAATATAGCAAGAGTTGGACCGCGCCCCAAGGGACGCGCTTTGACATCATCCCTGATCACTGGGCTGTTTATGAGAATCCCACTTCGATGAATCGGATGGAGAATCTACGGACCAAATCCCAAGAGACGGGCGTCTCTATGGTTCAACTCGCCATGGCTTGGGTGTTGGGCCAACCCGGCATCACCTCCACCTTGATCGGTTGTCGCAACACGACCCAAGTTGATCAAGCCTTTGATGCCGCGGCCATGGGCCTGTCGCCAGAGCTACGCGCCGAGTTCAATAGCTGGTAGGCGTAGTTTCAGCACCTGACAGGTTTGCAAAACCTGTCAGGTTGAGGGCTCTATTGTTTAGCGTGCGATAACCGCCGACGTTGCCTGTGGTCCCCGTGCTAACTGCCCATAGAGATGGTGTTGGAAGAGCATGGTGACCAAAATACCCAAGGGAATCGTTACCGCTAGCCCGATGAAGCAGAGGATCACGCCGGTGATCATCGCTACGAGGCTCAACACAAAGCTACCCGCCAAGTAGATAATGCTGACCAGCAGCACTTGCGCCAGATTTTGGCGTGTCCACTGCCAGATCGCGGTTAACTGAAGGCCACTACGAATCTCCTCGTCGCGGGCAAAGGCAATAGTAAAGCCTGGCGTCAGCACCGCAATGAGAAGCCCATAGAGCATGGTAAGGCAGACCCCACCAAACAAGATCATGCTCCCGAGAAATTGTGCCGCGTCGCGTCGGCTATCCACGAGTACCCCGCCAATGCCCATGGGGACAATCACCACAAAGATGGGCAATGACCAGATCAAGGCCACCGCTGCCAATTTAAGGCCACGGACCAGATCTTCACTCCATTGGTTCCACTCGGGCAGCGGTTTCGGTTGCCCGTCGCGTACATTTTGTAAGAGCCGAATCGAATATCCAGCTAGGATTAAATAGCCCAGCACACCGATTAAGACAGGGGCGAGGAGTGTACTAAATAGGGTAACACCCACGCCAATGCCAATCTTTTCACCCCACCGCTCATCTTCGGTAATAAAAGTGACTGCTTTAGCAATATCCATTCATCAACCTCCTGTGTAAAGTTTGCTTTGATCACAATACGCAAAAGATTTGAGTTGGTTGCACAGGATCAAGCTTTGGACGCGGATAGACGCGGAAGAACGCGGATTATTTTATCCGCGTTCTTCCGCGTCTATCCGCGTCCCTTTTCCCTCGCTTGGTAGGTTAATTGGGCTGAAGCGCGCTCTGAATTTCCCCGCGCACCCAATCGACGTTCTCGGTGGCGAGCGCGGTGGAGAGCAGGGCAGGAATGGCGTCCACCGGTTGCCGCTGCCAGACTGCGCCCAAGGCCCATGCCGCATGGCCGCGGATCAGGGCCGCGGGGTCGTGGAGCGCTTGGCTGAGGGCCTCGACTGTCTCTGGTGCTCCCCAGTTGCCGAGGGCGACACAGACGTTGCGCACTAGTCCCGCGCGTTTGGCCCGTTTAAGGGGGGATCGTTGAAAGCGCTGGCTGAAGGCGGCTTGGTGTAGCCAATAGGGCGTAGCTGGCGCAAAGCCTTCTAACAACGGTGGCGCAATGCGGTCGGCTTGGGCCTCTAGCCCGCCAAGGAGGGGGGCGGCAACCGGGAGGCGAGCATTCCAGGGGCAGACCTCTTGGCAGATATCACAGCCAAAGATGCGGTTGCCAAAGTGTGGGCGCAGCTCACGCGGGATCGCACCCTTGGCTTCAATGGTCCAATAGGCGATACAGCGTTGGGGGTCGAGATGATAAGGCCCAACAAAGGCTGTAGTCGGGCAGGCAGTGAGGCAGCGGGTACAGCGACCACAGGTGCCAGTGCGAAAGTCTAGGGAGTCGTCTACCTGGGGAATGGCCCAGGCGCCATACGGTTGCTGGGGTGGTGCGCCCTGCAAGATCAGGGTCGGCGGCGCTTCCGGCAAGGTGGGAACCGGTGCCGGATCATAGGCCACCACTTCGGGAATGAGCAGCGTCGCCAATAGCAGCCAGCTTCCCAGTTGGGGGTTGATGAGACAACTATTTTTGCCAATGAAGCCCAGCCCCGCGCGCTGCGCCCAGTCGCGCTCGAGTACGGGGCCGGTATCGACCAAACATTTGCCTGGAGTTGTCCGGCCTGTCTGCGACCGAATCACCGCGTCTAGTTCATAGAGCAAGGGACGGATGATCTCATGGTAGTCATCACCCCAGGCGTAGGAAGCGATGAGCCCACGGCTGGGGTCATCACGCAAGGGTGGCGGTAGGGCAAATTGGAAATAGGAAACCCCCAAGACCAACATGGTGCGCGGGGTGGGGTGGCCTGGCTCTGCCAACCGCGTGGGATCACGCCGTTTTTCTTGGTTGCGTTCGAGATAGGTCATTTCACCGGCGCGCCCAGCCGCGAGCCACTGCTCAAAAAAAGCAGCATGGGGGGCCGTGGTCACGGGCACGGCGCGACAGAGCGCAAAGCCGAGCTGGTGGGCCGCTTGTTTGATGGCAACGGTTAACGTGGGTGGGCTTACCGACATGGGCTCAACCACCTTCCCTGAGCGCGCGGAGGCGTACGATCAGGGGTGCCAAGCCCGTGGTTTCGCCATAGGCCAAGGTCGCGGCCAGTAGGGGTGCCAGCGGTGCATCAGCCGGTTGCAGCGCGACAATGGTGGCAAGGGTCTCGACATATTCTTCGAGCAGGCTGCGTTGTCCCGCATAGGCCAGGGTACGTTGCAAGATCAGGCGACAGCGCTGGGCTTGGCCTTGCTGCTTGGCGATGGTTGCCAGCCCGAGCAACCCCTGGACATAGATATAGGGATAGAGGTTGATCGGATCGGTGAGCGCGTTCTCCAATAGTTCTTGGGCTGTAGCCACTTCCCCACGGGCCAGGGCGACAAGCCCCAGACCGATCTGGGCACTGTTACGATAGCTGCGATAGAGATCTTGATCGCCCAGAAAATCGGCTACCCGGCGTAGGCGGCGTTCGGCTTCGGTGAGCTGTTGCTGTTGCAAGGCCAGAAAGGCACTGGAAATCCGCGGCCACATGCTCGTCAATTCCGCGGCTGTGCCTTGCATGGCTTGGTTGATGCGCAAGCTTTGGTCGTTGAGCGCGTGGTTGGCGGCCAAATCCCCTTTCATTCGCGCCGCGATCGCCAACTGGTGATAGGCTATGCTGGCAATGGTGGGCTGGCCGGTCTGTTTGGCGAGGTCAACCGCATTTTCAAGACAGGGGATGGCAGCGTTTACCTGGCCCTGAATGCGCAAGAGCCAGCCATAGACAAAGAGGGGCAAGGTGGCGTGGCGTGGCAATAGGTGCTGTAGAATCTCGGTGGGGGCATCGGCCACAGGCGGTGGGGGTGGGTGGTAGGCTTCCCACTGCTCCGCTACCGGCGCGCGATCGGGGGCATAAATCTGCTGGCGGCGTTCAAAGAGATCGAGCATGACGGCTGAGCGGGCCACGTTGCTACCGGCCAACGTATCGAGAAATTCGCGCAGCAGTTCATTACTCTCCCGTTGTTGCCCCAGGAGGCTGAGCATGGTGGTGAGGCGACTATAGGCGGTGAGTAAGAGGTGTTGATCGCCCTGCTGCTGTGCCCACGCTTTTAGCTGCCGATAGCTTGTGGTAACGCCGCCAGGATCAAAAAGGGCTTCATAGGCGAGACCGCGCCCTTCTAGCGCACGGCGCACCCAATCGGATTCGGCTTGTGGCTGCGTTTCTA
Organism: Caldilineaceae bacterium; assembly: GCA_019637645.1. The sequence continues at coordinate 9,575 of JAHBVH010000028.1, forward strand.
GCCTAGCCAAGGCTTCATCAAAGGCTTCAATGGCTTGGCGGAAACCGTAGGTGCGCAAGAGCCGTTCCCCGGCCAACACCGTATAGTAGGCTAAGCGTTGGTTGGCGCTGGGGCCAGCTTGGCGATAGTGAAAGGCGATCTCTCCGGGGATTTCGCCCGCGCGTGGGGACGCGGCCAAGGCATCGGCCACCCGTAAATGGAACCGCCGCCGCTGCAAGACAAAGAGATTGTCATAGGCCACTTGCCGGACGAGCTGATGGCTAAAATCGAGCCGGTCGCCTGGGCGCTCGATCAGAAAACGGCGCTGCAATAAGATCTCCAGCCCTAGCATGGGATCTTGGTGGGCCGTTTGCTCGAGCAGATCGAGGCTAAAGTCCCGGCCAATGACCGCCGCCAAGTATAACAAATCGCGGGCAACATTGGGCAGACGATGGATGCGCTCCAGAATAATTTCTTGGACACGCGGGTTGCCGCGCAGATTGAGCCCCGCTGGATCACTCGTCGATTGGCCCGCTGTGGGTGGCAAATGGGTCGCCACGAGTTCGCGTTCTTGCCAAGCGCGCAAGGCTTCGGTAACAAAGAGCGCGTTACCTTGGGTCACTTGATAGAGGGTGGTGGCGACGGACATCGGGATCGCCGCACGCCGGTCGGTCATCTGCTGGATATAGTGCTGGACATCGGCTGACGTTAGCCGCGATACGGTGACGCTGATCGATTGGCTGGTGCGGCGCAAGCTATGCAGCAAGGTGCTGAGTTCGGCATTTTCGGCCAGATCATCGGTACGATAGGCCAGCAATACAAAGAGGGGCCACTGGGGTAGGCGAGGGGCCAAGCGACTAAGGACGGCCAATGTGTCACGATCTGCCCATTGGAGATCATCCAAAAAGATGACAATCGGGGCCGCTTTGGTGAGCGCGCCAAGGAGGGCGATCAGGCTATCGATCACGCGCTGATAGTGGTCATCACCCTGGGGCAAGCCTTCGTAGCTAGCGCCCGGATAAGTGGGCGGCGCGCTGGTGGGCAGTCGATCTTGCAGGCTCGGAATTAATTGGGCCAATTGGGTAAGGCTGGCCGTAGGTAGCTGTTGCAACATGGCTGTGGTTAAGCCCTGAAAGTAACGGCTGAGGGCATCTGCAAGGGGGGCAAAAGGCAGCTGCTGCTCCAGTGGTTGACAGGTGGCGCTGAGTACGGTGGCCCCTGCTTGAGCTGCCCACTGTAAACTATGGTAGGCTAGGCGAGTTTTGCCAACCCCGGCTTCACCATCGAGGATTAGCAAGCCACCGTGGCCCGCGATGGCGGCCTTGAGACGAGCCGTTACGCCCGCTAGGGCTTGGCTGCGCCCCACAAAACTAGCACCAGTGTCGCCATCCAAGATCGGCAAGATCACTTGTTGCGGCAAAGTAACTTGCGTATGGGCCAGGGCCGATGACCGTTGGGGGCGGGCCACCCCAGCCGTGAGCGCTGCCGTTGGCTGCGCCGGCTCGACTGCGCCATTGAGAATCCGCTGATGCCAAGCCTGGGTCAGCGGACTGGGATCGGCACCGAGTTCTTCCGCGAGCAAGGCGCGACAACGTTCATAGGTCAACAGGGCCGAAGCACTATCACCGGATTCGGCTTGGTAGCGCATGAGCGCCTGGTACGCGCTCTCGCGCACGGGATCGCGGGTCAGCACTTGGCGTGCGGCGGCAATGGCAGCAGTATAATCCCCTTGTTCGGCTTGTAGCGTGGCTACGTGAAGCAAGGCGGCTAGATACCGTTCGCGTAGCCGCTCGCGCTCGTGGCGTGCCCAATCGCCATAGGGATCGCTGGTGAGGTAATCATCGGCATAGAGCGCAAGCGCGGCTTGGAGATCCTCTATTTTTTTTGCACTCTGTTCGCGCTTTTCGGCCTGTGCCAAGGTTGCTGCAAAGGCATCTACATCTAACCAGATCGCGGGATGACCAGGGAAAGCATAGCCAGGCGTTTGGGTGAGGATGTATTGGGAGGGCGCGCGGTTGGGCCGGTCGGGTTCCAACACATGGCGCAGGGCATTGACGGCACTGCGGAGGGTGGTCGCGGCGGCTTGGGCCGTGCTTTCGGGCCAAAGGAGATCGATCAGGCGATCGGTGGAAACGGGCCGTGGCCGCTCCGTGATTAAGATTTTGAGCAACTGGCGGGCTTGGCGGGTCTGCCATTCATTTTCTGCCACCGGTTCCCCCGCGCGCACGATGCGTAGGGTCCCAAAGGTATAAATCTGGATGTGATAAGCGATTGCATCAGCCATAGGTCTGGGTTAGATCAGCAAGGTGGCACCTGCTACAATGGCAGGCTCAGCGGTTCGCATCTACCAGTCGCTTGGTAATCAGGCTCGGCGTTAGGTACTTGGGCCAGACGTGACAGGTTTAACAAACCTGTCACGTCTTTGGTCACGCTGTTCAACGACGTAACTGCTACAGGGCAAGAAGCGAATGTAAGCTTTACGCGCCATCGTCTGCGGCTTGAGATACCGTTATTGCAGCACATTGACACCCCAAGTGTAAACCAATTGCCCACCATTCCAACCACTGGCGACGACCAAGAGCGCGCCAAGGAGAAGGAGGAGCGTTACCCGTAGCCGCGCCGCTGGCTGTTGCAGCAGATCGGGCGGGGGTGGGGTGCGCTTGGGTGAACGTACCGCGGTGTGGCGGGTGGATTTTTGCCAAGCAAGCCATTGCCCATAGAGGAGCAAGCCATAGATGACCCACAAAGCCAGGCCCGTGGTAATATGCCAGTTGAGGGTCGCCCGATAGGCGGCCTGCGGGGGCAAATCACTTTGGGCCAGGAGCCCCGTCAATATCGCGAGTAGGGTCGCCAGCCAACCCAAGAGCATGGGCCACCAAGTGAGGTTCCGCAAAAGGTCAAGGGGCCGCCAATAGAGATAGAGCAAACCAGCGCCACTCGCCAACAACAAGAAGGCAATCGGGAAGTGAACCGTAGCCGGATGAAGATTGATCGACATGCGCCTTTTCTACCAGTGCTCCTTGCTGTGTGAGATGGGCTGCCAAAATGTTGTGAAGCCACTAGCTTCTTACGTAATTGTCTTGTAATATTGTATTAATGCAAAATTTAGTATGGGCTGATAGAGTGTGCATCACAAGCTTTATGCGGTTGATGCACTGGCTGGGGGCGCGGCAATGAGCCGACCAAACCCAGCATCTGGAAAGGAGTCTGCAATCATGGTCAAGCTTTCGCCATCAGAGATTACCCCTGAACATATCTTTCTCTCGCGTCGCAAATTTATGGTAGGTGCGGGTTCATTGGCGGTGGGGGCCGTAGCGCTTTCTGCCTGTCGTAGTATGGACGCGCCGGCTGGGGATACGCGCGCTCCCGAAGGAATTGCCGCACCAGAGAGCGTGATCGCGGATCTGCCGACGGCGTTGGCCCATGCCGAGCCCTATGCGAGCCAAGCGGTGGATGAACTTGGTGATCCGCTCAATCCCTACAACCACATTACCAATTATAACAATTTTTATGAATTTTCGCTGCAGAAGGAAGAAGTCGCACCGCTCTCCAAAGACTTTACCGTGCTGCCGTGGAATGTCGAGATCACCGGTATGGTTAACAAACCACAGACCATTGCCTACGAAGACATTCTGAAGAACTTTCCCCAAGAGGAACGTATCTATCGCCTGCGTTGTGTTGAGGCGTGGTCAATGGTCATTCCGTGGGTGGGCTTTCCGATTGGGGATCTGCTGAAGTTGGTCGAGCCCACCGCACAAGCCAAATTTGTCCAGTTTACTTCGGTGTTGCGCCCCGAGGAGATGCCCGGTCAACGCGGGCGGAGCTTTATTGAGTGGCCCTACGTCGAGGGCTTGCGGATTGATGAAGCGATGAATCCGTTGGCGATCTTTGCCACGGGCATGTATGGAAAACCATTGGTGCCAGCTAATGGCGCGCCGTTGCGGTTGGTCGTGCCATGGAAATATGGCTTTAAGAGTGGCAAGAGCATTGTCAAAATTGAGTTGACCGATACTATGCCAGTCTCGACATGGATGAAGGCCGCACCGAGTGAATATGGCTTCTATGCCAATGTCAACCCGGCGGTCAGCCACCCGCGTTGGTCGCAGGCCACCGAGCGCCGGATCGGTGAAAGTGGGCGGCGCGATACCTTGCCCTTTAATGGCTATGGCGACGAAGTGGCTGATCTCTATACGGGGATGGATCTGCAGGAGAATTTCTAATGGCAACGTGGCTGCGCTATGTACGCAAACATTGGTTTTGGCTATTAGCCAATCTGATCGGCTTGACGCCTTTGGCTTTGCTGCTCTGGGGCTATGGGCAGGGGCGTTGGATCGATCCAATTTCCGAGACGACTTCGCGCACAGGTTCAGCTGCGATTCTGATGTTGATTTTGTCGCTGGCCTGTACGCCCATCCATACCCTTTTGGGGTGGCGTTGGGTGCTACCGGCGCGTAAGCCGTTGGGGTTATATGCCTTCCTCTATGCCAGTTTACACCTGTTAAACTTCATCGGTATGGATTATGGCTTTAACCTAAGCGCCTTTTTCGACGATGCGCTCTTACAAAAGCGCTATATGATTGTTGGCTTTGCGGCCTTTTTCATTTTGCTACCACTGGCTATTACCTCGACCAAAGGCTGGATGAAACGTCTTGGCCGCCAATGGAAACGGCTCCATCAGTTGGTCTATCTGGCAGGCATCTTCGCCGTATTGCACTTTTTGTGGCTGGTGAAGATTGATATTACCGAGCCGCTGATCTATGGCGGGATCTTGGCGGTTTTGTTGATTTTACGGCTACCGCGCCTCCGGCATTGGCTCGTCGCGCTGCGGGCCAAGCCTGCCACCGCCCACCCGCGCCAGCCGGTAAAGTCTGTTGCCGAGCAAGAAGCGTCTGTCAAGATTGGTCTTTCCTAAGACCGGGTTTGTAACGGGAAAAGGCCACGCCCACACCTGTCAGGTGTGGGCGTGGCCTTTTCCAACCCTCTTTCAAGCAAGGCATTACGCACTTGCGCCGTGTGACCCGCCTAGCCCTTGATCCCCGTTGTCACAATCCCTTGCACAAAGTATTTTTGACCCACAAAGAACAGGATTAAACAGGGTAGCGCCACCATGAGCGCCGCGCCCATCAAGAGGTGATCCTGTGGGCGAGAAACCACGGCTGAACCACCTGCGACTGCACTTTGCAGGTAGCGCAACCCCACGACGACGGGGTACTTCTCTTCGCTGTTTAGAAAGATCAAGGGCCCCAAGAAGTTATTCCAGTTGCTAATAAAGCCGAGCGTCGCCAAGGTCGCGAGGGCCGGTTTGCAGAGCGGGAGAATAATCTGCCACAAGATCCGCCAGCTACTGGCCCCATCGATCTTGGCGGCCTCATCTAGATCAAAGGGGATACCTAACATAAATTGGCGCATCAAAAAGATATTAAACGCGCCACCACCAAACCAAGCTGGCACAATTAAGGGATAGTAGGTGTCGATCCAACGAAACTCTTTAAAGAGCAAATAGGTTGGAATGAGCGTCACTTCTGCTGGTAGCATCATGGTGCTCAAGGTTACAAAGAAAAAGAACTCTCGGCCAGGGATGCGGAAGCGCGAGAAGCCATAGGCCACAATGGCCGCGGACAGGGTGCCGCCGAGCAAGGCCCAGAAGGTGATCCAAAATGAATTGAGTAGCCAACGCCCAAAAGGTACGGTGTTCCACACTTCGGTATAGTTGGCGATGAATTGGGGTGCTTCGGGCCAGAAGGTGGGTGGATAGCGATAGAGCTCGGCAATGGTCTTGCCCGAACTCATCAGCGTCCAGACAAAGGGGAACATGGAAATGACAGCACCGATCGTGATCACAAGATAGAAGAGCGTTCGGGTGCTGAACCGCCGCAAATTTACCGAAAAGGGGTGGCGTGGGCGGTGGTTGAGTGGCATTGTCTGTTGTGTCATAAGCTATTTTCGCTCCCCCGCATAGAAGACCCAGCGCCCGGAAAAACTAAATTGCAGATAGGTCAAGACAAAAAGGATGATAAAGAAAACCCACGAAAGCGCCGACGCATAGCCCATATCAAAGCTCACAAAAGCGTTCTGATAGATATGAAGAGAGATAAACCATGTCGAGCGCGCGGGGCCACCTGCGGTGGAGATGAAGGCAATGTCAAAAGTGCGCAAAGCAAAGATGATCCCCAAGACCAAGTTAAAGAAGATCGTGGGCGTGATGAGGGGCAATGTGACATGCCGAAACTTGGCCCAACGGCCAGCCCCATCGATCTCGGCGGCCTCTAACAATTCGGCGGGTACATCTTGAAGGCCAGCCAAGAAAATAATCATCCGTGAACCGCCTACACTGAGCCAAAGACCAATCAAGGCGAGGGCGGGAATCGACCAAGTTGTGCTTGCTAGCCACCCTGGCCCTTGAATCCCCACTTTCGCCAGCAGAAAATTGACTAAACCAACATCAGGGTTAAGCATCCATCGCCAGAGGAGCGCCGCGGCAATGATGGGCGTCAAGGTGGGCAAAAAGTAGAAAGTGCGCCACAACGCAGTGCCCACTAATTTCTGATTGAGCAACATGGCAATGAGCAAAGAGCCGATCATGGCAGGGGGCACACTGAGAAGGGCAAAATAGAAGGTGCGCCAGATGGACGGAAGAAAGAGCTCATCTTTGGTAAAGGCGTAGATATAATTATTGAGACCAATAAATTGGGGAGGTCGAAGCACATTATATTTGGTAAAACTGAGGTACATGGAGGCCAAAAGTGGACCAACTACAAAAACGAGAAAGCCGATGATCCAAGGCGAAAGATAGAGAATGCCTTCGAGGGCTTCGCGACGGCGGGCCGGCGACCACCTGCGCCGTCGCACCGCGTTCGGCGGTCCAGCCAGCCCTGGTTGTGAAATGGATTTCGTAGTCATCAGGTGATATCCCTTTGCTGTATGTAGAAGGGCAAACCGAGCGCGGTCGCCCTACCCGGCGTCTATGCTTACCCTTCTACATCAAAGACTGACAGGATAATTAGGCAGGCTCTTTATCCAACACGGCTTGGCAGGCGGTGACGATCTCCTCGGCGGCTTGTTCTGGGGTCAACTCGGCGAGGATCATCCGATCATAGACAGCCTGATAGGCGTTGTCGAACTCATCGCCGCGGAAGTTTGCCACCAGGAAGTCGGCTTCAATATTTTCCATGAGCGGGCGCAACTTGGCGTAGGTCGGTTCCTTTTCATAGATGCGCTCATCGGCCCACACATCGGCACGGGCGATCGGTCCTTTTTGGCCCTGGATAATCGCTTGTACATTCATCTCTTTGCCGCCAATCCAGGTTAAGAAGGTAAAGGCCGCATCGGGGTGCTCGCTGGCTGTGGTTACCCCAAAAACATGCTCGTTCAACATCGTGCGGCGTGCATCGCCTTTATTGACTACGGGCGTTAATACGAAGCCAATTTCAAAGTCGGTAAAGGTCGCCGGATAGATCTGGATGCGGAAAGGCCAAATATCCGTGGCTAACACCTTCTGCCCACCAAAAAGTTCTGGCGCATTGACCGCCCCAGCGGCAGGGGAGGGGGAGACTTTCCAAGTGTTGGTTAGATCATTATCAAAGGTCAGCGCCTTTAGATAGGCGTCGGGGTTATCCAGCAAGGTAACCTTCAAGCCGTCGGCATCCACCGGCTCAACCCCATGTTGGCGTAGGTAGGGCGCGCCGCTAAAGGCTTGATAGGCACGATCCGAGGTTGAATAGCCAAAGACCTCGTCGGTTGTGGCCTTTCGGGCCCAATCGGCCAGCTCGTCAAAGGTCCAATCATCGGTCGGTTCGGGCAGCCCCATCTCGCCGATCTTAGTCTTGTTGTAAGCAATTACGGGGACAATGGGCTCCGAGATATAGGAGAGCCAATACTGTTTGCCTTCGTGGCTATTGGCATCGTTGGCCCCGGCAAAGAAGTTCGCCCCTAGATCATAGCCTGCTCCTTCGGCCAGCGGCTTTAGGTCTGTCACTACATCATAGCTAGCGCCCCACGCAATGTGGGAGCGGTGCCGCGGCGGGAACCAGACGGCGTCGCCGAGATCGCCAGCTGCTGCTAACGAGAGGATTTTGGGGATATACTCGGCCGTCCAGCCCGGAATCGTTTCCAAAATAACTTCTAGATCGGGATTGTTAGAGACAAAGCCGTCAATATCCTGATCGAGCCCTACTTGAATCCATGCCGAGACATCCTGTTTTTCGACCATGTGGGCGCGTACTTGGATCTTTTCCGCACTGGCCGAGGAGGCGCCATCACCACTGCTGGCGGCTGGGGCTTGGGTGGATGGGGAACAGGCCGCCAACGCGGTGCCAACGCTGCCCGCGGCGACGAGCGTCAGAAAAGCACGGCGCGAAAGTGCTTTGCCGATGATTGCTTGCATAAAGAGATCTCCTTTGGTACACCATAATGAATAGTTCATTCGCTTGACACTAGCGCCAGGGGAGCCAAAACCGCTAGCGCACAAGCTTTATAAAAGAGAGCATGAGAATCGGCACAAATAAAGATGCCGCTAGGGGGACGACTATGCAGAGTTTCTCAAGCTCCTACGAACCTTGCCGTGGGGCCACCGATTGGCGTTTGATGAGCGATGGCCGTAAGGACGCCCGGACTTGGGCTGCCGCTGGATATTCTACGCGATTGATCAGTAATTGCGCGGCGAGCCGCCCCATGCCCACTTTGTCCACTCGCATCGTCGTCAATGCGGGTGTGGTGTGTTGGGTCAGATCAATGTTGTCAAAGCCAATCACCGAGAAATCCCCTGGAATCGTCATGCTTTGGTCGCGTAGCGCCCGCATCAGAGAGAGCGCAACGGCATCATTACAACAAAAAAAGGCTGTAATCGGGGCGGGATTCCGTTGTAGGTAGGTGCTCGTGGCGTCATAAGCTGCTTTGGGCCAAATGGGACAATCCCAAAAATAGGGTACAAGCTGATGATCAGCAATCGCCTGACAGTACCCGGCGCGGCGTTCCATAATGCTGGGAAACGTCTGTGGTTGGCTACCAACCAGGGCAATCTGTTGATGCCCTTGGGTAATGAGATAGTTCGTTGCCTCATAAGCCGCGGCAAAATTATCGATGACCACCGCATCGTAGGGATTGCTCTCCACATAGGCGTCTACTAGCACCATTGGGGTTGATTGGGGTTGGATCAAAGCCAGCGCCGCGCGGTTGATCTGCATGCCGACAAGCAATAAACCATCGGTTTCTTGCTCTAGCAGTAGACGTGGCGGCTCTACCGGTCGATTTTCGACATCAACGAGTAAATGCGCGTACATGAGATGAAGCTGCTGCCGGCGACAGACTTCCTCGATACCAGCAATCACGGGGCCGTAAAAACTATTGGTCATGGTTATATCATCCGGCCGCGTCTTGATCAGCACCCCGATGCTATTCAGGGGGAGGCGGCTGGCTGATTGGTTCGGGAAGGAGGGAAGATAGCCAAGTGCTTGGGCTGCTTCTAAGACCCGTTGGCGCGTCTTTACCCCAATGCCCGCTTTGTTACGCAGGGCGAGGGAGACAGTTGCCGAGGATACGCCACTGGCTCTTGCGACATCCGCAATCGTTACTTTGGTATCTGGGCGCGCCGATTCAGTAACCAACCTTCAATTCATCCTCTGAATGGGAAGCTAGAAAACTAGCTAGTGAGCCACCAGCCATGGCCTAGGCAGCGCGTAGATGGGCCTAAAACAAAGTGGGGATTGCCGCACAATGGGCCGTAGTTAAATTCCCAAAATTGTTTGGGGAGCACCCAACCACGAAGCGCCTAGCACCTTATCAATTGTCTCAATGGAAAATGCAAAAGCAGATCTACTATAGTCTATCTAAGTTGGCTTGTCAAGTCATTTAGTTTAATTTTTTACTAAAAAGTTTAAATGGCGCGCCGGCAAACACAAAGGTAGGAGATGACTGGAAAATAAAATCTACCTATGGTATGCTATCGGCAGAACTGTTGTTCCGCAGCGAACCATAAATTGTAGGAGTAACCTATGTCCTCTCATGCAAGTGCCGTCGCCCAAAGCGTACGTGAGACGGGGCTCATTGCTATTATCCGTGGCAAATTTAGCCGCGACCAAGTCCTCGGCATTGCCGAAGTCCTCTTGGCCCATCAAATCCCCGTCATGGAAGTGACGCTCAACACCACTGGCGCGTTGGAAAGTATTCGCCAACTGCGCGACCAATTTAGCGACCGCCTGATCATCGGGGCTGGCACCGTGCGCACGGCCGAGCAGCTCGAAGCCGCACTGGCCGCGGGTGCCCAATTTAGTGTCGCCCCCAATTTAGATCTAGCGACCGTCAAGGCCGCTCACCACCATGATCTGCTCCACTTGCCTGGGGTCTTCACACCAACGGAAGTCCAGAACGCCTTTGTCGCGGGCTGCCGGATGGTTAAACTTTTCCCGTCGGAGATCGTAGGCCCGCGCTATATCAAAGCCATCCGCGCTCCCTTGGATGATGTCGAGATTATTCCTACCGGTGGTATCTCGGCGGATAATCTCGGTGACTATGTCAAAGCGGGCATTGTGGCCGCAGGCATTGGCGGTGCTTTGGTCACTGGCCCCGATCAAAACCTCGATGATCTGGCTAGCCGCGCCCGCGCCCTCCGGCAAGCGTGGAATGTTGCCGTGCAGAAATGAGATCTAGTCACCAGTCTCTAGTCTCCCCAAGAGAGACCAGAGACTGGTGACTAGCGACTGGAGATTGGAGATTGGGCATGAGTTTTCTGACTGCCGGTGGCAACACGATAGCACCAGCTGCCTTTCATGTGATGCTAAAGCCGCGGGGGGCCATCTGCAATCTGGATTGTAAATATTGTTATTTCCTGTCTAAGGAGATGATGTACCCGGGTAGCCGCTTTCGGATGGCGGATGACCTCCTGGAAACCTATACCAAACAGTATATTGATGCCCAACGTGTTCCCGAGGTGACCTTCGCTTGGCAGGGCGGTGAACCGACGCTCATGGGGTTGGCGTTTTTCCAGCGTGCCGTGGAACTCCAGCAAAAATACTGCAAGCCAGGCATGACCATCCACAATGCCTTTCAAACTAATGGCATCTTGCTGGACGACGATTGGTGCCGTTTCTTCCACCAACACCATTTTTTGATTGGCCTGAGTATCGACGGCCCCAAGCCTATTCACGACGCCTATCGCGTTGACAAAGGGGGCCGTCCCACCTTTGATCGGGTGATGGCTGGCTTGGCGTTGCTCAAGCAACATCGGGTGGAGTTTAACATTCTCACCACGGTGCATGCGGCCAATGCCGAGCATGGCGTAGAAGTCTACCGCTGTCTGCGCGATGAAGTCGGGACCCAATTTATGCAATTTATCCCGATTGTCGAGCGGGACAACGAAACGGGCTATCAGGAAGGCGCGGAAGTCACTGAACGGTCGCTGACAGCAACCCAGTATGGACGCTTTTTGAGCGATATCTTTGACGAATGGGTACGCCACGATGTGGGCCGGGTCTTTGTCCAGATTTTTGATGTGGCGCTGGCGGCTTGGGTTGGTGAGCGCCCTGGTTTGTGTGTCTTTGAAGAGACTTGTGGCTTGGCGCTGGCCATGGAACACAATGGCGATCTCTTTGCCTGTGATCACTTTGTGGAGCCCAACTTTCGCTTGGGCAACATCCAAGAGATTCCCCTGCTGGAGATGGTCGCTTCGGCGGAGCAGCGTCAATTTGGCTTGGACAAACGGGATAAGCTGCCGCGCTATTGCCGTGAGTGCGAAGTGCGTTTCGTCTGCAACGGTGGCTGTCCCAAAGACCGCTTTATCCATACCCCCGATGGCGAACCCGGGCTGAACTACCTCTGTGGCGGTTTTCGTTCGTTCTTTAATCACATTGATCAGCCGATGCGGATGATGGCGCGTGAATTGCGCGCCGGTCGTGCCCCGGCCAATATTATGCAGATTCTTGCCCAGGAAGAACGCGCTGTACAACAGCGCTTCGCCACGACGGGCCGCAACGATCCCTGTCCCTGCGGCAGTGGGCGCAAGTTCAAAGCGTGTCATGGCAGAAAAAACAATTAATAATTAATGGAGAATGGAAAATAAAGAATGCCTAATGACGGGTACTTGGGTTGATACGGGCCACAGTAACTATTCATTAACCATTCGCAATTCTCCGTTTGTCATTAGTTATTAAGGAGGCTCATTTGTTTGATCGCAATAAGGTAATCGCCGCGTTGGAGCAAAAGCGGGGGCGATTTCAGGCCTATGGCGTGCGTCAACAGGCCGAACATGAGCGGCTGGCTGTGCGGGTAGAGCGCTTTCAGGCCCAAAGTTTTGCCAGCCTAGAGCAGACGCTCTCCGACATTGGCGTGGCGTGGCCGGGGGCGCGGCCAACGGTTGAGTTTGAACGGGCCGACCAACTCTGTATTCCTTTTACACAGCAGTGGCGCGACCATCGTGAATCGCGCGCCTGGGCCTTCAATGTCCTCTTGAATCGACCGGTATTGGCGGTGGATGGTAGTCAGATTCCCCCGAGTAAAGATGTTTGGCCGCCGGTGGCTGCCGTGCAGATCGGCTGGTTTATCAATGAACATCGTGCTGGGGGCAGCTATACCAAAGATGTGCTCTTTGATGTGCTGGCGCCCGATGAATTAGAAGAGGACACCGACGGTCATTCGGATAGCGGTTTTCTCAACCAACAGATCAACCGTATCCGCTTTGTGCGCGAGTGTGAAAAGCTCTGTGAACTCATGGCGAGCTATGCCGATGCTGCGCCCCTGGAGAAGCCGCTCTGTTTTTTTGATGGCTCCTTTATCATCAGCTTTGCCGGGAAAATGGCCGATGCCGCCCCCTATACACGGGCTGTTCAACAATTGTTGGCTTGTTCGGAGCGCTATGCTGTTCCCTTGGTCGGCTTTGTCGATCGCTCCTTTAGCCACGACATGATCTCGCTGATCGAAACTGTCCAGCAGGCGCCTGGCGCGATTCCCATGAGTGATGCTAATCTGTTGGCAACCTACTTACCGCGGTGGGGCGATCGCAGTCCGCTCTTTGCCTGTGCCCGCGGCGATGAACTGAGCAAATGGGGCAAGGCCGATTTCTATGAAGATGTCCTCTTCACCTATGTGCGGCTCACCGCGGATCACCCACCGGCGCGTATTGAGCTGCCGCGGTGGATCCTCGCGGCTGGGCGCGCCGACGAGATCTTGGATCTTGTGCGGGCCGAGTGCGTGGTCGGGAGTGGCTATCCCTATGCCGTCGAGACGGCGGATGCAGTGGCCGTGATTAGCCAACAAGATCGCCAGCGTTTTTATGCGTATTACCAGCAGATCTTGCAGGAGGCGGGTATGGCTCTACAACAGACCCGCAAGGCGATGAGCAAACAAGCGCGGCGGTAGGTGGGTACCCCAATGTGAGCGATATCGCTGATAAATTGGCGCGCGACCTAGCGTGGATCATGGGGTTTTCTTATTTGGTGCTGTTCGTCATCAGAGAAAGATAGCAAGATAAGCTAGTATCAATCGACGAATCGCCGCAATTGTATACTTTGTTATCTGGAAACCAGGGATAGACGGTGTACGTCTATACGTATATGACGACTGCATCCGACGTACAACTTTCCATAGGTCGGGTTGAGGTTGCTTCATCCTACGACGCTGTGAATGAATTGGAGCCTCAATCAAAGACTACCGCAGTCCCTCCGGCGGCTGATACACCACCCATGACCGAAGTGCCCGCCAGTTCGCGGTGGGATCGCGCCACCAAGCGGACGGTGGTGGTTCTCCTCCTCGTCGTCTTTGGGCTTGTCCTTTGGCTAAGCCTTGATGTGCTGCCCCTCGTCATTATCTCGGCATTGGTGGCCTATCTGCTCAGTCCGATTGTAGATTTTTGTGAACGAATCTACATTCCACGCAGTATCAGCACCATGATCCTCTTTGTGCTCTTATTTACCAGCATTATTTTGCTGCCAGTCTTTCTGATACCGGTTTTGTTGGAACAGTTGAATCGCCTGGGTGCCTTTAACCCGACTGCGGTCTCGCTCAGTGTTTTGAGTTGGCTAAATACCACCGTCGATAACTGGCCGGATACCTTTACCTTGCTCGGCTTTCACATTTCGATTGCAGATACCCTGGATGAGGTGCGCAACAACTTCCAACAATATCTGGTCATGCCGACCATTGGCGAGCTGCTTACCTATATCCAGCAGGTGATCGGCACCACGACCACCGTGGTCAGCAGCACGGCGGTCATTGGGATTAGTGTGGTCGGTGGCATTGTCCAATTCTTTTTTACCTTTTTGATCACCTTCTTTCTGAGCCTGTATTTAACCAAAGATGCCCCGGCTATTCGCAACTACGCCCAAAGCCTGTTGCCCCCATCCTACCAGCCAGAATTTGGTGAATTACTCCGGCGTGTCGGTTTCATCTGGCAAGCTTTCTTCCGCGGCCAGATTATCTTGAGCTTGCTGATTGGTGTGACAACTTGGCTGGCCTTAGAGGCCGCGGGCATGCCTGGCGCGTTGATTCTCGGTATTTTGGCTGGTATGCTCGAGGTCGTCCCCAATCTCGGGCCGACCATGGCGATGATTCCGGCGATTTTGGTGGCGCTGATTCAAGGCAGTGATGTGCTACGCCCTTATGGCATTGATAACGTTAGCTTTGCCTTGATCACCGTTGCCATCTATTTTATTATTCAACAGTTGGAAAATAATATTGTGGTGCCTCGCGTCATTGGGGACAGCGTTAACCTGCATCCTGTGGTGGTGATCTGTGGGGTCTTCGTCGGCTTTAGCGTGGGGAATATTCTGGGCGCATTCCTGGCCGCACCCTTGATTGCCAGTTTGCGGGTGGTGGGTGGCTATTTGCACGCCAAGCTTCTCGAATATCCCCCCTTCCCAGAAGATCGGATGGCGCGACAGCAACGGCGGCTCACCTATCGGCGCGTCGTCAAAGGGGAAGATCTCAAACGGAATCTGCCCCGCCGCCGCCCTTTTGTGAGCGCCAAGCAGGCAACACCCCCTGCACCAACAGCCCAGCCGGAAGCCGAACGACAACCCGCCGTTAAAGAACCTTCTCAATAACGTGTTCTTGGGGCTAGCGCACCGTCCCTTCGGGGCGGTGCGAGGGAGCAACGCCCGCTGATGAAGATTAACCATTAAAATCGGTAAACCAGCGCTGATTGAAATGAGCGCCTGCTTGGTCAAGCTGCGCGAAAGCGCACGAGTAAGGTCTACTGGTTTAATTTCTTGCCCTTCATCAGGGACGGTGCGAGGAAGCAACGCCCGCTGAAGCGGGCTTTAGCGGCGTTGCGGACTAGCCCAGTGGCTATATCAAAAAACTTAGCCTGCATTAAGCCGGAAGGGGTAAATTTGGCACGACATCTATGGTCAGATCATCCCCTTGGGGTTTCTGTTGCCATTGGTAGAAGGCCGCCGCACCGATCATAGCGGCGTTGTCGGTGCAGAGAAAGAGTGGCGGAATGTAGAGTGGCAAGCCCCGTTTGGTGCATTCGGCTGCGGCCAAGGCGCGCAATTGGCTATTGGCGCTGACGCCGCCACAAATGCAAACCTGTCGCACCGCATAGTGTTGAGCGGCATCCAGGGTTTTATGGAGGAGGACTTCGGCAACCGCAAGCTGAAAAGCCGCGGCCATATCCGCCACCACCGTGGCGTCGCTCGGCATCACCCCGCTTTGTTCAAGCTGCCGGACAAGATTGAGGACTGCCGTCTTTAGCCCCGAGAAGCTAAAGTTAAAGCGATGCTCTGGCTGATGCAACAAGGGGCGCGGCAGGACAAAGCGCTGCGGATCACCCTGCTGGGCGGCGCGTTGAATGGCCGGACCGCCTGGAAAGCCCAGATCGAGCAACCGTGCTACTTTGTCAAAAGCTTCGCCCGCCGCGTCATCCAAGGTGCTGCCTAACAGTTGATACTGGCCGTGGCCGCGCATAAGCACCAACTCGGTATGTCCCCCGGACACAATCAAGATCAAGGCCGGAAAGGCATGCTCGGGTACCGGTTGGGGTCGGCCAGGCGCGATCAACCAATTGCTGTAAATGTGCCCTTCTAGGTGATTGACCGGCAGCAGAGGCAGACCACTGGCGAAGGCTAGCCCTTTGGCCATATTCACACCAACAAGGAGACTTCCTGCTAGGCCAGGCCCATGCGTAACGGCAATCGCGTCTAATTCCTGCAGGTGATGCACGCCTGCTTCTTGCAAGGCTTGTTCGATCACCGGCTGGATCGACAAAACATGTTGGCGGCTGGCTACTTCGGGAAAGACGCCACCAAAGCGGCGATGTAATTCAATTTGCGTCGCGACGACATTGCTGTCGATCTCCCGGCCATGGCGAATGACTGCGGCAGCGGTTTCGTCACAACTCGTTTCAATCGCTAAAATGCGCATTCCTCAATTTCCTTCAGAGCCACCCTCTGGATTAATTGCCTGGCTGCGGCTGGCCCAAAGCAAGACACCAAGACCCACCAAGCCCAACATCACAAGCGCAGTGATCTTTTGAGCCATCCCCGAGATCAGCAACGTGACGATACCAAACGCAGCACAGAAGATCCAATAGCCGATCACAATCGTACGTTCGCGAATACCCGCATCGACCAAGCGAAAGTGGAGATGATCGCGCCCGCCTTGCCCCGGCGAAACGCCCCGCCGCCAACGCGTAAAGACCAGCCAGACGAGATCCAGCGCGGGCAAGCCCAGGACCAACATCACCGTCGCTAGACGGGCCCCGCCAATAATCCCAAGTGCAGCCAGGGTATAACCAAGGAAATAGGCCCCCGTGCTCCCCATAAAGATCCGCGCTGGCGCAAAGTTAAAGGGCAAAAAGCCCAGCGTTGTGCCGAGTAGCGCCAGTGGCAAGAGCGCCACACTCTCCTGGGCTGGCTCGGCGGCAAAGAGCATGTGACCGGCCAGAATCAGGCTAAAAATGGCCGCCACACCCGCCACCAGCCCGCTGAGCCCGTCCAGCCAGTTGACGGTATTCATCATAAAGAGAAACCAAAAGATGGTCACTGGCCAAACTAGCCACCAGGGTAGCCCGTTGACATCATCCCATAAGAAGCCTGGGCCAAAGGGATCATTCACATGCTTGATAAAGATCAACCCCGTGATGGCAATGATCGCGGCCACGGTTTGGACAACATATTGCGGGCCATTGCCAAACTCATAGCGATCATCCAAGAGCCCGGCCACGACACAAAAAAGGCCACCAGCCAGCAGCGCGGCTAGCCGACGTAACTCATAGATATCGTTGCGTTCGGGAAACCAGAGCCAAGCCGTATCGGGCAAGAGGTGAGGAAGTAGCCAAATGAAAGCGACGGTCAAGAGGAAGCCAACCGCGAGGGCAATCCCCCCCGTTCGTGGAATAATGCCTTTGTGACGCCGCCGCCCGCCAGGATAGTCCGCTAGCCCCAAGCGTATACCAAGCCGTCCTACCCATGGTGTAATGAGATAGGTCAGTAGCGCAGCAAAAAGAACAGTCAAAAAAAAGATCATGATCAGTAGCGGCTGGCAAGTTGGCGCGTAACAAGGGGCATTGTACGTAGGAAGCCCTGCCTACGCACTCGATGCCACCCATAACCGCGGATCGTTGCTGGTTTCCTGTTGTTAGGGACGCAAGTTCGTCAAGGTGCGCGGGAAGGCAATCGTCTCACGCACATGATCCAAGCCACAGACCCAAGCTACCGTCCGCTCGACCCCTAAGCCGAACCCGCTGTGGACGACCGAACCATAGCGGCGCAGGTCAATGTACCATTCGTAGACCGCTTGGGGCAGCTGATGATGGTGGATGGCAGCTATTAACTTTTCTGGATCACTCATCCGTTCACTACCACCAATCACTTCGCCATACCCTTCTGGGGCTAGCAGATCAACGCTGCGGCACACCTCTGGTCGATCCCCTTCCGGTTCCATATAGAACGCCTTCACTTGGGTCGGATAATGGTGCACAAAGACTGGTTTATCAAATTGCGCGGCGATATACGTTTCGTGTGGGCTGCCAAAATCGTCCCCCCACGTAATGGCTGGCACTGGATCGGAATAGCCCGGCACCAATTCGCCCGCGGCCGCGGCCCGGTTGATCATCGCCACTGCTTCATCATAGTGGATACGGGGAAAGGGGGGGCAGACCTTTTGCAGATGGGTGGTGTCGCGCTCGAGAATCGCCAATTCGGGTTGGCACTCTTGGAGGCAGCGTTGCACAATGTAGCTAACGAATTGCTCTTCGACTTCCATCAGCCCTTCTAAATTGCAGAAGGCAATTTCGGGCTCGACCATCCAGAACTCTTGTAGGTGGCGACGTGTCTTGCTCTTCTCGGCGCGGAAGGTTGGGCCAAAACAGTAGACCTTGCCAAAGGCAAAGATATTGGCTTCGTTGTAAAGCTGGCCGGTTTGGGCCAAATAGGCTGGCTCACCATGATAGTCGATGGAGAAGAGCGTTGTCGTGCCTTCCGCCGCGGCGGGCGTGAGGATAGGGGTGTCCACATTGAGAAAGCCATGCTCATCGAGCCATGATCGAATGGCTTGGATCACGACAGCCCGCACCCGCAGCGCCGCCCATTGGCGCGACGAGCGCAGCCAAAGGTGGCGGTTTTGCATCAGGAATTCGACCCCATGCTCTTTGGGCGAAATTGGATAGGCCCCCGCAATTTGGACAATTTGCAAGCTGCGTACATCTAGTTCAAAACCGCCTGGGACGCCCGGTGCTCGTTCATCGGCTTTAACCAGCCCCGTTAGCTGCAAGCTGCTTTCTTGCGTCAGCCCTTTGGCCTCTTCAAAGCTCTCCTCGCTCACATTCCCGCGAAAGAGAACCGCTTGACAGATGCCCGTACCATCGCGCACTTGTAGAAATTGAAGCTTCCCTTTGCCGGTTTTGTTGTAAAGCCAGCCCTGCATGGTGATCTCTTGACCGACATGATCTTTCAAATTCCGAATGGTTACAATTGGGGCCACGATTCAACTCCTACTCTTAGGTTCAACAGGCTTATTCTTCGGCTAATTCGTCGGAAAAGATTTCAGCTTCATCGTCGTCAAAATCCAGCGGTAGGGCTGGCTTGGCTTCTGGTTTTACTGTCCCCTCAGCCGGGAACAGCGGCGATAAATCGATCTCAAAGTCTTCGAGCCGACGCCCCACGCGCGAAAAATGTTCGGGCCGGAATTCATGGCTGGAGGATACGCCTGGGCGTAAAACATAGGTGTAAACAAAAACCGATTTCGGTGGAATATAAGCTTCTTCGAGGGGCGCAAGCGCGGACTCTTGTGTGACAACCATCTCGTCGCCCCGCTCACTGCGCGTGCGCCGCCTACGCCGCCGGTTGTTGCGACGATCGCGTTCATACTTCGCAGGGCTTTCTGCCTTCGCTTGGGGGCGTGGGCGATTCTTGGCGGGCGTATCTTGCTGCTTGCGGGTTTCGGGCTTGGCGGGCGATTCCGCGGCTTTTTGAGCGGGCTTGCGGCGGCGGAAATAGCGCCGCCGGTTACCGCCTTTACCCGCATCCCCACGCTTGTCTCCTGAATTTGATCCGTTGCTCATAACCTTGCTCGTTTACATGAACACTTGCTAGCTGATAGCGAATACCGATCAGGGCACCGTATAGCTATAGATGAGATTGCCTTCCGTATCCAACAAGCGTGCGACACTTCCTGTGGGCCATAGGGCTTCAGTCTGATCCCAATAGAGGGCAACACTCGTGTCGTCACCATTCGCGGTATGGAGCCAAAGATTACTGCCCGGAAAGATCGACCGCTCGCCAAAGGTATAGGTTGGCCCACCTTCACGTTCGAGCTGCCAACCGGTGAGCCGTACCACCGCGTTGCTATCATTGATAATTTGTATCGCTTCGCCAGGTAGTTCGCCCGGGCGGTCAATCGAACGAATTAATATACCTTCGCCAACTACCAAGGGCGGGGCGGTTGGGGGCTCCGCCGTCGCTGGCGACGGTGCGCTACCGTTGCTATTGGTACCCACCGGAATGATCAACCGCTGGCCGATATAGACGACATTGGCGTCAGCCAGTTCATTCGCCTGCATAATGGCATTCACGGTCGTGCCAAAGCGAGTCGCCACTGCCGATAGACTATCACCGGACTGAATGGTATAGATCTGTTGGTTGTTTGGATCCAACGTAGCCGTTGGCGCGGCGTCGATGGGGGCCGCGTTGACATCCGCCGCGGTATCATTCGCCGCGGTATCATTCGTCGCGTCGACAGAAGATGCGGTCGGCAAAAGCGGCTCAGTGCTTTGCGCAATCGCTGGCAGGGTGGCCATCGGCACAACCGGCGTCGCGGCGATCGCCAATGTTTCTGGATCGGGCCGGCGCGCCTCCACGGCCCAAACCACGGCCAAAGCGACTACCAAACTAATCAAGGCGTTAAGCAAAATAATGAAAATCAGTTGACGACGATTCATAAAGCTTTCTCGGCTTCTGGGTCTACTTGTACGCGAGTATATCATATTCTATCACTATCGCGAAAAGGATTATCTATGCAAAGTGTAAGTTACTGAGTGCAAGTTACTGGTTGCCTTTGTGTAGCCCAAAGGAACATTCGTGAACAGATGCTCACTTTCAAAATCAGCTTTCTAAGCGTACAATAGTGGTCATCGACGATGATCCACGTAAGCGATACCCCTGGCAAGCGGTTGTTGCTTTTCCAAAGAAGCGCTACCAGGTGGCTCAGGCTATGGTACGACGATGGGCGAACACAAGGCGTTCCAGTAGCGGCCAAAGAGGCGCGGGAGTGACAGAAATGAACGAAAGACCAAAGCGTGGCTTGGGCACGCGTATTTTGCTGATTGTCGGCAGCACCTTTGCTTTGCTCTGGGGTATATGTATTCTCACCTTGATCCTAGGCGGATTTGTCTGGATGCGGGAAGCGCGCGATGGCAACCCTCTCTTCGGCTTAATGACGGCAACGACGGCAACGAGAGCAACAACCACGACCAATGTGGCATCACCGATTCCGATCTTGCGCGTTACCGCCGCGCCACCAGCGCCCTTGGTCGTGATTGCCACACCCGAAGGCGGCGATTATGAAACGGCCGTCTTGAAAAATATTTATGCTCAGGTCAATGATTCGGTGGTCTTTATTACCGCGCTGGCGGTGGGGAGCGAGTTAGATCCACGCGGTGAGTATAATTTTAATGAAGATGATCTCTTGCCCGCCAGCAGCGGCTCTGGCTTTGTCTGGGATGAGTATGGTCACCTCGTGACGAATCATCATGTGGTCGATGGCGTGAGCCAGTTGCAAGTGACCTTTAGCGATGGCAGCGTGGCGCTAGCGACCGTGATTGGCATTGATGTCAGTAGTGACTTAGCCGTGCTCCAGATCGATCCCGAAGGCTATCCGCTACAACCCGTTCGGCGCGGTCAGATGGCCGAGGTCGCGGTGGGGATGCGGGTGGTGGCTATTGGCAATCCCTTTGGGTTGGCTGGCACGATGACAAGTGGGATTGTCAGCGCGATGAATCGTTCGATCCCGGCTCGGAATAGCTTTAATATTCCAGCCTCGATCCAAACCGACGCCGCGATCAACCCCGGCAATTCGGGCGGTCCGCTGTTAAACGAACGCGGCGAGGTGATTGGGGTCAATGCGCAGATCCGCTCTGAGGTCCGCGCCAATAGCGGGGTGGGTTTTGCCATTCCCATTGCGATTGTCGAAAGGGTCGTGCCCGCGTTGATTACCGATGGGGTCTATCAACACAGTTATATGGGCGTGCGGGGCGAGACTCTGAGCCCGCTCTGTGCCGCCGATCTCAAGTTGGACAAAGCCCTGCGTGGCGCGTATATCAGCGAAGTGTTGCGCGGTACGCCCGCCGCAAAAGCCGGGTTGCGTGGTGGCAGCCAACCCTCACAGACCAAGTACGTCGGCATTTGCCCAGCCACCAACAATGGCGATGTAATTCTAGCCATCAATGATGAGCCGGTCAGCAGCTTTGATGATATCTTGCGTTATTTGGAGTATTATACCAGCCCCGGCGACGTGGTGACGCTACGGGTGTTGCGCGCCGGTGCCGAAAGGCCCATGGCGATGACTTTGGCGGCGCGCCCAGAGCGTGTCAATAACTAAAGCGGACCTTGCTAACGCTAGGCTAGTCATCCAGCTCAATTTGGTGTTCGCTCATCCCGCTGCGTTGGACCCCATTGCCGTCAGTAACTGACCAAGCCGAGCGGATCCGAATGGTACGGCGTGGCCGACGGGCAGGCAGCGCTTCGGTACGTGTCAGGGGCTTGGCTAGCTGGGCAGACCGGAGGGTTTCTACGGCGGTGCCAGCCATATTGGCCGCTAGGCGACTCTGTAACAATTTCCAACCAGCTCGCAGCGCCAAGCTGGCCGCCCCCGCCAATAGCGGCAGCGCGGCTTTACTCAGGACGAGCGGGAAATTAGATTGCTGAACGGGCAAGGCTGCCTGTTGGCTATCTTGACCACAATGAGGGCAATAGCGCGCCGTTAACGGGCCAGCTTCACCGCAGTGGGGACAAATCCGTTGTACATCACTCATTGGGTAACCTCGTCTTCCCTAGCCTGCTATAACCCGACTCGCTTATCCGCCGCGCTATGCTCAATCACCTTCGGTATTCATCCTGGCGTGCCCTAAGGCTCGGTCCAATTACCGATTTTTGTCTATCCCGTGTATCATTGACATGACGGCGCGCTTGACACTGTTCACTACCACTGTTATCGAACAGCACAGGGGCACGGGAAAGCGTGAGGCGAGCAATAGCCGCGTCTGTCGATCATGTTTGCAGTGTATCATTAAAGTCTGATCTAAGTCAACCAAACAGCCGTATGCCTAATTCGTTACGTCTGGTTGAAGGTGGTTATACCCGCCGGCCAGATATCCACCATATTCTTCAACAGCTATATAACCTGAACTGTGTCGAAGTGATTGGTTTTAGCAACATTGGCAAGTCGGCGTTGTTGCGGACATTGGCGCACGCCGATATTTGGCTACAAGAACTAGGCGAAGCCAGCAACGAATTTTTACCAGTCTATATCGACTGTAATCGCATGTTACAGATGAGCGACCATGGCTTCTATGAAGTGGTCTTACGCTGTCTCCAAGAGAGCCATCCCGAGGTTGCTACGCTGCCCGAGCTGATGGAAGCCTACGCAACGCTTGTTGCGCCCAGCAGTGAGTTTCAGGTGCCGCTGAGCTTTAACCGCGGGTTGACCGCCGTCTTGCATTCCACCCAGCGCAAGCTGATCTTGTTGTTGGATGAATTTGATGAACCTTTTTCACAGATCCCTTCGCGGGTCTTTCTCAACCTACGGGCCCTCAAAGATCGCTATCGCGACACCTTGGCCTATGTCACGGCCACCGGGCAACCCTTAACGACCCAGCGACCGGAAGATCACTGTAGTGAGTTCTGCGAACTCTTTAGCCACCACACCTGGTATTTAGCGCCACTTACCCGGTCGGATGTTGAGCGCTTTGTCCACAGCTATAGCACGGCCCACGAAATCAATTTTCTGACCGCTGATATCGACTTTCTCTATGAGTGGGCCGGTGGGCATCCCCGTTTGCTAGAGGGGGTCTGTCGCCTTTTGGCCGAAGCGCTCGAAGCGATTGAGCCCACCGCAGATGCCGTCGAGCATTGGGAGATCCAGCGGCGGGTGGCGCGGCAAGCACGTTCCGACGAATATTTGCAGCTAGAGTGCGCGAAGATCTGGGAGCAATGCAGCGCCGCCGAGCAAACGGAGCTAGCCGGACTCTTGAAAGCCGACCACGAACCCAACCCCAGCGTGGTGGCCCAACTCATTCGCCAACATCTGCTCTTCCGCGGTGATGGCAAGCCACAATTTTTCTGTCGCTTGTTCTCCGAACATGTCCAGCGTAAAGCTGTTCCCACCAACCCGACAAGCGCGGCCCTCTGGGTTGATGTGGAAAGTGGTGAAGTCTTGGTCAATGGCAAGCCGGTAGATACGCTCACCAATTTAGAGTATCGGCTGATGTTGCTACTCTTCCAAAACCCCGACAAGATTATCGACAAATATCAGATTGTTAGCCATGTTTGGGGCGAAGGGTATATTGATGAAGTCGATGATGCCCGGATTGAAAAGCTCGTGAGCCGCCTCCGCCAGAAGATTGAGCAGGACGCCAGTTCGCCCCAATTTTTGACCACCGTGCGGGGCCGTGGCTATAAGCTAAGTGTTACTTAGGCGGTGGGTGTTGCGCCTATGACACGCGAACATTTTCGCGGCTAACCGCAGATTGTGCAGATTTGCACAACTAAAATTTGGGGACTTCTTGGCAATAAGGCTATACTACAGCAAAAGAAACAGTATTTTTTACCAATGATTTTGCTTGTCAGCCGAAAGTATGAGCGCCGCCATTCTGCTTGACGCCACGGCTAACCGTTGTTGGCAGCAGGCTTCACCACTTTCGCTGGACAGTACCCATAAGTGCGGGAATGAGCAAGAGTGCAGGAATAAGCAAGTAGTCAGCGTATCGCTCGTACGTCAACCTGTAACGCCCAGCTACTGTAACGCCCAGCTAGAGGAGCAAATTTATGGCAACTGCTGCCCAACTGACGGATAGCGCGATCGAACCAGTCGCGACCGCCGCGTCAAACGAAGTGTCATCCACCGAGAGTAACAAAATTGTTTTCACCGGCACCCAGCGGAATATGGCGGTTGGCACGGCAATGTTTATTACGGGTGCCTTGGCCTTTTCGATGGATCTCACCCACACCTTCTTTGCCAACGCCACCGCATGGACCTTCGTCCTGTGGGGGTTGCTCTTCATCTACGGTAGCTTGCTTGATGTTTATCAAACCTATGAAGTGACCGATACCACGCTGACGATTCGCAATCCGGCCCGCTTTTTGCTGCCCACCAAAGTCTGGGCATGGGAAAATATTCAGCGAATCGACGTTGTGGTGCGCCGCGCCGATGCCGAATATCAAGATGCGACCGCACAAGTTCACTATCAAGAACCAGGCGAATTGACCATTGAGCGCGAAGATCGGGTCTATGATCCTGAATTGGTGCGCTTGATCATTGAACACGCTGGTCTACTGCCCGTTGATAAAAAGAACCCAACCGACTTCACCCAGCTGCCCAAGACCAAAGCGACCTACATTTGGAATAGAACCGGCCGCATGGCTGCGTAGCCGCTCTTTGTCCTTGCCAAGCCACAGTTTCGCCTTGTGTGACCTGTGGCTTTTTTTTATGGTTTGCATTACAATACAGCCATTCATTCGCCCAAAGTATCCGTTGTGACTAAGAGCATGGCTGCAGCCCCCAATCCTTCGCCAAACCCTTTGGGCAGCTTTAACCAATCCCAGCTTGCTATCTTTGTCGGTCTAGAGGAGTAACCTATTATGAGCGCGCTCGACCACACCGTCAACAACTTTGGCGGCGTTATCATCAACCCGAATGCACTCCCTGCCACCTTGGAAGAATTCCAATCAGCGTTGCAACAATCGATTGCGGTTTGGAGCCAAGATGACTTAAAACTGGTCTGGTTGGAAGTGCCCATTGCCAAAGTTGTCTTTATTCCCTTTGCCGTAGCCCAAGGCTTTAGCTTTCATCATAGCACGGCAGAACAATCGACGTTGGTCTATCGGCTCCAGCCCGATGCCTTTATCCCCCCCTATGCCTCTCACTATATTGGGGTTGGCGGCGTTGTGTTGAACGAACGCAATGAACTATTGGTCGTCTGTGAGCGCTACCACCGGGTGGATCGGCCGCGCTTCTACAAATTGCCCGGTGGCCTCGTCGATAAAGACGAACACCTCGCCGACGCCGTCGTGCGGGAAATTTGGGAAGAGACCGGGGTGCGTGCTAAATTTGAAGCGCTGATCTGCTTCCGTCATTGGCACGGCGCGCGCTTTGGCAAATCTGATATTTATTTTATTTGTCGCTGCTCCCCGCTAAGCACCGAAATCATCCGCAACGAAGAAGAGATCGCCGAATGTTTGTGGATGCCTGTGGATGAATATTTGGGCATGAGCACTGTCAGCCCCTTTAACAAAGCGATTGTGCAAGCCGCCATTGCCCACCGTGGCATCGGCACCACCTGGATCGAAGGGCACGGTACCCCCAAAACCCATGAATTTTACATGCCGTTTGAATTATCCGAGCAAGCGTGATGGGGGAATCACGCACCACAAGTAAGGAATCCGTTATGTCAAAACCCATTACCATCAAAGATATCAAGGTCATCACGACCCAACCCACCTCCCAACGGTTGGTGATTGTGAAAGTGATCACCTCGGAGCCTGGGCTCTATGGCCTCGGCTGTGCCACCTTTACCCAGCGCTATGCCGCCGTGGTCGCCGCGCTCGAGAAACATCTCATTCCCTTTGCCATTGGTCGGGATGTATCGCGCATTGAAGAGTTCTATCGCATGGCCACCGTCCACAGCTATTGGCGCAATGGCCCCGTCCTCAACAACGCCATTTCCGGCATCGACCAAGCGTTGTGGGACATTAAGGGCAAGCTCGCCAACATGCCTGTCTATGAATTGCTGGGTGGCAAGTGTCGCGAGGCCGCAGCCTGCTATGCTCATGCCGATGGCCGCGAGCCCAAGGAGATCGAAGAGAGCGTCCGCAAGTATATGGAGCAAGGCTATCAATATATCCGTGTCCAAGCGGGTGGCTATGGGGGGCGCGGCGCGCAAGATCGCCGCCCCGAAGGCGCGCCCCCTGGCGCCTATTATGACCCCAAGCACTATATGCGCTCGGCCCTCCAAGCTTTAGACCATGTGCGTAGCACCGTGGGCGAAGAAGTGGAAATCCTTCACGACATTCATGAGCGTCTCGCGCCGATCGATGCGGTGCAATTTGCCAAAGATGTCGAAAAGTTCAAGCTCTTCTTCTTGGAAGACGCCTTGGCCCCCGAAGATAATGTCTGGTTTGAACGCATCCGCCAACAATGTGCCACGCCGCTCGCCATGGGCGAACTTTACAACAATCCCCAAGAATGGCAATACCCGGTACAGAATCGGCTGATCGACTTCATCCGCATGCATGTGAGCCAAATGGGTGGCATTACCCCTGCGCGCGAAGCGGTGCTCTTCTCTAATATGTATAGTGTCCGCACGGCTTGGCACGGGCCGGGCGACACCTCGCCGGTGGGCCATGCCGCCAACTTACATTTGGATCTGTGGGCCCCCAACTTTGGCGTCCAAGAATGGTGCCGCTTTGAGCCGATCTTCTATGAGATCTTCCCGGGCTTGCCCGAAGTGCGCAACGGCTACATGTACCCCAATGACAAGCCCGGTTTGGGGATTGATGTCAACGAAGAATTGGCGGCCAAGTATCCCTGCAAGGACTTTGTCGAAGAGTGGACACAAGCCCGCTGGCCCGATGGCAGCCCCGCACGTCCGTAAGAAACGGTATGAAAAGGTAGCCATTACACCTGACAGGTTTTCAAAACCTGTCAGGTGTGGACCTGTCATCTACCCTTTTAAGCAGCATGAAGAAACGTAGAGCTTCTGCCCATGCGTACAACCATTCCGGCCCTCTTGCCCACCGGCCCCGGCCATCAATTTGTCTGCTATGCGGATAGCTGCTCTGGTATCCCCGGCGCACCCCACGCGGCGACCTTTGCCGCGGTGAATGGGGTGGTGGCCCAATTAGAGCCGCCGCCAGACTTTATCTGCTTTCCCGGCGATGAGATCAGTGGCCTGACGGCAGATGACGCGGCGCTGCGCCAGCAATGGGCCTATTGGTTTACGCAAGAGATGGCCTGGCTGGATCGCACCGCCATCCCGCTCTATCACACCACCGCCAACCACACTGTCTATGATCCGGCCAGCGAAGCGATCTTCCGCGAGGTCATGGCCCATTTGCCCCGCAATGGCCCATCCGATCAACTGGGGTTGAGCTACTTTGTGCGCCGCGGCGACCTTTTGCTGGTCTTTGTCAATACCTTGTGGTCGGGCTTGGGGGGCGAAGGCTATGTCGAAGTCAACTGGCTGAATCAGGTGCTGACCGACCATGCCGATGCCCGCTACAAAATGGTTTTGGGTCATCATCCGGTCTTCCCCATTAACGGCTTTGCGGGGGCGCGGCAGCGCGAAATCGTGCCGGCCTGCGCCAAAGTGTTTTGGCAGCTGCTGGTACAACATGGTGTGCTCGCCTATTGGTGTAGCCACATTCTCGCCTTTGATGTGCAAGTTCAGCAAGGAGTGCTCCAGATTGTCACCGCGGGCGCGGGCACAGCCCATCGTATGCCTGAAGGCGTCGAATATCTCCATTGTGTCCAAGCCGCGCTGGATGAAAGGGGTTTGCGCTACCAGGTGCTAGATACCAGCGGCCAGCGGCGCGAATGGTTGCGTTGGCCCGTCGCTGTGCCGCCCTCCAATCAATGGCAAGCACTCCCCTTGGGTGAACAACCAGCCGGTTTCACCACGCCCGTCTTGACAACAGCGGAAGCTGATCTCTTGCTCTGGCGCTTTCGCGGTCAGACCGCCGCCAACGATGATGGCACGCCCCAAACCTTATTTACGGCCTATGACGTTGGCGCGGCGTTAGCTCCCTTGTGGATTGGTCTCATTGGCCGCGAGCAACAATTGGGCGTGCTGTTGGCTCCCCAGCCAGGCCGTAGCCCCCATCTGTGGACAGGCCCCGTCCTGGGCGCACACGAACCGTTTATGCTCCAATGCGCCATTCACACCGGCATGGGGCCGGGCGGCTTGCTCTGGCGCTGGGATGACGAATCGCCCTGGTCGTCGCTCACCGGAATTTCGGCTTGGGGGGCGGAGCGGCTGCCCTGGCCGTCCCAGTGGCGCATTGGGCAAGGCCAACGTGGCCCGACCGATCGCCCCTTCCGGGGTGATGAGCTGCGCGTGAGTTGGCAACGTGAACAGGTGACCTTGTGACCGCGCTGAATTGGTCGCAATTTTATGCCACGCGGCACCAACGCACCCGTCCTCTGATCGTTGCTCACCGGGGTGCGCCTGAAGATCAGCCGGAGAATACCCTACCCGCTTTTCAGTTCGCTTTGGCCCAAGGTGCGGATGTTTTAGAGACCGATCTCCACTTTACCCGTGATGACGAGATTGTGCTTTTCCACGATCATACCTTAGATCGGATGACCGATGGGCAAGGGTTCCTGCGCAATTGCACTGTTTCCGAACTGAAACGCCAGCAAACGCGTTCGCCCACCGGAGCACTGACCAAGCACCCCATCCCGACCTTGGTCGAGCTGATCGAAGCGACGAATGCGCAAACCCCACTCTTGCTAGAGCTGAAAGATCCGCGCTTTGCCCAGCCCGCGGATGCCGCGCGTTTGGTGCGCTTGCTAGAGCGCTACGATATGCTACAGCGGACCGCCATCATCTCCTTTCATCCTGCTTATGTGGCGGGGGTTGAAGCGGTGCAGCCAACCATTCCGACGGGCAAGGTAACGATGTCGGACCTTTTGCCGACGGGTAAAGCCGCTTTATTAGGCCCCGTCTGGCCGCTGCTCTATCTGAATCCGCTCTATACGTGGTGGGCCCATCGGTTGGGCAAAATTGTCTGTCCCCTGGATCCGGCCCCCGAGCCGCGGCTGCGCTACTATCGTCGCCTCCGGGTGGATGCCCTTCTGACCAATCATCCTGCCCAAACAGTGGAGGCAATCGCACAGGCATACGGCTAAACTGTGTGTACAATCAGCCGTGGTAAGGTGTGTTTCGCCAGAAAGAGCTGACAGCTTTTCAAAACCGCTCAGCTCAGGACCTGCGTAACTTCTAAATCTTTTGAAATGATTTGATGATGACTTCTGAAAAAACGATTCTTCCGGCGACGGATGATAAACCACAATTTGTCAATCACATGTTTGCCCGCATTGCCGCGACCTATGATCTCGTCAATCGCCTGATGAGCCTGGGGCAAGATCAGCAGTGGCGACGTGAGTTGCTGGATTATTGCAACTTGCCGCCCCATGGTACGCTCCTCGATGTTGGCACCGGGACCGGTGATATTGCCTATGCTGCAATGCAACGCTATCCTGGCGTGCAGGCTTTTGGTAGCGACTTTACCTATGAAATGATGGCGGCTGGTGTTGGGAAAATGCCTGGCCGCGTGCTGCCCTTTACCCAAGGCGATACCTTTGCGCTACCTTATCCCGATCATACCTTCGATGCCGTGGTCAGTGGCTTTATGATCCGCAACGTGGTGGATCGCGCCGCCGCGTTTCGCGAACAAGCCCGGGTGACCAAGCCGGGGGGCCGGGTGGTCTGTCTGGAAATTACGCCACCCAGCAATTCGCTCTTGGGACCCTTCTTTAGCCTCTACTTTTTTCGCTTCGTACCGCTCTTGGGTGGCATTGTTAGCGGCGATCCCCAGGCATATCAATATCTGCCCCAAAGTACGGTTGACTTTCCAACCCCCAAGGTGCTGCAACATTTGATGGAGCTGGGCGGATTACAGAACGTAGTCTATCAGGAGCGTATGTTTGGCACGGTTGCCATTCATGTGGGCACCAAAGTGGCCTAGGCAACAAACCGTGTCACCTTATTGATCCGTAGCGGGGGTGACCTCCGCTGCATCCATTACGCGATGATGTACGCCATGACAGTCCACAAACGCGAGGCCGGAACCACAATAGCAAGGGCTGTCGGCCTCGATGGGGGCAAAGAAGGTATCCGCCACCGGCAACAGGTCAAAATAGCCAGGGGGTGGCTGATCGTCGAAGAGCGGCTCGGCGTCGGCCAAGGTCGGGAAGATGGCCGTAAAATCCTGGCTTAAATCCAGGGAACGGACAGCAAAGGGGAAGGCGAAGTGGTGGTGTTCTTGCAGCGCAACCGCTCGCTCAACGAGTGTTTCGGGAGCAGGGGTCGCCTGTGTGGTGGCATAGAGCAAAATATTGCCAACCGGTAATGGATTGACGTAGATGGTTGGAAACACCTGTTGCAGACTTTTGACCCGGGCTTCTAGATAGGGATCCGTCTCCAATAAGTTGATCACTAATACCCCGGTTGCGCTCAGCCGTTCACGACAAAGGGTATAAAATTCCACAGTACTCATCCGATAGGGCACATAGCCGCGATCCAGAAAGACATCGAGAAAGATAAAGTCGTAGGGCTCGCGCTGGGCCGCCAATAACATTCGGCCATCGGCCAAGTTGACATGCAAACGTTCATCGACTCCCAACCCAAAATAGCGCGTGGCCATTTCGATCATGGCCGGTTCAATCTCACTGCAGAGAATGGTGGCCTGAGGAAAGTGATGATGCAATACAAGCGGCACACAGCCCCCGCCCAAGCCTGCAATATAAATCCGCGTGGGTGCTGGTTGCCAGAGCAGCCCGAGCAGCGCGGCTTGGGTGTAATCGTCAAACAGGGCCAGCGGATCGGCTAGTTGCATTTCCGATTGCATCACACCCGAATCTGGGTGTTGGGGGTCCAGAAGCCAGAGCCGGAGATTGCCTTCGGCCTTGGTCACAATGATAAAGTAGACCCCATGCAACTCGGCATAGAGGGTGCCATCTGGCTCAGCTTGCCAGGGTTGCAAGCGCTCCATAATGGCTTGACGGTTTTTCGTGAGCCAGTTTGTTTCATTCATGCAGATTGACCACTTCTGTGTATATCTGTGTATATCTGTGTATAATAATAGGGTAGCGTGAGCGATAGGACAGATCTTGTCATTTAGTTGGCGCTGTGGTGCGCCAACGGCCAAGAAGCTAGCCGGGTATTCCCGCCCGAGGCTGATGAACATTAGGGCGGTGCGGCGTCGCATACCAATACCTTAATCAGCCCCCTGATTTTTTTGCATTTAGGCATTTTCTATTATTCTACGCTACTCATGCAGCTAGCGACTACGCTACCAAGGTGAAAGGAGCCCACCCGGTGACAGCCAACGCGATTGACAAGCTTGACCTCCACGGTACCCGTGCTGCCTTGCGCGGCAATCCTAGTTTTGTTTGGCGGGCCGGCCAGGATCGTCGCCTCAATCTGATTTTACACTGGGCACCACCAACCGCCGAAACTACGTTAGGCGCGGTGCTCGTCAATGGCTGTGGGGTGGGCATGTATGTCAAGGCATTGCTCCCCTACACGGAGCAAATGTATGGGATCGACATTGAGGCCGAGCATCTCTATCGCGCGGCCAACGCCGTGCCCACGGCCCATTTGCAGCTAGCGGCCTGCGAAGCCTTGCCCTATCCTGACCAATTCTTTGATCTCGTCCTTAACCACGAGGTGATCGAGCATGTCGATGATGATCGGGCGGCGGCACAAGAGATGGTGCGGGTGCTCAAGCCTGGGGGGCGGGCGATCCTCTTTGCGCCGAATCGTCTCTATCCCTTTGAAACTCACGGCCATTACTGGCGTGGTGTCTATCACTTTGGTAACACCCCGCTGATCAACTACTTGCCAGACCGGTGGCGCAATCAACTCGCACCCCATGTGCGTGCCTACACGGCCCAAGGGCTACGGGATCTGTTTGTTGGCGAACCCGTCCGCGTGCTTCACCATACACAGATCTATCCAGGCTACGATAACCTGAGTGCACGCCGCCCGGCGTTGGGTCAATGGCTGCGACGCATCACCTATGCCCTCGAAAACTCACCCCTCACCCGCTTGGGAATCAGTCATTTGTTAGTCGTCGAAAAGGTCTGATCAGGCGTATAATTCCAGGTGAAAGCAAATTCGGCTTTACTTGGAAAGACAACTGTGACCACTACCGATCCAATCTATAAAAATTTAGAATAGATAAAGGGGGTGAATGCCTCCTTTTTCGCTGTTAGCTACCGGACGCTATCACGAAGTTCGCGATGGCCCTGAATAAACCCCTATATAGTATTGACAAGATACCCATATATGTTACCATATAAATATGGCTAATTTTGAGTGGGATGAGAACAAAAATCGAGAGAATCAAGCAAAGCACAAAATAAGTTTTGAAGTCGCCCAATCTGCCTTTGCTGACCGCAACCGTATTCTAACGGAAGATCTGGCTCACAGTACTCTCGAAGAGAAACGATACTACTGCATCGGGAAAATAGGCAACCAAGTATGTATAGTACGCTTTACCTACCGAACCGGAAAATTAGAATCTTTGGCGCAGGCTACTGGCGGAAGGCAAGGGAACTTTATGAACACACGAATCAATAAAAAAACGCTAAAGATCGGTGCTGTAGTAAAAGGCGCCCACGGTGATATGAAGCTGATCGAGGATTTTTTGCCAAGTCCTGCTGACCTCGTTTTTAAAGAGAGCAGGCCAAAAGTTAAAATCACGCTAGAGGTTGATTCAGATGTGATTGCCTTTTTTAAGGAGGAGGCAGAAAAGCAGGGCGGAAGAAGGTACCAACCGATGGTACGTGAAGTGCTAAAATGGTATGTCGAGCAGCAAAAACAACAGAAAAATTTGAATGCAACGGAATAGACCGTAGAATCGATTGATGGCCTTATGATCCGAACGGTGACTGCCACTCGTTACATCCACCCGCTGCGGGAAGGGGGCTCGGTGCCTGCCGTGGTCGAGGCGGATGATGGCGAGTTATATGTGATGAAATTTGTTGGCGCGGCCCAAGGTGCCAAAGCCCTGATTGCCGAATTGGTGGCTGGGGAAATTGCGCGCACGTTGGGGTTGCGCTTGCCCGAAATCGTGTTGATCGAACTGGATCCGGTCTTAGGCCGCTCGGAACCCCACCCCGAAATCCGCGATCTGATCCAAGCCAGCGGTGGCTTAAATTTGGCGCTGCGCTATCTGCCCAGTGCCTTTGCCTACAATCCGCTTTTGCAACCGCCCTTGGCTGCTGAGCTGGCATCGGCGATTGTCTGGTTCGATGCCTATGTGACCAATGTTGATCGCACGCCGCGCAATGTCAACATGTTACTCTGGCAGGATGAACTCTGGCTGATCGACCATGGGGCTGCGCTCTATTTTCATTATGACTGGACCGATTATCTTGAACGTAGCCGTTCGCCCTTTGCCTTCATCCGCCAACATGTCTTGATCAAGCTGGCAAGCAAGCTGCGCACGGTGGATGAACAATTTCGGCCTCTACTCACCCCAGCGCGCTTACAAGAGATTGTGAGCTGGATCCCAACGGTTTGGCTGGGCGATGAAAAGCAGTTTGCCGATGCCGCGGCCCATCGCGCCGCGTATGCCGACTATTTAAGCGCGCGCGTGGCCGCAGCCGATACCTTTGTGGGGGAGGCGGTGAATGCCCACGCTGCACTCGTATGATTATGCCTATATCCAGGTGGTGCCGCGCGTGGAGCGCTGTGAGTTTATCAACGCGGGTGTGATTCTCTTCTGCCGCACCAAGCGCTTTCTCAACGCCGCGGTACAACTGGACGAAGAACGGCTGCGCGCCTTGGCCCCGTATCTATCACCGCGGCTGGTACGTACCCATTTAGAACTGATTCCCCGCATTTGTGCGGGTGAGGGACCCATTGGCCAGATGGAACGCGCTGAACGCTTTCATTGGCTGGTGGCGCCCCACAGCACTATCATCCAAAGTTCGCCGGTTCACTCCGGCCTCTGTAGCGATCCCGCTGTGGCGCTCGCAACGTTGACCGAGCAATTACAGCTTCCGCTACACCTGACCGGTTTTTAAAAACCGGTCAGGTGTAGGCTGGTCCTATCTCCTTTGCCGATGGTTGCTTAGGCCCATGCGCCCTTGGCGAGTAGCCCACCGTCCACATTGACATAGGAGCCCGTCATAAAAGACGCCTTATCACTGGCGAGGAAGAGCACCACATTGGCGACCTCTTGTGGCTGCCCAATGCGGTTCAACGGGTGGGCGGCGCCCCACCGCGCCCGGAGGCTGTCAACCGTTTCACCAGAGGCCGCCGCGGCTTCGGCCACCAAGGGCGTTTCGATGGTGCCAGGATTCACCGCAAGCACACGGATATTATCTTGGGCATATTCTAGCGCCAATTGACGGGTCAACGACAGATCGCCCCCTTTGCTGGCGGCATAGGGCGCTACGCCCCACGCTGATTGGATCCCTTGCACGCTAGCTGTGTTGATAATCGCGCCACCGCCCCGCTTTTTCATCTCGGGTACACAATATTTGGTCATCAAAAAGCGGCTCTTGAGATTGACATTGATGATCCGATCCCACAGCTCTTCCGCCAGCTCATGGGCCGGGACATAGCTGTCCGTCGGCTGGATGCCAACGTTGTTACAGAGCACATCGACGCCGCCAAACTCGGCGACTGTCTTCTCGACCAATGCTTTACATTCGGCGGCTTGACTGACATCCGCTTTGGCAAAGATCAATTTGCCTTCAGCCGCTTGCGCTAATTGGGTGATTTCTTCGCCAGCCTTGACATCCACATCGGCACAGACGACGCTGGCACCGGCGCGGGCAAAGGTCAGGCTGATGGCGCGGCCAATCCCCTTGGCACCACCGGTGACGATGACGACTTTTCCTGTATATTCGCCCATGGTTTCCTTCTTTGCTTTATTCCGTAGAGATTCGATTTCGTTGTTGGGTTAGGGAGTCACTTCATCATTCAATACATCGTTCAGCATGTTTTTCGGTGCGTACACCGCATACCGAAAACATGCTTTACCCTGTAGGCAACGCATCTACCGATCAGTCTTTGCATCAGCAATACGTTGTTCCGCGAGTGTACAATAGTCCGCAGAAACATCAAAGCCTACATAATGGCGTTGATTTTGTACCGCGGCGACGCCGGTGCTCCCCGACCCCATAAAGGGATCGAGCACGACGTCATCCACATAAGAATAGAGGCGGATCACCCGTTCGGCCAGGGCCACTGGAAAGGGGGCTGGGTGGCCGACCCGCTTGGCCGATTCCGCGCCAATTTCCCACACAGAGAGCGTGGCGGCCATAAACTCATCGCGGTCAATATCCGATTCCCCTTTGTCGGGCCGCGAAAAGTGCGCTTTGGCAAAGACCAACAGATATTCGTGAACATCGCGTAGGCGCGGGGCTTTGGCGCTTTGCCAGCTGCCCCAGGCACAATTTCCACTCGCCCCCTTGGCCTTGCGCCAGATGATCTCGCCCATGGGCAGAAAACCGATCGCTTGGTGGATCTCATAGAAATAGGCGTGCAAGGGAATGTATGGTTTACGCCCCAAATTCGCAATATTGACCACATAGCGCCCCCCCGGACAGAGCACCCGATAGACTTCGCTCGCCACCTGCCGGATCAAGGCCAAGTACGTTTCCAAGCTCATGTCGTCGTCATAGCTCTTGCCTACATTATAGGGCGGTGAGGTAAAGGCCAACCCAATGCTATTGTCTGGAATAGACCCCATGGCCGTAGCCGATTGGCAATAGATACGGTCCGCCCAAGTCTCAAGTGGGGCTTGGTTGACCGTGGAGGCTGATGGGCTCTCCGCGGCGGCATCCACAGCCTGTTCGCGATAGAGATTGCGACCATAAAAGGCCGAGGCGTCATGTGATTCACGTTTGCTGATGCCAAATGCGGAAGTGCTGGTTTTTTTTATGGGCATAGAGTATATACAAGGATGGTGAACCGGATCGGAGCTATGTAGCTACACAAGTTCTAACAGACTTTGAACGCCAATCAGGTAGTTGGTCACACTGAGCAAGTGCGTAACGCCTACAAGAAACGGCTTATTGCGCGCCGCGTAATTTGGCTAGTTCGGCGCGCAAGCGGGCATTCTCTGCTTCAGCGGCGCTTGCCCGCTGCGCCTCTTGCTCAGCCCGTTGCCGCGCGTCTTGGGCCGCGGTCTCAGCCGCTTGGCGGGCTTCTTCATCGGATAGGAGACGTTTGCCATCGGTTAGATCGTATAATTGCAGTTGATTGGCTTCATCTAAGGTAATCCGCAGACCAAGCACTTGGCTAATAAATTCAGGCGGCTCGGCGGGATCCGGCATAAGCGCTAACGCCCCGAGCTCAGCGGCCTCGCGTACTGGTGCCATCGGCACATAACCGCCGCCCTGTAAGACAAAGGCACGCAGCGCTGGTTGTAGGTAATCACCAGTTGGGTCATAGAGATAATATTCCTGCACCTCTAGCTGGGCATAGAGGCGCATCTTTTTACCCAAGTCCTCATTTTGCGTGCTGTGGGAAGTCACTTCAAAGACCACTTCCGGTGCTTTCCCTTCTTCCCAAATTTTATAGGTTTTGCGTAGGTGGGGATCAACCCCGCGTACCACAAAGCAATCCGGCGCCACCGACTTGTAGCGGTTGCCTTGTTCATAGTAGACCAGGAGATTGCCACTGACATAGACCGTGTGGCCCGCAAAAAACCGTTGCAAGAGGCGGATCAGATAGAGCATGATATCGCGATGTAGATCAGACTCGGCCATGGGCTTACCATCCGTTTCGGGGTAGTGGATTTCAGTCGATTGCGCCCGTTCGGGCATCTGTGGCCAGCGCAGCGGTCTACTCATAGCGACGCTCCTTTAGATAGCAATACAGACGATAGTAACGGTCATTTTACCATAAATAGCAACCTATTTACTCTAGCGTGAGCAAATAGGCGACCAAGTCGGCTTGTTCTTGGGCCGTGAGCGCTGTGCCATAGGTTGGGCGCATGACGCCCGCCGGATAGCTCGGCACCACATAGATGTCCGGCGCGACAAGCGACTCATGGAGATAATCGGCAACGGTCTCAGCCGTGCCCTGATAATTGGCGTCGGCCAGGATCGCTTCGGCACTCGTGGCGATGCCCGCCAGCGAAGGGCCGACCAGCCGCGTCCCTGGCTGTAGCGAATGACAAGTTGCACAGCCTGGTTCAGGGCGGCTGCCCACCAAAGTCTGTTGAAAGAGCGCGGCTCCTCGTTCGGCGTCCCCTGGGGGGAGGGAGACCGCAGGGGGTGGAGGTGTCGAAGGTGTACCACAGCCAACTAACCACAGTAGGCCGCAGAGCAAGCATAAAACGTTGATCCGCATGAAAGGGCTCTCCATTGCTCACAAAGAAAGTGCTTACAAAGAAAGTAAATAGCGTAGATCGATAGCCATATCTTCCCCAGAAACGCCAAAGGGAAAGATATGCCGAACATGACCTTGGCGATCGATCACAAAGAGTTGGGTGCTATGGGCCACTAAATAGTCCGTCGCCGAATTTTCCTCTTCTTTGAAAAAAGTGACGCCATAGCTGCTGGCGGCAGCGGTGACTTCATCCACGGTGCCGGTTACACCCAGAAAACGTGGGCCAAAGTGCTGGACATAATCCGCGAGGACTTCGGGGCTATCCCGCGCTGGATCAACCGACACCATCAGCACCTGAATCTCATCCGCTTGCGCACCCAAATTGCGTAGGGCGACACCAGCATCCGCCAAGGTCGTCGGGCAAATATCGGGACAATAGGTATATCCAAAATAAAGCAGTACTAGCTTCCCGCGAAAATCGCTCAAGCTAACCTGTTGATCACCCGCCGCGGATAAGGTAAAGTCTTTGGTCGGCCAGTCTTCCTGAATAAAGGTTCCATGGAGGGTTGGCGGCAGGCGATACCAGCGATAGCCAAGCAAGGCCAAACTCAACAATATCGCGACAATAGCTACTTTGCGGAGTAAGCGTACCCGTTTCATAACTCCTACCTTCTTTTCTCACCGTGGTATTTTTGACCATTGTTAAGTATAGCATAGCCCCAACGAGCAAAAAATTATGTAGCGCCATAGGCTGATGAAGCTTGCGGATTTAATTTAGCAATGGGGAGCGCTCGCCGGCCTTTTGTCAGCCAGTTGTTCGCACCTCTGTTTGTCAGTATAATACAAGCTGATCCCTAAATTACCCTAGGATTTCTGCCACACCAGCGTGGACCCCCGTTGGCGCTGTGGTCCCAACCCGTTCCGGGCGTGAGCACCGTTGGTTGGCTAGCACCTTTGCTTCCCAGGCGCTAGGCGTCACTTCTCTTTATCCATCTACATCAGGAGGAATCATGGCGTTTAAATTAGCAATGAGTACCCTACGCTGGAAAAATCCCGATCTCGAGCCATGCTTGGCCGCGCTCAAAGAGGCTGGCTGGGAAGGGTGGGAGTGCCGTCTCCCGCTGGATTGGTTGGGCACGCCCCAACGGCTGCGGCGCATCTGCGCGAATGTGGGCTTGCCCATGGTCGTCTATACCGCGGGGGGCTCACCCGATCACCGTGATTTTGAGAATGTAGAACGGAACAAGCGCCGTATGGAGTTTGCGGGCGAACTCGGGGCCGATTGCTTTATGTTTATGAATGGCAACAAACCCGAAGGGCGTCCGGTCACGCGCGGGGATCTCAAAGCCGCGGCCGAAGGGGCCGAAATGTGGGCCGACTATGCGGCGCCATTTGGCCTCGAAATCAGTTACCATATCCACACCAATCTGCTCGTAGACTCGATTGAAGATTGGCAATACTATATGGATTTGCTCAAGCAGGCCAAGCTCTGCATCGACGTTTCCCATGCTGAACTGTGGGGCTATGACGCCGTGGCATCCTTGCGCGATTTCCGCCACCAACTCAACTATGTGCATCTCCAAGATTATTCCTCCACCTCGCGCCGTGAGGATGGCTATTATCTGCCCATCTGGTGTGATGTGGGCGAGTATGCTAATGTTGATTTTCCTGGGGTACGCCAGGTTCTAGAAGAGATTGGTTACAACCGCTGGGTGACCGCGGTCTCGGGTGAACCGATTGTCGATCCGCTCACCGAGGCCAAACGCAGTAAAGCCATGCTTACCTATCTCCGCGGCATCGGCTTCTAAAATGATAAATGATAAAAGAATTGTAGAGAAGGAGTTTCTACCCAACCATCAACCAGAAATGAGGAAAGTCATGTTTGTCATTTTCTCCAACGGGCCAACGCGCGCCTGGCCTTGCGTGTGCCGCGCCCAGGTCACGCCATGACCAATGTCAACCCACAAACCGTCCGTCGCCGCACACGGTGGATCGCCTTGCGGCTATTGGTGCAAGCTTTTCCAGGGCGGGTCACTGTGCTGGCCCTGCTCGCCCTTTTGATCGGTATCTGTCCGGCCCTCTTTGCGCTGTTGGTTGCTGCGCTTGTCGAAACCTTGCCCGAAGCTGTCGGGCAGGGCTTTGCTTCTGCCGCGGGCCAACGGCTATTCCAAACGCTCCTGGCGATTGCGGGCGTTCTCTTGGTCCAGGAGGTCGCTGTCGCGTTTTTCAGTGTCGCAACCACCAATCTCTACCGTCGTTACGATGAATATCTGCTGGCGCGAGTCATGCACACAACGCTGACCACACCGGGGCTTGAACTCTTTGAAGAGCCAATCCTGGCCGCCAAGACCCACCGCGCCATGCAGATTGCCCGCTTTGGGCCAGGCGAACTAGTCTCGGGCTTGACCAGCCAGTGGGCTGTGCGAGCCCAAGGTCTGGCCGCCACCGTGCTGGTTGCCACGATCTGGCCGCTGGCGGCAGTGGCATTAGCGGCCTGTTGGCTGGTAGTGGGCCGCCAACTCCAGGCCGACTTCTACCGTGCCAACCCCTTCTGGGCCGATCCGCTGCGGCGGGCGCGCTATTTCAAACAGTTAGCACTCATGCCAGCCTGGGCCAAGGAAGTACGCATCTTTGGCCTGGTCGATTGGCTGGGTACACGCTTTGGTCAACAATGGGCGCTAGTGATGGCCGAACTCTGGCGTGCTCGGCGCACGGATCAACGGACCATGACATGGCTGCTCCTGTTGATCTTGGCCGCCAACGCGCTGGTACTTGGCTTGGCCGCGCGGGCGGCGTTTCAAGGCACCCTAGGCATTGCCACGCTGACCCTCCTGATCCAAGGGCTCTTTGGCATGGCGCTGCTGGCCAGCCAAGATGGTGACATTCTGATCGAAAATGGGGCTGTCCCTGCGCCTGATGTGCTGGCGTTGGAACAGACCGTTACCGACCAGATCACCCCATCCACTGGTACCCACACCGCTGTGGGCTTGCCCCGGCAGGCAATTTGCTTCGAAGGAGTGCGCTTTGCCTATCCGGGCCGGACGCCCGTCTATGACGGGCTGGATCTGCGCATTGAAGCGGGTCGGTCACTCGCCATTGTCGGACTCAACGGCGCGGGCAAGACCACGCTCATCAAATTGCTGACCGGTCTTGAAACGCCCCAATCAGGACGAATTACGGTTGATGGTACTGATCTCGCTGAGCTAGATCTAACCACCTGGCGGCGCGCCGTGGCCGCCATCTTCCAAGACTTTGTGCGCTATGAACTTCCCGCCCGCGACAATATCGGCTTTGGCGCGGTGGAGTTGCTCGAAGACGCTACGTTGGACCAACGGATCACCGCGGTGGCCCACCGTGCTGGGGCCGCGGCGATCTTGGCCGCTCTGCCAAACGGGCTATCAACGCCTTTGTCACGGCGTTTTGCCGGGGGCACGGATCTCTCTGG
This sequence comes from Caldilineaceae bacterium, assembly GCA_019637645.1. The sequence goes on from JAHBVH010000028.1 coordinate 50,716, forward strand.
TGGGCAGTGGCAACGCATTGCCTTGGCCCGCGCCATGACCGCTGTCGAAGCCGGGGCGCGCGTGCTCGTTCTCGACGAGCCGACCGCCCATTTGGATGTCCGTGCCGAGGCGGACTTATACGACCGCTTTCTCGACCTCACCCAAGGGCTGACCACCATTGTGATCAGCCACCGCTTTTCCACCGTGCGCCGCGCGGATCGGATTGTGGTGCTAGAAGATGGGCGCATCACTGAGGATGGCGACCACGCGACCTTGGTGGCCGCGGGTGGTCAATATGCGCGCCTCTTTCAGCAACAGGCCATGCGCTATGCCGAGCAAGCCACTAACAACGGCCACGCCGAGCAAGCCGGGGAGGAGCAAGCCGATGGGACCGTCTAAACGCGCTACTACCGCCAATCGGCTGCGCGCCGCCAGCGTGATGCTGCGGATTGCGTGGCAAGCCGATCCCTGGTGCACGATCCTCGCCTTTGGCCTTTTCACCGGCGAGGCCCTAGCCCAAGCGCTCTACGCCTTTTGGCTGAAGCTGTTGGTGGATGGGTTGCAGGCGCCTGGGCAAGGCTGGGTGACCCTCGCCATGGTGGGCATCGCCGCGTCGATCGCGGGCAGCACCTTCCTGGCCTATGCGGGCAACCGCGTCCGTCAGGTCTTGGCCGAGCGCGCCCATCATCTCATTGAACGGCGCTTGATCGAACTGGTGGGGCGGACACCCACGTTGACCATTCACGAGACGCCGGAACATTTGACCCAACTTGAACTGCTCGATGACGCCTGGGAGTTTGGTCAGGTGATCCCATCGCTCATCGATCTCTTTACCACCGCGGTGCGGATTGTCACCACGGCGCTGCTCTTGTTCAATGTTCATCCACTCTTGTTGCTCTTGCCCCTCTTTGGGGTACCGGCGCTGCTGCTCAGTGGCAAGACTAGCGGCCTCTTTGATCGGGGCAATGAGTTGGCCGCCGAACCGTCGCGGCGCGCCACCTATCTCTTTGATCTCGCCACGACGGCCGAGGCTGCCAAAGAGGTGCGCCTCTTTCGGCTGCGTGACGCCATTCTCGACCGCTTTCATGCTGCTCACCAAGAGATCCGTGCGATTCACCAGCGGCTCAACGTTCGGGGCGAAACCATTGGGCTGATCACGCGGCTGATCTTTTTGCTCGGTTACCTCGGCGCGATCAGCTTTGTGCTCTGGCGCGCGGTCGCGGGGCTGGCTACCGTAGGCGACACGGTGTTGACCGCCGTGTTGGCCGGGCAAGTGCTGGGTTTGATCGCCAGCTCAACCAACCTGATCCAGTTTGCCTGGCGCACGTTGGCTGCCGCGCAGCGCTTTGTCTATCTTGAAGATCTGGCCCATGCCACACGGCCACTGGTCAACGCCGCCGCGCTAATTCCGTCTCGCCTGACCGACGGTATTCGGCTCGACCAGGTCACCTACCGTTATCCGTTGGGGCAGGCGGATGTGCTGCGTTCGCTTTCGCTCCACCTGCCAGCTGGCGCGACCGTGGCGATTGTGGGGGATAACGGCGCAGGCAAAACGACATTGGTGAAGCTGCTGGCCGGGTTATATACCCCCACTGCTGGTCGCATTACGGTGGATGGGGTAGATATCGCGACCTTGGACCCCGAAGCGTGGCGGCAGCGGATTGCCGCGGGTTTTCAAGATCATGCCCGCTTTGAATTTACCGTCCGCGAAACCGTGGGGCTCGGCGATCTAACTACCCTGGCCGCGGAAGACGATCAAGCCGTGCTCGCCGCCCTGGAACGCGCGGGCGCGTCCGATTTGGTGGCGACTTTGCCGCAGGGCTTGGCTACCCAGCTTGGTGCCAACTGGCCGAATGGCATTGATCTTTCGGGTGGGCAGTGGCAAAAGCTGGCGATTGGTCGGGCAATGATGCGTACGACCCCGTTGCTCTTGCTGCTGGATGAACCGACCGCCGCGCTCGATGCCGAGACCGAGCATCGTCTCTTTGAACAATGGACACGCGCCGCCCGGCAACTGCGCCAAAGCACCGGTGCCGTGACTGTCCTCGTCTCACACCGCTTTTCGACCGTGCAGATGGCGGATCTGATTGTGGTGCTCAGTGGTGGGCAAATTGTGGAAATTGGCAGCCACGCTGCTCTCATCGCGCAAGGTGGGCTCTACGCCGAGCTATTTGAACTCCAGGCGCAGTCGTATCGATAAGGGGTGACAAAAGAGGGGCTAGAGCTGTCAGGCTTTCAAAACCTGGCAGCTTTAGGTTTGCCTTGATGACGGGCGTTGCTTGCGCGGCTGCTTGCGGTTAGGCAGATTTTTTGCCGCGGCTACCAATACACGGAGTGCTTCATTCACTGCTTCTGAAGTTGGAAAGACAGCAGCAATATCGGGGTCGAGCATCACCATCAGTTGTTCTTGTTCGAGGTGCTCCGCAAAACGATGCGGTTTTGCTTCCCCATAGTCAAAATCATAGTGCGCGCTTAGGTCAGTACTTTCGTTGTCCACTACGTTATCTTTTTGCATAGTCATAGGCTCTTTGTTCACCCGCATCTGCTTTGCGAGCGCTAATGATACGAATCAGCTCATCGCGCTCAGTAAACGCTACAATCAACAATCGATTTCTGCTTGAATAGCCAATGATCAACTCGCGATACTCTTCATTTGAATGTTTATCATCGTCAAAGATGTAAGCTCGCAGATCACAAAAAACAGTGGCTGCTTCTTCAAATACGTTCTGCTTTTTTACTGTCCCAAGCAAATCGTACACTCATAGCGATAGTGTACCATAATTCACAACCATACTATTACTATATTCCGATTCGGTGATAAATCACTTTGTTGGCCAATCCGGCTTCTGTAGAAAGGGAATCTTGATGAAGACCAAAGTAACTGGCGCTTTTGTGATCGGCTTTGATGGCAACGACCATGTGATCTATCCCGATGGTGTCGTGATTTATGAAGGTGACACGATTACCTTTGTCGGCCATGACTATCCTGCGCCAGTGGACCGGACCATCGATGCCGGGTTGGCCTTGATCAGCCCTGGCCTGATCGATCTGGACGCGCTGGCTGATATCGACCATGCTATTCTCGATACATGGAATCCGCCCCACCTCGATCTGGGGTTGCAGTGGTCGGAGGAATATTTTCACCACCGCCGTCATGATCTCTTTACTCTGGAGGAAGAGCTCTTTAAGCGCCACTATGCGCTGGTACAGCTGATCCTCAACGGTATCACCACGGCCATGCCCATTGGGGCCGAGACCTACAAAGGTTGGTGCGAGGGCTATGCTGAATGGGCAGGCGTGGCCCAGATTGCCGGGGAATTGGGGCTGCGCATGTATCTGGGCCCCAGCTATCGGTCGGGGATTAACGTGGTGCGGCAAGATGGTAGCCGCACGGTGCTCTGGGAACCAGCCCTTGGTGAGGCTGGATTAGACGAGGCGATCCAATTTGTCCAGGATTTTGACGGTGCCTATGATGGCCTCATCCGCGGGGCGTTCTTGCCCTGTCGCATTGAAACGGTCACCCCGGCTCTGTTGCGGCGCACCCAGCAAGCCGCGACGGCACTAGGCTGCCCTATTCGGCTGCATGCCCTACAGGGGCTGGTCGAATTACGCCTGCTCCGCGAGTGGTATCACCAAAGCCCGCTGGAACTGCTCCAGGAGCTGGATCTGCTCAGTCCGCAACTGCTGATTCCTCACGGCATCTATATCGGCGGCCGCCGCGCCACCGGGCAGCCCTCTCGGGGCGAGTTGGAATTGCTGGCCGCGCGCGGTGTTTCGATTGTCCACTGTCCGCTGACGTCGATCCGCTATGGCAACGCGCTAGACAACGTCGACCGCTACCGGCAAGCGGGGGTCAACCTGGCGCTGGGCACCGATTCCTTCCCGCCGGATCTGATCCGGGGCATGGATTATGGCAACAATCTTGCCAAGTTGCTCACAGGCCAAAAGAGTGCGGGGAGTGCCGCGGACTATTTCCGCGCCGCCACCCTGGGTGGGGCGCAAGCGCTGGGCCGCCAAGACCTGGGCCGGTTAGCGCCTGGGGCCAAGGCCGACCTGATCATAGTCGATTTCAGTAAATTGCGCACTGGTCCCATCGATGATCCGATTCGAACTTTGCTCATGAATGCTGGCGGTGCGGATGTCCAAACGGTAATTATTAATGGTCGTATGGTGATGGAGAATGGGGTGATCCCCGGTGTGAATCTAGCGGCGTTCAAAGCACGCGGCCAAGCCTACTTTGCCAAGCTCAAAGCGGCTTACCCCGAGCGTGACTATCAGCAGCGACCAGTGAATGAGCTATTTCCGCCATCATTTCGGGTGGTATCTAAAGCTGTTTGAGCGTAGCAATCCATATGCCAGCAATACCATGCACTTTTTTAGGGTCAATGACTATTGACGTTGTTGAATTATCCACCAAGCAGATTAGATAGATACCACGTGAAAAACAAAAGACGGCTACCGTCTATACCATCGGAGAAGATAGTAAATTCGATAGCCGTCGCTGGTGCGAAACGGTCAATCTTTGGTTACATGGACTGGACTGAATAAGCTCAACGTGCCTAATATCTTAACGCAGCTTACCCATGGCGCTGCATAAAGCGATACATCCGTTCTAGCGCTTTTTCAATACTTTCCAGACTGGCGGCGTAGGCACAGCGGACATGGCCCTCACCCCCATAGCCAAAGGCGCTACCAGGGATGACGGCGACCCGCTCTTCCAAGAGTAGGCGTTCGCAAAATTCGTGTTCGGTCATGCCGGTTTTGCGGATACTGGGAAAAGCGTAGAAGGCGCCTTTGGGTTCGACACAATCCAAGCCCAACTCATTGAGTCCCTGGACAATCAAGCGCCGCCGCTGGTCATAGCTGGCGACCATCTGCTGAACAAAGATCTCGGCGGCGGGGTCGGTCAACGCAACGAGGGCCGCCTCTTGGCCGACCGTCGGCGCGGACATGATGAGGTATTGGTGGATCTTGCGCATGGCCCCGAGCAAATCTGCCGGGCCGAGGGCATAGCCAATGCGCCAACCGGTCATGGCATAATCTTTGCTCATGCCGCCCAAGTGGACAGTGCGATCGACCATACCAGGTAACGACGCAAACATGACGTGTTGGTGATCGCCATAGACGAGGCGATCATAGATTTCGTCGGAGATGACAATCAGATCATGCTTTTCCGCGATCTGGGCGATTTTGAGCATCCCCTCGCGGTTCATGACCGCGCCGGTGGGATTGCTGGGGAAGCCAATGAGGAGCGCTTTGGTGCGCGGGGTGATCAACGCTTCGATCGCCGCGGGGTCCACCTGGAAGTCGTTCTCGGCGTAGGTCGGTAGATCCACCACTTCGCCACCCGCCAGAATGACGCTGGCCGTATAGCTGACAAAGCAGGGCTGAGGGACGATCACTTCGTCGCCAGGGTCTAAAATGGCCTGCATGATCAAGTACATGGCCTCGCTGACTCCCACGGTGATCAACACTTCGGTCTCGGGGTTATAGGCCGCGCCGCCGTAGCGTTCCGCCAATTTTTGGACCACCGCTTGGCGCAACTCGATCATCCCGGCGTTGGAGGTATAGGCTGTGTTGCCCCGTTCCAAACTCGCGATTCCCGCCCGCAGAATCGGCTCCGGCGTAACAAAGTCGGGTTCGCCAATGCCCAGGCTGACCACATCTTCCATGGTCGCGGCAATATCAAAATATTTGCGAATTCCCGATGGCGGCACGCGCTGCACCCGCTTGCTCAACCGGCTGTTGTGCGCACGGAGCAGACGATGATGGCTATTCCCATTCGGGATCAACAATTTTTCATTACTAAGTGACGCAACAGGTGTTTGAATAACACTGCTCATAAAAGTAAAAGTCTCCCAGCCTCGTTTGGGTCTAATTTAGTTGTCCCTTATCTACAAAGCGGATAAGGCGACGCTTTTTTCCAGCGGGGATGGCCACAAACTCCCTGGCACTGCGTGACGTTGGCGAGCAACCTATGCAGTGTGATCAGCCTGAGCGGACAACAACAAGAGGGGACAGAAAAAGAGCTGACAGCTGAGAAAAGGTACGCGGCTGCCGCTTCTGCTTGCCTCTAGGATTGATGCGCCGTCAGGGTAGACCGAGTGGGAACGGTGTTGGCACAGAGCATGTCGGTGAAGGCCGATTACAATCTACAATCCGACGGGGCTTGCAGATTGCCGGCCAAGTGCAATGGCCATACCACCGACGCCAAAACCCGTGGCGCCATGGCCGGGAAGCCAACTGAGGTAAGTCATGCAGATTCCTTGATCGCTCTAGTCGTTTGGCTGCTTCGTCTGTACCAATCGACCAAGTCGGCCATATGTTGGTCGTTCGCCGATTGGTACATCGGAGCTACGCAGTTTGTTGGATCCACCCCGCTAAAAGGCAGACCCGCTTCCGCTGGCGTGTTTGGTAACACACCTGTGCCAGGGATAACGTCTTTTACCGAAAGTAGTGGGTAACTACTAATACGCAGGGCGCATTATTTTAGTTCCGCACGTTGTCGATGCCACGCAGTACTTTGCTCGTAGGCATAGGCCGCACGCAGCAAGTTTTCTTCACCCAACTGGGGGCCCACCAATTGTAACCCAATCGGTAGGCCGTTACTGTCAAAACCACAGGGAACACTAATGCCACAGATGCCCGCCACATTGAGACTGATGGTAAAGACATCGGTCAGATACATGGCCAAGGGATCGTCGGTCTTTTCACCAATATGGAAGGCGGTGGATGGAGAGACCGGGCAGGCAATCAGATCAACCTCGGCAAAGACTTTGTCAAAGTCTTGCTTGATCAACGTACGGACCTGCTGGGCTTTCAAGTAATAAGCATCATAGTAACCGGCACTGAGCGCATAGGTGCCTAACATAATGCGCCGCTTGACTTCTGCCCCAAAGCCCTGACCGCGTGTCTGCCGGAAGTTGTCAAACATGGTCTCTGCTTGCGCACTATGCCCAAAACGCACGCCATCATAACGCGCTAGGTTAGCACTGGCTTCGGCGGTCGCCACCAAGTAGTAGACCGGCAGTGCTTTGTCTGTGTTTGGCAGCGATACCGGCTTGACAATCGCCCCCAAGCTTTCCAGTTGCGCCACCGCCGCGCGCACCGCTTGTTCGACCTCGGGCTGGATGCCGTCGATAAAGTACTCGCGCGGCAGGCCAATGCGTACTCCGGCGATTGAACCGGTCAACCCAGCCAGATAATCCGGCACTGGCGCAGGGAGGCTAGTACTATCGAGCGGATCTTGACCAGCCATCACCTGAAGGAGTAACGCCGCATCGCGGACATCTTTGGTCATCGGGCCGATCTGGTCTAGACTGCTGCCATAGGCGACCAAGCCATAGCGGCTAATCCGCCCATAGGAAGGCTTGAGGCCGACCACGCCACAGAAGGAAGCGGGCAGGCGCACACTGCCGCCGGTGTCGGTGCCCAATGCCCCGAGTGCTTCTTGCGCCGCCACCGCCGCCGCCGAACCACCACTGCTGCCCCCCGGCACTCTTTCCAGATTCCACGGGTTGCGCGTGACAAAGTAGCCGCTGTTCTCGTTGCTCGAGCCCATGGCAAATTCATCACAGTTGACTTTGCCCAGCATCACCGCGCCAGCCGCTTCTAGCCGCTTGACGGCTGTTGCCGTATAAGGCGGCTTGAAGCCCTTCAAAATCTTGCTACCACAGGTGGTTTCAATCCCTGCCGTTGCCAGGACATCTTTGATGGCGAGCGGAACACCCAACAGCGGCCCATCCTCACCGCGCGCCCGGTGTTCGTCGGCTCCTTGCGCTTGGGCCAATGCCTGTTCACGCGTGACCGTCAAGTAGGCTTTGACCTGGGGATCGACCGCCTCAATCCGCGCCAACAGTGCGCGGGTAAGGTCTACCGCCGAAAAGTCACCGGCGCGCATTCCGGCCAGCGCTTCGTGAATCGTCAATGCATGCAAGGGTGTTGTCATACGAAAAAGCTTTCTTGGTGGCGGAGAAGGTGATGCGTGAAAGGTGCTACGTACGCAGGCATCACCTTCTCCGAATCATTCTTCAAAAACCGCCCGTACCCGGAAGAACCCCTGATCGCTATCTGGTGCATTGGCGAGGGCCTCGGCATTTGTGAGGCATGGGGTGGGCTCATCCGCCCGCATTACATTGGTCAGGGGCAAGACATAGGGCGTGGGTGGTACACCGCTGGTGTCTACCTCTTGCAAGAGCGCGGCATAGTCGAGGATCGCAGAAAGCTGCTGCGTATATTGAATCATTTCTTCTTCGGTGAGCGCCAGTTTGGCTAACTCGGCCACATGGCGCACTTCGGCGATGGTCAATTGCATGGGTGGCTTACTCCAATGCGTTTTGCATAAAAAAACGTCGTGGTATGAGGGCCACGACGCTCGATTTCTGATCTGTACCAATCAAAAACGCCGTGGCTTTGCGCCCACGGCGTTGGTCAACCAACCAGTCACCGGGACGCGCGTCTAGCTGCCGCTGCTGCATTAGCTGCTGCGGTAAAAGCGCTGTTCCGGCAGAAGATAAAACTTGAAGGTATCATAGGTAAAGTATACTGACCTACTGAACAGTTGTCAAACTACTTAGCCGCGTAGATCCATTTCTGCATTGTCCCTATGGTCGTGGCAGTTGCGAGAAAATGAGGGCATCCAACCGCGGATGCCCGATCGATTCATCGGCTTAGAGGTCCTTCGCGTGACTCTTGATCCGTTCTTGAATGGTGGCAAGAAATTCGGCTACGGGGAGATCGTTTTGGCGTGAGCCATCGCGTTTGCGCAGAGAGACAGTTTCGTTCTGCATCTCTTGGTCGCCCACGACCAGCATATACGGGATCTTCATCAATTGGGCCGCGCGAATTTTGGCATTCATGCGATCCGCGCCGAGATCGGCTTGGGCGCGGACCCCGGCGGCCTGCAATTGGGTCGCCACGCGATCGGCATAGCCGTTGTGGTCACTGGTAATCGGGACGACGCTCACCTGTTGGGGCGCGAGCCAAACGGGGAAATTCCCCGCAAAGTGCTCGATCAAGAAGCCAATGGTGCGTTCATGGGTACCCAACGGCGCGCGATGGATACAGAGCGGAATCTCTTCCTTACCCTCACTGTTAATATATTTCAGATCAAAGCGCGGCGGCACGGCAAAATCGACTTGGTTGGTGGCCAAGGTAAATTCGCGACCGATAGCGCTGAAAATTTCGACATCGATCTTGGGGCCATAAAAGGCTGCTTCGTCCGGCACTTCGACAAACGGCACATTGCCATTGCGCATGGCGTTGCGCACCATATCTTCGGTCTTCAGCCACAAGCGCGGGTTGTCTACATATTTCTTGCCCAGCCCCTTGGGGTGGTGCATGCTCAGGCGCATGACATATTTGTCAATGCCAAAGATGTCGAAATAGCGCAGATAGAGGTTAATGACCCCCATGAATTCCTGCTCGAACTGATCTTCGGTGCAGTAGATGTGGGCATCGTTCATCTGCATGGAACGCACCCGCATGAGCCCAAAGAGTTCACCGCTGTTTTCATAGCGATAACAGGTGCCATATTCGGCCAAGCGTACCGGCAGGTCGCGGTAGCTGCGCGGGCGGCTGGCATAGATCTTGTGATGGAACGGGCAATTCATCGGCTTGACATAATACTTGGTGTCGCCATCCAAGACCATGGGCGGGTACATGCGGTCGGCATAGTAGGGCAGGTGGCCGCTGCGTAGGAAGAGATCTTCCTTGGTTAGGTGGGGGGTGCGCACCTGTTGGTAGCCAGCGGTATGTTCCAATTCCCATGCCAACTGCTCCAATTGTTCCACGATGATTGTGCCATTTGGCAGCCAGAGCGGCAAGCCAGGGCCAATCTCTTCATCAAAGATGAAAATATCTAGCTCGCGCCCTAGCTTGCGATGATCGCGCTTCTTGGCTTCCTCCAACATCTGTAGGTGCTCATTGAGCTCTTTTTTGTTGCGCCACGCCGTGCCATAGATCCGTTGCAACATGGGATTATGCTCGTCGCCCCGCCAATAGGCACCCGCCACGCTCATCAGTTTAAAGGCATCGGGCGGGATTTGGCCGGTGTGTTCCACATGCGGGCCGCGGCAGAGATCCTCAAATGTATCCTGCTTGTAGGTGCTGATGACCGGCTTTTCGCTCACCTCATTGCCATATTCATCAACGCCACCCTTTTCCAGCCCGGCGATCAATTCCAATTTATAGGGTTGCTCCTGGAAGAGCGCGCGTGCTTCATCCCCGCTTACCTGACGATAGGTAAATGGGTGTTTGCCGGAAATGATTTGGCGCATGCGCTTTTCAATGGCTTCGAGATCTTCGGGCGAAAAAGTACGCAGACGGCCATTCTCATCCTTGCCCAAGTCAAAATCATAGTAGAAGCCGGTATCAATCGGCGGCCCAATCGCGACCTTTGCTTCGGGATATAATTCCAAGACAGCCTGCGCCATCACATGGGCCGCGCTGTGGCGAATCTTGTAAAGTTGGTCGTTTTGCAACTCACTGTTGCTTTTGGTTGACATAAGATTTTCCTTATCTACGGCTGCGAACATCGCAAGCAAGTGGGCACTTTACGAATCCAAGATCGCCACCAAATTTTCAAATAAACCAGGAAACAAACTATATAGCAGCGCTAGCCACAGCACGACGAGAGCTCCAAAGAAGAGCAACCGCTTGACGCGGGCTGCATCCGCGGCGTCGACCACCTCTTTGGGGGTCTTTTCCGTTTTTTGGATCACCTGTTGTGGTTTGTTCGCGGCTTCAATCTCTTTGGTATAGCGTTGATAGGTCTTGGTTAGGAAATTAACAATTACGACAAGGATCAGGGTTGAAATTACGCCAAGCCCAAAATCAGGCCATGATTCAATCGGCATAGCACCTCCTGATGGAAGCCCTGAACTACTCTAGCTTGACCAACCCGCAACAAAGCGATTTTGCAGCTACATCAAGCCAGCAGTATAATCAAAACGGTGCAATTAGAACATCTGTTCCTTGTTTAGTTAACCCGACGTTCTCCCAGTCCCAGTTGCTCTTCTTTTGGATTGTCCTAACAATCATGAAACATTTATTAGACGCACCCGAACTTATCCATCCCCTCGATGGGTTGATCGGTAAATGGCTCCATGGCCCTATGCACCGCTTTTGTTTTGCCCGTGGCATGGGCTTTACCGGCACCGAAGTGGAAATGTTGCTACGGCAATATGGCATCCGCATTTGGGGCCGCGAAATCGAAGACGACGATGAGATTGCCTTTCACGTCAAGCAGTGCCAAGCGGTTTGGGCCGAATACATTCTCTGTCGCGCCGGTGTGCCCCTCACGGGCAAGTTACTCGACCCGCGCAATGAACAGTACCGTGAACGCCACGCCGCGGGCGCCATGCCGACGCCTTGGTCTCCCCGTGGCATTGGTCCCCACTCATTGGTTGATCACGTGGTCGATTGGCTCAACCGGCTGCTTGGCTAGGCTAAGCAACTGGCGACGAGAGAGGCCTACGTAGCCCAAGTTGTGTCCCTGAAGCTACTTAGCCTGCCCAGCTAGCCAGAGGGCCGTCCACCAAGTAAGGCCCAGCAAATGCTTCATCCCCGTTGGTAGCAGCGAAGGCGTGATCCACTCTTCCTGACGATGGGCATTGCCCCCTTCGGTAAGGCCGATACAGACCGCGGGAATCTGGCAACTCAGCGGAATATTGGCGTCGGTACTGCTGATCCGCAATTGTAAGTTCCCGGCAACCCCCAGCCCAGATAAAGAGCGAAACGCGGCCTTGACCAACGGATGATCATCGGCAATGGCACCGCTGGGGCGATCCCCAATGATCGTCGCCGCGACCTGAACCCCTTTTTGTTGCCAGCTTGCACTCTGGTAGCGCGCTACAATGGTCAACGTTTGGGTAATCAGATTCTGGAGCGCGGCATGATCCTCACTGCGCAGGTCTAATTCCAGCCAAGCACTTTGGGCAATGGTGTTGACCGATGTCCCCCCCTGCATCCGCCCAATATTAAAGGTCGTGCGTGGTGTGGTTGGTGTCTGCAACTGGACTAATTCACTCGCGACTAGGGAGAGCACATGCAAGGCACTGGCCGCGCCAAAATCGCTCCAACTGTGGCCGCCCGGTGCTTTGGCCGTGATCCGATAGCGTCGTGAGCCCAACGCCCGGTGTACGACCCGTTTGAGCCCCATGCCTTCCAACACAATACAAGCACCGATCTGTGGCTGTAGGCGGGTAACAGCGGCGCGCATGCCCCGCAGATCGCCTAGGCCCTCTTCCCCACTGTTGGCTACAAACCAAATATCAACGGGCGGTGTGGGCAAATGGCACAGAAGTTCTGTCAACAGGAGGAGCCCAGCAACCCCCGTTGAATTATCCCCAAGCCCCGGCCCATAGATCCGATCTTCCGCCTTATCAACCCGAACCGTCAGGTCAGTCTCTTGGGGAAAGACAGTATCGGTATGGGCAGTCACCAACACGGCTGGTTGGCGGTGTTGACCGGGCAGGCGCGCATAGACATTTTGCTCTGCATCGATGGCAATGTCCGTGAGACCTAAGCCTTGCCAATAGCGTTGGACCCACTGCGCCCGTGGCCCTTCCGCGTCAGTCGGTGCCGCAATTTGCTGGATCTGAATACAGAGATCGACCAAGGCTGCATAGCGCTGATCAAGCGCAGCCATAGCCGCGAGAACTGCCGGATAATTTTTTAGCTCTTGCATAGGCTCATCTGTTGCGTTTATAAAAGGCCGCCAATAAAAATACCTCGTCCCGCATGGGACGAGGTACATCGCTCGTGGTTCCACCCATGTTGCCCTCTGATAAGGGCCACTTGTGGCGCCGATAACGAGGCGAGCCGAGAAATACTACTACCTAATTCCGTTTCTCTGAGCTTGTTTGAGCCGAAATTAGATTTCGTATTGCTACTCTCAGGTGGTCTTCAGAAGCCTATCGTGCAACGACTTTCAACCAAGGTCGTCACTCTCTGGAACGATGCTTTGCCTCTTACTCGTCCTGATCAACGTGATAACAGCTTATGATTTTTGGCAAGCATACAGCATTGCTCCGCCTAACCTCGCCAACAGTGATTTTCACAGCTAAAGGTAAGCAAATGGATACGCTATACGGTTAGCATCCTACCATGAAAAGCTATGCCTGTCAATCTGTCTGGAACATAAAAAATAGGGCCTATAGGAGGCGGTGACCACCACTACTCAACAAACCGCTAGTCAACAAAACGAGAACGGCTCATTCAGTGTTTCCTGAATGAGCCGTTCTTATTATGAAGTGGGAGATACTGGACTTGAACCAGTGACCTCTACGATGTCAACGTAGCGCTCTAGCCAGCTGAGCTAATCCCCCGCAAACAGTTGATTTTACCCTTGCCTTGATCTAGCTTATTCAGCAGTGGTACGCCTGATTGTAGCATGCTTTACCACTGCTGGCAAATTGACACTCTGCCGATTGCGCATGTGCTTGGCGTCGGGTAGGTGGGTTGGGATGACTAATTGGGGAATATGCCCCCTGTCATGCCGGCATTCATGGTCTGCATTTCGCGTTGGGTTGCAACCATATAGCGTAGCATCATCTTCTCATGCGCCAACAGGTTGAGTTCTCGTACCAGAAGTTCGGGAATGCCTGGCCGTTCAAGGAGGCTTTGTTTTTCGGTCGGTGATACCTGTAGCGCGATTGCAACCAAAAAGGCCAAGGTCGTAGGCTCTTCCGGAAGACGATCCAGCTTTAGTTCCGTCTCATTGGCCTTGGAGAGTAGCTCCACATATTCATAGAGCCGTGGCCGCATCTTTTGTGCTAACTCGGTTGCGACCTTCGTGCTACCATTGAGGGTGGGCAGGGTGCGTACGGTAGCCGTCAAATAGCTGTGCTGCTTGTGGATTTGCTCAATTTGGAAGCGTTCGACACCAATCGTGTGGATGTTCATACAGCCATCCTCAAGGCGTTCGATGCGCAAGATGCGAGCAAGCGTGCCAGTCATGTGGGGGACAGCGGCTGCGCCAACCTCTTGGCCTTCCTTGATGAGGACAACCCCAAAAGGCAGTCGTTCGTCAACACACCGATTGATCATCTCCCGATACCGCATCTCGAAGATGTGTAATGGCAGCACCATACCTGGAAAAAGAACAACATTCTTTAGCGGAAAAATTGGAATCTCCATGGTCTCTGTCCGTTGCTGATCCTGCTCAAACTGATCCCCATTGCGATCGGTCGCTGGTCGAAACGCATTTGACATACAATCCTCACCTATCCACAATACAATACAGCTAAAGTAAGCCACCCAGATAATCGGCAGTACACTCAGTCGAGATCGGCATCGCTGTCGATCGGTGGCCCATCACTCAAGTCAACTTTCATCAATTCACGGAGTAGTACCGTCGCAAATGCCCCTTTGGGCAGTGAAAAACGCAAGGTAATCTGATCATCAGCGGGCTGTTCCATAGCCAGATCAGGCAAGAGCAAGCGTCCTAAACGCCGTGTCCCCTCCACTTTGGCTTTCTGCCAAGCGGCTTCGGGTAGCTGTGCTTCCGCCAGAATCGCTTGCTCTAGCGTGGCCGAGGCTTCTTTGGCGGCCCACATCTTGGAACCAAAGAGCGGTGCTGTAAAGGAGATCTCCTGGGCCACATAGCGTGCTTGCTCGGCGGCTAGATCGACAACATCAAACATCCCGCCCGTTGCATACTTTTTGGCGACATCACCCAGCAACAGATGATCAAAAGCGTCCATAGCCAGGCGCTGGCTTAAATAGCAGTTACAGAGATAACTCTGATAGCTGGCGATCAAAAACTTGCGCAGCCATGGGTTGCGCTCCCTGCGCTGCTCTTGTAACAGCGCTAGCCCTTTGCCGACATTAGCCCCTTCACGACCGAAGCGTTGTGCTCCAAAAAAGTTAGGGAGACCCCGCTGGCGCAACTCAGCTACAATAGCCTCGGCGCGCTGCCGAATTTCGGCGGGCGGTAGCGTTAGATCGGTCACCGTAATTTTAAATTGGTTGCCCAATAGGTGGCCCGGCTTGAGTTTATTGCGATGATAGCGTGCCCAATGGACCGTAACCGGTAGCGCATCTTGGATTTGGGCAACAATGGCCGTAATCCCTGCTTCGCCTTGTTGGGCTACTTGATGGGTGACCGGCAAACTAAAGGTTTGGGTCGTCCGCGCATATTTGTCCTTCAGCCCCGCAAAGCCAACTTCGTTCGAATTCAGGCCGCGCAAACGCGCTAGATTGGCTTGCAATTCTTTGGTTGTGAGACCGCTTTTGGTGAGGTTCACATAGAGATGCTGGCCCTCGTCGGTGGGTTCATAGAGTGGCAACTCTTCGACCACAAAATGGTCAACAGATGCACGTAGTTGACCACCGATGCCCGGCTGCGCTGCTGTTACATAAGGTAGTGTCAGGTCTATGGTTGATTCTAACATGAGCTTTGTAAATACGAAGGAAGATGGGTTCCAAACCAAGGCTATATGCCCAATCAGGGCTGCCCACGCGACGAGCGGTAGTGGGATATTTAGCGAGTGGGAACAGTGGTCGGTTGGGGCACAGGTTCCGTGACAACCTTGGCAACCACATCAATGGTATTAGGTTCTTTATCGGTGAGATATAATTGAGTATAGCAGAAAGGATTGCCGCTTTGACCAATATAGCGGTAGCCAGCTGCCGCCAGCCAACGGCGCATGAGCGGCGGCGCAACATAAGCGGGATCGGGCAATTCTTCGCTGATCACGAGCCGCGCACCGGGTTTCAGGACACGATATAATTCACGGAGGACCGCGGGCTTATCGGGAATTTGCCCAAGGGTGGCAATGACCAACGCCAGATCAATACTATCGGGTTGCAGCGGCAGTTCGTAAGCACCACAGTGGTGATAGTGAACACGGCTTGGGAAGCCTGCCCCTTGTAGGCGCTGTTGGGCTTGGCGCAATAAGGCCGCCTGGAGGTCAACCGCATGGACCGTCCCCCCATCGCCAACCAGACGGGCCAGTTCAGCCGTAAAGACACCCGTCCCACAGCCCAGATCCAAAACGGTCATCTGGGGCAAAATTCCCAGGTTGGCGACCATTTCGGCGGGCTTGCGATACTGTAGCCGCCAGGGATGGGCCAACAGGCGGCCCCATTGGTGGGGCATGGGATAGGGCTGTTGGTAGGTATCCAAGCGGAGCTTTACTTGGCTGCCTACGAGAGTGCCCAAGGTAAAGAACAGCGAATTGGTTAGTTGTCGCACAGCATGAGCCTTATGGTCGCTAAGTACTGGGTCAATCGTTGGCGGTATGCCCGGTCTATCGCACCGCCCTTAGATGGCTTGGGGTTGGCTTGGTGGAAAGCGCACCTGCAAAATCCCATCGACAAACAGCGCGCCACCTGCATTCCGTTGGGCCAAAATGGCTGGCAAGAGCAATTCGCGTTTAAAATTCCCAATACTGATAAACAGTTCGTCCCCTCGTTTGGTGAGCTTGACTTTATTAAGCTCCACATGAGGTAGGGGTAATTTTAACACATAATCATCGCCTTCTTCCAGAATCTGTTGCGTCTGTCCAACAAAAAAGATCTGGCCTGGATCGGTTTGTTCAAAGAGCGACGCGGCCAATAGTTGTAACTTCTCTACGCCCACCATTTCCCGATCAAACCAAGCTGAGCGCAGAATCGGCAATGGGTGAAATTCCCGTTCAATGTCGGCCAAGTAGCGCGTTTGAATTTCCTGCAGATGGCGCAGATAGGGATCTTCGCTGGGCTGCACCAACCGAGTGTTGCCTCTGCCATCACTTTCGATGCCCGGCAAGATCCGATTGACCACGACCGCATCGACGGGATAGCCATAGAGCGATAGATAGGTCACGGCGCGTGCGCCTTCTTTGATGACCATCTTCTCGGGGTTGAGCACCACTCGGTAGCTGGTAATGGACGGATCGACCAAGACCTTTTGCAACTCTTTGACGCCCGCCACCAAATTGTTTAAGCCCACGAAAGGATCTTTTTCTGGGAGCAATTTGCGGATCAGGCCGCTGGCCATGCGCATGGTGGCATCACCCCACCCCGAAAGGCGACCGACATACCACTGAAAGCTCTCGGGCATGGTGAGCAGACGCATGGTTTCCCCTGTGGGCGCGGCATCGACAATGACCCGATCAAAGTTGCCTTCCAGGGCCTGTTTGTGAATATGCAGCAAGCTGACCACTTCTTCCATGCCAGGAATGATCGCCATCTCTTCGGCAATTGGTTTGCTCATGCCTTGACGGCGTAGCAATGACCCAACATACTCCTGCATTTCGCCCCAATGCTGCCGGATCTCATCCAGAACATTAATTTCCTGGGCATAGAGATTGGGTGCCACTTCCACCGGTTCGCTGGTGAGCGTCACATCCAAGCTATCGGCTAGGCTGTGCGCAATATCGGTGCTGACGACCAGGGTTCGATAGCCAGCCTGTGCACTGCGCAAGGCGGATGCCGCGGCAATCGTCGTTTTGCCAACGCCGCCCTTCCCTAAATAAAGAATAATACGCACAATTCACCTCAATTGAATGACAGTAGGCGTTACACAGTTGGCTGGGTAGCTAGAGAGGTGACCGCGCTGAAAAATCGGTCAGCTCTAGCCCAAGTCCGCAATGGCTACCCAGATAGCCGTTACGGACCCCGCTTCTTACGCCCAAGGAAACGGTAGACCAACGCCGCGATCAGTAGAAGGGCACCCACCACACCATAGGCTGCTAGGCGGCTTAGGCCAAACCACCCCCGAATCAGCCACCAGAAGATCGGCAGTTGCAACCAGTAGCTGCCCTGCCAGGGCCAAGTTGTCCCGATTTGGAGGACATATTTGCCCATGTGGTTGTGGGGGCTCCAAACAATGATATAGCAGCGCCCTCCAACCAAGGTACGGGTATCGATGAGGGGGCCTGGATAGTATTGCACCCGTGTAAGCATATCATTGACGGGCGTATGCAATTCCCCCGGTGGCGGCGCGACCACGGCACTGTAGCCCGCGGGCAACTCTAGGGGCAATTTTTGAATATCCGCGCTATAGGGCAGACTTTGGGCCACCACGGCAAAAGCGGGCACAACCGCGCCGCCCAACGGTAGGACAGGGACAAACATCTGCACCCGCAGCCGCTCACCGGCGCGACATTCGGCGCTATAGACATGAATTTGGCCGGGCTGAGCCAAACGATTAAAGAGCAACTGCTTCTGGCGCACGTCGGACAAGGCCGAACTTGTAGCCAAGCTTGCACCCGGTATTTTGGGGAAGACGGGTAAACTGCCAGCGAGATCAGTGCCCGTTTGGGATAACCAAGATGTTGACGCGTTCAAGGCGCTTTTGCTACCTTCTCTAAAAACTAGCGCTTATGATCAGCTTTATGCAAAGCAACCTAAGCTGGTTTAATGCCATCGATTTCCTCTGATTCTAGCGACGAAAATGGCAGGAATCGGTAACGGCTCTAGCATTGTTACGCGGTTCATCTTCCCCGCGCCCAGATAACAAAGAGCACGGCCTAGCTTATTATGTCGTTTGGCCGCCACTCCCGCCCCAAGCATACCTCTAGAATCCTCTCGATTTGGTGTTTTCTGCCGGGCAGCTGTTGATCTGTACGTCCCTTCCGCGGAAAGGTTTCGTTCTTCGCCAAGGCCGTCAGATTTGCCAAACTTGGCAGATGAAATCATTTGTTTGACGTATAAACATTTGCGTATTGCTAGATAGATTCATTTACAAATTGTTTACAATATGCTTTTTTCTGATCAATTGTTTGACCAACTCTCTGCTTTTCGAGTACGATATACGTATGAACACACAGATGAACACCCAATTGAATCCTCAGCTGAATCCTCAGCCAAACGGGCTACAATCGCGCCCGGTGTTTTCGTTGGTGATTCCCTTCTGGAACGAAGAAAAAATTATTCCAGAGCTCTATCGACGGGTTGTTCAAGTGATGGAAAGCACAGGCGAACCCTGGGAAATGGTCTGCGTCAATGATGGCAGCCGTGATCAAACCTTGTCCCTATTGACCCAGTTGCATGAGCAAGATCCGCGCGTGAAGGTCATTGATTTTAGCCGTAACTTTGGTCATCAGATTGCCATTACCGCGGGGGCAGATTTTGCCGAAGGCGATGCCGTTATCGTTATCGATGCGGATCTGCAAGACCCGCCAGAGGTCATCTTGCGTTTGATCGAAAAGTGGCGAGAAGGCTACGAAGTGGTCTATGCTATGCGCACCCGGCGCGAGGGCGAGACTTGGTTTAAGTTGGTGACGGCCAAGCTCTTCTACCGGCTCCTGCGGCGCATTACCGATGTGGAAATCCCCTTGGACACAGGGGATTTTCGGCTCATGGATCGGCGGGTGATCCTGGCAATGCGCCAATTGCGTGAGCAGCATCGCTTTATGCGTGGGCTGAGTAGTTGGGTGGGCTTCAAACAAATTGGGGTGGAGTATGAGCGTGCCGAGCGTTACGCGGGCGAGACCAAGTATCCGCTGCGCAAAATGGTGCGTCTTGCCAACACCGCGATTACGAATTTCAGCTATCTCCCTCTGCAATTAGCCACCTACTTGGGCTTTGCCCTGGCTGTCATTAGCCTGATCAGCATGCTTGTTGCAATCATCCTACGCCTCTCTGGTAGCAGTTTTTTCTTGGGGCAGGCGACTACCCTCGTCAGCGTGCTCTTTTTGGGCAGTATTCAACTCATTGTCCTGGGGATCATGGGCGAATACTTAGGGCGTATCTACGATGAAGTCAAAGGCCGGCCACTCTATATTGTCTCGCGTGCCTATGGCTTTATAGAACGCCAAACCATGCCCTAAGTGTAGGGCGGCAAAAGCTGTCATTTGCAATCTTCTCTCG
The DNA here is from genome assembly GCA_019637645.1 of Caldilineaceae bacterium. Next base: position 70,496 of record JAHBVH010000028.1, read on the forward strand.
CTCAAGCTTCTTCGCTCATCGTCTCGCTTCGACAGCGTCTATTTTTACCAAGCAATGGTTATAGAACTTAGGCAACGCTAGAGTTTATGGCTCGTTGACGCGGTCGTCTCTGCCACTGCCAAGGAATGTGCTGTCCGGCTTTGAATACCAGACAGCACATTCCTTATATGGACTAAGGAGTACGGACCCAATTGATTAAGCTTTTTGTATAGTTGTATAGCCGCCCTGGCCTAATGAAGGGTAAGCAAATAAATCGGTAAGCAGGCCGCAGTTGAAACCACCGCTGCTAGCTGTAAGCTGCGCTGGAGCGCCCTGGGCTTCAGCCAGTGGCCTAGGTTACCGATTTTAATGGTTACGCACCGGCTACGGCACGTCGCAGGCTCAAGCCCGCTTCAGCGGGCGTTGTTCACTAGCCTGGTGCTTCAGCGCCGGGCGCTCTATCGTAGTTATCGTTGTTTGACCTGGGATCAATCTTTCGAGGCTAGTTATTATTATGCAAGAGACCTCTCTTCCACTTTCTGTTGAAGAGATCTATAGCGATAGCCCGCTCGACGCGGCAACGATCGATGCCATCTTGAACCGTTCTTTGCAGCCTCGCCCCGCGACGATGCTCTATGACAAAATGGGGGAAGTGGGCCTGAACGCTGCCAGCTTGCTATTGGATATTGGCTGTCGAGACGCCCAGCACACCTGTGCCTTGGTGCAACGCTTTGGCGCTATGGCCATGGCAATCGATCCGGTCGATGATCATTTCCGTCGCGCCCAACAGGTGATTGCCGAACAGCAACTCACCGAACGGATTACCGTGCTGCGTGGACGGATCGAGGCGATCCCAGCCCCCGCGAAAAATATCAATTACATTTGGTGTCGGGATGTCCTCAACCATGTGGCCGATCTGCGCCTTGCTTTGCGTGAATGTGCTCGGGTCCTCAAGCCAGGGGGGAGTATGTTGGTCTACCAGACCTTTGCCACCGATCTGTTAGAGCCACCGGAAGCCGCCCGCCTCTATGCCCCGCTTGCCATCATTGCGGCCAATATGTCGTCTGCCTATTTTGAAGAAGTGAGCCGCCGGGTTGGCCTCCGCATCGTCCAAAAGGATGTGATCGCCAGCGAGTGGCGGGAAGCCTGGGAAGAAGATGGCACCCACACCACCGCGCTTCAACTCCTCCGCCTTGCCCGCCTCCGCCGCCAGCGTGAACGCTATATCGCTATCCTAGGGCGGGTCCGCTACGAAGTAGAACTAGCCAATTGCTATTGGGGTGTCTACCAAATGTTGGGCAAGCTCTGCCCCATTTGTTATATTCTCCAGAAGACGGGGTAGAGGGGAGAGGGCAGAGGGGAGAGGGCAGAGGCCAGTAGGACAAACACTGGCCTACTGGCCTACTGGCCTACTGTGTGGCTAAACGTTGGCGAACGGAATCGAGAATGATCTGCTTCTCGGGGTATTGATAGTGTTCGTTCATATCTTCGTGGCCGGACATGGCAAGGAGTTCTTCGAGCACGCCCACCGCTTGGTCGTAGGAGCGGGTCTGCTGGCTCTCTAGAACATTCCAGAGCAACATAGTGCGGTCACCCTCCTTAAAGGCGAGGAGTTCACGTTCCATGTCGAGCCATTCGGGTAGAATCTGCTCATACATGATCTTTTCAGGAAGCGGTTCGACGCGAATGGGCTGGATGCCTTTTTTGTTCACCAACGCTGGCACCTCAACGACCACATCGTCCGGCACGCCAGGCAAGGCCCCATAGTTGGGCACATTGACCTGGAAGTAGCCTTCATTGTTATTGACCAAGCCATCAATGATCGGCACCTGCTGTTCACGGGTCTTCTTGGCCCCAAAGACTTCGACCACACTGGCCTTGGGATCATTCGCCACTTGATGGATCTGAGCCATCTTCTTTTCCAAATTGGCGACATAGAAGGGCCGGGCGAGTTCGGTGTCCGGGCCGCCCCACGGTTCGCCAAACCAATGCTTTTTGGTCTCGAGATCGCTGTGATACCACCAACCGCCGCGGCGCGGGGTGTCGCCAATGGGCATGAGTCCAAACATATGATATTGGTGAATCGTACCGCGTGACATTTGAATATCGTGGGTCCGTTCGGCCACGTGGGTGCGCCAATACGCTTCCCCTTTTTCCTCGATCCAGCGATCAAGGAGTGGATACATGTTTTCCCCTTGGTAGTAGAAGTGGGTCAACCAGATATTGTGGTTCAGGCCGGGCGCTTCCCAAGTCAGGTTGCGCATGTCATCAACATCAAGGCCAAGCACACGGGCAATCTCATAGACCCCATAGTGGCCATGACAGAGGCCGCAGACTTTAATGTCCGTTTCGCGCGTCATGAGGGTACACCCTTCATAGACGGGGTTCCCCGATTGGATCAACCAAGCATCAGGGCAGGTCTCTTCCATTTCATGGGCCACATCTAACATCAACTGTAGATTCTTGTGGGAACCCAGGTTGACCCGTCCATAGTAGTAGCCATATTTGGCAGTCAGATCCCGTATGTCGCGCTGCTGGTAGTGGCTGATCGCCGACGCGGTATTAATGACAAAGTCAGCATCGGTGAGGGCCGTTCGCAGATCGAGCGTATTGGCAATGTGGAGTTCCGAACCAAGTTCATTGCTATAACGTTGGGCCAACTTGGTGATCATATCGAGGCGATCCGCATCGATATCCATAAAATGGACCATGCTACCAGCTAGGTTGGGGGTCAGGCAGAGATCTTTCACCAACCCTAACGAAAACGTTGCACTGCCGGCACCAACGACAGCAATCTTGATGGGCGTTGCCATGAAGTTCCTCCTGTAGTTTGCAATAAAAACGAGGCGCAGATCATAGGATGCACCAGCCTTGGGAGCAGCCTCGGTGCAAGGTTCATTGCGCCAGCGACAAGCCATCGCTAAGGCGAATCTTCTCCGGTACCCGGGCTGAAATGGTGGCTGCAACATCCATTGGGAAAGCTGCGTCTGGTAGATTATACAAGAAATTGCCAAGCCTGACGAATGGCAGAAAATCAGGCTCTAGCTAAAGAGCCGACCGGTTTTCAAAACCAGTCGGCTCTTTACCATGATTCAGGAAAGAGCTACCGCAGCTAGCGGTGTAGGATCTGTTCGATCTGGGCTTCCATCTGCTGCGCTTCCGCAGCACTGAGCACTCCGGCCTCTAGCACACAAGAGAAGCTGGCACCAGGCGGCAGGCTACGGATGTTGCCCTTGGCCTTCTCAATCGTATAGCCTTCGGGGTCGGCTGTGGCGGGCAGCACAATGCCTAGCGCGTCCTGCTCGGTCATCCGGCAGATCCATCGAATGCCTTTGTTGAGGACCGCTGGTTGATGACCAATATAATCAGCGCTGCCATCGGGGTGTACTTGCATGCTGTGCGCCCAGCCAGTTTCATCGGCCAAGTAATCAATGGAAAAGACCACTTCGGGGTCAAACGCGAGAGTTGGCGACAAGGTATGGTGTTTTTCAGGATGGCGCGCTAGCTCATCCAACCAGGCCACATAAGTCGGGTCCGGCGTGACATGAGACGGAATACTCTTGCGCACGCGGACTGTTTCCGGGGTGCAGTGGGCGCTGTAGACAAAACGGCTATTGTCCACCGGGCGGAAGTTGACATGGGCCATGTAGAGATATTCCATGGGGAGGTGTTTGCGATTGGTGAGGGTGATGCCGATCACACAGCGCGCCTCGCCCAGGTAGAGCTTAACCACGGGCTCGACCACATAGTAGTGGGTAAAGGCGACGGCGTGGGTATATTCACCGGTGAGCCCGATATAAGCCCCGCGTTCGTCTTCCCCGAGGATCACGGCGGCCTTTTGGTAGGGAGCATTGGGAATTTCGCCATGCAGGGGGTGGTTATCGCCTGGCCCTGGCACGCCCATTGAGGCCATGCCACAATGTAGCAAAAAGCCGCCGTAAGTGTCCAGGTAGTTGGTGGTAGGGCGTGGTTGATCAAACCAAGACTTCATGGTGACATTGCGGCCATCGAAAGTGGCCGACCAGATCTGCTGGCCTTGAAAGGGCAAGAGAACAAGGTCACTGCGCTCGTTGCAGAGGCGGAGAGCTTGGACACCGCTGTCAAAACAAAAAAGGGAAGCCCGCAATGCGCCCTGCTCGACCAGGGTTTCTTCGCGGCTGGTAAAGTGGTGCTGCTGGAGATGGATAGTAGTTGGCTGGTTGCTCATAGCGCTTCTTTCTAACCTGTGCTTGGCTAGCCCCCCGTTGCTCCCCGTGGGCGCGACGTGTGCGCGGCCAGACAAGATCAACAGAGTCTAGGAGCATGAATGGTAAGGGATGAATCTGATGCTGCCCACGCGTTGGCGTACCCCAACGCGTGGGCAGCCATAGGAGCCGACAACGACTGAGGTAGTATACCACCAGTCACACCGGTACGCTATCGGTTGCGATTTTGTGGGCCAGCCATCGCGAACTGCGTCATCGCCGTGGGTAAATCTGGCAGTGAACAGCGCTTGATGAAGAGCAACGATGAAAAGCGGTAAGCCGCCCGCGCCCAACGGGCCCCGAAAAGCCATCAGGCTCAAGCCCGCTTCAGCGCCGGGCGGCCAGCGTATCCCGAAACATTTTCCTCATCTTCATCAGGCGCTGTTTGTCTTACCCCTGCTTGAAGGAGCGCGATGGCCCCGATTTTGTAGGCGACTTGCGGGGTTGTGGGGTAGGAGGCGCAGATACGCGTTAGTCAGGCTTGGTTGCGGGTGGCTCGGTGGGGATCGCGTCAGCCGCAGCCTCTCCGGTAGGAGCGGGCTGCCCGGTTTTGAGAATGCGCATTTCTTCTAAGATTTTCTGAATATTGCCATAGTGATTGACCATGGCAACCCGCGCTGCTGCTACATCTTGATTAGCCAATGCGGCGACGATCGCCACATGCCATTGATAGATTTCAGCATGATCGGGGTTAGAAGGGATAGAAGAATGGCGGCGCGCTTGGGAAAAGATCATCCAAAAGACATCGACAATCTTGCCAACACTACGGTTTCGGACATTGGACCACAGGGTACTGTGGAAGAGCCGATCTTCTTCCATATACGTCTCACCCTGTTCGATGGCCAGCCGCATCCGCTCTAAGATCGCCTCGAACTGCTGTAACTGCTCATCGGTGACAGTCGCCACGGCCTGATCGATCATACTGTGTTCGATATGAAAGCGAACTTCTAGCATATCGGCCAGATCCTTCAGATCCGACATGAGGCCATAGGCGAGGTTCTCAATGAGCGGATCAAAGGAGAAGTTCCGCACAAATAAGCCCGCGCCCGTGCGCGCTTCGACAATCCCGAGCGTTTCTAGCGATTTGATCGCCTCGCGCACAGAATTGCGACTGACTCCTAACTGCTCGGCTAGCTCGGTCTCTGGTGGCAGTGCGTCACCGGGCATTAAGGAGTGCTCAATAATATACGCTTTGACTTCATCTTGCACTGCTTGATAGAGCAGTTGCGGCCGTTTTAATTTTCGATTTTCAAATTTGGGTTTGGAAAACATTCCTTCACCTTTGAATGCCATTTGACATTACCTCTATAGATTTGTGCTACATACACGCCAGCCTGATCCCGACAGCGCTGGGTATTGACAGTATTACGGACGGTATACAGATGGAAAAACAACCAGAAAATGGGTGCAAAATCACGAAGTTTCGATAATCTGTACAACTACCATCCACAGTCGGGTGTAGGTGGTACAACGATGAATAGGTAGCAGAGATGCCGACGTTATCTTTCCTCGGCAAAAAACTGCGACCTATTATATCCAATTGTAGGATATATTAAAAAAATATGACGATATAGAATCCTGATCCCGCGCAAACTAGGGAGCAACGCGGGATCAGGATTCTATATCGTGATCATGATCCGCTGTCCGCTCCGGGAAGATTCGTAGGCGGCATCAATAATCTGCAAAACATGATACCCTGCTTCCAACCCCACCACTGGCTGACCACCCTGTTGGATCGCGTCGATAAAGGCCGCTACAAAGTCATAGCCCCATTGGTCGGCATAGACGGGGCGCGCGGGTAAGGGCAGTTGTTGATGGCGCACCGGTTCGCTCTGCCAAGCGGGCGCGGTGCTGGCAACGGTAAACTCACCGGTCAGGGGCCAAGTGGCCGCGCCTAAGCTGCCACGTAGCGCAAAGTAAAGATCATTGCGCGGTCCTGCCCCGGCCAATAGATAGCCCATGTGCAAAACGGCATGGACGCCATTGGTAAACTCGAGCGCGACCGTGGCGACATCCTCCAATCCGGCTTCGAGATGGGGGGTGATTTCGGTACAGAGCGCGGTTACCGCTTTGACGCGCGCCCCACTAAAATATTGGAAGAGTGTAAGCCAGTGGCCGCCTTCCATGTGGAGGATCCCACCCCCTTCGCTGTCGCTGCGATACATCCAATGATCAGGATCACGCAGCCCGGGCCGCACTTGGGTAGTGACCAACCGTGCTTCCATCGCCAGTAGATCACCAAGGACTCCTTCGGCTAGATAGCTTTTGAGCGCTTGCGCAACCGGATGCGCTGGCCATGGATAGCCAATGCCGATCACCAGCCCTTGCTCAGCTGCCAAAGTGCGCAGTGGCGCGATCTCGCTGGCGTAGCGGGCCACCTGTTTTTCGACAAAGAGATGTTTGCCCGCCGCGGCCAAGTGCAGCGCGGCAGTAATCGCTTCGTTGGGCGGGAGCAGGATCACCGCTAGGTCAAAGCTGGCCTGGGCCAGCAAGTCCGTCAGGTTGGTGTAGATCGCGGCTTGGGGATCGGCTTGCTGCAACGCGGCCAGGGCCGTGGCTTGCTCGGGGGCCCACTCACAATAGGCGACTACGCTCACGGTGGGCTGGGCTTTGAATGATTTGATCAACCCATGATTTTTATCCGGTTCGAGCGTGCCTGCATGGTTGCGCAACCCAACAATGGCGGCCTTGAGCAAACGTGGCTCAGTCGTCATGGCGTTGCTCTTTCCTTTCTGTAGCCGCGCCTAGCGCGCGAGTAGATCAGGCCCTTGCACAGTCGCGGCCTGTTTGAACGTCCCCGCTTCAATCTCCGCAGCAAAGGTGGAAAAGCGTCCTCCGGTGCGTGTCACTTCGTCGATCACCGCATCGATCAAGCGGAAAGTATGTTCATAATTGTCGGCAATCCCGTGCGTATGCATGAGGAGCACCGCAATGGGACTTTCCTGGGCGATCCGCGCGACATCCTGGCGCGCCAACGCGATAAACTCGTCGCTGCGCTGGCCGGAGCCGCGCCAGGTGTATTCATTGAGGATCGGCGCTTCGATCACCTCGTCATACCAAACAAAGGGGTGGTAGGGAATGTCGCTCACCCAGCTCGGCGAGAGCTTCCCGCTGTTGTGGGGCAGATGTTGATAGCCGGTGCCGCTAATGTACATAACACTGTGATAGTGGATGCCCACATTGTGGAGTGCGGTAAAGAGCGGTTTGGAAATTGCCCCACAGGGTGCGCGAAAGGCCGTGGGCGTGACGCCCAACTCCTCCTGAAAAATCGCAATGCCTTCTTCGAGCCGCGCCTGCAACTTTTCGACGGTATAGCGCGGCAACAGTTCGGCCTGTCGCTCGTCAAAATTGCTCTGCAATGTACCCAGAATCGAAGTGGCCGGCCACGCGGGCGGGCCAAATTCGTAGCAATCGGCATGGGTCAGGCCATGTAGCTGAATATCATGCCCTGCCGCGCGCGCTTTGACAATCTCATCGCGCCACGCGGGCGAGAGCGGATTGCCATTCGGCTTGGGAATGGTAAACCAAGTCGATTTAACGCCGCGCGAATCAAAAAAGGCACAGGTCCGGCTCATGGAGTCGATGAGTTTCTCGCCCGAGCCAGCGTCGTCAATACTCCAAATATAGGTGGTCATCAATCCTCTCCTTTGTTGAGGAGGCTAGCCCGCGAATTTTGCGGATGAGGCGGAGTTACGCTGATTTTATCTAGTTTATCTGCCCCATTAGCCCAATCCGCGGGCGAGTTCCTGTCCGATCGTCGCCGCGTATCCCTTAGGCTAAGGCATTTAGCACCCGGTTTACCCCTTCCAGGGTCTCCTCGATCTCTTCATTTGTGAGCAGCGGACTGACATTAAGATGCACCGCGCGCCCGAGCAGATCAAGCGAACGGGGACACATCTCCTTGGTATATTCAATGGGGCGCTGGGCATCACGCCAAGGACCGCCATTGGGCGACCACGTGCGTTGTTCCATGATGGGCGTCCAATGGGCATAGACGTGATAGTCCGATGCATCGGGCCGGTAGAGCGTGCTGGCCCCGATGTTTTCGGCGCGCAATGCTTTGGCGATCGCCCCAGCCGAGTCCATGCTTTCGGCAAAGAAGATCAAGGCAATGGCAGTGTCACCTGCTTCGTCGTTGAGCGCGCGGAAGGTAATGCCCTTGCGTTTGACAACATCCGCCATCCCCGCCTTCAGCATCTGCTTGCGCTCGCGCATGGCGGTCAAGAGCCCATCCAAACGGCGCAACTGTACCAAGGCCACGGCGCCGAGCAACTCGGGCATGCGATAGTTGGTGCCGATCAGCAGTTCTTCGGTGGGCACATTATACATACGCGGGCCGCCCACATCATGGTACATGAGGGAGCGCTTCCAAACCTCTGGATCATTGGTAATCACCATGCCGCCTTCACCGGCTGTGATGATCTTGTTGAACTGGAGGCTAAAGCAACCGGCATCGCCCATACTGCCCAGGCGTTTACCCTTATAGCTGCCCCCATCGGCTTGCGCCGTGTCTTCAATGATCTTGAGATCATGCTTGCGGGCAATGGCCAGGAGTTCATCCATGGGACAGGGCGCACCGCGCATGTGGACGGCCATAATCGCCTTGGTATAGGGCGTGATCTTGGCCGCGACATCCACGGGGTCGAGTAGTAACGCCTCGTTGACTTCGGCCATGATCGGAATCGCGCCCGCGGTAATAATGGCGGCTGCCGAAGCAATCCACGTATAGGCGGGCACGATCACCTCGTCGCCTGGACCAATGCCCAAAGCATGGAGTGCGCAGGTGAGCGCGGCGGTGCCAGAGGTGACGGCGAGGCTATATTGGGTCCCCATAAAGGTGGCAAAGGTTTTTTCTAATTCAAGCACCTTGGAGGATGAAGTTAACGGCCCATAGTAGCGAAAGAGCCGTTTGGTACGCAGGACTTCGAGAACGGCCTGCTCTTCTTCCTCATCAATCTCCATACCACCGGGGTACATGGGGGGATCTGGGTGCTGCTTGGCGGGGGCAGCGCCATTGACGGCCAATTCTTCAAGGGGATTTGCTGCTGATGACATAAAAGCTCCTCATACAATAACAAGACAGGATCGGTCTAGCTCCAAGTGGCGCGGTATCACCAACCTTGCCGGATCAAGCGTAAGATGCGGGCTTAGCCTTTGACGGCCCCAACGGTCAGCCCAGCTAGAAAATACCGTTGGAGGAAGAGAAAGATAATCATCAAGGGCAGGGTGCTGAGCAACGCCGCGGCGGAGGTGATGCCATAGTTCACCTGAAATTCGCTGCGCAGCAAGGCAAGGCCCAGGGGTAAGGTATAAAGTGCTTTGTCGTTTAACACGACCAGCGGCCAGACTAGATTGTTCCACTGGGCGGTAAAGACCACAATCGATAGGGTTGCCAAGGCCGGCGCGGAAAGGGGCAGAATAATGCGCCAGAAGATGCCAAATTCGGAGCAGCCATCAATCCGCGCCGCATGTTCCAACTCATCGGGCAAGGTCTGCATAAACTGACGCAGGAGGAAGACCCCCAACACATTGCCCAACGAGGGAATGATCAGCCCCGCGTAGCTATTAAACATACCCAGTTGGAAGGTGATCAAAAAGGTGGGGATCAACAAGAGCGCACCTGGGATCATAATCGTGGCTAACATTAGCCCAAAGAGCAGATCCCGCCCCCAGAACGCCTTTTTGGCAAAGGCATAGGCCGCCAGCGCATCGATCAACACCGTGCCCACGGTGACAATCAGCGCGACCAGTACGCTATTGACAAACCAGGTGACAAAGGGGAGATCGCGCAGAATATATTGGTAGTTATCCCACACGAACGCCTTGGGGAAAAGCTCGGGCGGCACGGAGATCAGGCTGTAGGTCTCTTTAAATGACGATGAGAAGATATAGAGAAAGGGCCCAATCATCACCACAATGAGCAACGCTAGCAGGGTATAGATGATCGTAGCGCGCACGGCCAAGCCGAACAAAGCTGAGCCGCGACTGGCCGTGGCCGGTCTTGCAGAAGCCATAGTCGATTCCTTATTGGTTCACGTTGCGACCTACCATCGCTACCTTGGGCATAGCGGCAAGGCTAGATCGGCTCGCGATGGGGCGCAACTTGGGCTATCTATCCCCCAGAACACGCATTTGGATAAACGAAATGGGCATGATAATCAGCAGCAGGACAATGCCCATGGCCGCGGCCATCCCCACTTGTCCATAGCGAAAGGCATAGTTATAGATATACCAAACCATGGTCGCCGTCGATTGCACCGGCCCACCGTTGGTCAGCACAAAGACGGTGTCGAAGAGTTGAAAGGCCCAAATGGTGCCCATGACCACCGAAAAGAGAATGACGGGCCGCAAGAGCGGAATGGTAATGCGTGTGGCAACCTGCCACGCGGTGGCCCCATCAATGCGCGCCGCTTCGTGGAGTTCCTCGGGAACGCCCAGCATGGCAGCCAGGAAGAGAATAATGTGAAAGCCAATGCCACGCCACCACTCGACAAGCAAAATGCCATACAAGGCAAAGCGCGGATCAGAGAGCCAATAGATCTCGGGTAGCCCAATCACACTAAAGAAATAGTTCATCACGCCATATTTAGGGGCGAGAATATAGCTCCAGATCTGTGCAGTGGCCACCGCCGAGGCCAAAATGGGAAAGAAGACAATGCTGCGGAAAAAGCCTTTGAAACGCACCATCTTGCTGCCAATCAGGAAGGCAATCGCCAACCCACTGACAACGGTGATGGGCACGACCGAAAGGACATATTGGATTGAGTTCCGAATGACTTTAAGCGTGATCGTATCGACCGTGAGGCTCTGGTAATTGGCTATGCCGACAAAGGGCTTGACTGGCGCAACCAGATCGCCACTGAGCAAAGAAAGCCATAAGGCCCAGAAAAAGGGAGCCACATGAAAGATCGCAAAGAGTAACATAAAGGGCAGGATAAAGGCATACGCTATAAGGTTACGACGCACCTTGGCCTGGCTCCAAAAGGGATGACGTTGTGCCCGCCCTGCGCGCGAATCAAGCGCGGCTGATGTCATAGGGTAGTCCTTTGTTGGTCAGCGAGGGGCAGGGGCGTGTCATTGCCCACTGCGTTGCTGCAACGTTTGTAACAGCTGTACATTCGCTTCGACTAATACATCATCAATATTTTCCGCAAAAATATAGGCACCAAAGGCGCGCGCCACCCACACTTCATAACCCCCCCGGTGCAGCGACTCGCGCGTGACAAAGTAGCCAAACGAGCCATTGGTCGTGCTGGCGCACAGCGTATAGGCAAAGGGGCTCAACTCGCGCAGACGCAGCACAATTTCGGCAAAGGGTTCGCCCGGAAAGGGGACAATCGCCACCGGCCCCAGTTGGGTAATGGTCTGGGTAAAGTCGGTGCCGGTGGCGGGCGTGCCGCTGGCATGGGCCGCCACCACCGCTTGCCAATGGCGATAGTCGCACATAGGCTGGCCCCACCGCTCCTTATGGGGTTCGGCGGCTACCATCGCGGCTTGGGCCGTGGCGGCAGCGGGCAGCGGTCGATAGGGAAAGTGGATCGGGCTGGTGAGCGCCGCCAAGGGCAGATCGCGGAAATCCTTGATCGAACGATAGGCGCGGAGGGCATCCATCGCGGCACGGGTGCCGGTCTCCAGCAGCGCCATTTCGCCATCGCCCACGGCACCCAGAATATTGGTGCGTGGCGCGACATCTCCCACTGCGCCATTGATAAAGAGGGCTGGTGCACCAGTCAGCTCTTCCAAACGATCTACCATAATGCCCGGCCAATCGCGCGAGACCACGCGGCTCTTTCCATTGAGCACGGTCGGATGCGCGCCATAGTGGATCAGGGTCGCCACCGGCCCTTGTTGGCCCTCAACGCGGAGCACCGTCATGATGGGATCATAAGGCCCCCAGGGGTTGACCCCTAGCGCCACGGTATGATCGGCGCGGATCTGACGCCGATTGACGCCGACCTCGCTATGGGTGGTGCCGATGCCAACGGTGACCGGCTGGAGTTGGCTGGCCGCCGTGACCACCGCCTCAATGATTTTGGGCAGCGTTGCTTGAATATAGGGTTCGACTTTGTCGCCCCAGCCCGCGGCACTCAAGGTGCGCGCTGCCGAATGGCTCTGGATGGTAAAGACGGTGACATGTTCGGGTTGGATGGTGGTTTGCGCGGCAACGGCTTGCCGAATCGTCTCCACTTCGGTCTGTTCGATGATCAGCCAATCCAAACTGAGGAGCGCTACCGTCAGGCCATCACGCGCCAGGACAAGGGCATTGGCATAGAGGGGATCGCGGATCGCTTCGGCTACCCGATCTTCGACTGGGTAACCACCAAGCGGTGTACCGAGTGCGGGGGTGATATCCGTACGCGCAAAAGCTGCACGAAGCATAAGTTATTCTCTTCTAATGAACGAGATGCGGTTCATGCGAAGGCAAGAACAGTATCCTTGCCTTCGCATGACGCACCCTTTTTCACATGTTTTGGGATAGAACCTGACCTTGCCTAAGGTCATCGGCAACGGTGCGTTTACGCGCCTTCTTCGGCCTTGAGCATATCGTTGATCTGCACGACTATGGTCTCGACGGCCTGTTCTACCGGTGTCAAGCCCAGCAGGATGGACTCAATGCCGGTGCTTTCAATATCCCAGAATTTGAAGACCCAACTGCGGTAGGGCCAGAAGTAGGTGTATTGGAGGGTCTCCTGAGCCGCGGCGAGCACTTCATCGTCGGGGTAGTAATTGACATTGGGCGAGACGCTCATAAAGCCCAAGCAGCCGATCCAGGCGGTGAGCAATTCGGGCGAGACCAGATTTTGTACCAGCGTCCACGCTTCTTGCGGGTGGGCCGAAGCTTTGGCAATTGCTAACATCCCAACGCCCCCATAACAGGCGCGCCCAAGCGGTTCATCGGCGGGGCCTTTCGCCATGCGTGCGGCACCAATGCGGAACTCGGGTTTCTCTTGGCGCACGGTGTTGGCAATCGTGTTCTGCGCCGTGATCATCCCCACTTTGCCATCGCGGAAATAGCCAAGCACGCCAGGTTCCTGGCCGGAAATGGCACCGGGCATGGCAACCCCATCTTGGTAGAGCGCGTTGAGGAAATTCCAGCCAGCCATGGCTTCGGGCGAATTGACAATACATTCGGTCATCGCTTCATTGAACCACTCGCCGCCAAAGCGCCGGGGCCATTGGCTATTCTCGTGCGAATCCTTGGGTGTGCTGGCAAAACCATAGATGTCGCCGCCCCCCATGTCGGTAATGGCCTTGGCATAGGTGAGGAAATCGTCGGTGGTTTCGGGTGGCGTCTCTGGATCAAGCCCGGCCTGTTCAAAGAGATCCTTGTTCCAGAACAAGTTGGAGCCACCGATGATCCAGGGCAGCGAATAGAGGGTACCATTATAGGTGCCTGGCCCTAACGCCCGTTCGTAGAAGAAGCTGAGGTCAAAGCTGCTGGCCTCAATCAGATCAGTCAGCGGCAGGATTTGATCAGCATCGACAAAGCGCGGGAACGATTCGGTCTGGTAGCTAACATCTGGCCCGGTGTTGGAGGCAAAGGCCGCGGTAAACTTTTCATTGTACTGTCCCCAAGGCACTTCGGTAAACTCGACTTTGATCTCTGGTTGGAGTTCTTCGAATTTATCCAACGTGGGGCGTGCACAGAGGGTGGTCTCATCACCTGCCGGTTTATGTGGCCCTTTCCACATGGTCAGGGTGATCACATCGGTGGCCGGTGCGCTACCACTTTCCGCAGTGGCACCACCGGTTGGTGCGGCGGCTGGCGCACAGGCCGCCAAAGTCAGGCCAACCGTTGCAAGACCAGCCACGGCAACACTCCGCTGCATAAATGTTCGCCGTGACAAGGATGGGAGCTTCTTCATGTGTATTGTCTCCTTGGATGGGAAAAGTGTCAGGAATTAAGCGTTGCGCGGATGACAACCTGGAGGATGGCACCGGAGGATGTGTAGGATTGTCCGATATGGAGGATAACGTAGTCTGATTTGGTTGTCAAATGGTAAAAAATGGCCCCTGAGGGGCTTTACACCTGACAGGTTTTCAAAAACCTGTCAGGCGTCAACCCTGATAAAACCCGAACCGTCCCCGCGGCCCTATACCCCGAAGACGCGGCGCACATTTTGGCGCAAGATCAAGTCGGCTTCTTCTTCGTTTTTGAAGGCATCGAGATAGGCCCCATATTCAAACCAGGGGGCAAAGAGCGGCTGGTCGGTGCCAAAGAAGATCCGTTCGGGGCCGAGGAAATCGATCACCCGGCGGATACGCCCCGGCTGAATGCCACTGCTACAAAATTCAAAGTAGACATTGGGTAGATCCGCGATCTGGCGCGCCCCGTCCACATCATCGCCGTGGGCCTTGATGATCACCAAGTTGGGATTGCGCAGCGCGGCTTGGCGCAGCCCCCCATAGGGCGAACCCCCTTCGTCCATATGAATTTTGACGGGGCGGCCCACTTTGGCCGTGCCCGCCTGCACCATTTGATCGTTGATCCGCGCAATGGCATCCAGGAGATCTTGCATGCGTTGGGTCGCCATATTGCCGCCAAAGGGACAGTAGAGCTTCACCCCCACAAAGCGCGGATCTTGGAAATAAAGCTCCATCTGCTCAATGGAACCGGCCAGGTCACGCGGGTCGCAGGTGACATAGCCGCGGAGATTGGTATGTTTGTCGAGAAATTTCTGCGTATCGGCATTCCCCTCGCGCATGTCATAGTTAATAGCATTGTAGGAGGAGACAAAGGTCAACTCAATGTTACAGCGCTCGGACATCCTGTGGACATTGGTCTCCGTGCGCGTATTGAAGGGCTGCGCCACATGAAAGCCCGAAACGTGGGCGTGCATGTCGATGATCGGTTTTTCGGGCAAGTAGGGTTGCGTGCGGATCAAGAGCGGCTCGACCGGCAATTCCTCCACATCCAGCCCTAGCAAGCGCAGGGCATTCCCGCCGAGGATAGCTTGCTTCTGCTCGTCGGCAATTTCGGCCATGAGCACTTGGTTGCGCAACGCCGTGATCGAATATTTCGGGGCGTTGCTGCCAAAGACCAACCGGTCGCCCACGCCAGCTTCGACCAATACTTCCAGCCCGTTGGCGAGCGAGAGCCAGCGGATCGCCGCGTGGACGTTGGCATATTCCTGCATGACGGTGATCAGTTCGCCCAGGTAGCCATAGCTAATCTCGTTCATAACCACCGGCACATGATAACGATTCGTCAGCGCACCGACTTGGTGAATCCACTCCAGGGCTTCTTTGCCCGCGCCATTAAAATCGATGATGATGGGCAGTTTGGTTTCGCTAATGGCCGCCACCATCTTTTCAAAGAGCAAAGTGATGGGCGACCAATGTTGCACCCCCGGCGAAAAGCGCATGGCGACACACCCCCCCGCCACGCAGGTGCGCAGATCGCCCTGCCAGTTGAGATAGTGGCGCGGATCTAAGGTGCCCACCGGTAACAAGCGCGGGTGCTGCGCAACGACGGCCAATGTTTCGGCCACCGCTTCGTGGTTCACCTGGTTGGCTAACCCGCGTTTCGAGGTAGTCAGGGTTAGTGTTGTGTTGTGGCGCTCGGTCTGTTCGAGCAACTGCGCCAAGGTTGTATCGGGTTCGGCAAGGCGATCGACGGAAAAGTCAGAGATGAAGTCGATAGCGTACATAGTCTTCTCTTTCTCGGAATATCGGAATCGTGGTGCTCAGCCAAAGCCGGGGTGGCATCGTCTGCTTGTTGAAATTTCGCAAAGGTAAGCTGCATAAGCTACCTACCCACTTTGCACTTCGCGCTCCCGGTCGGCCTCCGTGAGCGGCAAGGGGACCCAAGCCCCCTGTTGGTCATGGGAGGCATGGAAAGCCAAGATCGCGGCGAGGGTATCGACCGCGGCTTGGGCGGCATAGGGAAAGGGTGCGTCCCCGTCTAGCCAGGTGATGATCTCTTGGACGGCCTGATCCATGGAAGAGGGATCACGTCCGACATTCGGCCAATGGTCGCGCCGACCATCCCAATAATCAAGGGTCACGGCGTTGCCCATAACGGTGGCGCGCCCTTGGCTGCCATTGACGACCAACTGCAACGGCAGCGTCCCATAGTCCGGGGCATTGACAAAGACTTTCATACCATTGTCCATCTGCATGACACCCCACGCACCAGGATCATGAAACTGCGGGCCACGACAATCAGGCCGCGCCGACAGATCGAGGGTGCCTGAGACAGCCGCGACTTTACGCCCCGTCAGCATACAGAAGGCATCAATCACATGGGTGCCGACCCCACCCAGGCGACCACTCGTCCACTGGAGGAAGCCCGAGCTAATTTCGCCCAGGTCGCCCGCGCCAATCAGATCGCGCAGCCGCCGGAAGTTTGGGTGAAAACGCCGGTTATGGTTGATCACCAGGAGCGCGCCCGCGGCTTGGCAAGCCTGTACCATCCGCTCGGCATCGACGAGCCGGGTGGCAATCGGCTTTTCACAGTAGATGACGCGCACCCCTTGGGCCGCACAGGCCAGGGTGATCTCCGCGTGTTGGGGAGCATAGGTCGCTACACTGACAATCTCTGGCTTTTCTACCGCAAGCATCTCTTGCCAGTCGGCATAGGTACGCGCACCTGCGCGCGCGGCAAAGCGTTCCCGGCGACCCTCATCACGGCTGCTGCCAGCGACTAGGTCAACTCGCGGCTGTTTGCTCAGCGCCTCAAAGTGGGTGCCATCCAGATCCTGGACAAACTGCCCCAGTGCATCACCCGAGACTTGATCCGCGCCGCCAATATAGCCCAGCCCAATAATGGCAGCGCGATAGATTGGTTTTGACATCAGCTTTCCTCTCCAGAGAGTAAGTCAGAGGACAGAGGAGGGAGGACAGAGGCCAGAGGGCAGACTTCTGACTTCTGACTTCTGTCTCACCCTTCATTACGCCACCAACGGACCTCGTTACTCCCGCGCTCGGCTGCCGCGATAATGTCCAGGCGGCCATCGCCGTTGAGATCGGCGATGATCACTTGGTCGGCGCGCAGCCAGCCTTCTTTGAGGATCTGCATATCCCAGGGGCCACGGGGATCGCCGCGGTGTTTGAAGAGCGCCACCCGCCCGGTCATGTCCCAAGCCGTTGCCACGACTTCCATCTGGCCGTCGTTGTCGAGATCCGCGGCAATTGCCTCAAAGGCATGGGGGAAACGCTCACAAATGATATGTTTTTGCCAAGGTCCTTGTGTCGGGTCGCCAGTGTGTTCATACCAGACAATCTGATGATGTTCAAACGCAACGCCGCCGTGGGCATGATCGGGCGGCAACATGCCCAGCGCCATCACCACATCGACCCCGCCGTCGCCATCCATATCGACCGGGTGGCCGTGGATCGGTTGGGGCGCATCATCGATAATGGTCTTGCGCCAGGGTTGGTCCGCAGTGCCGGGGTTTTGATACCAGACGACCTGATTCCCACTGCGGGCCGTCCCTAATAGGTCGATCTTGCCATCGCCATCGATATCTACAGCGCAGACGGTGCGGGTTTCGCCGATGTTCTCCTCAATGGGATGTTGAATCCACTGGCCGTCGCGCTGCTCAAACCAATCAAAGCGATTGCCCTTGAGCCAGCTTGACGAAGCGACATCCAAAACGCCGTCGCCATTGAAATCGGCCACGGCCACGTCGTACGCGCCCGGTAGCCCACCTTCGATGATATAGTGATGCCGCCAGTTTTGGCGTTCGCGGGGGTCGCCTTCAAAGGCAAAGTAGAGCAGACAGCCGTTAATATTGTCCACCGTCACGATCTCTAACCGGCCATCACCATTAATATCGACCACCGCACAGCGCTCCAGCCATTCGTTGGCGCGCTCGTGGATCGTATGCCGGGTGAAATTCCCTTGACCATCATTCTCTAACCAATAGAGGCCCACGTTGGTATCCGCCGAGACAATGTCCAAGATGCCATTGCCGGTGATATCCGCCGCGGCAATGCCATAGGCATAGTTATAGCCATCCATGATCAGGTGTTCGGAGAAACGAATCAACTCACTCATTTAGGTACCTTCTTCTACTGTCGCTGCGGCCAACGTCTGTTGGGCGATTTTGCCAAAGGGGGAGGTGGGATCACGTTTGACAATGCGTTGTAATTGTAACTGGGCGCGCCGGTCGCCCCGCTTGGCTAGTTCGACCGCTTCGGCAAAGCCCTTTTCGGCAAAGCTCGTATCGCGCGGCACGACGGGGTTGGCATGTTGTTTCCAATAATATTTCAGATCATCGGTTTGCCAGTTGCGATAGACTTCTTCCCAAGAGAGTTTGCTGGTCAAGCTCAGGTGGGGTTCCAACATATGCTCGGCAATCGGGTCGCCAATGGCTTGATAGCGGTTGTCGAGCGAGACGCGCAATTTGTCCTCGGTGTAATTGGGCAGCGCCTTGTGTACGGTCAACGCCGGGAAGATCAAGGTGTCGCCCATTTCATAGTCGGTGGTGTGCCAAGCCACTGCTAACTCCTGGTGGCTTTGGGCTTCTTGCTCGGTATCGACATAGAGGCCACCAGCGCCCAATGAAAAGTGATGATCCAACACCTGATTGACCTTATGCGAACCGGGCAAGACCGCCAAGCCGCCCAGTTCGATGGGACAGTCACCCACAGGAGCCCAACAGGTCAAGTTGGCAAATGACCCTTGAAAGTGCACAAAGTCCTGATGGATGGGCGTTGTATGGTCGGTGTATTTCGGGAACCAGATCCGCGCCACCTTCTGCGGCTGGGACATGACGGGGCGGCCCATTAGCGTTTCCATCATCGTCATCACCTCCGGCCAGTGCGCCGAACGGTGGAAGCTCTCCAACTTGTAGACTTCGTGATAGACATCGGTATAGCCGAGATCACCCTCAGTGCATTGGGCAGAAACATCGGCAATGCCGTCCAATGGGTCGGTGCCAGCGATAAGCCAGCCGCCCTGCTGAATCACGGTCAGCATTTCCCGCCGCAACTCGCGCAGCTTGGCGGGATCTTGCAAGCGCTTAAAAAAGAGATAGCCCTCTTCCTCTAGCCGCCGCCGTAATTCTTCGGGGTCGGTCATAGCATCATTGGAAACACGTAATTCCTTCAGTTCTGCGGACATGGTTCTGCTCCTTCTGTGGTTGATCGTCTTGACATTTACCCAGTTCAATAATGTTCGGTTACTTTGCGAATGGCAATACCAACGTGTCAGCGCTCGTCTGGCCCAATGCCCTGTGATCGGTCTCATGTTCCATCTGTATACTGGTGCGGGGCGGCGTCCAGCTCTCGCCCCCATCGGGCGAGGTGGCACTGTGTGTACTTGTTCTTGGTGTTCCAATAGACGTTCAACTAGTTCACATTCCAACAAACGACGTGTGCATTGTGCGCGTAGGTGATAGGTCGCGCCATGCGGTTGGGGCCGTTCTTGCGCTAACCTGCCAGCGGTCGTATTTACTAACTCGTGAACCCCTAGCCTAAAGTGATTGACAAGGCCATATTCCAGATAGCCACGGAGCGTGCGCAAGAGTTTGGCGCGCTCATAACTACCCTGCGATGGAGTGCTGCCCAGAGTCGCAGACAACGGTTGGCCGACCGTTCGTTAAAGAGGTGGGCAATCTGCGTTTCAACATCGAACAGCTCTTCAGTCTTTAGCACCAAGTTATAGAGCACGAGCGCGTCTTGTACGAGTGTTCGCAAATACTCACCCAAGCCATAGGTGGAGGTCAATACCTGTACACCCGCCAGCGTCTGGGCGATTTCTGCTTGCCGACTACGCGTCGCCGTCACACGTTCGATTTGAATCGTTGTATCCAGGAAGACCTGTTGGACAGCACTCAGGCGGGCGCAACCGTCTGATTTTCGTACAGGGGCGATAGATCGCCATGAACTGGAAAGAAAGCGTCAAGCCCATGGGCGAGTAACATGCGATCCGCTTCGGCAACTTCAGCCATCGTTAGCGATTCTTGGTTGAACAGCGCGATGACTGCTGTTAGAGGTTCTAGGTGTGCCGGTTGTAGTTGTGCTTCTCCTCCGAGATAGATACGGACAATGTCTAGCAATTCAGAAGCAAGCGTAGCATGGGCCGGTGACATTGCTTCGGCAGTTTCCCAAAGGTCATGCATCAGCTGTTCAAAGTGAACCAGGAAAAGATAAAGATCTGCTTCGCCTGCCTTACCACAGCTTTCACGCGTTGTTTGCAGTAACACGGTGGCTTCCTGGACCAATTGTCCCATCAGGTGCTGTGTCCCTTGTGCACGTAGCCGCTGCTGCCGTTGGTAAGCTGGGTAGCTCATGATCACAACTTGGGGCTCATTGCGCGTTGTGATCACAACTTGGTCATTACTTTCGACTACTTCTTTCACCTTCTTTCACCAGCGTAGAAAGTCGGCTGCGTACCTCAGTCAGATTCAAGGTCCGGTCCATCAGCGTTTGCCTTTCACTCACACTTTTTCTGTACAACTAGATGTACAGTAACTATACGTGCTGGCTGGGTACCCGTCAATCCCTATCCCTCAATCGTCAACACCATTACCCAGAAGGGCGACTTGCCGACTGCGTAGTCGGCCAGGGGTTCTAGCGCGCCGGTGGTTTGATCGATGCGGTAGGCCCTCATTTGGTCGGCGGCTTCGCCCGCGCCATAGAGGTAGGCCCCGGTGGGATCGATGTTAAAGGAGCGCGGGCTGGCCGGTATGGGGTAGTGACCAAAGGGCGTGAGCATGCCATCGGCGGCCACGGTAAAGCCAGCAATGCTATCATGGCCGCGATTGGAAGCATAGAGCCACTTGCCATTCGGGTGGAGTTCCACATGGGCAATGTAGCCGCCTTCGGTATAGTCGGGCGGCAGGGTGGATAGGTGTTGGAAGATTTCGAGCGTCCCTTGGTCACGGTCAAAATGGTGAGCGGTGATAGTGTTGCCTTGCTCGTTGACAATGTAGACCACGTCGCCATTCGGTCCCAAGCAGGCGTGGCGCGGCCCGGTGTTCTCGTCTGGCGGCAGCAACTCGGCGGGGTCATTGGGCGTGAGCAAGCCGGTGGTGGTATCAAAACGGAATTGGCTGGTCTTGTTGACGGGGCAAACGTGAGGCACAAAGACGAATTGATCTGCAATGGAGAGGACCGCATGGGCCTTTTCTCCGGTGTTGATATATTGCACCAATGCGCCAATCGCGCCATCCTCTTCCAAGCGATGCACGGTAATGCCACCACCGGTATAGTAGGCTGTGAGCAAAAAGCGTCCGGCCCGGTCGGTGATCAGGTGCGCTGGTGTTTCAATCCCGGTGTCCACTTTGTTGATCAGGGTCAGTTCACCGGTAGCTGCATCAAAGCGAAAGCTAGCTAGGGTGGTGGATTCGACATGCGCGTCATAGAGCACCTTGCCATTGGGGTGCAACCAAAGCGCGCCCGATGGGCCGTGGGCATTGCTCACCGTGCGTAACTGGAGCGCGCCTGATTGGGGATCGAGATCATAGAGTTTAATCGTTTCGTCGCCGGTCAGCGAGACGAAGACAATGGTTTGCGGTTGGTTAGCGGTTATCATTCGGTGTCGCTCCTCTTTGCCAGAGTTTTGGGAAAGTAATGGATCAGCCTTTGGGCGCGGGAGACAGCGAGATGGTCCTGTAGAACTATCACGTAGCTGCGTAGGGCGTAGAATATCGCAAGGTGGGGGGGCTGTCAAATCGTCTGAAAATCTCAGCGGTAGCGCCTCTCAGGAGAAATTTTAGCCATTTGACAAGGGATCCCTTTTGCTTTAATCTGTAGAACAGTAGGACAATGCCTAGTCATTTATTCATCGAATATCAGGAGTATCTTCATGAGTACACCGTTAGCCATCCATGGCGGTCCCCCGGTGCGTACCCAGCCTTTTGGCCCTACCCACGATTTCGGCGAAGACGATGTTGAAGCGGTTGCCGCGGTAATTCGCTCTGGCAAAATTGGCAAAGGCGCGCAGGTCGCCCAGTTTGAACAAGCCTTTGCCGCCAAACATGGGGTCAAACATGGCATCGCGATCAACTCTGGCACTTCGGCGCTCCACCTCTGTGTGGCTGCCATCAATCCCGACCCCGGTGACGAGATCATTGTCACCGCCTGGACTTCGGCGGGCAGTCTGATTGGCTCACTCCTCCACAATTGCGTCCCCATTTTTGCCGACATTGACGAGACTTATACGCTCGATCCCAAAGATGTCGAAGCCAAGATCACCCCGCGCACCCGCGCCATTATTGCGGTGCATCTCTTTGGCAATCCGTGTAACATGGCCGCGCTCCGCGAGATTGCCCAGCGCCACCAGATCTTTTTGATCGAAGATTGTTGTCAGGCCCATTTTGCCGAATACCAAGGGCAGGTTGTCGGCAGTATGGGGGATATTAATGGCTTTAGCTTTGGCGGCAAACATCTCTCGGCGGGCATGGGTGGGGCTGTCCTCACCAATAACCAGGGCCTCTGGGAGCGCGCCGTGCTCTTTGGCGACGCCGCGTTGCCGCGTGCCAATGGTCCCTATGCGGGGCGGCCCTATGCCAACTACTTCCTTGGTCCCAATTACCGCATCAATGACATGATCGGTGCGATCCTGCTCTCCCAATTGAATAAAGTCGATGGCTATATCGAGCGCAAAATCTATGCGGCGCAGCATATTATTGAGCAAGTCGCCGATATCGATGCTATCAAGCCCCAAGTCGTGCGTCCTGGGGATCGCCACACCTATTGGGTCCTCGGCTTTACCCTGGATGCCGATCAATTTAGCTGTGACGCCTGGGAATTTGCTGCCGCGCTGAACAAAGAAGGTATTCCCGCGGGCGGTCCATATCTCGGCTCCAGCAAGGAAGGCCCGCTCTATCGCAACCCTTTCCTCGCCGAGCCCAACTGCTATGGGCGCAGCCGTTTCCCCTTTGACTATGGCCGCGACAAGCCTATTGACTATCAATTTGCCAATTGTCCCAATGGCGAAGCCCTGATGCAGCGGAGCTTCAATATTGCGATGCAGCCCAGCTTTGACGACGCAGTGATTGCCGACATCAGCCAGGCCATTCGCAAAGTCGCTCTGCATTACCGCAAACCCGTCTATAGCGGCGCCTGATCGGTATTAACGATGACCGCCCGGCGATCAATCGCCGGGCTAGTCAACAACGCGCGCTCAAGCGAGCTACAACCCGAGTGCGCTTGAGCGCAGCTTCCGCTTCCAGCCACAGGGCTTATGAGGGGTAAGACATTAAACCGGTAGACCTTACTCGTGCGCTTTCGCGCCGCTTGACCGAGCAGGCGCTGATTTCCATCCGCGCTGCTTTACCGAA
>JAHBVH010000029.1 GCA_019637645.1 Caldilineaceae bacterium
GTGGCTATCAGCGCGCCGCCGACGCGATTCTCGCCCATAAAGCAACGCTTGGATTATAAGAGGGTACGTTCCCCAAATGGGGCGATAGCGCGAACGAGAATCAATGTTTTCGTGTTTCGCCCTAGTTGTGATACGCACCTATTGTAAGAGGAGGCTCGCTTCGCATGTATTTACCAGCACTCTATGAAAAGCCCAAAGTCATTTTCGAGGTCGGGGCTCATGCCGGTGACCCGGACTTGATCGATTATTGCCAGCGCAGTGGGGCCAAACTCTATATGTTTGAACCGCTGCCCAAACGCTACCAGGAGCTAGTGGAAAAGACCAAGCACGTCCCGAGCATTCAGGTCTTTCCCCTGGCGGTCTCGAATTATGATGGCCGGGCCACCTTTCATGTGGCGAATTTTGATGACTGTTCCTCGCTGCTTACATTTGATGAAAAGGTCAACGAAACCTGGGTCTTTAAGTGGCACCCCATCGATCGCTTTGAAATGGTCGAGCAGATCGAGGTCGAGGTGGTGCGCTTGGACACCTTCATGCAGCAACAGGGCATTGAAGAGGTCGATCTGATCGAAATTGATACGCAGGGCCAGGATTTAAAGGTAGTCGAATCATTGGGTGCAAAGATCAAGGGAGTAAAAAAGATTCAGCTTGAGGTCAACGTTTTCCACGCGCCGCTCTACAGCAATAGTTGCAACAAAGATGAGGTCGTTGCGTACTTTGCCCAACAGGATTTTGAGCCACATGTCTCATGGAAGCAGACCATGAATCGCGAAGAAAACATCACCTTTCGCAACAAACGGTTGTACCCCAACGCTTTACAAAATACGGGGCTGAGCCTGCTGGAAAAAGCCACGCAGCGGGGCTACTACTCCAGCGCACGTTTCTTGATCATCTCCAGACGCGTCTCTAGCATTTTGTTACAGAAGGTATTTACAGGAAGGTAAGAAATTCATGAAAGTTCTCGTTACCGGCGGCTGCGGCTTTCTCGGTTTTCATGTCTGCACCCATTTCCGCGAGCAAGGCGCAGAGGTCGTTGCGTATGATAGCCTAGCCAAACATGAGTTTGCCCGGAATCCCTATATGCGTCCGGAAGCGCGCGACTACAATCACCGCGCCTTGGCAGCTAGTGGCGTGCAGGTCGTGGTCGAAGATATTCGCAATAAAGAGGCCCTGGTTGAATATACGAGCGATTGTGATTATATTTGCCACACCGCTGCGCAACCCGCGATGACGATCTCTTGGGAAGATCCCGAGTTGGACTTTACCACCAACACGCGCGGCACTTTCAATGTCTTGGAAGCGGCGCGGATCCACCAATTACCGGTGGCGATCTGTTCCAGCATTCACACTTTTGGGCCGGATCGCATTAACGCGTCGCTCACCGAAGCCGAAACGCGCTACGAGCGCAGCCCCGTCACCATTGATGAAGAGGAGCCCCTACTCCAAGGGACGATCACGCCGCTCCATGCCTCCAAACGGAGCAATGAGATCTATCTTCAAGCCTATGTCGATACCTTCAAGCTCAAAGCGGCCTGTTTTCGCTTGACCGGCATCTATGGCCCCAATCAGTTTGGCGGGGAAGATCATGGCTGGGTAGCGAATTTTGCCATTCGCGCCATGTTGGGGCTGCCGCTCACCATCTTTGGCACGGGCAAACAGCTGCGCGATATTCTCTTTGCTAGTGATGCCGCCGCCGCCTTTGGGGCCTTTTATCGTCAGCCTGTCCCTGGGATCTATAACTTGGGCGGTGGACCGGCCAACATGATCTCGTTGATCGAATGTATTGATCTGATCGAAGAGATTCTGGAGCAAAAGGCAGAGGTAAGCCTCAAAGAAGGCCGCTTTGGCGACTTGCGCTATTTTGTCACCAATTATGACAAGTTTGCCAACGCCACTGGTTGGCAACCCCAAGTCCGCCCCGAACAAGGGGTGACGCAGTTGATCGGGTGGCTCCAACAAAATCCAGATCTGTTTGCGCGGCAGCCCGCCCTCACCCCTGCTGGATAGGCGAAAGCTGACAGGTTTCCATCTGCAACAGGTTATCGTTGTTAGAACTTACGCAAGCGCAACTTGAACGATAAAGGAGAGCGCGTCATGAAAGCACTCGTTTTGGCAGCCGGCAAAGGCACCCGGTTTGCCGGCAGTCGCGATGCCTATTTCGGTAGCCAACAAGCGCCCGCGCACAAATGTCTTACCCCGATTGGTCATCGCCGGGTGGCCGATTTTAGCCTGGACACCGCGGTTGAGCTAGGGGTCGATGAGATCGTGTTGGTGGTGGGCTATTTGGCTGAAACCATCCAAGCCACCTATGGCAATCGCTATCGGGGCGTACCCATCACCTACACCTATCAACACGAACCGCGCGGCTTGGTGCACGCGATGATGTGTGGCCGCGATGCATTAGGGACGGCAGATTTTTGGCTCTTCCTCGGCGACGAAGTGTTGGTCGATGCCAATCACCAAGTCATGCAGCAAAGTTTCCACGAGCAAGATGCTTTCTTAATTTGTGGCATGGTGCCAACAAGCGATCTCGAACGGATCTGCAAGAACTACACGTTGGCCTTTGATGAAGAATCCCGCCGCGTTTGGCGTTTGGTCGAAAAGCCGGTGCGCCCCTTTACGCCCTATATCGGCACCGGTCACTGTATCTTTCGCAACGAAACACTCCGGTATATGGATCTGATGCCAGCCGATCCACGCACAGGGAACAAAGAGCTAGCGGGGTTGATCCAATACGCTATTGATGTTGGCGAAAAGGTCTTGTGTCATAGCTTTGATGAAATGTTTCACTATATCAATATCAACACCTATGACGATTATCTAGCCCTGGAAACGGCGCTCATGGATCCGACCCTTTCAGCGCCGCGGTAAACCTGTCAGGTTTAGTCTGTGCTATGTAAGTCCGAATGGATTAGGAGAACTTTGTGTCCACTGCTGTTGTACTGTGTTATCCAACCCATGGCCATGTTGCTCCCAAGCTGGCCGTCGTCGAAGCGTTGGTCCAGCGGGGCGAACGGGTGATCTATTACTCGACGGAGCGTTCACGCGCGCGCATTGAGCAAACCGGCGCGGAATTTCGCGCCTATGGCTATGACTATCATGAGTTCGATCCCAGCCCGCCCACCGAAGGGCTCTTTAGTGATATGGAGCGGCTGCTTGGGTTAACCGAAGCCATGCTTCCGACCTTATTGACGGAGTTGCGCGACCTCCAACCAGATTACTTGCTGCTCGACTCCAAAAGTATTTGGGGTAATCTGGCGAGCCAAATCCTCCAAGTACCCGCGGCCACGCTCTCGGTGGTCTTTGCCCTCCATGAACGGTTGGTCGATGCCGCGTATCTGGTGCCGCGGCTCTATGGCGGCGCGTCGCCCGCGGTGTTACAGCGGGCCTTGGTGCACCTGCACAGCTATTTTCAGCTAGCCCAACGGGTCGATCAACGCTATGGCACGCGCTGCCCCAATCTAGTTGAATTTCTGGGCAATCCCCAGCCGCTCAACATTATCTTCACCTCGCAGCTTTTTCAATTGGGTGGCGAACACTTTACCGACAACTATAAATTTGTCGGGCCGTCGATCAAGCCACGCCACGAAGCCACCACTTTTCCCTTTGACCAATTGAGTGGCGCGCCGTTGATCTATATTTCCATGGGCACGGTCTTCAACGAATTACCGGACTTCTACCGCGCCTGTTTTCGGGCCTTTGCCGATGCGCCCTATCAGATTGTCATGGCGGTTGGCAACAAGCTGGACCGGACCCAACTGGGGGAGCCGCCAGCCAACTTTATTGTCAGTGATTATGTACCCCAGTTAGAGATTCTGGAACGGGCGGCGCTCTTTGTCACGCACGGGGGCATGAATAGCGCCAATGAAGGGCTCTACTACCAGGTGCCGCTGCTGGTGGTGCCACAGCGGGGCGATCAATATATGGTGGCCGGACGCGTGGCCGAATTGGGCGCGGGGCTGCCCCTCTTCACCCACGAAGCAGCCCCAGAACGGCTGCGCGCCACAGCCGATCAGATCCTGTCAAATCCCCGGTTCAAAGCGGGTGCGCAGCGGCTTGGGCAATCGCTCCAAGCCGCGGGTGGCTATCAGCGGGCCGCTGAAGAGATTCTTTTATTTACACAACAAGGCAATCGCACACCAGTTCGGTAGTATTAGAAGTTACGCACTGAGACCAGACCCGACAGGTTTGGAAAACCTGTCAGGTCTCTGTTACCCAGCCAACTGCATAACTTCTACGTATATAGAAACGGAAAAGGACAGAAGCATGAGTGTTGCCATTGTCACCGGCTCAGCCGGTCTCATTGGATCAGAAGCAGTCACTTTTTTTGCCGAGTTGGGCATGGAGGTGGTGGGGATAGATAATGACATGCGGCGTTATTTCTTTGGGCAAGCCGCATCTACCGATTGGAATCGGGCGCGTTTAGAAAAGAGTGTAGCGCACTATACCCACGAAGCCATTGACATTCGCGACCAAGCTGCGATCCAGCGCGTTTTCCAACACTATGGTCGCCGGATCAGCTTGGTGATTCATACAGCCGCGCAACCCTCTCACGATTGGGCCGCGCGTGAACCGCATACGGACTTTGCGGTCAATGCCACGGGCACGCTGAATCTGCTCGAAGCGACGCGGCAGTACGCGCCCCAAAGTGTCTTTATTTTTACGTCAACCAACAAAGTCTATGGCGATACGCCCAATCGCCTGCCCTTGCGCGAAGAAGCAACGCGGTGGGAGATCGATCCCACGCATCCCTATGCAGATGGCATCCAAGAAGATATGTCGATCGATCAGACGGTCCACAGTCTCTTTGGAGCCTCCAAAGTGGCGGCGGATGTGTTGGTGCAGGAATATGGTCACTATTTTGAGTTGCCCACCGCCTGTTTTCGCTGTGGTTGTCTCACCGGGCCGAACCACGCTGGCACCCAATTGCATGGCTTTCTTGCCTATCTGATGAAATGCACCGCCACCCAGACGCCTTACACCATCTATGGTTATCAAGGGAAACAGGTGCGGGATAATATTCACAGCGCCGACTTGATTCGTGCCTTCTATGCCTTCTATCAAGCGCCCCGCATTGGCGAAGTCTATAATTTAGGCGGCGGTCGTGTGAGTAATTGCTCCATGCTCGAAGCGATCGACCTTTGCCAAACGATTACCGGCCAAGCCCTGAGTTGGCGCTATTCTGAGGAAAATCGCATGGGTGACCATATTTGGTGGATCAGCCATTTGGGCAAATTCCAGCGCCACTATCCAGCTTGGCAGCCAACCTACGATGTGCCAGCGATTCTCCAAGAGATCTACGCCGCGAACCACGACCGTTGGCAAACGGCGCTACAACAACCCAGTCAGTAACCAACCAGTAAAGGAGCCCCGTCGTATGGAAACCGAAACCAAAGCTGGATCAGATGCAGAGGTCCTGAAGAAATGGCCCAAATGGGTTTGGTTTGCACCTTTTCTCTTCACCCTCACTTTGCCCAATCTCAATCGTTATCAGTGGCGGCTGTTGGGCTTGGTGGGCTTTGCCTCTTTGTTTAATCGCTATGACTTGGCGATTTTACAGATGGCGTTGCCCCAGATCCAGAGCAGTTTGGGCATTGCCGATGCCGCGCTGAGCAATCATATTGCGATCATTCAGTTGGGCGCTTTGCCCGCTTTTCTCCTGATGTTAGCCGCGGATCGGGTGGGCCGTCGCCGCTTGTTAATCATTACCATTGTTGGTTACACGATCCTCACCGGTGCCACGGCCTTTGCAACTTCGGTGCCCATGTTTGTCGCCCTGCAATTTTTCTCCCGCATGTTTGTGACGGCAGAGATGTTGCTTTCGGCGGTGGTGATTGCCGAAGAGTTCCCCGCCGATGCCCGCGGGCGGGGGGTGGGCGCTTTAGCAGCCATGGCGGCGACGGGCTTTGGGCTAGCGGCGCTCTTCTTTGCCTTTATCGATCTTCTCCCGTTTGGCTGGCGCGCCCTCTATTTCCTGGGCTTTGTGCCGCTGGTGATTCTTAGCAGCCTCCGCCGTAACTTGCCCGAAACGGCCCAATTCCAAAAGCACCAAGCCCAACGGGCCCAAGCCAATCAGGATCGGGAAGAGCCCTTTATGGCGAACCTCCAGCCGATGATCGACTTGGTGCGCGCCTACCCGGCCCGCTTTTGGGCCATTAGCCTCATTGTCTTTATCTATACCTTTGCCGCGGAAGTGGCCTTTTTCTACGACCCCACCTATTTGCAATCGGAACATGGCTGGCAACCTTGGCACATTAGCATTCTGACCATGGCGGGTGGCTTTTTGGCGCTCTTTGGCAATACCTTGGCCGGCAATGTGGGTGATCGAGTGGGGCGCAAACGGGCCGCGATCATCTTCTTGAGCTGTATGCCACTCTTCATTAGTGCCTTTTACAATGCCAGTGGTTGGCCCTTAGCCATTCTCTGGGCGATCATGCTCTTTGGGATGATGGGGATTAATGTCTCGGTGGATACGCTGAGCACAGAACTCTATCCAACTTCCTATCGCTCCACCGCAGCAGGAGCCCGTGCCATGGTGGCGGCGATTGGTTCGGCGTTAAGCCAAGCTGTCTTTGGCATTGTCTATGGCTTTGCTGGCTCCCAGTGGACGGCGGTTAGTATTATGTCGATCCTGATCTTTATCACGCCTTTCATTGTCGCCCGCTTACCCGAAACAAGTGGTCGTGCATTGGACGAGATTGCGCCAGAGCGGTAGAATTTAGGTACTTTACTGTGTTCGGTAAGAATGGCGTGCCCCGACCGTACGGTGGGACACCCATTGCCAAGTGAGCCAACGTCTTTCTCAGTATGCCAAGCTGGCACCTAGAGGTGAATGGGGTGAGTGGAGCCAGTGGAGATGCGGAGAACGCAGTCATCTATTTTTGGGATAAGCCGGTTTGCGACGCGCAGCTTTGGCTAATAGGCGCAGCAAACCAACGAGCAAATCGATACCATGCTTGAATACGATATTGATCGGTTACTGGATATTGTCGCTTGGGTCGGATGGGTACTCTTCACCGTCTATACTCTCGACATTTTTATTCGCACGTTCTGGAATGCCGGGCTCTTACCAGCCCTGATCGACCTTTTCTCTTTTCGGGTGATTTTGCCACTTCTGGTGGTGACCGGGATCAGCATCCTCAGTCTTGCACTGATCTTTATCCAGCCCCAAGAGGTGGGCGTGGTGATCTCGGTGACGACGCCCGGTGGGATACGGCCCCAACCACTACGCCCCGGTTTGCACTGGATAGTACCCTTCTTGGAACGCGGGGTGCAGTATCCCACCTATTGGCAGACTTATACCATGTCCAACGCGCCAGAGGAGGGTGCGGTGTTGGGCGACGACTCGATCCGCGCGCGCACAAGCGATGGTCAGGAAGTGCGCTTGGATTGTTCGGTCATCTTTCGCATTGATATGGAACAAGCGGTTTTGATCCATACGGACTGGCAACAACGCTACATTGAGGAGTTTGTGCGCCCCGTGATCCGGGGGCTGGTCCGCACCCAAGTCTCCCAATTTAAGGTCAATGAAGTGAACAGTTCCGCCCGCAAGGATCTAGAAGCCTCGCTGACCGCGTTGTTACGGGCAGAATTTAGTAATAAAGGCTTGGTGCTGGATCAGTTTCTGCTGCGCGATATTACCTTTACCCCTGAATATGCCGCCTCCATTGAAGAAAAGCAGATCGCGTTGGAAGGACAACTTCAAGCCCAATACGAGGCTGAACAGATTCGGAATCTAGCCCTTGGGCGGGCCGATGCCGTCGAGATCGAAGCCCGTGCCCAAGCCCGGGCGCTGAAGCTGATTGCCGATGCCCTCCAAACCAACCCAGAGCTGCTTACCTATCGCTATATTGAAAAGCTAGCCCCCAATGTGCGGGTGATGTTGGTCCCCAACGACTCCCCCTTTATCTTGCCCTTGCCCGAATTGACCGATAGCCTAGGCTCGACCGCGACACTAACCAGTACAGCGCCGCTCTCTGGTACACTCAATGAACTCTCGATCCCATCCCCCTCAACGGCGATCGATTCCTTTTTGAAGTAGAAAGAATCCTTATGTCAGTCTACTTTATTCTGATCGTGGCCCTCCTCAGTTTGGGATTTATGGCGCGTGGCTGGAAACAACGTTTGCGGCTTGGGCAACCAAAATCCACAGCTAGCACGGGGGAACCTAGCACAAACAGTCATGCCCCTACACCGATGCCGTTACAGGTGCGCGCAACCCAAACCCTTGCCGCCCTGCGTGAACGTTTCAGCCGTGGCGCACAACCGGATCTAGCCTTGCGCTTTCGTGCGTGGGTTACGGCAACGCTGACCGAGGATGCCGATGTTCAGCGGTGGCTCCAGCGCCTGCCACCGGATGCCTTGCTGGCCTTCACCCAACAAGTGGCCGAATTCTGTGATGAAATGGGTTTCCAGTTGGCGGATTTAGTGGATGGAACCCTAAACCAGATGCCAGCCACCGCCGACAAGGCCAAAGCCATTGTGGTCTCCTATTGTCGCGCCAACTATCAAGCCGCTGGTGCCCAAGCAGACTTTGATGCGCTCAAACGCTTCTTCCGCTATGTACACGCCCCAGCCCAGAAGGAGAACCAGCAATTTGGGCAAGCCTTATATGCCAGGCTTGTCCAGAAACAGGCAGCCCCGCCTCCTTCTTTTGATACAGCGATGGCCTCGGCAACGCAACGGCAAGCGTATATCCTCAATGCCATTCAGCAAGCCGCGGCGCAGCAGCCACAGATCTTTACCGCAGCGCTGAAAGAGGTCGTTGCCCAAAGTCAAGCGGCCCCGACGAGCGAAGAGCAAACGATGGCAGCCGCACCTGGGAACGCTTAGGCGCCGGCCGGTTGGGCTACTTACCTAGCCCAGGATTGATGAACAGGAAAATGATCATGATACCGCTTGGTGAATTAGCGCTGATCGGTGGAGCCCGCTATGGTAGCATCAAATTATGGGAAAGGTGAGGTGGGATGATTGTCCCGATCGTACTGATTGGTTTCATCTTCTTGGCGTTACCGATCCTCGCCTCTAACTATATTACCCAAACACGCCAGACAATTATGCGACGCATGGTTTTGTGGTTAGTTCTCATTGCCGTATCGATTGTGGGCATCTTTGGCATTGTACGGTATCGCGCCCTGCGCGCGGTGCGCTGTGCCCCCACTTGTATCGGTGAATATTTAATTGGCCGCGATCTCTCGGGCGCGGTTCTACGCAACGGCGACTTTACCGAAGCCAATTTAAGTGGCGCGAATCTCAGCAATGCCGATTTGTACGGCGTCAACTTCTCGGGGGCAAACCTGACTGGGGTCAATCTCCAGGGTGCCAACTTGAACGGGGCCCGCCTGACCGGCGCGACCCTCATTAAAGCGGATTTGCGCGGCGCACAGCTCAACGATACGGATCTACGGGGCGCAGATCTGAGCGAAACCGATTTGACACAGGTCAATTTAACCCAAGTCCATCTCGATGGGGTCACCTTTACGGGTGCCAAATTGGTAGAAACCCAGCTCCAGGAGAAAAACTTGGCGGGCGTTAGCTTTGTCAACGCTGATCTCACCGGGGCGAATCTGAGCGGGGCGATCCTCACAGGAAGCCGCCTGAGCAATGCCAATCTCAGTGGGGCGCGCCTCCAAGCGGCAAACTTAGCGGGCAGTTGGCTCAACTTGAGCAACCTCACCGGTGTCAATCTAGCCAACGCGCGGTTGGTCGGTGCGAACTTGATCGGAACGAATCTCTCCTCGGCGAATCTTACGGGCAGTCGGCTGGTTGATGCCAGTCTGATCGGCGCTCAGGTCAATGGGGCCAATCTGCGGGCGGCGGATCTGAGCGGGGTGCGCTTGCTCAGCGACGAGCTGACGCCGGTGGATTTATTGACAGACCCTATCCTCCAGCAGCTGAATGAACTTCAACTCTTACACGTTATTGCCGATGTTGATCTAGCTGGTGTAAGTTTTGATCGTAACACCCAATGGCCCATTGGCAATACCTCCTTTTTGGCCGAAATGCTCGGTCAACGTTTTTTTGACTATACCATGCCAGCCGCGGGCAGCAGTGACAGTGCCGCGCTAGCGCCCAACACCATCCGCATTGCGGGCACTTCGGCGCTCATGCCATTGACCCAAGCCGTTTATAATTTATATGCGCAAAGCGGCTATACGTCGACCTTGCTGATTGACAACATTGATGTCGCGACCGCGTTTGCTCAATTCTGTTCGGGGAATCAAGTGGAAATTGTCATGAGCCACCGCCCACCCAGCGCCGAGGAGAGCCACCAGTGCGCCAACCAGCAACGCAACCCCACAGGGCTCACCATTGGTCAGCAAGCCTTTGTGGTGGTGGTCAATCCACAGAATCTCTTTCTAAACGACCTGAGCCTGCCCATCTTCAACCAGATCGCGGTCGCGGAACGGTGGTCGGATGTCAACCTGGATTGGCCGCGCGAGGCGATCATGCGCTATGTGCCGGATGTTGGCTCAGTCAGTTTTGAGTTTTGGGCGGATCGAGTCTTTGGGACAAACATAGGCGCAGTGGCCCAAGCGCCCCAGACCTATCTTAGCGCCAATAATGCACAAGTGGTCCAAGGAGTGGTCAGTCAGCCCTATTCGGTTGGCGTTTTGGATTTTGCCTACTATCAACAGAACGCAACAGCGCTGAAGCTACTCCCAATCAATGGTGTGATGCCCACGGAGCAGAGCGTGATGGACGGCAGTTATCTACTGTCACAGCCCTTGTTCCTCTATATCGACAGCGAGCAGCTAGCGGAACAAGCCAATCTGCACGAATTTTTACAATTTTATCTTGAACATGTCGATCAGATTATCGGGCAAACAGGGCTCTTTCCCGTCGCGCCGAGCCAGCTCGAAGAAAGCAAGCGTAAACTGATCGTTCTGCAATCGCGCCGTGCCAATAAAGGTCATTAATGTCCATGCCTCTCTTTTGGTCTACTCGCTCTATGCCCCGAGCCAACCGTTACTTTCTTTTTGTGCTTGTCGTCATCTTTTGTACAAGCTGCACCATCCCTTGGTCGCGCCGCTGTGGCCTAACCGACACGTCAGTCAACCTGCGTGGCCGCGATCTATCACGCTGCGACTTAACCGGAATTCAACTGATTGGGGTCAATCTTTCGGGGGCCAATCTCCATCGCACCATTCTCCGTAACGCGGATCTATCCGGCGCGGATCTGCGCAACGCCTATTTCGTTGGCGCGGACCTAGGCGGGGTGAACTTCCATGGTGCCAATCTCACCGGGGCCAATCTCACGAGCGCCAACCTGAGCGGGGCCAATTTATCGGGTGCGGATCTAACCCGCGCGATTATGACAGGGATCGATCTCACCGCCAATGTGACATTGACAGCCGTCATTCTCAACCAAGCACGTCTCATCGGGGCCAAGTTATGGGGGGTCGATCTCAAAGGAACCCAGCTGATTGGTGCCGATTTGCGTGGAGCCAATTTGGTGGGTGCGGATCTATCAGGCGCCAAGCTCGGCGACAGCGCAAGTCGCCTTGGTGCAATTTTGCAGGGGGCGGATCTGCGGGGTGTTCGCTTGGTCGGTGCGAATTTGGCCTATACCAACCTAGCTGGCACCAACGTTACGCAGGCCCAATTAGACGATATCCAAGGCGATTCCACCCAATTTATGGGCGCGAATCTGACCAAAGTGACAATGACCGAAGCAAAGCTTAATTTCACCAATCTCAGTGGGGCTAACTTGAGTGGGGCCAATATTAGTAATGCTCGTCTCCAGGGGGTCCTTCTGAATGGTGCGGCGCTCAATTGCGCCAATCTGCAAAATATTACTATCTCGACGATCCAATATAATCAATATGAAGAACGGCCTGCATCGGGCGTTAGTCTACGTGGCGTTAGCCATGATCAGGACACGCAGTGGCCCGCCGGATATTTACCCCCCATCAGTGCCAATACCCAAGAAAATCAGAGCTCCCTGCTGACCGGCTGTAACTAGCTAGCCCCCTGGGACACCATACATTTTGCGCCATTTCATTGTTGCCAAGTTTGAATCACAGTTCCGACATTTTGCTGTTGCGAAGCCGCTTAGGTACGCATATGATCTATAGTAGACGAGCTTATCCACTGTGCCCAGCCACGCTTGATCAACCAAGCAGGCAATGGCTTAGCATCTACCCAGTTTGTCTGCGTTCAACAATCAAGCATACGACATTTGCAGTCCACCCACAGTGACACCCAAGGTAGTCGCGCCATCAAGCTCATTTGTGGTATACTGCATGATCAGCAACAAGGATATGGTCAACTCAGCAATGGTATCTATATTTCCTGATCCGATTCAGATGATTCAACAACAACGGGGGTTCATTCCAATCGATGTCAAACATCAACACCAAGAGTACCAAGTACAGTGGCTGGATGTTGGTGCGTTTCGCTTTACAAAGACCAAGTTCGAATATGCAATCCAAGGGCTTTTGGCAACCCACGCCGCCGAGACCCTGCTAACAACTAACCTTGAACCCTTGGCAATGCCACAGTTGGTGCCCGACAGCCTCTATCCTGCTGGTTTTATCTTTCACATGAGCCGTTGTGGTTCGACCTTGTTGGCCAAGTCTTTGGCACGCAGCATCCATCATATTGTCATTGACGAGGGTACCCCCCTGAATGATGGCGTGTGGCACTATCTCACCCAAGGCTGGCAGGCCGCGGTTATGACCGACGCGCACGCGTTGCAAATCTATCGTAACCTAGTGCTGGCCCTAGGCCGGCAGCGTACAGCTGAACAGCGCGCCTACTTTGTCAAATTTAGAAGTTGGAATGCCCTCTTTGCCGATTTCATTATCAAAGCTTTTCCGGATGTACCCTGTCTCTTTATCTACCGTGATCCGGTCGAAGTATTGGTATCCAGTCATTGGAATCCGGTTTGGACCTTAGGCTTCAAACAACAAAATGTCGGCGCTTATATGCTCAGAGAGCCGCTCGCCGAAATTCAGGCCATGGATGAATTTGTTTTCTTAGCCAAGATTTTTGCCCGTTACTTTAAGACAGTTCTCCAAAACCCAAGTGACAAGCTCCATTTTCTCAATTATGATCGGCTAACGAACAGTAATTTCCAGACAATCCTAGAGCGCGCCTTTCAATACCCGATCTTGCCCGATCAACTGGCTGTCATGCAAACCCAATTTGAATACTATTCCAAAGATGACAATGACACGACTCACTTTATCTCCGACAAAGCGGCTAAGCAAGCCGCCGCCACGGCTGCCATGCGGAAGCTGGTTGATCAGGAGTTAATGGATCTCTATAGGCAGCTAGAACACTCGGATCGGAATCTCGCCCAATGGTTGACCTAATATGCTAAGATTTTTCCAGTCGCCCTATCTACGTCTCTTCCTAGCTCTCATTTTGGTGGTTGTCCTGGGTGTCTTTGGCATCAATTATGCCCTCCAACCGATGCACGCGACTGAGCAACAAAACGAAAAAGCGATCACTGTCTATTCAGCTATTCCTGGTGATATTGTCTATCGCTATTTGGCGGCTTTTCAAGCGGAATATCCGGATATTGAGGTCACCCTAGTCGATGGCCTGACCCTTCAGCTTGCCCAACAACTGTTGGCCGAAAAAGACGCGCCCAATGCCGATGTGATCTGGGGCCTAGCCGTTACCAGCATGTTACCGCTGGAATGGAACTACCTCCTCACCTTTTACAGACCAGCTGGCATCGAACGGATTGACCCCTTGTTTCGCGACGCCAATGAGCCACCCCAATGGGTGGGGATTGCGGCGCGCTCGATTGTCTTTTGTGTCAACCAAGCCGAACTCGCCAAAAATAATTTGCCCCTACCCCAATCTTGGCTGGATCTGGTAAACCCGATCTACAAGGGTAAGCTATTGGTACTATCCCCCGGGACAACGAGTGTCGGGTATCTGCTCATGTCTACCATCTTACAACGCTATGGGGATATTGAAGGTTGGGACTATCTAGCCCAGCTCCATGAGAACACCGAGGGCGTCTACGCGAGCCAAGCGCCGGGTGTCTGTCGGCGTGTCCGCGAGGGCGAATATTGGATTGGGGTCACCTACGACTATCGCGCCTATTTTCCCGAAGATGAAGCCATGACGCTCGTTGTCCCCAGTGATGAAACGGGGTGGGATCTCGAGGTTAATGCCCTGATCCATAAAGAGCATATTAAAGAAGCGGCAAAACTTTTTCTCGATTGGGCCATTAGCGATAGCGCTATGCAACAATATGCCCAAGATCGGGTCATTACGGCAGCCGAGACGGAACTCAAGATCATGGACAGCGCATCGGCTGAGCAGATTCGCCAACAACTCTATGATCTAGATATTCCTTGGACGGCGGCCAATCGCGAGCGGATTCAGGGCGAGTGGGTTGCCCTCTACCGCGAACAGATCAAAGAGATGGTGAATACGGCCCAATAAGGCAGGGCGCTTTGCTAGCTTGCCTTGCGCCCCTGCAACAGCTGTTGACGCACCCAAGGGTTCAGCAGACGATCCCCCGTTTTTTCCATCCACTCAACCAAGCGCCGACGCAGCGCGGCGATCGCCTCTTGGTAACTTGGATCTGCGGCCAAATTGAGCAATTCCCCAGGATCTTGGCGTAGATCATAGAATTCGTCCTCTGCCGTCGCATTCCACACATATTTCCACTGCGCGTTGCGTACCATGCGCTGGCTATAGAGACCAAACTGGTTGCCATGATAGGTGGCAAAGATATCGGTCCGTGCGTTAGGGGTGGGAAGCTCTGTAGCAGTGTGATTCATGGTCACACTGGGCAGCAGGCTTTGGCCCGCAAATGTGGTTGGTTGGATCACACCGGCCAGCTCGCAAAAAGTGGCGGCTAGATCGATGGCCGAAGTGACAAAGGCATCACACCGTTGCCCCGCCCGGATCTGCTCTGGCCAACGTACGATCAAAGGCACCCGCACCAATTCGTCGTACATTACATTGTGCTTGTCGATCATGCCATGCGCGCCACAGAGATCACCATGATCCGCCGTATAGATGACCACTGTATTCTCGGCCAGACCAAGCTCGGCCAACCGCTGCAAGACACGCCCGATCTGGTGGTCGAGCAAGGTAATTTCACCAAGATAGCGCCCCACAATCGGAGCCCATTCCTGCCATCCCCATTCTGCAATCCCCCAACTATGGCGCTGTTGGCGCTGAATAAAAGGCTTGCCCACCAGCGGATCGACAAAATTAGGCCAGGGTGGAATCGTCGCGGGTGGGTAGAGGCTAGCATAGGGCTCTGGCACCACATTGGGCAGGTGCGGCTCACTGGGGTCCCAACGCAAGAAGAAGGGGCGCTGCTGCTCCGTGGCATGTTGCAACAGTTGGATCGTCATGTCGGCGCCCCAAGCTAATTGCGATTGTTCCGGCGTAATATAGGGATCAACCTCGCCAAACCAACGATTGGTGGTCGGCTTGGGTGGCAAGCCCAATTGCTGCCGCTGTTTGCTATAATCGCGCTCAGAACGATAGAAGTGAAAGCCATATTGGGTGGGCAAATTATGGGGATCCACCCCCCATTTGCCAACACACCCCAAGAAATAACCAGCGTCGTGCAACAGTTGGCTAAAGGTCGGCGTCTGCGGATCGAGCGCGCGTGCCGCTTCTGTATCAGGATTGGCAATCACCCCATGTTGCATCGCCCACTGCCCTGTGAGGAGCGAGGTACGAGCCGGTGTACAGAGGGGGATCGGGGTAAAGGCATTGGTGAAATTCGCCCCTTCAGCGATCAGTTGATCAAGATGAGGCGTTTGGAGAAAGGGATGACCATGCGCGCCAATACAATCGGCACGATGTTGATCCGCATGAATGAGCAAGATATTGGGTGTTGGCATGAGGATAAGTATACCCTGGCCGCCCCTGTTCCAACAACCCTTATGGTGCCGATTTTCCGGTTGCCAAGGGCAATTTTAAAACAAACAAGCTGCCACCACCGCGCCGACTTTGGACGGTGACCTGACCTTGATGCGCTTTGACAATACTCTGGACAATGGCTAGCCCTAGCCCAGAGCCGATATCTGGATCGACGCGCGCCGTTGTTGGCACCTTGCTCGGCAGAGCGAGCGAACCACGGTAGAAACGGTCAAAGATATAAGGCAATTCCTCTGCGGCAATCCCAACACCGTCATCGTGCACCCAAAGCTCGGCCCATGCCACCGAAGGAACTGTGTTTTCAGCCTTATGGGGCAGGGTGGTCACGGCGGCGCCCAGCTGGACCAAGCCGCCCGTCGGGGTAAATTTCAGCGCATTATCCAGTAGGTTCACCAGCGCCATTTCCAAATAGCTTGGATTACAGAGCGCCAGCACAGGGGTAGGCATGGTGACAATGGTCAAGGTAATCGCTTTCTCTTCCGCACGGGCGAGGAAGAGTTTGGTGGTAGCGGTTAGTAGCTCACGCAAGTCAACAACTTCGGTCTTTAGCTCGGTTAATCCGGCATCCAATCGCGAAAGCTTGAGCAGAGCGCTTGTCATCCATTCTAAGCGCTGCACCTGTTTCTGGCTCTCCTGCAAAAATTCCTGGCGAGTCGTAGCCACCTCACCGGCTGGGCCCAAGAGAAGTTCGCCAAAGGTCTTGAGGGCCGTAATCGGCGTGCGCAATTCATGCGACGCGTCGGCCACAAAGCGGCGGAGGGCGTCCCGTTCGGCAGCCAGCTCGGCAAAGCTACTTTCTAGCTGAGCGGCCATGGTGTTGAACTGGGTTGCCAGCAAGCCGATCTCATCCTGCGTACGCACCGACGCCCGCGCCGACAAAGCACCGCTATGCATCTGTTCCGTGGTTTGGATCAAATCCTGGAGTGGAGCCGTCAGGCTGCGGCTCATCCAGAGCGCCACGAGCATTGAGAGGAAAGCAACGCCCACACCCGCGACCAAAAAGGCCCGTTGCATTAGCGCCAACGCCGACGTGGCAAAGGCTGGTGTACTGCGCAGCTCGACATACCCCATCACGTCACTACCACTGCTGACGGCCTTCGTCACCCTTTGTGGTTCTCCCCAAAGGGTCTGCCAAAGGCGGCTCAGTTGATAGCCACCGGGCACGGCAATGGGTTCGACCATTTCTAGCGTAGAGGCAGCTTCTGCCACGCCAGCTTGTACAGGCATTATCGGTTGTACAGCCGTTGTCCTGGTCACCACTTGTGAACTCACAATCACCCGCGTATCGGTCACTAGGGTAGTGGATAAGAAGCCTTCCCCGAAGCCAGGGTCATTACGAAATTCAGTCCCACGCCGGAAGAGCACCAGGGGTGGCAAGGTTGGTAGACTCGCCTTCGCGGTAGAACCTGTTTGCTCGCCATGGGCCGTCGCCGCGGTAGCCGCTTGCGCCGGATAGACCTGTACCCAAACGCCAGCCTCACGTGAGGCACTGGCGGTGACGCCAGCAGCGGCACCTGTCGCGGATTCAAGCATCAAGGTCACCGTATCCGGGAAGGGTTGTCCAGAGTCGGCAAGAAGTTGTGCTTGGGCATCGAGAATGCGTACTTGCACATCGCTAAAGAGCGCAGTTGTCCGCGCTAGATCGACCAAAACCGGTTGCGCGACCTGCGCTTGTAGCATCGGCTCTAGCTGCCGCGCAACCGCGTTCGCGTTCAGGGCAAGATAATCCCGCTCTTGGTGCAGCAGGTAGCGTTCGATCAAAAAGAGGGCCAAGACCCCCACCAAAGTCACGGCGAGGAGCGTCATACAGGTATAGCTGGCAACCAAACGCCAACGAATCGAACGAAACATAGCAACTCCCGAACTACTGATCAAAACCGCGCATCCGGACTGTCAGATCTTACCCAGCAATTGGTTGGTCATCTAAGACCTGACAGGTTTTCCAAACCTGTCAGGTCTGGCTTAGCCGCTATCACTCAACGCGAACCACGGCATGCCCGCCAGGTATCTGGCAACAGCATCAATAATAGTCGTCGCCTACTGGTGCAGCCGGTTGAGCGACGCCGCCTTCGACCTGCCCGCCTGTAGTAGCCGATGGCACCGCCGGTTGCGCCACCCATTCTCCCGGTTGACCCTGCATAATCGTGACAGATCCTTGTTGGAGAGGCACCGCCGGTTGCGTTACCCATTGGCCTGGCTGTACACGAGAAATCGTGATCGACTCGCGCTGCCCAGATGTGGTCGGTTGAGCCAGCAGCATAGGCGACTGCACTTGTGGGTATTGCATAAAGCCCGTCATGGACTGCCATTGTTCCATATTCCATACATCTGGCGCAAAAACCGGCACCGGGATCATCCAATAAGAAAAGGGCATCGGTAGCGCCTGCTGAAAGCGATAGAAGTTGGGCACAGGCTGAACCGGGGTGGTGTACGGCAGGGGCGCTTGACCATCGGCAGTCATCGCGTGGGCTACCATGACATTTACACCAACCTTCACGCCCAAACGCGCCTCGCCTTCTGCACCTTCCCC
This sequence comes from Caldilineaceae bacterium, assembly GCA_019637645.1. The sequence goes on from JAHBVH010000029.1 coordinate 18,401, forward strand.
CAAAGTCACCACCACATCGGTTGGTGCGTCTTCGCCACGCGTGACGGTTAGGGTGATCGCATCATTGGGTGCGAGTTCGGCCAAGCGAGCGCGCAACAGACGCGGCGCGGTTACAGCTTCGCCATTCAAGGCCACAATCCTATCGTTGGCCTGTAAGCCAGCTGCAGCAGCGGCACTGCCAGCCTCAACTTCGATAATGACCAATTGAGTTGTGGCCGAGACTGACATTACAGTCGCGTCTGAGGCAGTTATGCCTGAAGCAGTTACACCTGAAGCAGTTACACCTGAGGCAGTTACACCTGAGATAGTGGTATCTGGGGCAACCCTATCTGGCGCAGCCGCAGGCACAACTTGGACGGCGATCGATTCAGAGAGGGGCAAGGGCTGCATAACCGTGGCGGTCAAAGCCGTCAGTGTTTCATAGGGCTTAATCCCCAAGTAGGCCCGTTGTGCGCGCAGCGCTGGCGTCACGGCGAGATCCAGCACTTCGTCACCATGTTGAATTTGCAGCGTTACGGTCGTTTGATCCGTCAGCGTGACCAGCACGTTGGTCAGCTCGGCCACATCATTCGTCGGGACACCATCGACAATCAGCAAAATATCCCCCCGGACCACACCGGCGGCCGCGGCAGGCCCCGTTGGATCGACCCCGACAATCAGCACCCCAGGCTCGGCCGGTGTCTCTTCGTCATCGGCAGCATAGAGCGCCGTATTCAACCCTACCGCACAACAGAGGGCCAAGAGCAAGGCCACCCAACGAATTGAAGCATATTGTTTCTGCATACCTACATCCTTTTGTTGCTTTGGTAGGCGTCAGGCCGTTGGTTGGTATGACCAACGGCCTAACGCCTATTCGTATCACTAAAACCACTTGTCACCGGTGACAAGGCTAGTGTAGCGGAGATAGGTTGTGCCAGCTTTATGGAAATGTTGAGATTTCGCAACAATGGCGCGAAGGGAGTGGCCGAAAGTAGGTCAGGCCGGGGTTCATGGTTGGAATTTATAGCCAACCCCGCGGATCGTTACAAGCCAGCGTGGTTGGGCGGGGTCGTCTTCAAGTTTTTGGCGCAGATGGCGGAGATGGGCATCCACCGTCCGATCATTTTCAATGTCACTGCCATAGCCCCAAACATTTTCAATCAGCGCCTCGCGTGTAATGGGGCGGTCGGGTTGGCTAAGCAAGCAGCGGAGGAGGCGAAACTCGATCGGCGTTAATTCAACCGCAACATCATTGCGCAACACCCGCATCCGCGCCCAATCTACTTGGATGTTGCCAAACCGCAAGGTACTTTCCGTAGCAGGTTGGGCCAGTTCGCCATAGGCGCGCCGCAACAAAGCGCGAATGCGTGAAATGATTTCACGCAAGCTATAGGGCTTGACAACATAGTCATCTGCCCCCAATTCCAGCCCGAGCACCTTATCAATTTCTTCATCACGCGCGGTGAGGATGAGAATGGGCTGGCGCATGCCTTCACTACGCAATTGCCGACAGACATCAAAGCCCGTCATATCAGGTAGGCGAATATCCAGGAGAATCAGTTGCGGCTGCTGGGTGCGGGCGAGGTCGAGCGCGGCTTGGCCTGTCTCGGCCCAAAGCACGGTAAACCCTTCACGCTGGAGGCCATAGCGCAGACCGTGGGCCACGGCGCGCTCATCCTCCACCAATAGGATCACTTCATTTGCCATGAGTTCGTTTAGTCCGCGGTACGGAGGGAGTGGCTGGGTGATAGCATGACTGGCGCAGCATAAAACGAAGCACGCTATCACCCAGCATCTTTTAGCCGAGCTGCTCTTGCACTAACGTTTGGACAACCTGAGGGTTGGCCTTGCCGCCGGTCTGACGCAGGACTTGGCCGACAAAAAAGCCTAACAAGCCGGTCTTGCCATTGCGGTATTGGGCCGCTTTCTCGCCATTGGCGGCAATCACCTGCTCGATCAGCGGCAGCAGTTGTGCGGTGTCGGAAACTTGCTGCAAGCCGCGCGTCTCTACAATGCTCTTGGGATCGCCCCCGGTGGTCATGAGTTCGGCAAAGACCTCTTTGGCTGCCGCAGACGAGATGGTATTGGCATCGACGAGGGCCACCAATTGCCCCAATTGTGCGCCACTAAAATGCAGCGTATCCAGCGGGCTTTCTTTGAGCTCGCGCAAAACTTCGTTCAGCACCCAGTTAGCAACGCTCTTGGCATTGCGATGCACGGCCAGCGCTGCTTCAAAGAAGTCTGCCAAAGCGAGGTCACCGGTCAAGACATCGGCATCTTCAAAAGGCAAGCCCAATGCCGTGGTGTAGTGTGCAAGGCGCTCGGCTAGGGCAGGCTGCTGCGCCCGCACTTCGTCACGCGCTTCGGTGCGCGACTTGCGGTTAGCGGTATTACTCTCGGCGGGGACAGCGGTTGCGGCCAGAGCAGTGGGGACTTTCGCCGCGCGGGGAGCGGAGCCGGTGCCATTGTCGGCTTGAGTCGCTTTGGCCCACGAGTCGCGCAGATCGACAATGCGGTTAAAGACCAGCGCACCGGGTTGGCTATCTACACTATCGGCCACAAAATAACCCTGGCGTTCAAATTGGAAACGATCCCCCGGCAGCGCATTCCCCACGCTCGGTTCCACTAACCCCTGTAGCACTTCCAGTGAGTCGGTGTTAATATAATCTTGAAAGCGCTTGCCTTCTTCCACCTCTTCTGGATTCGGCACGGTAAAGAGGCGGTCATAGATCCGCACCTCGGCTGGCACAGCATGAGCCGCGGAAACCCAGTGAATGGTCCCTTTGACTTTGCGCCCATCCGCCGCGGCCCCGCCGCGGGAGGTTGGATCATAGGTGCAGCGTAGCTCAATCACGTTGCCAGCCGCGTCCTTGATCGCTTCCTCACATTTGATGATATAGGCATAGCGCAGCCGCACCTCACCCCCAGGAACCAAGCGATGAAAGCCCTTGGGCGGATTTTCCAGAAAGTCATCTTGCTCAATATAGAGCTCCCGCGTAAAGGGCACAGGGCGCGATCCCTCTTTGGGCACATCACGCGGCCAGAAAGAGGCATCCAATGTCTCTGTCTGCGCGGCGGGGTAGTTGGTGATCACCACCTTGAGCGGACGCAACACGGCCATCACCCGGGGGGCTTTGGTGTTGAGATCATCGCGAATGCAGTGATCTAACAGCGCCATATCGACCCGGCTATTGGCCTTGGCCACGCCGATTTTGTCACAGAAGGTGCGAATGGCCTCTGGCGTCACCCCACGGCGGCGCAAGCCTGCAATCGTATGCAGGCGAGGATCATCCCAACCTTTGACATACTTTTCCTGAACGAGTTGGAGGAGCTTACGCTTGCTCATCACAGCATAGTCCAGGTTCAGCCGGGCAAACTCATATTGATGGGGCCGTGGCTCTTCAAGCAGGTTGTTAGCCAGCCAATCATAGATTTCGCGGTTGTTCTCAAATTCCAAGGTGCAGATCGAATGGGTTACCCCTTCAATGGCGTCGGAGAGAGGGTGCGCAAAGTCATACATCGGGTAGATGCGCCATTCGTCGCCGGTGCGATAGTGGTGGGCATGGCGAATGCGATAGAGCAAAGGATCGCGCATCTTCATGTTGGGCGAGGCCATGTCCCCCTTGGCACGCAACACATGGGCCCCATCCGGGAATTCACCCGCTTTCATGCGCCGGAGCAGATCAAGATTTTCCGCAATCGACCGGCTGCGATAGGGGCTTTCCCGCCCTGGCTCCGTCACACTCCCGCGGTAGGCGCGGATCTCTTCCTCACTGAGGCTATCGACATAAGCCTTACCGTCGAGCACCAATTGCTCGGCAAAGGCGTACAACTGGGGAAAGTAGTCCGAAGCATAGTACATATGCTGCTGCCAATCAAAGCCTAGCCACGACACGGCATCTTGCAAGGCGCGGACATATTCCTCATCTTCGGTGGTCGGATTGGTATCGTCCATGCGCAGGGTACAATACCCACCATAATCCAGCGCGATACCAAAATTAAGGCAGATCGACTTGGCATGGCCGATGTGCGGATAGCCATTCGGTTCCGGTGGGAACCGCGTAATCACGCGCCCACCATATCTGCCCGAGCGCTGATCCTCATTCACGACCGTGCGAATGAAATCCACCCCCTCCGTTGGCCCCTCCGTTGGCCCCTGGGTGGGGGCAGAGGCATCATGATTCTCTACAGCTTTGTCATTCTCTACAGCTTTGTCATTCTCTACAGCTTTGTCATTCTCGGCACGTTTGTCATTCGGATTTACTTGCGTTCCCACAGTTGCCTCACTAACACGAATCTACTCCTTGGCGATTACAACCACCAGCCGAACCGCCCGCGTTCGGGTAGATCAATAGGTTTTTCGATAGATAGGAGTCACGAACAGGCGAACCTGATCAGTTTTGAAAAGCTGTCAGGTTCGCCTGGCAGACGACGCGGCTTGCGTAATTCCTCATCATTTTTTGGTACTAGATAGTATACCATAGTCTGTCTGAAAAGATTACTGCATATTAGTCAGGGGTTTTAAGCCTGCTGGGCAGGAAGCCGATGAACGCCTTCCAGCGCGGCTAAGGCGGGTAGCTGCACACTGAGATGCTGCAAAAAGGCGCGCGCAATGGGGTTAAAGAAGGTTTCCTGGAGCCAGATCAGCCGTAGCGTGCGCTGCAAAGGGGCGTCCACCAATGGTAACGCCTGCACGACCTTGCGCTCCACTTCGTTTTCCACCACATAGAGCGGCAAAATGGCAACACAGGTCCCCAAGGAAGCCATGCGCTTGATCGACTCGACATTGTCGAACTCGCCGCGGATCAGGGGCTCAATTTGATAGTCACGCAGCTTCTGTTCGAGCCACAGGCGGCTACGGCTCCCCGCCTGGCGCATAATAAAGGACTGCCCCTGCAATTCGCCGATCGCCACTTGGGTACGCCCCCACCAAGGATGATTAGGCCCCACCACCACAAATTGTTCGACCGCTTCCAGCGGATAGATTGCCAGATCAGGCTCATCTGCCGCGGTGATTTCACCCTCAATAAAGCCAAGGGCCAATCGACCCAACCGTAGTTCAGTGATGATCTGTGGCGTAATCCCTGTTTGCAACACAACCGAGAGCTTGGGGAACTGTTGGCGAAAGCCCAAGATCGCATCTGGCAGTAAATAGCCGCCAACACCAGGGGTTGCGCCGATGGTGAGCTGGCCGCTGCTCAATTTGCCCACATCGGTCACAGCATTTTCGGCTTCCGCAAGTAGCGCAAAGATCCGCACCGCATAGCCGTGTAACGCATCGCCTGCTTTGGTCAACCGCACGCCGCGCCGCCCCCGCTCGAAGAGGACACTTCCCAAGCCCACCTCCAGATCTTGGATATGCTGGCTCACCGCCGATTGGCTCATGAGCAACCCCTCGGCTGCCCGGTTAAAACTGCCAGCCCGCACCACCTGTAGAAAAATATCAAGTTTGTAGAGATCAAGCATAGAGGAGACCTATCCAGGTTTATTCCGTTCAGTTATAAGCTGTGACTTATAGCTATTATAAGGAAGTTGGGAGAACAAAACGAATTCAAATGCAACTAGAATCTACTTATCCAATACGCAAGGCTAGCGCTGTCCGGTCTTAGGTGAGGAACCACACTTGGTGTGGAAGTTCTATCTGTATCAGTCCGAAGCGAGAGAAGGGAAAGACAATGAATCTTTTATCGGCATTATTGGGCAACATAAGTAGCCACCACTGAGCAGCGGCTCGTCCGCTGCCCCAATCCATGTACGGTTCCCGCGCTGGATCGTGCGGGCCGTTGGCGACCATAAGTAAAAGGAGTTTCGATCGTGTTGCTACGTTATTTTTATGATGATCGGTTAGCCCAAGCCTCCTATTTGGTGGGCTGTGCCAAGACGGGTGAAGCCTTAGTGGTTGACCCGGCGCGTGATATCACCCCGTATCTCCAGACCGCGGCCAAAGAGGGTCTCAAGATTACCCATGTGACCGAGACCCATATCCATGCTGACTTTGTCAGTGGCAGCCGTGAGCTAGGGGCAGCTACCGGTGCCACCATCTATCTCAGCGACATGGGGGATGAAAATTGGAAATATCAATATGCCCATGAACCGAATGTGGTCTTGGTCTATGAAGGGGATAGCTGGATGGTCGGCAACGTCAAGGTCGATGTGCTCCATACACCAGGCCACACGCCAGAGCATCTCGCCTTTATGATCACCGACACCGCCGGTGCCAACCAACCGATGGGGGTCTTTACTGGTGATTTTCTCTTTGTGGGGGATGTGGGTCGCCCGGATCTGTTGGAAGCGGCGGCGGGGATGATGGGCACCGCCGAGCCAGGGGCGCGACGGCAGTTCCAAACGGTGGAACGCTTCAAAGCACTGCCCGATTATCTACAAATTTGGCCCGCCCATGGCGCGGGGAGCGCCTGTGGCAAGGCGTTGGGTGCGATCCCATCGACGACATTGGGCTATGAGAAACTGTTTAACCCGGCCTTTCAATTCACCGCAGAAGATGCCTTTGTCCATTGGTTGCTCAGCGGCCAACCAGAGGCCCCGCGCTACTTTGCCCAGATGAAAAAGGTGAATAAAATCGGCCCGGCCTTGCTCAAGGATCTGCTCACGCCCCGCCTACTCGACCGGGCCGCGCTCGATGAGCTGCTCGCGCAGGGCACCTTTGTCGCTGATTTCCGCAGCCGCACAGACTATGCCGCGGCCAACATTGCGGGTACGGTCAGCATCCCAGAACGCAAGGATTTCAGCACCTTTGTCGGCTGGTTCATTGACTATGACAAGCCGTTTGCCTTTCTTGCGCCGTCGCCAGCCGCGGTAGATGAACTCCTCACCGCGCTGCGCAACATTGGCATCGATCAGGTGGCGGGCTATGCCACGCCAGGCGTCGTCAGCGGCAAGACCGAGCGTCTCCCCGAATGGAGTACCCATGAGTTAGCCAAACGCCTCCCCCAGAATGGCATTGTGGTGATCGATGTCCGCAACCAGAGCGAGTTTGCCGAGGAACATATTCGGGGAGCACGCCATATCCATTTGGGTGCGCTTCCCCAATCTTTGGCGCAGATCCCGCGCGATCATACCGTGATCACCAACTGTGCCAGCGGCTATCGTTCGCAAATTGCGGCGAGCCTACTGCGCAGCCAGGGCTTTCAGAATGTGATCAATCTACGCGATGGCAAAGAGATTTGGGCCAAAACACTAGAGACTGCCCGCGGGGCCTAGCGCTTGATACCGGTGCCTGCCGGGGACGGGCTACCGGCTAGCCCCCAATGGCGGCCTTGGTTAGCCCCGGGTCACCTGCCGGGGACGGGCTAGAGACTGGCTCCCAATAGCGACCTTGGTTAGCCCGTCCCCGGCAGGTTCGTGATAGTCACTAACAACGGTTGAAACATACCTTTTCTTTAGGAGAAATAAAGAGCATGGAATGGCTTTTACAGTCCTGGCCTTGGTACATCTCAGGGCCGCTGATTGGGCTTAGTGTCCCCCTCTTACTACTACTTTCTGGCAAAACCTTGGGGATTTCGAGCAGCTTCCGCCACTACTGTTCCATCGTGTCGCCAAACTCGAAATTGCCGTATCTGCGCAGCAATGATTGGCGCAAAGAGAGCTGGAATCTGATCTTTGTGGCAGGGATTGCGCTAGGGGGCCTGGTCGCCACCCAGTTTCTTTCGAGCACGTCCGTGGCCCTGCTGCCAGCCCATTACTACAGTTGGCCCGGTGCCCTTCTCCTGCTGATCGGCGGGATCTTGGTGGGTTTTGGCACGCGTTATGCCGATGGCTGCACCTCTGGGCACACCATTATGGGGCTTTCCAATTTGAAGTGGCCCAGTTTGGTTGCCACCCTCAGTTTTTTTGCTGGCGGCTTGATCATGACGGCCCTCACGCGATTCTTTTCGTGAAGGCTTGATACAGCCGTCATCGTAAGAGCTGACAGATTTTCCAAACCTGTCAGCTCTGGTCTAAGTGTATAACTTCCAAGTAATAGAAAAGTAGAAATAGACAATGATTCAGGAAACCATACAAACGCAGGCGCAGCGCAAGCCAACGAAGCCCGCCAATCCAATAACCATCACCTTCGCGCAAGCCATTCGTGTCCTTTTAGTAGGGATGGCCTTTGGCATCATCCTCACCAAGTCCGAAGTGATTTCATGGTATCGCATCCAAAAGATGTTTACCTTTCAAGAAGCCCATATGTATCTCGTGATCACCTCGGCGGTGGTCACAGGGGCTCTTTCCCTGTTGATCCTAAAGCGGCTAGGGCTCCGCACGGTACAAGGCGAAGCGATTCAGCTCAAGGAGAAACCCTTTCAAAAGGGCATGATCTTTGGTGGTATTCTCTTTGGCCTTGGCTGGGCTATTACGGGTGCGTGCCCAGGGCCGATCTATGCACAGATCGGCAGTGGTGAATCTTTGGCGCTTCTCACGTTTGTCGGCGCTTTTATCGGTGCCTATCTCTATGCCTATGTACGGGCTTATTTGCCCCATTAGTAGAACCCGTTACGCAACCCCGCGGACAAAGAGAGCCGCGTCCCCATCGTAGAACCGAGGGAGACAAGCCGCTCTTTGTCCTACACACTGGTGTGCGCACGTCCTGAATAGGATCGAACGATGGAAATGTTTGGTTATTTCGCTGCTATTTTGATGGGAATCACGTTGGGCCTTTTGGGCGGCGGTGGTTCCATTTTAACCGTACCAATTTTGGTCTATCTCTTTCATGTCTCTGCGACGGATGCCAGCGCCTACTCGCTCTTTGTGGTGGGAAGCACCGCCTTGGCGGGTGCCATTTCCTATGGCTATCACCACTTGGTGGACTGGAAAACCGGCACAATCTTTGCCATTCCCGCGCTGATTGGCGCGTATAGCGCACGCCGTTGGCTGGTGCCCGCCTTGCCCGATGTGGTCTTTGCCAATAGCGCTTTTGCCATGAGCAAGGATCTGCTGATCTTGCTCTCCTTTGCTATCCTTATGGTGTTGGCCGCCCTATCGATGATCCGGCCGCGGCGGCTTGCCACGGCGACGACCACCGCGCTCAAGCCCTTTTATCGCTGGTCGCTGACATTGGCCGAAGGTTTAGGCGTAGGACTGGTGACGGGCTTTGTGGGGGCTGGTGGTGGTTTTTTGGTAATTCCGGCTTTGGTCGTGTTGGGTAAATTGCCCATGCGCCTTGCCGTGGGGACCTCGCTCTTTGTCATTGCCATTAAATCCTTGACGGGCTTTGTTGGTGATGTGGAATCGCAATTGATCATCAACTGGCACCTGCTGATTCCCTTTACCTTGCTGGCCTTTGTGGGCAATTTCGTCGGTGTACAGACCGCGCGCTATGTCCCCGAAGCCAACTTGAAAAAAGCCTTTGGCTGGTTTGTGCTATTCATGGGTATTTGGATTATTTATCAAGAATTATTGTAGCAATCATACCCGGTCAGGTTGCCAAGATCTGACTGGGTATGATTGCTTTCTACAACCGCCAACCAGATGTAGGGGTTTGGCTCAACCGAGGAGAGACTTATGTCGTTTTTACGCTTGCTACTTCTGCTCACGATCCTCCCATTGGCAGCTTGTGGTACCCCAACTACGCCAGCCCCCAGCGACGGGCCACTTGATCTGGCCGCATTGCCACCGATCATTGATGTGCAAACTGCTAACCAAATCCGCGAGCAAGCGGATGTTTGGTTGCTGGATGTTCGTGAGCCAGGGGAATATGCCGAAAGTCATATCCCTGGCGTCACGCTGATTCCACTGGGTGAAATTGCGCAGCGGTGGCAAGAGATCCCACCGGACAAGACGGTAATTGTCACCTGCCGGAGCGGAAACCGGAGCAGCCAAGCCGTCGCCTTTTTGCGTGAACAAGGCTTGACCAAGATCCATGATCTACAAGGCGGGCTCCTCGCTTGGAAAAAGGCTGGGCTCCCGCTCGAACCCTAAAAACAGGTTAATGACTCGCCCGTACCTGACCGCGCCAAGTGCCTACTTTCGATAGTCACTCGATCCGACTGATTTTTGAATAGGCGTCCTCGCGAGTGTTATACTCGTGAACAGCCCCTGTATCCCAGCATAGACTCCACCCCTAGTCCTCGACTAGAAGCAGTTCAGTCCCACAACAGAAGGAGATGAGCATGCATGAAGAAGCACTCGTTGCCCAAATCAACGATTGTATAAGCCGTACCGGCGTGCCCGGTGTTGCCGTGGGAATCCTCCACGAAGCAGCCGCCACCCCGCTAGAAATCACCGTGGGCGTCGGCCATACCCATCAACAACACCCACTGCCTGTACACCCCGATACCCTCTTTCAGATCGGTTCGATCACCAAGACCATGACCGCGACCGTGGCCATGCGCTTGGTGGAGCAAGGCAAGTTAGATCTCGATACGCCCATTCAAGCCTATTTGCCCAGCTTTCGCCTGCAAGATGCCGCGGCCACGGCCCAGGTCACCTTGCGTCATCTCTTTACGCATACAGGTGGCTGGCTGGGTGACTATTTTGAGGATACGGGCATGGGTGACGATGCCCTGGCGCGCTATGTTGGCAAGATGGCCGCTTTACCCCAATTGACGCCACTAGGCGCGCTTTGGTCCTATAACAATGCTGCATTTAACTTGGCCGGGTATGTGATCGAAAGCGTCACGGGAGAGACTTTTGAACAGGTCGTCAAGGAGTTTCTCTTTGCGCCGCTGGGCATGGATCACTCCTTCTTCTTTTCTGGCGATATTATGACGCATCGCTTTGCCGTTGGGCATATCAACCAAGCGGGTGCCGACGGCAAAGCAACCGTCGAAGTTGCGACCCCTTGGCCCTTAGCGCGGAGTGCGCATCCTGCGGGCGGGGTCTCCGCTACGGTGCGCGATATGCTACGCTATGCGCGGTTTCACTTGCACCAAGGACGGACGGATGCAGGCGTACAGCTCATGCAGCCAGCCACGCTTGCGGCCATGCAAACCAAACAGGTCGCGGCGGGCAGCGTCGCTGATGGCATGGGGATTAGCTGGCTCTTGAATGAGATTGCAGGCGTTCCGCTTGTCGGCCACGGGGGCGGCACCCATGGTCAGATCTCGCAATTTCTGCTTGTGCCGGAAAGGCAATTCGCTTTTATCATCCTCACCAATGCCAGCCGTGGCCGCGAGGTGACGCGCGATCTAGGGAATTGGATCTTGGCCCATTATTTAGGGCTCCAGGCCCCCGCACCGCAGCTACAGACATTGAGTACCGCTGAACTACAGAGCTACACAGGCCACTACACAGCACAGCTAACGGATGTCACCGTGACCAGTAGCGCAGGTGGGCTAGAGCTTCAGATCATTCCCAAAGGTGGCTTTCCCGACAAGAATTCGCCCCCTGGCCCCACACCGCCACCAGCCCCAGCTGCCTTTTTTGGACAAGATCGGGTCATGATTACTGACGGCCCAAGCAAAGAAGCCAAGTGTGAATTTATCCGCGACGATCAGGGAGCAGTGGCCTGGTTCCGCGTTGGGGGGCGGGTTCATCGGCGCCAATAGCCGCCCGCGCGACTCCGGCGGTGGTCCGGTGTTTCTGTAATGAGCAAACTAGCCAAAGTCGATGTGGGTTGTCACCACATCGATGTTATTCTTTCCTTTTATCCAGGAATTACGCATGTAGACAGCACTGAGACAACGCTAACCAAGCTTGTTTACCAGCCGTGTACGGATGACTTGTCGATGGCGTAACACCTATTCCTAGTCGAGAAGATCATGACAGCAACGATGATTAGCCCATTTGGACAGGCCGACCCTGGTCTACGCATCAAAGTAGGCGCACCGCCACTCAACAAACCTACCAAAGAGGAGATCGAAGCCTTTCCCAGCGAAGCACGTACTTTACTCGAGCAGACGCGGGCGGCCCAACTACCCCTCCTCGCGAATGGCACGTATGATTTAAGCTGGGTCGAAGGTCGGCATATTTTGATCGCTGGCGGCACTGGGCCAGGCTTGGGGGGCGCTTTTGCCACAGCCATTCTCGGCACAGGGCGAGCAGCCAGCCTCACCGTATTGGGACGCGATCTAAGCCGCTCCCTCAACTACGAAACCGGCAAGGCCATGCAGGCGCAAGCCGAAGCCCAAGGACTAGGCGACCGCTTTCATTGGCTCAATGATGGGATGGCGCTAGAGGGTGCCCCCCTGGAAAAGCTACTCCAGGCACTTCAGGCTGCGGGAGCCGAGCGGGTGGTCTATTTCAACACCGTAGCCGCGGCTCTTTCTGGTTTGCAACCGGGTATGCCACCAGTCTATGTCAAGGATGTCGATGAAGAAGGACTTTTTCAGTGGCAATTGCGCGAGCTGAATGAAAAAGAACTCGAAATTACCCGCTTTGTCATGGGCGAGATGGCGGTACGCTTTCCTACCGTGTTGGAGGCGAATGGCATTGCCGTAGAAGCGAGTGTCTTTGCCGACTGGCGCGGTAGCTTGGACAAAGTCAGCCGCGACCCAGCCCAATATGAGTATGGCCGCCATGGTGCTTATTCAACCAGCCTCTACCTGCCCAAGGAATATTTACAGGCATCAGCCCGCGCCGCCTTTGGCACCACGCGCAAAGTGCTCGATATTTTCTACCCCATGATGCGCACGCGGGCGCTACCGCTTATCCCTGGTGGGCTTACCATTGCCGATGTGAATGAAAAGATCATGGTTAAAGAGGGGATACGCCGCTTGGATGTGCCCGAATTGGCGCTACAAGGACTCAACTTTGTGGGCCAAGCCCTCACCGCGGGCTATGATAACCCCTTCCCGCGTGCCGATGCGCATGATGCCCATCTCGATGAATGGATGTTCGAGGTGGTGGCACGGCTGACCGATGATGAAAATAGTGAATTCTATTATAGACACTGGATCGATCGCTAAGCTGTTCGTGGGAGAAGCACAGGCATGCGCCTATGCTTCTCCCACGAACAGGGCCATCCTCTCATTACTCCGCAAAATTACTGATTTTTATTCCTCACAATCCCACTATCCCCATTTTTTGTAAAGCAGTTGACAACTACAGACGGCAAGAATAATGCTATGATTAACAGCAAAATGGCCTAAATATATTCCCTTTTTCAACCGTTTCTTAGGCACAGTTGTTCGCAGCATGTCTATGTTCGCTCACTTATGAAAGGCAAAAAAGATGGCGTGGATCTTTCAACCCTGGCCCTGGTATATTGCAGGGCCGCTTATTGGCCTAACAGTGCCACTGTTACTGCTGCTCACGGGCAAGTCGTTGGGTATTTCATCGAGCTTCCGTCACCTCTGCTCACTTAGCTCGCCGAAGAGCAAACTGCCCTATCTACGCGATAATCCGTGGCGTCAAGAAAGCTGGAATTTGATCTTCGTGGCTGGCATTGCCGTCGGTGGCTTTCTCGCTAGCCATTTTCTCTCGGCCCAGCCCGTCCAATTTCTCCCGGATTCCTATTACTCGGCCAGTGGCGTCATCAAGTTACTCGTTGGTGGCGTGCTGGTGGGCTTTGGCACGCGCTATGCCGATGGTTGCACTTCGGGCCACACGATCATGGGCCTCTCGAACCTACGTTGGCCCAGTTTGGTGGCCTCGATCTGCTTCTTTATTGGGGGCTTGGTCATGACAGCCCTCGGCTTAGCTTAACCAGCAGGAGTAACAGAAATCACTATGCAACGTTTCTATGTCTTTCTCATTGGCATTAGCTTTGGCATCATTCTTACTAAAGCCGAGGTCATCTCTTGGTTTCGGATTCAGCGGATGTTTCGCTTTGAAGAAGCCCACATGTATTTGGTGATCGCTTCTGCGGTCGTCGTTGGGGCAATTTCGCTCTTCATTCTCAAACGGCTCCAGCTGAAAACCATTACCCACGAGCCGATTCAAATTCGCGAGAAGCCTTTTCAAAAGGGCATCATCTTTGGCGGTATTATTTTTGGGCTGGGCTGGGCCATCACCGGCGCTTGCCCTGGCCCCATCTATGCCCAGATCGGCAGTGGCGAGCTCTTGGCTATCCTTACCTTTGTCGGGGCCTTTCTAGGAGCCTATCTCTATGCCTATGTGCGCGCGTATCTGCCTCATTAGCCTGTAGCAAAAAATTATGGTTGGCGGCGTGCACGATTGTGCGGCAAGCTGGGCATGCTTCCCCTTTTCGGTAATCGGTTTGAACCATTTAGGACTTACGCAGTTGGTTGGTACGACCAGAGACCTGACAGGTTTGGAAAACCTGTCAGGTCTTGTCCAAGTGCGTAACTTCTACCATTGTTAGCTAGACGTTGCGAGGAAAGCATGAGAAGATTTTGGGCGTCAGAAGCCAATAAATTTACCCTTTATGGCGCTTTATTTGGCCTGCTTTTTCCAGTCATTGCGACTATTTTAGAAGCCATGTTAAAGGTAGGAAACCTGTCGTGGGAGGCCATTGTCACCGTGCAAAGATCCGATCCGCTTTTGTGGATCATTGACAGTGCTCCCTTTTGGCTTGGGATCTTTGCCCGCTTTGCTGGGCGGCGGCAAGATTACCTGAAGCGCCTATTAATGGAAAGCGGGCGTGATCCAGCCCAGCTACCCCACCAAACCGAAGATGCCGGCCAGTTTGCTGGCACTTTGACCAACTTCGGTCTTGCGCTCATCGCGGTGGTGCTTCTAGGGCTTGGGATGTGGATTCAAAATTTGATCACAAGCCAACAAATAGGCGCAACAAACAATGCGCCCACGGTAGTTGCTAATGCGGGGGGCGCGCTCACGAGCACGCCCATTGGAGCACAGGCCCCAGTTGTGCTCAACCTGCCGACGGCAACGCCCACAGTGGCAGAACCCACAGTGACAGCGATCACGGTAACAGAACCCACGGTGGCCGCTGCTTCGGCCACCAATACCCCGATCATCCTGCGCGTTGAAGAAGTGGTCGGCACGCAGACCGCGCTCGGGGCGGATCAATCCCCCATAACGCTCATCACCGTGACAGTTCCGAGAGGGGATACAGCGCCGCTCTTAACAACGACGCCACTCGAGCCAACCATGCAACGCGTACGGTTGGGGTATTTGGAAAGCAACGCCGACTGTCGATTTTTTAGCCAGTTGGCCGCGCACATGTGGCCGCAAACAACCGGCGTTGCGGTGGAGTTATCGCCTTTTGCCAACAGTGATCTGCTCTTTGCAGCACTCAACGCAACCGATCCCGCCCAGCAGATCGATTTAACGCTCTGTTTCTTTGATCCAGAGAATCGTACCTATCTCCAGCAATATATCAGCGCCTTTCAGGTGATCGGCAAAACATTCTGGCGTGGGCGTGGGTATCAACTCATGGCGGTAGCGAATACACGGTCGGCCTATCTGATCAGGACCAACCAAGCTTGCTTGTATAACCTCATTCGCAATCAGAGCTATGCGGATCTTGTGGTCGATACGCTCGATCCAGCCCAATGGTTGGCCGAGAATCAGGAAACAGTGACGACTTGGGCAGCTTGTTCACCGCCTTAGCCCGTCCTGCAGCTTGAACTTATCGCGGTGTAGATGAGAACATACCAGGCGATGACAAGGGGAGCGGGTTCGGCTCGGTACTCCAATGCAAGAGCAGCGGGTAGACACGCCCAATTTGCTGCTCTGCTTGGAGCGGGTCGATCAAATCGTGGATCAGGCCCCAAGCGGCGGGGAATTCATGCGTTGTGATCGGCGTCCCTTGGGCTCGCCAAGCCGCGACAACTTGGGCCGTCGTTTGGTTATCCACCACCTGGTCAGTTGGATTGGTGATCACCGTAACGGTGCGGGCTTGGGGTGGTGCTAAGCGCGCTTCCTGTTGAACGATGAGACCCAAACGCAACATGGCGGCCAGGGCGCGTGAGCCAAAGCGTGGATAGGCATGGAGCGGCTCAATCGGGTTCTCTTTCAACGATGGGTGCCACCACTGAAAAAAGTTGGGGGAAAGTGTCAGCAAATAGGCGGCAACCTGGCGGCGATGGCCTGGCAAGGCCTGAATCCCTAATGCCGGTGAGACTAAAATCGCATGGGCCAGATCAGGCCGGTGTTGGGCGGCCCAGGCGGCCAATACGCCCCCTAAGGAGAAGCCAAAGAGCGTGAGCTGCTTGCCCAAGCCACGGCCAATATCTATGCCTTCGTTGGTCACATCAATCAACTGTTTTGGTGTCACACTGCGCAAGGCCGTGGTCAACCGATCGGCGCAGCCATGTCCCGGCAACCGTATGCTCAGGGTGTTCCAGCCCTGTTGATGAAACAAGGCTGCCAGTTGATGAAATTGATAAGGGCAGTTCGTAAAGCCATGGATAAAGACAATGGCATGCTCAGTCTGCTGACCGTGGCCCAAGAAATTGGTATGGCAGCGGGGACTAATGGTGTGGTCTTCTTGGGTTTGGAGCTGCTGTAGGCGTACCAACGCCTCATCGTAATGGAGCGCTGGTTGGGGTGGATTTATCTGCGCAAGTGGGTAGAACAGCGTCATGCCAACCTTACCGAATTTTGGATAAGATATCCCGTCCTACCACAATCCGCAGATCAACCAGTTGGGTCTTCTGTAGCCCATCTAGGATCGAAGAGCCAGGCTGGAGATCCAATGCCTGTCTAACCTGTTCAATAATCGCTTGGGGGACACCATAGTTTACCACTAAGGTATTGCTATAGTCACTGCGATCAGCATCCCCAATCGCCACAACTTGCCAGCCTCTGGCTTCCAAATAGGTGCGCGTTTGGGCCGCAATCCCAGGTTCACCCGTTCCATTCAAAACTTCGATCCGGACAGATTGGGGGCTGCTGGGAGCATCTGCTGGGGATGTCACCGTGCTGGCTGGCTTAAAGAATTCCTCCAATGCAGTGCGTACTTTCTCGCGATCCGGAATGAGAATCCAACCGGCATCTTCGGTAATCTTTTCTTCGCCATAGCGGCTATCCAAAACATCCTGCCGAATCTCCTGTAGGGCGGCTTGACTCATATAGCCAGCTAATTCATATTGGACAAACAGAGGAATATTTGTGTCAATGCTGCTGCGCATGGTGCTAATCAACATCCACGCCTTAGGGAGCAAGGTCGGGATCATGTTGGCGCTCAACACCTTGTCGATCACGGCCCGGATCACATCTTGCTGTCGGCGCGATCGCCCATAATCGTCATCCACATGACGCGTGCGTGCAAATTTCAGGGCGGTTTGCCCGTCGAGGTGCTGTAGACCAGGATCCAGATGAAAGGTCTCGACACCATAATCAGCCGTGGGATATTCTTCGTCATGGATGACCGTCGGCACCATAATATCAATGCCGCCAAGCAGATCTACCACTTGGACAAAGCCTTGGAAATTGATCCGCACATAATAGTCAATGGGACGCCCAATCAGTTGACTCACGGTGTCCATGATTAATTGGGGACCACCGCCATTCGGGTTGCGTTGTTCCCCAATGCTGTAGGCCGTGTTGATTTTGGCATTATAGGTAGCGCCAGCAATCGGTACCCAAAGGTCACGGGGTAGCGAGAGCATACCAGCCGTATGGGATTGTGGATCAAGGGTCAACAGAATAATTGTGTCAGTACGCGCGGGACCCACTTCGTCGGGGCGGTCATCGGTACCCAAAAGCAATACGTTGATCGGGGCCATGGCAACCGAGGCCGCTGGTGGTAGTTCGAGGGCTGCCACATCTGCCTGTGCCGCCGTGAGCGCCGCAGCTTGGGCTTGTTCAGCTTCGCCGTCAGTGATATCAGTCATCGGCAGATCTAAATCAATCGCCGTGGAATAGCTATTCACAACCGACCATCGAGCGGCCTGGTAGAGCCGATAGGCCCCAATCGAAGCCGCGCCAAGGACCAGCACAGCATAGACAGCAACAATTAACAGCGTACGTGAGCCAGGGCGTGGCTGCGGTCGTTGCGCCCTTGAAAGTGAGTATTGTTCAGGTATTACACGTTCCATATAGGTCAGATTATAACACAGAGCACATAGCAGACGACAAGTAAAAGGTAGATCGTAACTACATTCTATACCCCAAGCGACAAGGGTTTATGCCCTTCACCAAGAAAACGTAGAGAAATGGTCTGTTGCAGTCATGAGGAGCCTAGCTAGGGTAAGCGAGGGAAAGGGGCAAGCAGCAAACAGCGACTAGAAAAGATAAACAAAGCTGAAAAGCAGCGCTGGCTAGACGTTGATCGTTAGCCGCAGAACCCTGTCCGGGTCACAACCTGACAGGGTTGCCGAGTCGGGAACGCCTAGACAAACACAGGAATCCGGCTTAATTGGCTTGCGTCAGTGGGTGTTTGAATAGCGCCGTTTGCGTCAAAATATACATAGTATCTTCTACTTCATCGACGAAAAGCCCCCTGAGTTCGCGCAAGGGATGCCCTTCTGGGGCGCGATATTGGCGTTGGTACTTGCCATCTTTGCTATAGACCAAGATGCGCTCCTGATCGCTGTCGGCCAGATAAACCATAGAATTGCCTTGATCGCCGACCGCAATGTCAACGGGTGAACCAATCACACCGATACTATCTTCCAGCGAGAACGGCACTTGCGCGCCTGTGCGATAGCGCGAGACAAGCCCCTGAACGTAGAGCATCCAGACATCGCCATCAATATCGATGGCACGAAGGCTAGTTAGGTCACTCTGAGCTTGAGCATTAAACCAGGGCACAGGTGGCTGGGTATAATCACCGCTGTAACGAAAGAGCTGGCTGGCCCCTGCATCGGCAATGTACAGCCGATCAGCATAGACCTCCATCTTAATAGGTTTGTTTAGCTGATCTTGCCCACCGAGCGCCACTCGGCTAGCGCCTTCCACACGGCGGTCATAGCGAAAGAGGTTTTTGTTGCGGTCCAATACCAAGAGATAGGCTTTATCTTGGATACCTGCAACGGGGGTTTGCCAAGCAATGTCCACTAATTCGCCGACGCTACCACCATCAATGGTATCCCCCTGGCGGATTACAACCTCACCTTCCAAATTCGTAACCATGGTGCGTGTGGGATCAAGCTGAAAGTATTGGATGACTTGACGCCCACTATCCAATACATAAATATCTTGATCAGCGACAATCACGCGCTGGGGCAAGGCCTCGGGCAAAAATTGAACCAATGGCGCGGCGAGCGCATAGAGCGGCTGCACTTGAAGCAATTCGGCCATCTCGCGTTCAATGCGTACGCTCAACTCGTCGGCGCGTGTCAGCCGTCCGCCCACGAGGTTATCAGCCGCCAGAAGATAGGTCTGGGCCTGGGTCAGTTGGGTACGTGCGGTGGCGCGATCGCCACTTTGGAGTGCGTTTTCGGCAGCCAAGAAGCTTGTTTCCGCCAGATCCAGCGTACGTTCAGCTTCTTCTTGGTTGCGCATATCGCGCGACCAATACACAGCCGTCACGACCACAGGCGTGAGGATCAGAATCAGCAAGGCGATAAGAATGTAGAGACGGGCGCGGCTGCCCATTGCACGCGCTGGCGGTGTAAAGGTTGCCATGCGCTCCAACATCCCCATCCCAGCCGGGGCTGGAGGTTGGCTCTCGTCGTCGGCTAGCGGTGTGGGAAAGGCCGGCGTATATGAACGCTGGGGGTAGGTAGGCACCTCGGCTAGGGTGTGTTGCTCCGCTAGATCGAGGTCATCAAGGGGGGTCTGTGTGCCCGGGGTGGCCCGTTCGGGCAGAATCTTGGTAAATATGGTTTTGGTTTGTGATACTGCGCGCTGCACCGCCCCTTGCACTGTCGTTTGCCAGGTCGGCCCTTGGGCAGTGGTATGCGTTGATAGCGGATGCTCGGTCAACTCCTGATCAGCCGCGCGCGTCATCGAGGTCATCAAGGGCGATGGGTCGGCTACCGTACCGTCAACAGGGGCTTCCCCCGTTCGCGCCGCCGGCGGGGTATCAGCCGTGGCGAGGGGACGTTGGGGAGGTGGGGCCTGGAGAGCTGCTGGCAAGCCACCCCAACGCCGACGGGGCGTCGATTGGGCAGTTGGTGTGGTGAGCGCCTTGGTCTCTGGCGTATCCGCCGCCGTGATCACAAAAAGCCCCGGCAACTGTTCAATGCCAGCATGCTGACAGAGCGCGACAATAATTTCGCTCAGGTTATTCGGCTTTAGATAGGCAACGGTACTAGCCAGATCACGCAAGGAAAAATATTCAAGGCAGTAGTTGCCAGCAATCAGAAATGCTGTACCCAGCGGCGCTTCTTGGCGATAGATGTCAAACGCCAGTTCCCCTTGCTCATTGAAGCCAATGGCCCCTGGCGGAAATACATCTACTTTACCACCATTAGTAAAGAGCGCCAGGGTCGCCCCTGTGCCGACAGCCATCAGGCGATTTTCCAGCAGTGCCACCAATAGGATCCCCAGATCAGCGCTTTGGTCTGACGACTGCTCGTCGGTGAGGAGTTGTTGCAACCCTTCGCGCAGCGCTTCGCCTAACACGTAGGACTGCGTTCCCTTGATGGTATAATAGGTGCGTTGGATCGTGCTCAGGGCACGCTCTACGCGCTGCGGGGCATCGGGCGTTGTGGGAGCAAACTCAATCACAGCATAAAGACGGCCGCGCGCCGATTGCAATGTGTCTGGCGGTGGCTCCACAACACGAAGGCCAATGGGGCGGGTTTGTTGGTCGGTGGCTAAATAAGCATATTGGGTGCGCATAGAAAATAAGTTACCTGATAGATTGCTTCGGCTTGTCGCAAAGATTTTAGCGCTTTGCCCTAAGAATGTCAACGTTTCCAAACAAGTAACGTCAGGTACCGCGAATCAGGGGCAGCGCACTGGACGGCAACGCCATGGCGTAAAATACCAATAAAGCCCTAGCTAATTTTTGATTATTCCAGAGCAATTTTATAATCAGTACAGGGGAAACGAACAAGGTTCAACAACGTTCTTACATTGGCCGCGCCTAGCTTACGAAGACCTTGTACATGCCATGGAGGCTAACCATCTAGCCTGATAATCTAGCCTGATAATCTAGCCTAACAAGGTGGGTTAACAAGGTTGGCTAAGTAACCCCGGTCTTTATCATTCAAACGCACAAAAACGGCCAAAGGTCCCAACAAACGGTTGCACTATTTGCGGTAAGGACCAAGCGATTATTGGGGTCATTTTGGGATCATTATTTGGGATCATTATAGTCAAAATACGCTGGATTAGACATCACGGTCGATGGGGCCAACGCCCCATCTAATTGTATCCCCAATCACATATATTCCAAGTGGTGAATGTTAGTTTTCTAGCAATGACCGGCAGATCACTTGGATAATCCAGAGTAAATGCTTCTATTTTTGGGCGATCAATGAGGATGGGCAGTGTGTTGTTGGTAACATACCAGCCACATCTCTTCACCATCAATTCGTTTGTTTTATCATTAATTTAATTTGGATAATCCTTGATCTCATAAGAATGTAATGAAAGAGGAAATGGCTATGGCAGTAGCAACCTGCGCCGAATGCGACGAAGAGATTGAAGTAAGTGATCGCGCGCGCGTCGGTCAACGTGTCGTCTGCTCTCACTGTGGGGCACAACTCGAGGTCGTAAGCACCAACCCTTTGGAGCTTGATCCAAGCTATGAGGATGACGACGATTGGGACGATGATGACGACTTCACGGATGATGAGTTTAGCGACCTAGACGACGATGAATGGGATGATGACGACTACGACGATTTCGACGATGATGACGATGATGATGATTTTGATGACGACGACAAATGGTAGTGAATGGGGAGATGACGCCAGCGGCACGCTACCTTATTCCAGCGCAAACTTATCGCACGGAAGAAGAGATCTTGCGCAGCCGCTTTATTACGACCGTGGGCTATACGCCAACCGTCGAAGCGGCACGTGAGTTTATCGCTAGCGTGAGTCGTGAATTTGCCGACGCCAGTCATAATTGCTGGGCCTACGTGGTGGGTTCGCCAGGAAGTACCGGCCAAGTCGGCATGGGCGATGACGGTGAGCCCCATGGTACGGCTGGGCGACCTATGCTCACCGTGTTGCTACATAGCAAGGTCGGCGATGTCTGTGCGGTTGTCACCCGTTACTTTGGTGGCACCTTGCTCGGCAAGGGGGGCTTGGTCAAAGCGTATACCGGTGGTGTCCAACTAGCCTTAGAGACTTTGCCTGTTTGTGAACAAGTCCCGAAGGCCACCATCACGCTCCTCTTTGACTATAGCTATATCACCCCTATCCAACGGCTTTTCCCCCTTTTTGAAGTAACCTTGCGCGGGGAGCAATACGCCGCCGATGTCTTCTATGAACTCACGCTCCCCCTCGAACAAGTACCCCCTTTCACGGTAGCGGTGATGGAGTTGACCAACGGCCAGGCAATCGTTGAAAGCAGCGCGGCGGATGCCGCCAACGACACCGTCTGACCGATACCGCACAGCACAATATCTATGCTTGTCCCATCGCCCTAGTCGTATAGACTAGGGCGATGTTGTTATAGCGTTCGGCACTAGGCGCAGCCGCAATAAGAGCCTGGAGCAAACATTCGCAGGCCGAGCATTGCTCCACCACAACAATCGATGGGTCGTACAAACAACGGCGTAACGCCTAAGGCATTCAAGCAATCGACCTTGCCAACAACGCTCATGCCCCAAAAGCCGTGGGAATGCGGTTTATTAAAGAGAACGTACGCCAAGCTAACGCGGTCAGCTTTGCATACCTCACCGATCTTCGCGAGCAAGATCACTTAACAAACGCCGAAACTTACGCTCCGCCAACGGCGTTATTACTTGAAGTGTTTTTCATCAAAAGGAGGATCGAATGAGTCACGCGCCCGAACTCTATGCTTTGCTCGTTGGGATTGATCGCTATCATCCACAAGGAAGGATTCGTCATCTCCGTGGCTGTGTCAATGATGTCAACGCAATGGAACAGTTGCTTCAACAGAAATATGGGGTGGCCGCCACCAATATTCAGAAGCTCACCAACGAGGACGCAACCCACCAAGGCATTAAAGCTGCCTTTCGCCAACATCTCATCCAACCCGCCGAAGCCTGGTCCAAAGCGGGACGCGGCGGGCCACCACCGGCCTTTGTCTTTCACTACAGTGGGCATGGCTCGCAAGCGCGCGACGAAACCGGCACTGAGCCTGACGGGCTGGACGAAACCCTCGTGGCCTACGACAGCCGCACCCCTGGGATCTATGACATAAAGGATTGGGAACTAGGGCAGCTGATCAGCATGCTCAACCGCTATAGTGACAATGTCACCATCATTTTGGATTGCTGCCACTCTGGTTCGGGCACACGCAACCTAGCGCAGGATATCGACGCCGAGCCAGGGATCGCCCTTACGCGTCGCTGCCCGCCCGATCTACGGCCCCAGCCAGCCCATAGTCAGCGCCCAGCCGCCCTAGCCCAAAGCCGCAATGTCAGCACAAGCAATTGGGAAGTGGCGGGTCAACATGTGCTGCTAGCCGGTTGCCGCGATCAAGAAGAGTCCAACGAATATGCGAAGCCCGCTACCGGCCCGCTGGTCAATCAGCCAAGTATGTGGCGCGGCGCAATGAGCTACTTTCTCCAACAGATCCTGGAAGAGCTACCGCCCACGACGAGCCTGACCTACCGAGAACTCCACGAACGCCTGCGCTACCAAGTTAATCAGATCTATCCCAGTCAAATGCCGCAGTGTGAAGGTGATCGCGATCGCGAACTTTTTGGCGGAGTACGCCCCCAACAAGAACGCTTTTTTACCATCATCGATAAACGGGCAGGCTATTTCTGGATCGACGGTGGCAGCGCGCACGGCTTTACCGAAGGGACCTTGCTCAATGTCTATCCCCCCCACCTGCGTACCCTCGCCGCTGCCGATGCACCGGTTGCCCAATTACAGATCGATGAAGTAGGTGCAGTGACCAGTGGCTGCACCGTTGCCACTGGTGATGCGGCGGCGGTTGCCATCAATGCCCGCTGTGTTTTGCAGCGCGTCAACTATGGGAATCAACAACGGAGCGTCCAAATAGCCGTGGCAGACGCCACTTTGCAAAACGCGCTCATACAGCGGTTAGCCCCCCAAGAGGATACCCAGCAGATCGATGTTTCGGCTTACTTACGTGTCGCTATGGCAGCGGCAGCCGACTTCCGGGTTGTCGAGCAAGCAGAGAGACTTACGATCCAAGACAACAGCGGTCGATTGTTAGTGGCCCCCCTCGCCAAAGATGACCTTGATGGGATCGTCACCGATCTCGCCCACCTAGCGCGCTATCAGAATGCGCTGACCATTCGCAACACAGCCCCCCATAGCGAATTGGCCGGTGCCATCCAGCTAGAGATGAAAGCCCTTGCCTTTGATCCCAACACCCAACAGCCATTAGCCGAAGCCTTGCCACGAACAGCCGGGGGCGAACTGATCAATACCGTTGACACGCGGATTGTGCTAGAGATCACCAATCGCTCCACCCAAGATCTCTATCTAGCGCTCTTTAATTTTAGCCCAGATTGGAGCGTTCAGCAGCTCTATCCACCAAAGGGGGCGCATGAAGCGCTCCGCGCCGGACGCACCATCCACCTTGGCCTTTCCAATCGCCGCAGCGAGCAACTGATGGCCCAGTTGCCAGCAGGCATGATCGAAGGACGCGATGTCTTTAAGGTCTTTGCTACCGTCAATGACACTAGCTTTGAAGTGCTCGAGCAGGCTGCCCTCAAGAGCCCGTTCCAGGTGCAGAAGCAGGTCGGCATGGCCCAAACACCATCCGCCCTCGACCAAGTTTTGCAAAGTGCGGTAGCTGGTCAGCAGACCAAAGCCTATGGCCCGCCACCAGCTAGTGTAGCCGATGAATGGACCACCGCCGAACTAACAGTCACGACGGTCGAATCCAGGGAACGGATGACCCAAGCACTACAAGGGGGAGCACGGACTGCGCTACCAGCTTTCGCGCTAGAAGTCGAAGCGCCCACCGGCTTTGCTGGGCAAGTGCGGGTGGTTACAGCCCAGCAGAGCACCCGCGCCACCAATAGCACCGTCGATCTCCAAATGCCCTTGGGGCTAGCCGCGCAACCGGCACAATTTGCGCCCTTGCCCTTGGCGGCCACCCGCGCCGCGGCCCCAACAGGCGCTTTTTTGGAAATCGAGGCCGACGAGGAAAACCGCCAGCGGATCACCCCGGCAACGCCCCTCTTGCTCCATCTCAATGACACCATGAACGAAGAGGAAGCCTGCTTCGCCGTCGCCTTTGATGGCAGCTTCTACTATCCTGTGGGGCGCAGTCAGCACGATCCACAAACAGTTGAAGTGACATGGCTGCCGCCCGCCGATCCAGAAAGCGTGGTGCCGCTGCGCAGTACGCGTGGGGTAGGTCGTGTGGTCAAACTCTATCTGTACAAACTGCTTGGGTTCAATGAGGTCAGCTTGGGGCTCCATCAAGTCCGCTTTGTGCCGACGAGCGAGGTCAATGACCAAAACGCCGCACCTGACGAAAGAGCTTGGCCGGTGGCCAGTGGCGTGCTCTACTATCGTGCCGTCGATCCATGCCAGTTTCAGCCCAATGAGCGCGTCGCCGTAGCGGTGCCTGGGTTTAGTGCCACGAGCCAAGAGCAGGCCGTTTGGCTATGCCAGACCTTAGCGCAGCAGAACCTCCGCTATGATCATATCTTGACCTTTGACTATGAATCATTCAATACGGGCATTAGCGAAAATGGGCAGAAGCTGAGCAATGCCCTGCGCGCCGCGCGCCTCCACGAAGTACTTGGGCTCCAGGTTGATCTCTTTGCCCACAGCATGGGCACGGTCATCACGCGCTGTATGGTTGAGCTATGGGGCGGCGATGCCTTTGTCAGCCGTTGCTTTTTGGCCGGCCCACCAAACCAGGGCACGCGCTTAGCCGAAGCCAAGCAGTACATCAGTTGGATCACAGCCTTGGCGCTGAATCAGGTGGGGACGTGGACCGTCGCTGCGATTGGCGGGTGGGTCCTCAACAAAGCAGCCGAAGACGCGGTGGGTCCCGGTGATCTGCGGACAAGTTCCACCATTCTGCATGATCTGAATACCGCGACCAAGACAGTTTCGGTACCCTATTTTATTATCGCTGGCACAAACAACCAGCCACTGCACCTCGATGCCACAGCTTGGCAACGGCTCCAACACAAAGCCCTAAACCGCGTCGATTGGGCCTTAGATGCACTCTTTGACGATCAGCATGATCTGGTGATTGGGGTTAAAAGCATGTTGGGTGTACGCAATGGTCACTACCCAGCACACCTTCTTGCCACGCGTGAGGTGAACTGTACCCACTTTGACTATTTTCGCGATGAGGAATCACAACAGCAATTGTTCACGTGGTTACGTCAGGGTCACTAACTTACACACCACTGGCTCGCATCATTGTACTGGCTCACATCATTGGTAGCAACTGGTTGGCAGCACCTTAGGATAGCGGATCATGCAAGGCAGACTCCAAGCAGATTGCTTTGGAGTCTGTCGGGGTGGCTTGCCCAAAGGGTGGTTTGCTCAGCCGTGAGCAGGTTAGACTTCTACCACACAGTTATCCACGCCATGTTCACTCGGCTCGTAGCGATCTGCCGCTTCGTCGTTGAACCAAGTGCCGTCCTCCCGATAATACCGAAAACGAACACATTGGCCCGGCTCCAGCGTGACGGAGGTGCTCATGGTCCCATTCGTACGCTTGATCAGCGGATGCGCCTTGGGCGTCCAATCATTAAAATCCCCTAGCACATAGGTCCGATGTTTTACATCTTGCTGCGGTTGAATAAAAGTCAACTTGACCTGATTGGTCTTTTTGACAACTTCCCGTTTAATCATTTTTTTGCTCCTTGGCAGATACAAATTACTCCTTGCTGCGACGAAGTGCCCTAGAACTGCCGTGTAGCTGTGCGGCGAACGGCCTATGGTATGACAGACCAAGCTTGCAAAGTCTTCCCTTCTTCATCAAGCAAAGGGAACGCTTGCAGCGACACGGTTGCCTACAGCCGGCAGCTACACCGATTGCTTCTAACAAAGAGTTGCTGTAGCACCTTGGCAAGCGCTTTGCGACAGGTAGTTGGCTACAGTCGGGCCCATCATAGCAAAGTTCCCTACGATTGAGAAATAGGCAACTTAGCTAGAAATAAATAGCAAGTTCATGTGAAATTTTAATAAAGGGAGAATTAACTGTTGGTGAACGATTCTATCAGTGGGAGCGCGCATGGGGTAAGCTAGGTGCAGGTTACGCGATTGGCTGGGAGGGCCAGAGAAGAAACCTGACAGGTTTGGCAAACCTGTCAGGTCGGGCCGCGAGGAGCAACAGCCCACGCTTGTCTAGAATCGATTAACGAACGCCTAAGAGGAGTTCGATGACCAGTTGGTCAAGCTGTTCGTAGGGCTGACCTTTGGCGGCAATGCCAGCGCGGTCAAATTGGTGGGCTTTGAGGGCCGCAGCTTTGTCGCGAGAATACGCGCCAAAGTAGCCATCCATCGCGCCATCATCGGCCTTGATCTCCGCCAACAGGGCTTGGATTTCGGCGTCAGCGTTAAACTGCTGGGCCTTCTCTTTCAAGATGAGATAGCTGCGCATACAGCCGCGGGCAAAGGCTTTAATGTCAGCTAGATCCGCCGTGCGATAGGCATGCGCATCGAAATGACGTGACCCGGCATAGCCGACATCTTCGAGGAATTTGACCAGATAGAAAGCTTGCTTGAGGTTATGAGAACCAAAGCGGAAATCTTGATCAAAACGCCCGATATTTTGGTCATTGAGATCGATGTGGAAGAGTTTGCCTGCATCCCAAGCTTGCGCGACAGCATGCATAAAGTTCAGGCCAGCCATCATCTCGTGGGCAAATTCGGGGTTCACACCCACCATCTCGGGATGCTCGAGCGTGGCGATAAAGCCCAACATAGCACCAGTTGTGGGCAAATAGATATCGCCGCGTGGTTCATTGGGCTTGGCTTCCAGGGCGAACTGGTAGCCATAGCCTTGGTCGATGCTATAATCACAGAGAAAGTTCAGTGCTTCGCGAAACCACTTACCGGCGTCCAAGGCACTCTTGCCCGAATCAGTATCGGTCCCTTCGCGCCCCCCCCAAAAGACGTAGACTTTGGCCCCAAGCTCAGCGCCGAGATCCATCGAGCGCATGGTCTTTTGCAAGGCAAAGGCGCGCACCTTGGGATCATTGCTTGTAAAAGCACCGTCCCGGAAAATGGGATCATAGAAGAGGTTGGTCGTTGCCATCGGCACCACAATCCCGGTCTCCTGTAGGGCCTTTTTAAACTCCTTCACGATCCGATCTTGTTCGGCGGCGGTGGCCGTAATTGGCACGAGGTCATTGTCATGCAAGTTGACCCCCCATGCGCCTACTTCGGCGAGAAGATGCACAATTTGGACAGGGCTCAGCGACTGCCGCACAGCATCGCCAAATGGATCGCGGCCGGGGTTGGCAATCGTCCACAGACCAAAAGTAAATTTATTCGCTGGGCTAGGTTGATAAGTAGACATGGAATTCCCCTTTGTTACATTACACACGTGTCAACGCGATTGTGGGTAGAGCAAACAAGCGGGCTGTCCCGCGCTGAACGGTTCAGGGGTAGCAGCGCCCGTTCTGGACGAACGGCCCATCAAACCAATTTTTGAACAGGTTGACATTGAACACGGGTAAGGTTTCTGGATTGATGAAAGACAGTGTAGATGTTAGCAAACTTTCGTTGGGGATGGAAATTTCTAGCTGCCTCTGCGGTACAAAGGGACTTTGCCTCTCAGGTGCCAGCCGGAGAGATAGAGAGAACAAAGGAGCAATGACAAAAGACCAATGACAAAAGACCAATGACAAAAGACCAATGACAAAAGACCAATGACAAAGGACAGAGGGATAGGGAGACAGGGACGCGTCTATCCGCGTCCCTGTTTCAAAACGGCACTAGGGGAGGGCAATGTTCTGCTTCTTAAATTCGCTCCAGATCATAAAATAGAGATCGCTGGTTACTTTTACAGCACTGAGCGGATCAGCTACCCAAATGGATAGATCAAAATCGAGCCGTGCGCCAGCAAAGCCAGTGAAAAAGACCGTTGGGGCGGGGCTTTTCAACACTTGGCCATGACGTCCGGCCAGATCGAGCAGCAGGTCGCGGACGGTCGTTGGCTCGTTTTGCGCACTCACGCTCACTTTCAGTGAGCGCTCGACACTCTGATCAGGCTTGGTATAGGTGATCATGGTGGAGGTCAGGAGGTTTTTATTCGGGATCAACACTTCAACATTATTAGCCGTCCGCACCACCGTTGCCCGCATACGCAGCTGATCAATCACCCCGCGATGGCCCGCCACCTCAATCACATTGCCGGGCCGTATGGTATATTCAAAGAGCAGCAAGATCCCACTGACAAAGTTAGCGACTAACTCTTGGAGGCCAAAGCCGATCCCCACCGAAAGACCACCACCGATAATCGTCAGCGCAGAGAGGTTAAAGCCGAGCGTACTAACGGCCATGAGACTACCGATCCCGATGATCACATAACGGCTAAAGGTCAACAGGGTATTGGCCGCGCCTTGACCTGTCACCGAAGTGGTTGCCCAAAGGCGCTTGAGCAGGCCACCCACCACCCAAGCCGTCGTCCAGAAGAGATAGAGGGTGACCACCGCCGAAAAGAGCGGCGCGATCATCACCGGCGTATCAAGGAATGTAAAGAGGGTTAGGTTGCCAATCGGCAGCGCGCCCGCTAAGGTTGTACGGAGGATCAACACCACCAAGATAACCGACAACGGTGCCAGGAGGCGCAGATGATATCGATCAGCTTGCTTGCGCTCAAAAAAGGCGAAGAGAAAGCCCGCTAAGATCCGATAGGCCAACAACAACCAGAAGAGCGGTAGCAAGCGGAGAATCAACCCAGCTGGCCACTCCCACCAAAGGAAGAGACGCGCGGCAAAATGACCAAAGAGCAACCCCAACATGGGAAAGAGCGTATAGCCCAAAGCCAATGCACTCCGTGCCAATCCCGCCTGCCAGGATTCCCAGCGACTCGGCAAGGTCATTAAGCGGCCAGACTTGCGGCGGTGCGCCACGGCATCAACACTCCGGCGCAAGAGGTAGGGTACCAGCCACGCAAAGAACAGAACCAAGATAAAAGCGCCGGCCTGCCGCTGAACAATGGGGCGGTCGAGGATCAACAGGATGGTATCCACCTGATCGCGCAGCGCTGTCAGAAGCGAATTATCCACCGCTACCTCCCATCCAATAGACGGGCAAATAGACGGGCAGGTAGACAGGGCTGATCGCGCGCATGGGTTGCCGTCCAGTAGCACGGGCGGCGACTGTTTCATGGTGCATGGCTAGTCCTCCTCAATCTGTCCAGCGTTATTGATCTGTTGCGTCACGGCAGCGGCGGCGTCGGCTGGGGCGACATTACCATCGAATACAGCATAGTAGGCGCGTCCGGCAACGGCCAGCACGGTACGCATCTGGGGCACATTGGGGGTCACCTGGGCCCGTTCACTCTGCTCCATTAGGACAGCGACCAGTGGCTCATTACTGCCTTCCACCCCAGCATTGGTAGGTAACAGACCGGTCGTGGTAAATAGAGTCCCTTGATTGGCTACATTGGTGACATACGAAGTAAAGTCTAGCGCCAACGCCAGTTGTTGGGCAGAGAGACGCTCGCTATAGAAAAATCCTGTTGCACTCAACAGTGGCTGCCCATCTCCACCAGGCCCAGCCGGCAACAAGGCAACCCCCACCTGCTCCGCACCGAGAGAAGCACGTGCGGTCGTCAAGAACGTGCCATCAGCCACCAAATAGGCCGAGCGTCCTGACAGGAATTGTTGTTCCACCGCGGCACGATCGGCCAGTAACTGCACATTGGTATTATCGCGCGCCTCCTTCAGCCACGCGAGCCAATCGGCAAAGCCCCCTTGATCCAGTTGGGCTTGGTAGTTGCTATCGAAGAGCTGCCCACCAAAGGCTGTGATGCCCCAATAGGTATGGATAAAGGTGGTATCTAGCCAAATGGGAACGCCGGCCAGCGCTTGGCTTCGCAGATCATTCAAGGTGGGGGCGGGCTCGCTGACCAGGGCGCGATTGAAGTAGAGCGCATCAACTTGCATGGCCAAGGGCAGCCCATAGAGTTTATCTTGATAACGCAAGGCCGCCACGGCAATGGGCCGGTAGCGCTGGAGCGTTGCAACATCCACACTCACGGTCAGATCCATGAGCAGATTTTCGGGGGCAAGCGTAAGCAGCCAACTCTGGGGGGCCACGACCATGTCGATTCGCCCATCGGCAACCAGGGGGGCCTGTAGCCGATCTTGGACATCATTCAAGGTCACCGGCACTAGATTGACCAACATGGTAGGACATTCGCGCTGAAGTTGCGCAATGACCTCTTCTAAAAAGGCATAGATCGGGCTATCCGCCACAACACCCATATAGAGAGTACCACTCTGTTGACATTGG
This sequence comes from Caldilineaceae bacterium, assembly GCA_019637645.1. The sequence goes on from JAHBVH010000029.1 coordinate 49,642, forward strand.
AAGCGCGTGGTGGTCGTTGCGGCAAAGCCATTGGCTTGATTGATCGCCGCGGTGGTTTGCACAGCCGCGGTGGCGGGATCGATCAAGCCTTCCAACACCTGTGCATAAGCATCATCACCAAAACGCAGAATCGGATCGATCTCTGGCCCCGGCGGTAGGGCGATTCCATTGCGCGCTTGGGCCACAAAGACAGCACTGACAGGTTCCAGGCGCGCATTGACCCGCACCCGCTGGTTCGCCGGAATCACCCCGGCACCCCGCATGAGGCTGGTCTGCTGTTCAGCATTGCTGGCAAATTGAGCCAGGGCCAAGGCCATGGCCCGTTGTTTATCCGAAGAGACATGGCTAAAAAGAAAAGCCTGTACTTGCAACAGGGGTGCAGCCGCGCTCCCCGTGGGGCCAGTTGGCAAGAGCGCCACCCCAATCGGGCCAATTGCGGCAGCATCAGTCACCGCGATCGAACCCGTAACGGCAGCGGTTGCCGTATAGCCACGGCTGGCTAGGATCGAACCATACTCGCTCGTGCTGCCCACATAATAGGCAATATTGCCCGCTTGGAAACGGCGCAAGAGGGAGGTGCGGTTCGTCTCCATAATCATGGCCGGGACAGTCCGGGCATCTTTGAGCCAAGCCAGCCAGTTGGTAAAGCCACCGCGGTCGAGGATAACGCGTTGCTCGGTGTCAAACAATTGACCACCAAAGGCTTGAATACCCCAAAACGCATCGCTAAAGGTTGTGCTCATTTCAACTAATTGACCACTGGTGGCAACGGCCAACAACTCATTGAGTGTGGCAGCAGGCTTCTCCACCAAAGTGCGATCATAGTAGAGGACCATCGTATCTAATGCCAACGGAATCCCATAAAGGCCATCCTGGTAGGTCACCGCCGTCAGGGAAGTCGGCAGATAACGCGCCAGGGTTGTCTCCTCTAACACGCTCCCCACTTCATCAATCAGTTGGGCATCGTGCAGGGGACGAATCCACTGACTAGGCGCTAACATGAGATCAGGGCCGAGACCGGCGTCAGCCGAAATCGCAAATTGACGCAGCATCTCATCCGTACTGGTAAAGACTTGTTGTTTGACGGTGATGCCAGGCTGAATCGCCCGAAAGCGCGTCAAAACATCGGCCAGCACAGCGGCTTCGCGCCCAGTCCAAGTATGCCATAGGAGGATACGACCTTGTAATGCAGAGGAAGGCTGCTGATTCGATGAAGAGCAAGCAGTGAGAAGGAGCAACAGCAGCGCGAGGGTGACAAGTTGTTTACACCAATTCATGATCAGTAAAAGCAAAACTCCTTTTTGGTAATAAGTTTTGGTAATAAGTATAGTCATTACGCCCTTGGCGAAACCCTGACAGTTTTTGAAAAGCGGTCAGCGCGCTAGTCGTACCAGCCAACGACGTAAGTCCTAATCCAGTAAACGGGATGATGGTACAGCCTTCCTATAGTACCAGCTTAGAAAGAAAGAGAAAAATTCCTGAATTAAGGGGTTTTCGGTGAATTGGCACAATTGACGTGATCCACCATCCTATTTTTTACGTCAAACCACGCAGATAAACCGTACGGTACTCGCACTCAGTTGTATAACATACATTGAGCCTAGCTTTTCCCATCCCCTTTTGGTGTGAACCCACCCTGCGCGCAACGCGGTTCACGCCCAAAGACAATCGCTGACTCGCTAGGGGCATTTCCCTGCCTAGCACTTTGCTGGCAACGAGCAGCCAAGCGAAAAAGGAGCTTTTCCCATGCACTTTGCTAAAGTAACGGCTCAGGTCATCACCTGTTGTTTGTTAATCTACCTACTCGGTCGTCCGGCTATCGCCTATGCCAATGGCACAATTACGGTAACAACCACCCAGGATGAATTCGGTGGCAATACAACCGCCACCTGTTCGCTGCGCGAGGCGATTGAAGCTGTGAATTTGCATAGTAATTTTGGTGGCTGTACGCTCAATGGTACGGCTCCCTTTACTATCCAACTAGGTGCGGGCGTCTATACCCTGAGCCAAAGTGGCACCGGCGAAGATGCCAATCAAAGTGGCGATCTAGATATCCATGCAGCGGTATCGATCCAAGGTGCCGGTGCGGAGCAAACCCGTATCCAGGCAGGCGCAACAGTTGGCAGTGCCGTTGACCGCGTCTTTCAGGTGATGCAGACCGCGGAGGTCCTCTTTGCTGACTTGACCATTGAACATGGCTCGCCTGAACCAGATGGCAATGGTGGTGGCATTCTGAACATGGGCCAAATCACGATCAACGACAGCGTTCTATCCAACAATCATGCCTATGGAGACGAACCCGGCCAAGGGGGTGGCGCGCTCTATAATGGACCAAACAGTGTCGCGACGCTGAACAATAGCCACGTTCGCCAAAACCAAGCTACTACGGGGCTCGGTAATGGTGGCGGGATCTTCAATGGCCCCCATGCAATCCTCGTTATTAACGGTGGTTCCATCAACCAGAACTCAACCGCCCGTGCCGGTGGCGGGATCGAAAATGACGCCGGTATCGTTACCCTCAACAACCTTTCCCTAACGAATAATCTGGCTGGTATCAACGGCGGTGGGCTTCACACCTCTGGGAATGGTCATGTCCACATGAACGGCGGCGAAGCCCGCGCCAATGTCGCCAATGCCGAAGGTGGTGGGCTTTGGAATTCTGCCATTGGCACCATGGTGATCGAGGCAGCGACGATCGTCTCTAATACAGCGAGTGGCGCAGCGGCAGACCAAGGGGGCGGTGGGCTCTTTAGTGATGGGGGCGCGCTGACAGTTCTCAGCAGCACGATTATTAGCAATACAGCGAATGGTGCCGCGGGCAGTGGTGGCGGTATTTTGGCTACCGTGGGCAGCGTCCTCCATGTCACCGGTGGGATGATCAGTCACAATCATGCTAATCGCGCCGGTGGCGGGATCGAACTGAATGCCTCTGCCGAAAAGCCAGCCTATGCCACCCTTACCAGTATAGAACTTAGCGGGAACAGCACAGGTGCCGCCCCTGGCAACGGTGGGGCACTCCATATCACCGGCCCTGGTCATGTCAAAGTTACCGCGGCGCTGGTAACGAATAACAGCGCCGCGGCAGAGGGGGGTGGGCTTTGGAACTCTGCCACTGGCACCCTCCTGGTTGTCGAGAGCACGCTGCGTAACAACCTTGCCACGGGGAATGACCCCGATCAAGGGGGTGGCGCGCTCTTTACCGATGGCGGCGATCTTACGGTCATCCAGACAACCCTGAGTGGCAACCGTGCCACGGGCACGGCTGGCAGTGGCGGTGGGATTTTGGCTAATGTGGGCAGCACGCTCTATGTTGCCAACAGCACACTGACAGAGAACCATGCCAACCGCGCCGGTGGCGGGATCGAGATCACAGCCACAGCAGCGAATACGAGCACAGCACAGCTTGAACAGGTGGATTTTACCGATAACACGACTGGTTCTGCCCCGGGCAATGGCGGTGCGCTCCACATCACTGGTCCTGCAACCGTCATGGTGCTAGGGGGAACCGCAACAGGAAACCAAGCAGCAGCCGAGGGGGGTGGCTTCTGGAATTCAGCGACGGGCACCTTAACCGTCCAGAATGTAACCCTAGAAAACAATCAAGCGAGTGGGGCAGCCTTAGATCAAGGGGGCGGTGCCCTCTTTACCGACGGCGGGCTGCTCCGGGTGATGCATAGTACACTGACAGGTAACGTAGCAGATGGCGCGGCAGGCAGTGGCGGCGGCATCCTTGCCGTCCCTGGTAGCACCCTAGAGATTACCGGTGGCAGCATCATTAGCAATACAGCCCGCCGAGCGGGGGGTGGCATTGAGGTCAACGGGAACATGACCGCGACAGTGACAGCGATGATCAACGGGGTGCAGATGCGCGGCAACGAGACCGGTCCAGTTCCGGGCAATGGCGGTGCGCTCCACATTACCGGCTTGGCCACTGTGACGATCAATGGCGGGATTGTGACAGGCAATCTGGCCACAGCGGAGGGCGGTGGCCTCTGGAATTCGGCGACCGGCACCCTCATTGTTATTGGCACAAAAATTCAGGGAAATATTGCAAGCGGAAATGATGCCGATCAAGGGGGCGGTGGACTTTTTAACGACGGAGGGACCCTCCGCGTCCACGATGCGCTCATCCACGGCAATAGCGCCACAGGCACAGCAGGCAGTGGTGGCGGGGTGCTGAATAACAGGGGCACGGTCATCATCGCCACTAGCACAATCAGTGCAAACAGTGCCAAACGGGCAGGCGGCGGTGTGGAAGACAATGTCGGCATCTTGCTCCGTCTCCAACAGGTACGGCTTCTGCAGAATCTTACGGGTGCCGCTCCCGGTAATGGCGGTGGTCTACATCTAACCGGTGCAGGCCGCGCAGAGGTACTCAACAGCATAGTCGCGGCCAATCACGCGGCGGCAGAAGGAGGCGGCCTTTGGAACTCTGCGGCGGGCACCCTCTTGGTCTCTGGGAGCACTGTCCACAGCAACAGCACCACCAACAGTTCAGCAGCCACGGGCGTCGATGCCCAAGGGGGCGGTGGCCTTTTTAACGACGGTGGTGCACTTACGATGAGCAATAGCACCATCACCGAGAACCAAGCATCGAATCACAACGGTGATGGTTTGCTCAACGTGGCTGGCACCAGCACCCTCGTCAATGTCACGCTCTATGCGAATGCTGACAATGGCATTGTCAACACCACAGGGACAGTCGCTTTGGCCAATAGCATTGTGGCCCATCACGACGACGACGATTGTCTTGGCACGGTGACGACCAATGGCGCGCCCAACTTGGATAGTGATGATAGTTGTAACGTCACGGTTACGGCAGATCCCCTTGTCGGTGCGTTGGCCCAGCATGGCGGGCAGACACCAACCTTAGCCCTTTTGGAGGGGAGCCCGGCCATCAACGGCGGCGACAATGGCATCTGCGCTGCGGCACCAGTCAATGGTCTTGATCAACGGGGCGTCTTTCGTCCCCAAGGAGCAAGCTGTGATCTGGGTGCTTATGAAGCGATCAGCGCGGATCCCGATGGCGAAGAGATGAGCACGCCCCTCTTTCTCCCCCTGGTACAACGGTAGAAAGCGCAACGGTACGGCGACAACACGGTTGTCAGTCGCGTAGCCGCTCATCAAATTGCGTTCAACTGACCGGCACCAGCGTGGTGTCGGTCAGTTGGCTTGGTTCTCACCTTACCCCACATTGGAGCCTTTCCGCTTTTCTCGTGCCTCACTTCTTAGTAGAATAAAAAAATTACGAGGTGCCCTAAAAATTACGAGATACGTGGGAACAATTCCTGTGCCTAGTTCGTCGCAATGCTACTATGAATGAGATCCGCGCCCGCCGATTCCGCTATCCCTGGCGATTCAAAGCTTTGCTCATCACGCTCATCTTCTTGGGGATGACGAGCGTTGGGCTCTATTATTGGCTCCTAGCCGACCTCCCGCCCATTACCGCCGCCGAACAGCGCCTGATTCGCCCAACCACCCAAATTCTAGACCGCAAAGGTCGCCTGCTCTATGAAGTGCTTGACCCCGACGCGGGAAAGCAGATCAACTTGGCGTTGAGTAGCTTTCCGCGCGCTTGTGTCGAGGCCACATTAGCCACCGAAGACAGTCGCTTCTATCTCCACCCTGGCTTTGACCCCATCGCGATCTTGCGGGCCTTTTGGCAGAACTATCGAGCTGGCGGCAATATTGTCAGCGGTGGCAGCACCCTAACCCAACAACTTGCGCGCAATCTGCTCATGGAGCAGCGCGAGCGCTATGAACAAAGTTTGCGCCGTAAGTTGCGCGAGGCTTGGCTGGCCTGGCGGTTGGAACAACGCTACACGAAGGAAGAATTGCTGGCGCTCTACCTAAACCAGACCTACTATGGTAATTTTGCCTTTGGTCTGGAAGCCGCAGGCCAGATCTTTTTTGCGAAACCAGCCGCGCAATTGAGTCGCGCCGAGTGTGCCTTGTTGGCCGGGTTGGTCCAATACCCAACCGGTTATAATCCCCTCCAAGATCCCGAGACGGCTAAATTACGCCAGCTAACCGTACTCCGGCTCATGCGTGACGCTGGCTATCTCACCCAAGCCGAAGCAGAAACCGTTGGCGCTGAACCGCTACGCTACCGCTCCCGTCTCTTTGCCATCGAAGCCCCCCACTTTGTCATGTATGTCCAAGATCTGCTCTTGCGCCAAGTGGGCCGCGAACGGCTGCGCGAGGGCGGGTTGCAGGTGGTGACAACCTTGGATCTCGACCTGCAACGGCAAGCCGAACGCGCCGTACGCTATCGTCTCGATCTAATCAACTGCCGCCTGCCTGGTATTTGTGACAAGAAGACCAATCCCCAACGGCGGGTTGACAATGCCGCGGCAATCATTCTCGACAGCCAGACGGGTGAAATTCTAGCGATGGTGGGCAGCCCCAATTACTTTGACCAGAGTATCCAAGGCAATGTCAATGCCTCGCTGGTGTTGCGCCAGCCCGGTAGCGCCATCAAACCGTTGACCTATGCCGCCGCCTTGGACCCTGAATGGAGCGCGCCGGTTGGCCTACCACCCCTGACAACCGCCTCGATCCTCGCCGATCTGCCCACCACCTTTTATGTCAAGGATGAGCAGGGTGGCAATGTACCCTATGTCCCCGTCAACTATGATCGGCTCTTTCATGGGCCGGTCAGTGTGCGGACAGCCCTGGCCAATAGCTATAACATTCCCGCGGTAAAAGTGCTCGATCGCATCGGCGTGCCGACCCTACAGCGGCTGGCCACCGCCGCGGGCATTAGCACCTTTACCGGCGAAGCCGGTCTAGCCCTGACCTTGGGCGGCAATGAAGTCAAACTGCTCGATCTCACCGCGGCCTATGGCATTTTTGACGATGGCAGACGCCTTACCCCAACGGCTATTTTAGCCAACGGCTTGGCCGAGCGGCGGCCAGGCACCAGCACAATCCACACAGCCCAAGGCAATCGACCGCTGGTCATCTCGCCGCAAACCGCGTATCTCATTACCGACATTCTCGCCGATCCCCTGGCGCGCATCCCAGCCTTTGGCGAAGGCTCGGTGGTCGAATTACCTTTCCCCGCCGCCGTCAAAACCGGGACGACGACCGACTGGCGCGATAACTGGACCATTGGCTATACCACCGAGCGGATCGTCGGCGTTTGGGTGGGTAATGCCGATAACACACCCATGCTTGATGTCAGTGGCATAGATGGCGCAGGTCCCATCTGGCGCGATTTGATGCTGGCAGCGCATAGGCAACCGCCAGCGGCCTTTCCCCGTCCGCCTGGCATTATAGAGACGACTATCTGTGCGCCCAGCGGGTTGCTCCCCACCCGATATTGCCCACGTACACGCCAAGAACGCTTCCGCCAAGGCACCGAACCGACCGCGCCGGATACCCAATTCCAGCCCCGCCGCATTGATCTAGCCACCCGCCAGCTAGCAACAGCCAGTACGCCCACAGAACGTATCGGCGAACGCGTTTATTGGCTCTTGCCCCCCGAATACCATGATTGGATGGTCAGCCAGGGCATTCCCTTGGCGCTCTGTCAAGGTGACTGTGCTGCCCCCATTGCAGCCGCGAATCAACTCGCCGCAATCACCAATCCACCACAGGATGAACAACGCCCCGCGGCCGCCTTGCAGCTCGAAGCCCCCACATCGCACACCGCCTATCAGATCCATCCCGGCGTGCCCCGCGCCAACCAACGAATTGCCGTGAGCGGTTATACAACCGACGGGCAGGCTTGGGCGACCTTGCGCTTGATCAAAGATGGAAGCGTTCTGCAAGAAACGACCCAAGCAACTCGCCTCCAGACGTGGTGGGTCTTGGAACCAGGGAACCATCAATTTTGGCTAGAAGGCAAAGTGACACCCGAAGCCGCGTGGGTTACTTCCACACCAGCGCTAGTGGTGGTCGAGCCATTCCAGCCAAGTACGCCAGAAGCAAGATAACTATCGTTTCTGATTCGCTACAGTGTTGATTCAGTTCTTTACCATTGGTGTGCGCACCGCCCTAAGGGACGGTGCTAGGCAGCAACGCCCGCTGAAGCGGGCCTTAGCTGGCGTTGTTCGGTAGCCCAACGGCTTCAGCCTTGGGCGGTCTACCCAAAAACTTTGTGAACAATGCATTCGCTGCCCTTTTCTTTGTCATATACTGCCCAAATTGACTGTCCAAATTGACTGTCCAAATTTACTGTCCAAATTTACTGTCCAAATTACATTCGTTCTAATCATCCTAGGTTTATACTTTTGTAAGCCAATAACATTGTTCTGTTACCATAACACCTTTGAAAAGACCCTGGATTCAGCCGACTAGCTTCGAAGCGATCACTGTTCCCCTAATCACAGTTGGATGAAACCTTAGACGATACCACGGCTCGGCCTGCTGCATCACCCAAAGCAACCGAACAATGAACCAGCTATTTAGGAGCTATCTTATGCGAAACCGCGTCCCCACGCCCAAGATCGTAGCCATCCTCCTCCTGACCCTCTTATTAGTCACGACAGCCATGCGCCTGCTGCCCTTTCCGGCCAATGCCGCGCATGCGACAGCCACCAGGCCACTGACAACGACGGCGGGTCAAGCAGCCCAGGCTGCCCTTGTCCCGCCCCAGCAAGAGCTACCCCCGGTGTTGCTCAGTACGACGCCCAGCGAAGGAACCGTGTGGGACGGTGGCGCGGTGACCTTTATCTTTGACCAACCCATGGCAGCCGCGAGCAATGTCAGCTTGGCCGTTATCCCCAGCCTAGCGGGCGAAGTAACCGTAGAGGAAGCAACCCTGCGCTTTACACCCAGCACCGCGCCAACACCAGGAGAGCGCTACCACTTTACCATCGATGCCGATGCCACGTCCGCCGCGGGTATCGCGCTGGGCAATCCTGCCGAACTGACGTTGGTGGCCGCCGCTCCCTTGGCCGTCACCACCACCCAACCGCGTGACGGCGCAAGTGAGGTTGATACCGATAGCCAAGTGGTGATTGTCTTTAATCGGCCCGTTGTTGCATTAACCAGCTTGAACGATCAGCGTACATTGCCCCAGCCATTGACGATTGAGCCAGCCGTCGAAGGCAGCGGCGAGTGGCTGAACACGAGCCTCTATGTTTTTAAGCCCACACGCGGATTAGCCGGTGGCACCGAATACACGCTAACCATTGCCGATCTCACCACTGTACAAGGCGAAACGCTCGCCGCGCCAGTGGTTACAACCTTTACGACGGCAGCACCCATTGTGACTGATACGCAGCCGAACAGTGGTCTTATTGCGCCGGATAGCGCCTTCCAAGTCACCTTTAGCCAACCGATGGATCCGGCCAGTACCGAAGCGGCTTTCACCTTTACCGCCAACGCGGATGACGAGGCCGTTGCGGGGAGCTTTGCATGGAATGAGGCCAACACAACGCTGACCTTTACCCCCACCCAATCGCTGGCGTTCGGCGGCCTCTATCGGCTGGCGGTCGATCAGTCTGCCCAACCAGCCAGCCAACAAGGCAATCTACGCGAAGCATATGAACTAACCCTGTCCGTCGTTCCGCTGCCCGCGGTCGCCAGCACGACCCCCGCGTCGGGCGCGACGAATGTATCGCCCGATGTCACTGTAAGTATCCAATTTAATGCCCCGCTCAGTGCGACCACGGTACTCCCCAATATTACGGTGTCGCCTATGTTGACGACGACGCGCATCTATAGCTATTATTGGGAGTATAACAACACCGTCGAGCTGAGCTGGTTCAAAGAATCACAGACCACCTATACAGTCACGCTGGGTGCGGATATTACCGACCGCTACGGCAATACGCTTGGCGAACCCCAGACGCTAACCTTTACCACCGGCGATCACAGCCCCTTTGTACAGCTAGGCATTGAGCGCTTTACGCACTTTAGCGCCTACACCGAAACCCGTATCAGCACCCTCTACCGCAATGTGAGCGCGGTCGAAGCCCGACTCTACCGCCTACCGGCCAGCCAAGCAGAGATTCTCACGGGTGAAAATCAGTGGGAAATCTGGCGCAATTACCGGGTGCCTGATCCAGCACAAAATCTCGTTTGGGAACGCAGCTATGAACCGATTGTCGGGCCGAATGTCACCGCGCGCCAAGTGCTGACCCTCACCGACGACGCTGGCAATCTACCGGCCCCAGGCTTCTACTTTCTGCAAGTCAGCTATCCTGAATATCAACCGAACCCTGATGATCAGTCGGACCCCTTTGCCAACAAAATGCAGGCGCTCTTGGTGCTCAGTAACAATAATTTGGTCTTGAAGAAAAGCACGCAAGGCGATAGCTTGGCTTGGGTGACCGATCTAGCAACTGGCAAGCCCGTGGCCGATATACCGGTGCGTTTCTATTACGCCGGTCAAGAGATGGACAACACAACGACCAATAGCGATGGCGTTGCCCTCGCCGCGCTCAACCTGGACCCCAACAACAATTGGGGGCCGACACTGGCAATCAGCGGCGAGCCTGGTGAGCCTAATTTTGCCGCCGCGTCCAGCGAATGGAGCCAAGGCATTGGGCCATGGGATTTCAACATTCCCGGCGGTTATAGCACCGAGCCAATCCAGTCCTATTTCTATACCGACCGCCCCATCTATCGCCCCGGTCAAACGGTCTACTGGAAAGGGATCATTCGCCAATTGGTGAATGACCAACATGAATTGCCCGCACCGACGACAGCCATTAGCATTACCATCCGCGATGACCAGGGCAATCCTATCCAAGAAGACCGCTATACCCTGGATGAAAATGGCACCCTCCATGGTGAGGTGACTTTGGCCCCCGAGGCCATCACAGGTTACTACTATCTCGAAGCACGCATCCAAGTTGGCGACACCCTAGAAACCCAGCGAACAGTCTATGGTGGGGTTGGCTTCCAAGTGGCGGCCTATCGCAAGCCCGAATTTGCCGTCACCGTTACCAGCGACCAACCCGAATATACCAATGGTGATACGATCACCTACACCGTTCAGGCCAGCTACTTTAGTGGCGGCCCCCTGGCCAATGCACCAGTGACGTGGCGGTTGTTGGCGGAACCATATAATTTTACTTGGCCTAATGCACCTACGGAAGCCCGCTTCTTCAGCTTTACCCCCTTTGATCCCGAAAACGATGTTTATGATCCCTACCGTGGCGTCTTTGCCTATGGGTTGATCCAAGAAGGCAGCAGCACGACCAACGCAGCAGGGACCTTTACCCTTGCCCTGCCTGCCGAGCTACAAGATGCGCTGCAAAGTCAACGCTGGACGCTGGATGTAACCATCCAGAGCGCCACCAACCAGTTCATCAGTGGCCGCGCGGCGGTCCCCGTTCATCGGGGGGAATTCTACGTCGGGCTCAGTCCGCGTAGTTATGTCAACCCTGTGGGCGAGGAAAGCACCATCAATGTGGTGACGATCACACCCCAAGGCGAACCCTATCCTGGCGTCGCCTTGACGGCCACGATCTATGAATTCAACTGGAACAGCGTCTATGAACAGGCCGCGGATGGTAGCTTTGCGTGGCAAACCAGTGTTGAGCGTACCCCCATTGTAACCACAACCGTCACCACGGCGCGCGATGGGCGCGCGGTAATAGCCTGGACGCCAGCGACCGGCGGCGAATATCAGATCGTGGCCAGTGGCGAGGACGATGCCGGTAACCAAATCAGCAGTGCGACCTATGTATGGGTCAGCGGCGGCGACTTTATTGCCTGGCCCCGCCAGAACAATGACCGCATGGAGTTGGTCGCGGACAAGAAGCTCTATGCCCCCGGCGACACTGCCAAGATTTTGATCCCCAGCCCCTTTGCTGGTCCAGTCGATGCGCTGGTGACGCTGGAACGGGGCGGTGTATTGGAGACAGAGCTGATCACGTTGACCAGCAATAGCGCAACGCTAGAAGTGCCGATTACGACGACCCATATTCCCAATATCTTTGTCAGTGTCATCATTGCCAAAGGCATCGATGAAACTAACCCGGTCCCGGCCCTGCGCGTTGGCTATGTCCAGCTCAATGTCGATACCAGTGAGAAAGTGCTGACCATTGACGTTGCCCCCTCGGCAACCACGCTGCAACCAGGCGACACCATTAGCTATACCCTAACCATTCGCGACAGCGCAGGGACACCAGTCCCCCATGCCGATGTCAGCGTAGCCTTGGTCGATAAGGCGGTACTCTCCTTGGTCGAGGGCATGAACCAAACACTGTTGGAACTTTTCTACTATCAACGCCCGCTTGGCGTGACCACCGGCGCATCGCTGATCATCAACAGCGACCGTCTCAGCCAACAACTCAGTGAAGGGGCTAAAGGCGGTGGTGGTGGCGGCGGCGCGAGCCTGCTGGAAGTACGCGAAGAGTTCCCCGACATTGCCTTCTGGCGGGCAGATCTCACCAGCGATGAGAATGGCGAGATCACCTTCCAAGTGGATCTGCCCGATAACTTGACCACTTGGCGGTTGGCGGCCAAAGCCATTACCTTGGACACGCGCGTTGGCGAAACCGTCAACGATGTCGTCGCGACCAAAGCGCTCCAGGTGCGCCCCTTGTTACCACGCTTCTTTACCGCTGGGGATCGCTCGAGCATTGGCGCCGTGATCCTTAACACCACAGCAAGCACAACCGGCACCGGCACCTTCTCGCTGACCATCGCGGGCGCGACTTTGGCCGATGGAACCACTAGTGCGGCCATGACTGATTTAGCCATGACCGCACTAGGTCAGGCCAGCTATAACTTCCCCATTACGGTCCAAGAAAACGCCGCGAGTGTCGTCGTCACCATGACAGCGCAGACTGTCGCGAGCGCTGACAATCCTGCGCTTGGGGATGCCATTCGGCTGACCATTCCCATTGTGCGCTATGAAACGCCCGAGGTAGTCGCCACATCCGGCACTGTCCCGCCCGAGGGACGGCTCGAAGCCCTTCGCTTGCCCGACGCGGCAACAGACAATGGCGAATTACAGCTCAACCTCGAACCCAGCCTCGCCGCGGGGATGCTCGATGGGCTGGATTATCTCGAACACTTCGCCTATGAATGTAACGAGCAGACCGTGAGCCGCTTCTTACCGAATCTCTTCACGGTGCGGGCATTAAAGAGCCTCGGGATCGAAAACGAGGCCCTGACACAACAGCTGAACTTCCAACTCGGCGTGGCGGTCCAACGCTTGGTCAGCCGCCAAAATGGCGACGGCGGTTGGGGCTACTGGCCCGGCGAAGAGAGCAATGCTTTTGTCACCAGCTATGTACTGTGGGGCTTGGGGAGTGCTGCCGAAATGGATTATACCGTACCCGCCCGGGCTATCAGTCGAGCAGCGACCTACTTGGATGGGCAGTTCCAAGCACCGAGCGAAGTTACCGACAGTTGGACGCTCAACCAAATGGCCTTTATGAACTTTGTCCTGGCCGAGATCGGCCAAGGCGACCCTGGTCGCGCGAGCACGCTGTATGAAGTACGCGAGCGGCTAGATCTCTACGGCCAAGCCCTGCTCGCGATGGCTTTAGCTAAATTGGATGAAACAGGCGAGACCAATGCACGTTCACAAACGCTGCTGGATAATCTCTCTGGGGCGGCCCAACTGAGCGCCACCGGTGCATCCTGGCATGAAACCAGCACCGACTGGTGGAACTTGAACACCGACACACGTACAACAAGCATCATTCTGGCCGCCTTTGTCCGGTTGCAACCTGCTGAACCACTCTTGCCCCAGGTCGTCCGCTGGCTCATGAGTGCCCGAGAAGCGGGCCGTTGGGCCACCACCCAGGAAAACGCCTGGGCGATCATTGCCCTAACCGACTGGATGGCGACCAGTGGCGAGCTAGCAGGCAACTATGATTGGACGGTTACGCTCAACGCGCAGGTATGGGAGCAGGGAACAGTTAACGCCGACAATCTAACGGAAAAAGTCCAGCTACGCACCGCCGTGACCGATCTCCTCCGCGACGAAGCAAATGCCCTGCTTATCGAACGGAGCAATGAGAGCGGGCAACTCTACTATACCACCTATCTGCGCTACTACCTCGACGCCCTAGCCATTGATGCCCGCGACCGTGGCATTGTGGTTGATCGTCGCTTTGCACTGGCCGATCAGCGAGTCCAAAGCGCGCAGGTTGGCGATGTGATCAGCGTAACCGTCACGGTAGTCGCCCCCACCGATCTCTACCAAGCGTTGGTCGAAGTGCCGATTCCCGCGGGCACCGAACCGATCGACCCACGCCTAGCCACCACCAGCGTCCAGTACGACCAGTTGGGTCAGCTCATCCCCGCCAACGCGGGCAAACCCGACTGGTTCTGGCTACCGACCTATGTGGATGTACGCGACGAAAAAGTCGCCCTGGTTGCCAGTTATCTCCCCGCAGGCACCTATGAGTACACCTTCCAAGTCCAAGCCACCGTCCCCGGCGAATATCGCGTCCTCCCCGCCCACGCCGAAATGCTCTACTTCCCCGAAGTCTGGGGCCGGAGCGCCGGAGCCCTGTTTACAGTGACGGAGTAGGGGTGTAGAGCTTGATTTAGCTGCACTGACCTATATGATGTAATGTATAAAAAGCGAGGAGTTCAACGTTGAACTCCTCGCTTTTACAATGGGTGGTCCGTTACGCGCTAAGCTGGGTCTGATATCACAGACCTGACAGGTTTTCCAAACCTGTCAGGTCTCACCCACGATGATAAGCAAAGGTACCTCAATCAAGCTCCCTCACCCACCCCACTTGCACAAATCTCTGCTCCCGGCTACACTTCCTCTGATCCCTTGGGCTCTGATCCCTCGCGTGCTCCCACAAAAGCAATGATGATTCAATTGACCCAAAAGACAAGAGGAATTTCGATGACCACGCCACTCAAAGTTCATATTACCGGCGTCTATGGCCTCATTGGCAATCTGGCCTATGAAACGCTCGCGGCGCAGCCCGACAAGTACGAGGTCTATGGCAGTGGGCGGCGGGTGATGAGTTCGGCCCGTGCGGATGCCGACAGCGTCACCCGCTTGCCGGATGACCATTTCCATATTGCCGACCTCGCCGACGCCGCGGCGATCAAGGCCGCGCTGACGGGCATGGATGCCGTGCTTCACATTGCCGCAGTGCCCGATCCAGGCGCATCGTTTGAAGATGTGCTGAGCAGCAATATTGTTGGCACCTATAACGTGCTCGAAGCCTGTCGCACGCTGGGCATTAAACGGCTCGTCTACGCCAGCTCGATCATGGCAACCTGGGGTTATTTTGTCTACACCGAACCCTATCGCGCGATCTTTGAGGGGCGCGTAGCCGACATTCCAGCCGAGATCCCCAAAGTCAAAGTGACTGACCCCACCCACCCGACTGAGCCCTATTCAGCCAGCAAAGTGTGGGGCGAGGGCTTCTGCCATACCTACCATGACAAGTATGGCCTCTCGATTGTCTGCCTGCGCATTGGCGGCGTCAACAAGAGCGACGACGCCCATAACATCGTCGGCAAAGCGGTCTACTGTAGCCATCGCGATGTGACCAACATCATCCAACTGGCGCTGGAAGCGACCGCGGAACCGCGCTTCGACATCTGTTATGGCGTGTCCGACAACCAACACCGCTGGGTGGATCTGGCACATTCCAAGGAGCGGCTAGGCTTTGTAGCTCAGGATGGGCTCTAGGCGCAACACACAGCTCGCCACCTAACGCTAGCCGTGCGCCTAAGAAAAAGAGCTGTCAGATTTTCAAAGCCTGACAGCTCTGGTAGCGAAGCTACTGCCAACCAAGCTACCCCTTTACCGAGCCCGCCGTCAGCCCTTGAATAAAATGGCGCTGCATAATGATGTAGAGCAGGATCATGGGCAGCGAGCCAATGCTGAGCGCGGCAAAGACCTGTTCCCACTCCGTTCGTCCCCAGGCATAGAAGAAGACTTGAATCGCCAGCGGGATCGTGCGCATCTCGGCAGAGCGCACTAAGATCAAAGCCAGAAAATATTCATTCCACGCGCCGACAAATTGCAGGATCGCGACCGTAGCAACGGCTGGCCCTGAGATCGGCATGACTACACGCAAGAACGCCAACAGCTCAGTACAGCCGTCAACCTTAGCCGCGTCCAGTAGTTCACGTGGCATGGATTGAAAATAGGCGCGGAAGATAAAAATCGCCAGTGGAATGCCCCCCGCGACCATGGGCAGGATCAACCCCAGCCGACTATCTGTCAACCCCAGCCGGACCAGCATGACATAAAGTGGAATGACAGGAGCCGGTGCGTGCATGGTAAAGACAAAGAGGAGGAAGAGGGCAAGGGCAAAGCGAAAGGAAAATTTAGCAAAGGCAAAGCCCGCCGGTGCCGCAAAAACGATCACGAGTAGCACGGTGCCGACGGAGACCAAAATACTGTTGAGCAAGGCGTAGCCCAACTTGCCGCTTTCCCAAGCACCCGTATAGTTCTCCCAGTGAAGCGTCTGTGGTAGACCCCAAACATTGGTCACAATTTCGCTGTTCGACTTGAACGAAGCAAAGAGCATCCAAACAACGGGGTAGATAATGACAATCGTAAAGGCAGCCAAGATCACATGGCTGCCCACGGTTATCAGCAGCGTTTCCAGCCGCCGCGACCCGGAAGCGGCAGTGGCAGTTGTTTGTGCTGGCGCTAGCGGCACTGAAGCAGCAGTCATACGCTTTGTCATGTTACACTCTCCCGGCTCATCAACCGCATTTGAATAGCCGCCAAGATGGTCACTAGGGTGAGCAGCACATAGGAGAGCGCGGCCGCATAGCCAAAACGATAAAATTTGAAGCCACGAATATAGATGTGCAGCGCCATCACCGTGGTGGAATTGGCTGGCCCACCTTCGGTCATCACATAGGGAATGTCAAAGACCCCAAAACCACCCATGAGCGAAAGCGTGACATTGACTAGCATCACCGGCTGTAACATGGGCAAGGTGATATGCCAAAATTGCTGGCGACGGTTAGCGCCATCAATGCGGGCGGCTTCATAGAGCTCGGTCGGGATGGTCTGTAGCCCCGCCAGGAAGATGACCATGTGGAAGCCATACCACTTCCAAATATCAACCAAGACTAGCGACCAAAGCGCCACCTTGGGATCGCCTAGCCAATCTAGGATGAGAAACGATAGCCCCAGCCGATGCAATAGGTTGTTGACCAAGCCAAATTGAGCATTGTAAAGCCAAGTCCACAGAATGCCGACCACCACGAACGACATCACCACCGGAAGGAAGAGGGCGGTGCGGTAGAAACTGCGCCCCCGTAGCGCCTGGTGGAGTAATAAGGCCAACCCCAGCGATAGAATGGTCTTGCCGACGACAGTGCCAATGGCATATTGCACATTGTTGCGCAACGCCAGCAGAATGACTTCATCATTGAGCATGCGCTGAAAATTTTGCAGCCCAACAAAGCGGGCCGGCTCAATCCCATCCCATTGGAGCAAGGCCAAATAGGTGCCAGCCACCATGGGGACTAATTTGAAGAGCGCATAGAGCAGAACTGCGGGCAAGACCCACCAATAGGGTACCCAGTTTCGCCGCCGACGGGCAGGCTGGGCAGCAACATGAACAGACATGCAGGTTTGACTCCTTTAGTGGTACCACCCGCTCAAGGGCGCGGCGAAAGTGGGTTTCGACAGGCCATAGCGAGCAGACCCGATCAAGCAGATGTAGTAGCGGCAAAGTGGGATGGTTCACTTCATCTCACTTTGCCGCTACTCTGCTAGCTAGCTTTCAAAGGTATACCCATCGGCATACAAATCGTCCAACACCTTCTGGATGGCGTCCGCTGCCTCCTGGGGGTTCTTAGTGCCAGCGACAACCGCCTGTTGATTTTCCTGGTAGGCCCGCGTGATTTCCGGTGGCCAATACCAATCGAGGTAGGTAAACTGATTGTCGGCACACTCGGTGGCATATTTCACTGCCAACACATCGTCGCTGGCCTCGACATTCAGGTTGGTCGAAACCGGGTCTTTATTGGTATCGTTTGACCATTTCACCCATTCATCCGAGGTCATCAGATCCAAAATGGACATCGCCAGATCGAGCCGTTCGGGTGCGATCTTGGCATAAATGCCGGTTGCCGCGCCAGTGCCGCCGGGCAACATCCGCTTGATGCTCCCATCCTCTACCGAACGTAACGGCGGCATCAAGCTGAGATCCAATTCGGGATAGGTCTCTTCGCGATAGAGACCAACCCGCCAGCTATGTTCATACCAAAAGGCCGCTTTTCCTTGGGAGAAGGCCAACCACGCGCCATCACTATCCAGACTGTTGACCCCGTCAATAAACATATTATCCCGCGCATACTGGTGCAGAATTTCCAACCCTGCCACATGTTCGGGATCGCTAAATTTCATGTCGCCGGTCAACGTCTTAAAGGTCTTTTCGACCGGGTCGTTGCCACTCGTCTGGGCAAAGGCAAAAAATTGCCAGATTGGCCAAAGATAGATATTTTTGCCAGCATGGACAAAGGGTGCATAGCCAGCGTTAATGAGTTCGGGGGCCAACGCCTGCAGCTCCGCATAGGTCGTCGGTTCCTCAGTCACCCCGATGGTATCAAGGATCTTTTTGTTATAGAGGAAGGGGAAGCCGCTAATCCCGCCGCGAGGCAAGGCCCAGAGTTTGCCACCGATGGTGTAGGTCTTCAACCCGACCTCGCGAAAACGATCTTTATAGCCGATCTCCGAGAGATCGAGTAACTTGTTGCCTACGGCATAGCGGCGCAGATCCTGGCCGTTGAGATCCATCATATCGATCTGATCCCCAGCAATCTCGGATGCGGCAAACAGTTCGGTGTAACGTTCGCTGGTTAAGCCGCGCCATTCCACTTCAACACCAGGATGGGCCGCCTCGATCGCTTTGATCAAGGGATCATTTTGGTCGGGATTGCCAGCGGATACAATCACAAATTTGCCCTGATACGGACCCGCGGCGCCGTCAGCAGCGGGTTCAGTTCCAGGTGCCACCGGTGCGGCACAGGCGGCCACGGTTAGGCCGACACTAGCCACCGCGGTAACCTGGAGAAATTCACGGCGTGAGAGCTTGCGCTGTACCATTACCTTTTCCTCCTCTGCGTGGATGCGCTTGAGTGATACCGAGCTGGACATACAACTTTGCCCACGCAGCACCATGGCCCATGCTCCGCAAGCAAAAGCAGAGTAACCCACGCCACCGGCGTGTGCTACTAGTTCCGGCATCGTATTTACTGCTTCTTGATGTATTAGCAAAATGATGGGATAACGCGGCGAACAAAAGCCGCAGCGCAAGGATAACACCAGTGGTAAGCGCTGTCAAATGACCTTCGCGAGCCAGGGGATTTTGGTTTTTGGCTTCTTCTGGCTCGCCTACAGATTCAGCTACTACGCCACCCACCACAAGTCTAGCCCCAACCAATTTCCCTTAGGCTACCGCGCGCTGCCGTGCGGACCAGCTGTGATCTAGCGCACACGCCGTCTATGCAGTGTCGCATAGGGTGAGCAGAGCCGATAGCAGTACGATGAAGCAGGGCAGCTCACCCGAGTTAACAGCTCATCTAAACATCTCTGATGAGCCGGGTTATCTGTCCTCTGCGAGGAGAAACTACCATGAAGCATGATCGTCTACCACCAAAACTACGTTTTGTCCGGTTCTGGCAAGGCTTTCTTTGTGCGGCCTTGCTCGTCAGTTTGTTGCCAACCAACTTGTTGGCCGCGCCACGCCAGGCAGAGAACGCACCGCTCGCCTGTCCCGCGGCCCCCGCTAGCCTGCCTGATGTCATCGAACGGGCCACCTTCTGCGTCTATTATAATGACGCCGATACCACCGATGCCCAGGCAACCACCATTGCCGACCATACCCAATCCTACTGGGATCGCTATGTGACCGACTTTGGCTTCCAAGCCCCAGCCTTTACCGGCAAATTGGAAGTGCAAATTGTCAATAGCGCCAGTTGTAATGGCGGCACCAGTTCGAGCTCCAATGTCTTTACCGTCAACAACGGCTGTTTTGCCATTGCTGAATCGGCTCAACAGACGCCCGGTCACGAGCTCTTTCATCGCGTCCAGTATAGCTACGATGGCGTCGAAGTGCGTTGGTTCAAGGAAGGCACGGCCCGCGCCATTGAAGATCTGGCCTTTACCAACATTGATCACTGGATCAACGCCTTGATGGCCCCCTTTAATGTGAATTTGCAACACAACGAGTACCTCAACAACACCAATGTCGATATCACCAGCGACCCCCAACGCTACAACTCGGCGCTCTGGTGGAAATACTTCACCGAGCAATTTGGCACAACCGTCACCGAACCCCAACGCGGGGTCGATGCCCTGGTGACTCTGTGGCAAGCCGCCGCCACCCAAGATGACATTGCCGCCCTCAACACCGCCTTGGGCAACCTAGGGGCGGGGATGAATTTCGACGCGGCCTTCCGGCGTTTTGCCGCGGCCAACTGGATCAAAGATCTGACCAACCAGCCCAGCGCGGCCTATAACTATCTCGACGAAGATGAGGTTGGCAACCCGGCAGCCTATGGGCCGATCATCCCCACCAGTGGCGGCACCATTAGCACAGGCACACCAGCCAATTTCAGCAACCAAGCATTAAGTCGCTATGGGGCGCGCTACTATCGAGCCATTCCTTCGGCCACCAACTGTCCCGTCGTCAGCGCCCGCTTCCACACCGATTCTGGCCCGGCCTTCTATCATGTTATCACCCAGAAAGGGGCCGCCGCGCCCTTTGCCTTGGATAGCTATGGACAGAGCACCGCGACCGACTGGACGCGTGCCTTCTTTAACGATGGCTTGACGGCCATTGTGGCGATTGCGGGTAGCACCAACGCCGCGGCGCAGGCCGATATTACCTTGGAATGTGTAAACCCAGTGCTGGATGTGAAATTGCCCAACAGCGGTGCCGTCGCCAATGTGGGTCCCTTCAATGCGCCGGGCAAACTCTTGGTCCAAGCCTTGGTCACCAATGGCGACCCCAAAGGTCCCGTAGTGGCGGGCTTAACCGTCAATGACTTCAAAGTGCGCGTCAACGGCGAGAACGCCTTGATCACAACCGGCGGCTTTATTCAGCAACAGTACTGGCTGGTTGTACAGGCCCCCAACCAACTGGCCGACGGCGTCTACGATCTGGAAGTCTCCCTCGAAAAATCGGGCAGCACCACGGTGCTAGCTACCGACACCAACAGCGCCAGCGTTTCCTACAATGCCAATAACATGGATCAGGTGTTGGTGTTGGATCGCTCTGGCTCCATGACTGGGGAAAATCGCATTGAGGCGGCCCGCCAAGCAGCCAAGTTCTATGTCGATATTACGCGTAACAACGATGGCCTAGCCGTGGTCGCCTACAATGAAAATGTCAACCCCGCGCCCTTTGCCATCCGCCCCGTCACCGCCGTACCCAACGTGCGGCAGCAGGCCAAGGATTATCTCGACACGATTAGCGCCAGCGGCCTCACCAGCATTGGCGACGGCATGGCCGAAGCGGTCAACCAGCGCAATGCCAGCCCCACCGGCAATACGCCCTGCTCCTATGTCCTCCTCTCCGACGGCATGGAAAACAGCGCGCAATTCTGGGCTAGCGTCCAGGCCAGTGTCGTGGGGACAGGCTGCCCAGTCACCTCGATTGCCTTTGGCCCAGAATCGGACGAGACGTTGATGCAAAACATTGCCACCGCTACTGGTGGGCTCTTCTTCTACAACGATGTGTATGTCAGCCAGGTGGCCGCGGCCGGGGTCGAAGCGATTGATGCCGCTTCGGACACAGCGCTTGACTTGGGTAGCACCTATGAATATGCCGAAGCCAACCAGGAAGGGCGGCAGCGCATCTTGGCCGAAAAAGATCTCCTCCCCTTTGGTGTCACTGGTGTCATCAGCCAAGTCCACCCCGTGGTAGTGGATGACTCCGTCAGCGAGATGCTCTTTGCCCTCGACTGGCCCAATCGCCAATCCTTCTTGGAACTGAAGCTGCGCAAGCCCGATGGCACCCTGATCGACTCGAACACCTTGCCCTATACCTTTTCTGACTTTGGCAGCGGCCATGTCGGTTGGCGGATTGCCAATCCCGACCCCGGCACTTGGCAGATGATCGTTACCTTTGCGCCTTTCATTCCTTTTGCGCCGACCGCAGCCAGTGCTCAGCAGGCCATGAGTCCCAGCGGCGAGCGCGGTGCGCCCTATCAGGTGATTGCCAGTGGGAAATCGAATCTCATGTTCCATCTGCTCTTGCCCGATCGCCTAGGCAGCCGCTATTTCACGGGCAACCGCGTGCCGATCTATGCCTTCCTCTCGGGCAACGGACCGTTGGGGAATTTCCGCCCGGTTGCGCTGGTGACGGCGCCCAATGGGGTGGTCAGTCGCGTGCCGCTCTTTGATGATGGTCAACATGGTGACGGCGAGCCAGGTGACGGCTTCTATGCTGGGCAGTACACCTTGGTCAACCAAGCCGTAGCTGTTACGCCCCAAGGGGAAGATACGCAACAACCGACGCCCAAAAACGAAGGCTCCTACCGCGTCCGCTTGTTGGTGCAGACACCCCAGTTCGTGCGCGAGGCGCTTGGTTCCTTCTCGGTGCAAGCAGGCAGTGATACTAACGGCAATGGCTTACCCGATCCCTTTGAAGAGGAAAATCAGGTGACCCAGGATGGCGGCGACCCCGACTTGGACTCTTTGGACAATCTGAGTGAATATCAGTTGGGCACTGATCCCAACAACTCGGACACCGATGGTGGCGGCGAGAATGATGGTTCTGAATTTGCCAAGGGCAAGGACCCCTTTGATCCAACCGATGACGGTATCGTAGCACCACAATTCCTCCATGTGACCCCCAATGTGGGCATGAATGTGGTGAGCTACGACGTGCGCCCGGAATATAACCGCATGGTGCTCTACCGGGCCACTAATTCTGCCGGGCCATGGAGTATTCAGCAACCAGAGCTGCCCAACACAGGCGTCTATTCGGACACAGCCACCAATGGGGTGAACTACTTCTATCGCTATATGGCAATTGACGCCGATGATGATCGCTCCGCCGTGATCGACACCAGTCCGGCTACGCCCAGCCAAGATCCCTTCCGCCCAGAGGCGCGGGTTGAAATCGACGGCAACGCGATCGAAACGCTAGACCGCGATGTGATCTTGACCTTTGTCCCGTCCAATGAAGAAGGGGAGTTCTTTGACGATATTACCCAGATGAAACTGAGCAACGATCCCCAGTTGACCGGAGCCAGCTACCAACCCTTCGCCCAGAATGTGCCCTGGCAACTCGCACCCACCGCGCCAGGAGAGGTCGCCAAGGTCTATGCCCAGTTCCGTGACGGTGCAGGCAATGAGTCACTCATTACCTTGAGTGGGATTCGGTTGGCGGTGGATGGCAGCACCTTCTCCCATCAGCTCTATCTACCCCTGATTGCGCAATAACAGAACCAGGTTGCCACCGTCACCGCCTAGGTGAATGGATGTAGAGAGAGCGTTCGGATCGACGGGACCCGAACGCTCTCTCTTTATTTTGACAGTTCGCCCCTCTTTGCCTACAATGCGCAAAAGCCAAGTAAGCAACAACCGTAGTCAGCAACGCTGGCACAACGCCCGCTTGAGCGGGCGTTGTGCCTTAGCCCGGTGCTTCAGCGCCAGGCAGTCAGCGTATCCCGCAACATTTTCGCAATCTTCATCAGCGCCGGGCGATCAGCGTATACCGAAACAGCTATTTAACGCTCACGAAGCCAAGGCCCATCGTTATGTAAGGAGAAGATACTATGCAAATCCAGGGCACGCACACCTTCAAAGCACCGCGCCAGATCGTTTGGGATGCCTTGCAGGATCCCACCCTACTTTCTATGGCGCTGCCCGGCGGCGAACAATTGGAAAAGCTCAACGAAAATGAATACAAAGCCGCCATGCATGTGCGCGTCGGGCCGGTTCAGGGCAAATTTGAAGGCAAGATTGAACTAACCGACATCAATGAACCTGAAAGCTATCGGATGAAGGTCAGCGGCCAGGGCGCGCCGGGCTTTGTCAACGGGGAAGGCAATGTTCGCCTCGAAGCCAACGAAGGCGAGACCGTGATGCACTACACTGGTGACGTACAAGTGGGGGGCAAGATTGCCGGTGTCGGCCAACGCTTGATCGATAGCACAGCCAAGTCGATCATTCGCCAAGGGCTTGCCGCGTTGGATGGGCAGATTCAGGTGCGGGCCGCCCAAGCAATTGCCCCCACACCGGCCCCACCGCCCGTGGCGGAAGCGCCAGCTACGCCGCCCGTGGCGAAGACGCCAGCTACGCCAGCCACACCACCGGTCTCCCCTGCCCTAGCAGCCGCACCCGTGCCAGCACCCCCCAAAGTTGCCCCAGCCGGGCCATCGGCCACGAAGATCGCCACCGAGGTCGCCAAAGATGTGGTACGCGATCTCGCGGCGGATGTGGTGCCGCTACAACATCAAGAAAAGGTGATTTGGTTTGCCTTGGGTGCCATCACCATGCTCGTTGTAAACTTTCTCGTCAACGCGATTTTTGATTGATTCAGTGCCTCGCGCATTGGGTCACTGGTACAAATAGCAAAGACCTGACAGGTTTTGAAAACCTGTCAGGTCTTTGCTATTTGTACCTTTCCGCACAATCCTTCCTCGGCTACCACTGAAAACCCCAGACCGAAAAATCCGCATTGACAGAATAGCTGCTGTACGCTAGAATAGACGCAAGCTCTCCCAAGATCAGAGTTCGGCGCGACGCAAGCGGTCAGCGCCTTCTTTCCTCAAACAGTACAACCCATAATTGATTCGTTTGCGTGAAGTATTTCTGACGCCGTTTTTGGCGTTCGTCACTTCTGTGAACACAACCATCTATCGTTTAGCGGAGGAACAATCATGCAGAAAATAACGGTGACGGTAAACGGCGCGGCCTATACACGCGACGTTGAACCGCGTATGCTGCTGGTGGATTTCATTCGTGACGCCCTGGGCCTCACCGGCACCAATATCGGCTGCGACACCACCCAATGTGGCGCGTGTACCATCCATCTCGATGGCATGGCGGTCAAGTCCTGTACGGTGCTAGCCGTGCAAGCCGACGGCAGTCAGCTTACGACGATTGAAGGCCTGGCTAACCAGGGCCAATTGCACGCCATGCAGCAGGCTTTCTGGGATCAACACGGCCTGCAATGTGGCTACTGCACGCCTGGCATGATCATGGCCGCGACCAAACTAGTGGAAAACAACCCAGGCATTAGCGAAGAGCAGATCCGGCATGGGCTAGAAGGCAACATCTGTCGTTGCACCGGCTATCAAAACATCGTGCGGGCCGTGGCGCAGGCCGCGGCCGCGGTGACGGCCTAATCGACACATGCTTTACTGATGGCACAAGCTACCGAAGAACGCACCTGTACACTTGGGCCAACGGTACGTGTCATCTCTCTAAGGAGGCGCTATGAGTGGCTTAGTCGGGAAGAGTATGAAACGGGTCGAAGACCCGCGGTTTATCCAAGGCAAGGGCAAATATGTGGCGAATTTGCAGATCCCCGGCATGTTGTATGCCGCGATCGTGCGTAGTCCCCATGCCCATGCCAACCTTAAAGGCATAGATGCCAGCGCAGCGTTGGCCATGCCAGGCGTTGTCGCCGTCTTTACTGGGGAAGATTTAGCCGCCGATGGTGTCGGTGGGCTGCCCTGTGGCTTTAACCCACCCAACATTAAAACGGCCCCCCACCCAGCCTTAGCGGTTGGCAAGGTGCGCTATGTGGGCGATGGCGTGGCCGTGGTGATTGCCGAAAATCGCTATGTGGCCCAGGACGCGGCGGAGGCAGTCCTGGTCGATTATGAACCGCTACCCGCGGTGGTTGATGCCAAGCAAGCAGCAGACCCCAGCGCACCGCAACTGCACAGCGAAATTCCCCAGAATACCAGCTTTCATTGGGCACTCGGTGACCGCGCCGAGATCGACCGGGTTTTGGCCGCGGCGGATCATGTGGTCGAGCTAGATCTGCTCAATCAGCGCTTAATTCCCAACGCGATGGAGCCGCGGGCCTGTGTTGCCCAATATAGTGATTTTTCCGAGGAGCTGACCATCTGGACCACCAGCCAAAATCCGCATATTATTCGGCTGTTGCTCAGCATTGCGACGCTCCATGTGCCAGAAAACAAATTGCGCGTCATTTCGCCCGATGTCGGCGGCGGCTTTGGCAGCAAGATCTTCCACTATGCGGAAGAAGTGATCGTACCTTGGGCGGCGCGCAAGCTCAACCGCCCCGTGAAGTGGGTTTCGACCCGCAGCGAAGCCTTTGTCAGCGACGCCCATGGTCGCGACCATGTCACCACCTGTAAATTAGCCCTCAAGAATGATGGAACCTTCCTGGGCCTAGATGTCACCACCTATGCTAACATGGGTGCCTATCTCTCGACCTTTGCGCCGTTGATTCCGACCGCGATTTATATCACGCTCTTTTCTGGGCTTTACAAAATTCCTACCATCTTTGGCGAAAGCTACGGCACCATGACCAACACCGTGCCCGTCGATGCCTACCGTGGCGCGGGGCGGCCCGAAGCAAGCTATTTGGTCGAGCGCTTGGTCGATATTGCGGCGCGAGACCTCAACCTGGATCCCATTGAATTGCGCCGCAAGAACTTTATTCAGCCGGAAGAGTTTCCCTATCAAACACCGGTGGCATTGCTCTACGATAGTGGCGATTATGACAAGCTCTTTGACAAGGCGGTCGAAGTTTCGGACTACCCCGCACTACTGCGCCAGCGCGATGCCGCCCGGGCCGCGGGTAAATTGGTGGGCGTCGGCGTCAGCGGCTGTATCGAAGCCTCGGGCTTAGGGCCGTCCAAAGTTGTCATTAGCCTCGGCGCGGGCGTTGGCCTCTGGGAAAGCGGTTCGATCCGCGTCCATCCCACGGGCAAGGTGAGTGTCTTTACCGGCTCCCACACGCATGGGCAGGGCCACGAGACCACCTTTGCCCAGATTGTAGCCGATGAATTGGGCATTCCGGTCGAAGATGTGGAAGTCATTCATGGGGACACCGGGCGCACACCCTTTGGGCTGGGCTCGTATGGCAGCCGCAGCGCCTCGGTTGGTGGGAGTGCATTGGTGCGCAGCGCCGAAAAGATTCGCAGCAAACTGATCAAGATCGCGGCACATCAGCTCGAAGTGGCCGAAGAAGATGTGGAATATGACCGCACTGCGGGCAAAATTCATGTCAAAGGCTCACCCGATCAGGCCAAAGCCTTTGCCGAACTTTCGGTCGCCACCCTCACGGCGCACCAACTGCCGGATGGGATGGAGCCTGGCCTGGAGGAAACGACCTTCTATGATCCAGCCAACTTTACCTTCCCCAACAGCGCCCATATTGCCATGGTGGAGATTGACCGCGCGACGGGTGAGGTCAAGCTAACCCACTACACCTCGGTCGATGATGTGGGCAAGGTCATCAACCCGATGATCGTGGAAGGACAGATGGTTGGTGGTGTGGCCCAAGGGGTTGGGCAAGCCCTCTGGGAACATGGTGTCTACGACGAAAATGGGCAGCTCCTTTCGGGTTCGTTCATGGATTATGCCATGCCCCGGGCCGATGGTTTCCCCCCCATTCTGACGGACCGCATCGAGACGCCTTCGCCACACAACCCATTGGGCGTCAAGGGAGCTGGCGAAATGGGGACCATTGCCAGCACTGTCACCGTTGCCAATGCCGTGATGGACGCCCTAGCGCCGCTGGGCATCCGTCACCTTGACATGCCACTCACCGCTGAAAAGCTGTGGACCGCCATTCAAAACACCAAGTGAAGCGATGGAAGACCAGAGACTAGAGACTTGTTCCAAGCTTCCACTGACTTCTGTCTTCTGTCTTCTAATCGCTTACCCTAAAAGGGAGACCAACCATGTATCCACCAAAATTTGATTATGTGCGCGCTGGTACGGTTGAAGAAGCGCTGGCGCAAGTGCAACAAGGTGCCAAGGTATTGGCTGGTGGGCATAGCCTAATTCCAGCGTTGAAGTTGCGCCTCTCGGATCCAGGCCAATTGGTTGACATTGGCCGCTTGACCGACCTGAAGGGCATTACAGTCCAGGGCAACACGGCCACGATTGGGGCATTGACCACCCATGCCATGGTTGCGGCAGCCACACAGTTACCCATTGGTCTTACCGAGGCTGCGAGCATGATCGGTGACCCGCAAGTGCGCAACCGCGGTACGGTTGGCGGCAACATTGCCCACGCGGATCCAGCTTCGGATCTGCCCACCGTGCTGTTGGCCTTGGGCGCGACCATCAATTTGATCGGCCCGCATGGCAAACGCAGTGTCGCCGCGGGCGATTTCTTCATTGAC
Source organism: Caldilineaceae bacterium (assembly GCA_019637645.1). The sequence goes on from JAHBVH010000029.1 coordinate 77,854, forward strand.
CTCTTCTACACGGCCTTGGAAGAGAACGAACTCGTGGCCAGTGTCGAGATCCCGTTGGATAAGGCAGGTACCGCCTATGCCAAACTCTTCAATCCGGCGTCACGCTATGCGATTGTCGGGGCTTGTGCCAAGGTGAGTGTGGTGAATGGTGTCTGCACAGCGGCCACGGTTGCTGTGGGTGGGCTCACACCCAAAGCAACCGCGGCACCATCGGTAGGGGAAGCCTTGGTTGGGGAAGCCCTCACCACCGAGAACCTTGCCGCCGCCGCAGCGCAGATCGCCAACGACTTGGGCGACGATGTCATGGGCGACATTCATGCCAGCGCCGATTACCGCCGGGCCATGGCAACGGTCTATGTCGAACGGGCGTTGAGCAAGGCCGCAGCACGCGCGAGCTGAATGAAACCTGACAGCTTTGCAAAACCTGTCAGGTCTGATACTACACAAGTCCTATCAAAGGAAAAAGGAGAGATCGGAGAAGCACTCCGGTCTCTCCTTTTTGTCGGAATAGTCCTGATCCGATCATTGATTACTGACGGTTCTAGGCCACGTGGTATACTGTGAGAACATGTTCTGTATTCACGGTGGAGGCACCTATGCAATGGAAAGATGTTGTAACCAACCCCAGTCTGCAAGATTTGCCGTTCAAGATCGAGACCAATGAATGGGGGCAGATTGTGATGACGCCAACGCGTAATAAACATGGCGCGCTTCAATTCAAAATTGCCAAACTCTTAGATGGACTTATGCAACAAAGTGAGCGCAAAGGCACAACCGTCACTGAATCTGCGATTCAGACGAGCAAAGGCACCAAGGTGGCTGACATTGCTTGGTTTTCACAGGAGCGCTGGCTGATTGTAGAAGATGAATTTGATGCACCCATTGCACCAGAAATTTGTGTAGAGGTACTGTCGCCGGGTAATTCTACAGGAGAAATCAACGAAAAAAAAGCTCTGTATTTTGCAGCTGGTGCGTATGAAGTGTGGGTTTGTCACAGCGACGGTAGCCTATCTTTCTATAACGCACAGGGCAAAGTAGCTCAGTCCAACCTTGTACCAAACTTTCCTAAACAGATCGCTTAGAGCATCGGAGTATTCGAGTGAATCCGATCGTGTTAAAGTCCATTGATGATGTCCAAGAAGCCTTGGCTGCCCAAGATTATATCTGTGAGCGCAGCTTGGCTACCGCGATTTTTCTCGCGCTGAAATTGCAACGGCCCCTTTTTTTGGAGGGCGAAGCCGGTGTGGGTAAGACGGAAATTGCCAAAGTGCTGGCCGCCCTATTGGACCGACCGTTGATCCGCCTACAATGCTATGAGGGGTTGGATGTCAACACCGCGGTCTATGAGTGGAATTACACCCAGCAGATGTTGCAGATCCGCCTGTTGGAAGCGGCCGGCCATGTCAATGTTGCACAGGCGCGCCACGAACTTTTTAGCCCCGAATTTTTGCTCAAGCGGCCCTTGTTGCGGGCCATTGATTATCAGGATGGCAAGCCACCCGTTCTATTGATTGATGAGCTTGACCGCGCCGATGAAGAATTTGAAGCCTTCTTGCTAGAAGTGCTGTCTGATTTTCAGGTCACTATTCCCGAGTTGGGGACGATCAAAGCGCCAGTGCCACCAGTGGTGATTATCACCTCCAACCGTACCCGAGAGATCCACGATGCGCTTAAGCGGCGCTGTCTCTATCATTGGATCGACTATCCAAACTTTGATAAGGAGTATGGTATTGTCCTGACCAAGGTACCCCAAGCGCCGGAGCGATTGGCGCGCCAGGTCGTCACCTTTGTCCAAGAGCTACGCCGCGAAGATCTCTATAAGTTACCCGGCGTGGCCGAAACGCTGGATTGGATCACGGCTTTGGTCGCGCTCGATCAGGAAGCCCTCACCGAGCAGGTGGTCAACGATACCTTGGGCACGATCCTCAAATATCGGGATGATATTGAACATATGCAAGGTGCGGCGACTCGACAGATTGTCCAACGCCTGGCTGTGTTGGGTTGAGAAAACGATACCAACGAATGAGATGAACAAGAGTAACCGTGATGACAACTGGTCATTTACTGCGTAACTGTCTGCTCTTTGGCCGCATGTTGCGCGCCCTAGGCGTTGAGATTACCCCCACCCAGATCGTTGATCTGGTCGATAGCCTGCGCTATGTCAACATCGGCAGCCGACAGGATTTCAAGCATAGCGCATGTGCCGTGTTGATCAACCGACGTGAACATCTGCCCATCTTTGAAGCAGCCTTTGCACTTTTTTGGCAGGCCCGTGGCGAAACAGCCTTGTTGCAGATGGATCTCAGTGAGCTGCTCCAAAAGCAGGAAAAGCAGCAACAAGAAGAGATCTATCGACGTACACCGGCTACAGAGCAGGACAAGCAACACCTGCCCGAAGAAGAAGCGACCGAAGAGCGGGTCCTGACCTATAGCGACTTAGAAATTCTGCGCCAAAAGGATTTTACCCGCCTGGACGCGGTGGAAATGGATGCCGTGCGCCGCATGATGCTCAAGACCCAATGGCAATTGGAACCACGCCGCACGCGCCGCACCATACGCGCGCCCCAAGGCGAATTGATCGATCTGCGTCGTACCATTCGGCACAATCTACGCCACGGCGGCGAGCTACTCCACCTGGCGCACAAAAAACGGAAAGCAAAACGGCGGCCTGTCGTCTTGCTCTGTGATATTAGCGGCTCCATGGAGCGCTATGCGCGAGTGCTACTCCAATTTATCTACGTCGTCACCAGCCGTTTCGATCGGGTCGAGTCCTTTGTCTTTAGCACACGCCTCACCCGCATTACCCATCCATTGCGTCGGCGCAATATCGATGATGCCTTGCAGGAAGCGAGCGCAGTTGTCCACGATTGGGCCGGTGGCACCCGCATTGGCGAGGCGATCAAGCGCTTTAACTATGATTGGGCGCGGCGGGTGTTGGGCCAAGGGGCCATTGTGATGATCATCAGCGATGGCTGGGATCGGGGGGATGTTGCCCTGCTAGAACGGGAGATGGAGCGGCTGCATCGCAGTTGTCATCGCTTGATCTGGCTCAATCCGCTCTTGGGCGCAGCCGATTATCAGCCGCTGGTCCGGGGCATTAAGGCGGCTTTGCCCCATATTGATGACTTTTTACCTGTGCACAACCTGGCTAGTTTGGAACAACTGGCCGACTTATTGGCCGCCCAGTGAGCACGGGAGAGGAAGCTAGTTTATGCTAACACCGGAAGCGTTCTATTATGGCCGGCGGCAAGTGATTACCTATGATCGAACGGCGCAACCCACTTATCACTACACACCGCTCACCCAGGCCGATTTTCTAGATCCCCAGCCGACCGACGAATTTGCGCACAGTCCCCGTCACGATGCAGATGTCGCGTACCTGATGGGCATCTTTCGCCACCACTATCGCGGCAATCCCCTGGTGACGCTTTTGCACAAGGCCAAGATGATCTGGGATGTGGAGGGGATCGCGCAACCAGCCCCCGATCTGGCCGTGGCGATTGGGGTCGAAAGCTGGGCCAGTGAGCCCACCCAATTCGATGTCCGTGCGGCAGGTCAACGGCCCCGCTTTGTGCTAGAGGTCGTTTCACCCCGCTTTGTCGAGGCGGACCGAGTGGATAAGGTGCAAATCTACGAGCAGGCTGGGGTACAGGAATATTTTGTCGTTGACAGCGGCGAACGCGCAGACGCGACTACCCTCCACTATCAAATTTGGGGGTATCGCTTGGTCAAGCAACAGTACCAGCCGATCCCGCCCGATGCGACGGGGCGCGTCTATAGCAAGGTGAATCGGCTTTGGCTGATGGTCAACCCTGCCGGGGATGGCGTGACGGCCATGAGCGAACGCACTGGGCAACCGATTATACCGGACGCCGACAGCCTGACCAGTGTGGCGGCGGCACGAGCCGAGGCAACCTTTCGGGCGACCTCGATTGCCGCGCAGCTAAATTTTTTACAGGGGGATAGCAATCCTTGGGAACGGAAGGAGTAGTACAATGCGTGAAGTGTTACGTGACATTGAGCGTTGGCGCAGTGAGGGTAAAGCCGTGGCGCTGGCAACAGTGGTGAAGGTCTATGGTTCGGCCCCACGCCCCTTGGGTGCCAAGATGGCTATCTCGGAAAAAGGCGAGATGGCGGGCTCGGTAAGCGGGGGCTGTGTCGAAGGGGCGGTCGTGCAAGAAGCGCTGGCAGTGATCAAGCACCAGCAAGCCACCTTGATCGAGTATGGCATTGCCGATGAGCTAGCCATGAGTGTGGGGCTCGCCTGTGGTGGCAATATCCAGGTCTTTGTCGAACCGCTGAGTTGGTAAGGTCACGGATGCAAATTGCTATTTTAGCAGATATTCACGGCAACTTACCGGCGCTTGAAGCCGTCACAGCCGAGCTTGAACAACTACAACCCGATTACGTGGTCGTGAATGGGGATCTGATCAATGGCGTTCCTTTTAGCACCGATGTCATTGATCGGGCGCGCCGCCTTGGTTGGATTGTGATCCGCGGCAATCATGAATTCTATTACCTCGACTTTGGCACCGAACGCGCGGTGCCAGGCTGTGAAGACATCACGCGGTGGGGTCAACTGCACTGGTTGATCAAACAGATCACGCCTGAGCAAGGGGCATACCTGGCGACGCTGCCAGATGAGCGCACTTTTTATTTTCCGGGTACACGTCCAATCCGAATTGCCCATGGGGTACCAGGGCGCAATCGTGTGGGCTTTTATAACGAACAAAAAGATGCGGAAATTGCCGCGGAACTCCAGAGCATCCGCGAAGAGACCGTGATCTCCGCCCACACCCACGTCCAGATCGATCGGCATGTCCGGCTCGACACCAACCGGGCGCGGGCCCTACAGGTTGATCCACATATTGACACGCATGTGAATCATCAGCAGGAGCTGCATCGACACTGGCATTTGATCAACCCAGGCAGTGTCGGCTTGCCCCTCAATGGGGATACCACTGCCCAATTTGCGCTCCTACGCAATGTGCCAGAACAGGAGGCGGCTGGGGGTTGGCAGGCAACCATGCAGCGCGTAGCCTATGACCGGCGGCCTGCCTTGCAAGCGTATGAACAAAGCGGGATGATGGCGATTGGTGGCGTGATTACACAGCTCTTTTATTGGGAGTTGGTCACAGCGAATCCCGAAATCATCTTCTTTTATCAGTGGGCGTGGGAACATGGCTATGACCCAGACAATGCCACGCAGGTGGCCTTTGATGCCTACCGAGCAGCCACTGGACGCGATCACTATGTGCGGCGGCGCGATCCACTCTATGCCAAAGGCGGACAAATGGCCGTGGGACAATTGATGGTATAACCATGGCGGGAGGAAACTCATCAAACCGAAAACACAATTCAGCCAAGAAAGGGAATAAAGGATGCGGCTTGCCTTTGTGGCCGACATTCACGGAAACCTACTGGCCCTCGAAGCAGTACGCCACGATCTACAACAGCAAAGCCCAGACATGGTTTATCTGGTTGGCGATCAGGTAAATCGGTGCCCCTGGAACAATGAAGTGATGCAACTCGTCAGCGAGCTTGCATGGCCGGCGATTGCAGGCAACCACGATTTGATTGTGGCCGCCATCAACACGCCCCAAAATCGAGCGCCTTTTACCGACCGGAACCGCTTTCCCACCCTCTGGTGGACCCAAGCACAATTAGCAGAGCACTATTTGAACGAAATGCGCCAATGGCCGCTCGAACGAGTGATCACCTACGATGGGCTCCCGTCGATCCGCTTGCTCCACGGGATTCCAGGGAATGCGTTTGTAGGGATTCTCCCCGAAGATACTGATGCCAAAATTCGGCAGGTGTTAACAGGTGTGGAAGAATCCGTGGTGGTCTGCGGCCATGTCCATCGCCCGTTGGCACGGCAGGTTGATCAATGGCAGGTCTTCAACGGCGGCAGTGTGGGCATTCCCTACAACAGCGACCCCCGCGCCCAATATCTCTTACTGGATGCCGTTGCTCGCCAATGGGTGCCGACCTTTCGGCGCATCGACTACGACCATAGTCCCATTCCCCAAGCCTTTATTACATCAGGGCTGCAGGAGGTAGCAGGGCCGATTGCGGAATTGCATCTACGTGCGGTGATGAGTGGGGAACCGTGGACAAGCGATTTTGGCTACTGGCTCCGCTTTCAAAGTGCTGAGATCACCCAAGATATGCCCCACGCGGTTGAACTTTACCTCCAACAACATGGCCCTAACCACTGGGCATTTGATCTGCGCGATCCCGATGGAACTTTACTGATTGAGTAGTGAGCTATACCGGCCAAGAAGACTGAGAACTTATCCTGAAATTGGGTGTGGTTCCCGTCAAGCCTGCCGTAGCGCGAGGCGGTCGCAGAAATTTCAGGATAGATACTTGCAAAGAGAAGCGAAGGAAAGTTAGGAGGAAGAAACTGATGATTCGTTTGTTGACCGAAGCTGATCGTGCCCAAGCCGATACCCTTTTAGCCGCGGCCCCTCAGTTGACTTTATACATGCTGGGCAATCTGGAAAAGTTGGGATTTACCGAGCCAATCTGTGAGTTCTGGGGAGACTTTGCCCCAACCACCCCAGAGGCATCGCTACGGGCTGTGCTCAATCGCTATCTGACAGGATGGACAGTCTATGGCACGGCGGACGCCAACTGGCCTGGTTTGGCCGCGATCGTGGATCAACACCCCGCTGGTGCCGAGCGGCTGCAGGATAATCCGGGCGGGGTTGACTCGTTTCTGCCCTACCTACAGCGGTATCGAGCGAGCAAAGATGAGCGAGAGGAGATCATGGTCCTGGCGGCAGCACACTTTCAGCCGATTGCAGCGCCAGCAGGCGTGGTCGTCCGGCGTGGGACGTTGGCGGATCTGCCCAAGTTGGTGGCTTTCTATGCGGATGCTGGTCATATGAGCCGTTCTGCGGTGGGCGTTGAACGGCCACTACGGGATACGCGGCTATGGCTTGCCGAAGAGGCTGGCACACTTTTGGCAACCGCTTTGACCAATGCCGAAACTAGCGCCTTAGCCATGATCGGCGGGGTTTATACCCAGCCAGTGGCACGCGGGCGCGGTTTAAGTCAGGCCGTTTGCAGTGCGCTTTGCGCCGATCTGCTTGCCGATCAAAAGCAGCCTATTTTGTATTGGAATACACCAGCCGCTGGCGTTGTTTATCGAAAATTGGGATTTAGCGCAACGGGGCAATGGCGCTCAGTATGGTTACATTCCTATTGACGCGTAAGTTGGTAAATCAACTATTTATACACGCATCAGGAATGGCGGGGATGCAAAGACGAAGCGTTGCTTCAGGCAGGGAGGTTATTGCAAATGACCTGGCACCAATCCATCGCGGACGAGACGATCGCGCAAGGCGGCCCGTCCTCGGCTCAAGCGAGACTTCACGGTACCCAACGGCACGCCGAGTTGTTCCGCCGCTTCCTCATAATCTAAGCCATGGACATCAATGAGCAGTACCACATTGCGATGCCAAGCGGGTAGGTCGTCGATCGCCGCTAACAGGAGTTGCATCCGTTCCCGTTGCAGCGCCACCGTTTCGGGATCTTCCACCATGTCTTGGGCACGTTCCCCCAGCGAAGCCTCCGTCTCGCTGCCTTCAGTCAGCTCATCTAGGCTTAAGGCACGGCGGCGTTTTTGGCGGCGCAGGTGATCATAGCAAGTATTCGTCACAATCCGCAGCAGCCAAGAACGGAAATTGCCTTCTTCAAAACGAGGGAGAGCCCGGTAGACTTTAATCATCGCATCTTGCACGGCATCGGCCGCGGCTTCTTCGGTGCGCAGAATCTGTTGTGCCACCCGCTTAGCCATCTGGTGATAGTGGTTCACCAGCAAACCAAAAGCCTGTTCATCGCCCGATTGAGCAGCTTGCAACATCTCGGGTAATTCCGCCATCAGCGCGGCATTACCCTGCCGTGAGCCCAAACTCCACCGCGTCTGGCTGCTTTGGCCCTGCTCGTTTTTCGCGGGAGGCCGATGGCGATGCACAGCCGAACCCAAAACATCACTCACCGTTGTGCCAGCTTGATCGTACACAAAAACCTGGTATCCCATTGTCAGAACCTTTCTGTGTTATAGAACTTGGATCATGATTGGTTAGGACTGTAGCGAGGAGTTAGGCGTCATGGGGAATTAGATACTTCACATCGCCGCTATCTGTTTTGATATTAGAGGAGATTAAAAGCGCCCGTTTGATTGTTCTGCGACACAAGCCGGACCGTTCACCTACGCTATTGGATGAATTGCAAACATTGAATAAAAAGCTGAGGACAATGGGTTTTCAGGAGTGGAAACGCCTACCAAAGTGCGTATCCCAAGCTGTTGATTTCTACGATTGACTATCGCCTACAGTTGCGTTACGATTGACCACTGAAGTTGGATAGGTGGATAACCAGAATAGATTAGCAAATTTAGGACATGATCCATGGTTCGTGGCAGCTCAGTGGCAGCTCATTTGTGCCACGTTTGCATGCCTATGACCTACACAGTCCGAATCATGTGCGATGCATCATGCCTCACCAAAGCAATGAGGGAGTCAATGAACCAGTTTGTTGTATTAGTTGGTGAGAATATCGGTCCGGCGAATGTAGCCCGCCTAACCGAGGCCCACCCCGATCTCACGTTTCACGTTTGTCCCGACCCGGCGGCGTTTATGGCCCATGCCGCGGAAGCTGAAGTGATTTTCAGCAAGCAATTTCCGCCTACAACCTTGGCCGTGGCGTCCAAGCTACGCTGGATCCAAGCCGGGACCGCGGGCGTCAACCATCTGTTAGCGGCAGGGGTGGGCGAACGCGATATTGTGTTGACGAACGCACGCGGCGCGCACGGCACCCCAATGGCCGAACAGATTCTAGCCATGATGTTTGCCTTTGCCTCAAGGCTACCGCTTCTCTTCCAAGCCCAACAGGAGCAACGCCAAGTAGCGGCCCAGGTCATCCGCGAAAAGTTTGAACTAGCCGGTCAGACCCTCTGTGTCTTAGGGCTAGGCGATATTGGCGGTGCCTTGGCGCGCAAGGCCAAAGGATTGGGCATGCGGGTTCTGGGGATTCGCCGCACAACAGATGCTTTCCCAGCGCTAGACGCGCAGTATCTGCCCGCCCAATTGATCGAAGCTTTGGCCCAAGCGGATCATGTGGCACTCTGCCTGCCACTCACAACGGCAACCAAAGCCATTGTCGGCGAAACCGAACTGCGCGCCATGAAGCGCAGCGCCTATATTTACAATGTTGGCCGCGGGGCCTCCATCGAAGCGACGGCGCTGTTGCGCGCCCTCCAAGCAGGTTGGATCGCCGGGGCGGGGCTTGATGTGACTGATCCCGAGCCCTTGCCAGCCGATTCACCGCTTTGGCAGCAGCCCAATGTGATCCTAGGGCAACACACCAGCGGCAGCAGCCCCTTTAACGCCAACCGCATCACCGATATTTTTCTAGCCAACCTCGCCCGCTATCGCCGCGGCGAACCACTCCACAATGTAGTCGATAAAACGCACGGCTACTAACGACACCGTTGATTCGATGCGCTACGCTTCCCTAGTGATACGCGCGTGAAGACGTGACAGGTTTTGCAGACCCTGTCACGTCTAGGGGCGACACGCCGCTTGTTGACGAAAGCCCACCTTGAACCAAAGAAAGCAAAAGCATGATGTACCCAATTCCAGATCCACGCCACCTTGCCAATGGGCGCGAAATCCCCACCGAGACCTACAGTGATCAACCCTATCTTGTCCAAACAGATGACGGCGCTTGGCTCTGTGTCATGACAACCGGAACTGGGCATGAGGGCGATCCCGGCCAGCATGTTGTCACCATGCGCAGCACCGATCAGGGCCACACCTGGACGGCACCGGTCGATGTAGAGCCAGGCGACGGCCCCGAGGCTTCCTATGCCGTACTCTTCAAAGCACCGAGCGGACGAATCTACTGTTTCTACAACTACAATGCCGATAACCGCCGTTGGGTTCACGCCGATGATCCCCCCTTTGCCGACGGGAAATGCTATCGCGTTGATACCCAGGGCGCTTATGTGTTCAAATATAGCGATGACCACGGCCAACATTGGTCAGCGCAACGCTATCAAGTACCCATCCGCAATTTTGCTATTGATAGGAGCAACCCCTACGGCGGCACCGTCCAATTCTTTTGGAGTGTGGGCAAACCCTTTCTGGCCCATGGTGCGGTCTATCTCTCGATCCACAAAGTCGGCGGCTTTGGCGAGGGCTTTATGACGAGCTCGCAAGGCGCGTTGGTACGCAGCGCCGATCTGCTCAGTGTAGCCGATCCGGCCCAAGCAACTTGGGTCACCTTGCCGGATGGTGACGTAGGGCTACGGACGCCCCCTGGTGGGGGGCCGGTAGCGGACGAGCAGAACTATGTTGTGCTGAGCGATGGTTCTTTCTACGGCGTCTACCGTAGCATCGACGGCCATCCAGTTGGCACCTATAGCCGCGACGGCGGCCACACTTGGTCGGTACCCCAATATCAACGCTATGCGGATGGCCGGCTGATGAAACACCCGCGTGCCGCAAACTTTATCTGGAAATGCCACAACGGTCACTATCTCTATTGGTTCCACAACCACGGCGGGCGACTCTTGCGCGAACATCCACAGCGGCGCACAGTTGCCTATCAAGATCGCAACCCCGTTTGGCTCTGTGGTGGCCGCGAAATCGATGCCCCCGAAGGGAAGATCATTCAATGGTCGCAGCCAGAGATCTTGCTCTATGATGATGACCCATGGATTCGCATGAGCTATCCGGATCTGATCGAAGAGGATGGACGCTACTTTGTCACGGAGACGCAAAAGGATGTTGCACGTCTCCATGCGATCGATCCAACCTTGGTGGCAGCTCTTTGGCAACAATTTACGCGGGCGACGGTGAGCGAAGCCGACCTCTTGTTGGCCCTGCCCAATGCCGAAGGCCGTATGCCGCTCCAGGTGCTCATGCCGTTGCTGCCACCCTTCACCCAACGTAGCAACCGCCGCGCCGATCATGGCACCGAAGATCTGCGCCAAGGCATCACTTTCGATCTGTGGGTTCGCTTTGCCAGCTTGGACGCCGGCCAGATTCTCCTCGATAATCGCACAGCTACTGGCCAAGGCTTCTGCCTTCAAACCACGGCCCGCACCACCGTGGAACTTGTGCTCAACGATGGCCGCGCCGAGAGTCGCTGGGATTGTGATCCCGCGTTGCTTACCACCGATGAATGGCATCACCTCGTTGTGATCGTGGATGGCGGCCCCAAGGTGATCACGTTCTTGGTGGATGGCCAGCTTTGTGACGGCGGGGAGTTCCGCCAGTTCGGCTGGGGACGCTTTTATCCCTATTTACGCCAGATCAATGGCGCGGCAACGCTCCGCATTGGCCCCGCGTTGACTGGCGAAATTCGCCAACTGCGCCTCTATGCGCGTGCACTACGCACCAGCGAAGCGATTGGGAATTATCGGGCAACGCTACGATGATTCGTAGCAGAGACACCATCCCCCCTGACAACCATTTGCCGATCTATACGTCATTACGCCCATTCATCGCCGCGCACGCGCGTTTATCTCCCTTTATTGTAAGACGCGTTCCTAGGTGTGGAGGGATCATAGAGTAAGCTAGAAAGGCGCGTGGCGAATGACTTTGTCCCGCCCCGGCGATGACCGCTTAGCCCATGTCTACACAATTTCCCCTTACTATAGAAGGTAGGTTTTATGCAACAATCCGCTTCCGTACCACCGCCTGTTGTACCGGTGCCGCCTAGCCCAACGGGGGTACCCATCCTTGGCAATTTGCTCCAGGTTTTGCGCAAGGAACCGCTCCATTATTACATTGATTTGTGGCAAACCTATGGCGATCTCGTTCGGCTCAAAATGGGCAATCTCAATGGGTATCTCGTTGCGCATCCCGCCTATGTCCATCACATTTTGGTGAAAAATCAGAAAAACTACATCAAAGGCCGTGGCTATGATGGCTTTCGTCTCCTGGTTGGTCAAGGGTTGGTAACCAGTGAAGGCGAGCTATGGCAGCAACAGCGCCGGTTGATGCAGCCCTCGTTTACACCGAATGCCATCAACGGCTATACGGCGTTAATGGTCGATGTGATCGACCGGCTGTTAGCTCGGTGGCAGACACTAGCCGCCGCGGGGACAACGGTCAATATCGATGATGAGATGATGCGCCTGACCATGAGCATCATTGGCAAGGCCATGTTCAGCATCGATCTGAGCGAAGAGTTGACCGAGGTGGGTGAAGCCTTTCATACGGCTTTTGCCTTTATTCCGGATCGTACCATGACCCCCTTTGCCCTCCCTTTGGCGGTGCCGCTGCCAAGCCATCGGCGCTTTCAACATGCTATGCAAGTGATCAACGACTTTATCACCGAACGCATCGCCGAAGGACGCCAATCGCAGGGTGCACATAATCTCCTCGCGGTTTTGTTGCGCGCCCAAGATGAAGAGACGGGCCGTGGCATGAGCGAACAACAACTCCGCGACGAAGTGATCACGCTCTTCTTCGCCGGTTTCGAGACGACCGCACGCAGCCTCACTTGGGGGTGGTATCTGATCACCCGCCATCCGCTCGTGCAGCAAAAGTTGGAGGCCGAAGTAGACACCAAACTAGCTCTACGCGCGCCTGGCATTGGGGAACTCTATCAGCTACCCTATACTCGCATGGTGGTCGATGAGACGCTACGGCTCTATCCGCCCACAGCGATGCTTGCCCGCCAGAATCGCGAGGACGACCAGTTGGGCGACTATCCCATTCCAGCCGGCTCGATGATCTTGCCTTCTCCTTTTCTGGTTCATCGTCATCCCGATTTCTGGCCCGACGCCGAACGCTTTGATCCCGAGCGCTTTTCACCAGAGCAGGCCGAGTCCCGTCCTAAATATGCCTATATTCCCTTTGCCAATGGCCCGCGTATCTGTATTGGCAACAATTTTGCCCTATTGGAAATGGTCTTAGCCATTGCCATGATCACCGCCCGCTACCGCCTACAGCCCCTTGATCCAAGCCCGATTGGCTTTACCTTGCGCGGCACCATTCAGCCCGATCGCCCCTTGCTTGTCCAGCTTGAAGCGCGCGCGTAGTCACCCCGCTTTTGCGTAACCACAAACCTGTCAGGTTTTGAAAACCCGACAGGTTTTTTGATCCACCCTACCATCCTTGCTGCTATGGTGGCACTTGTGCGCACGATCACAGGGGGGCGGTGACTTCGGTCATCGCGCCCGGCCTTGCCATCCGCTATACTTACGTCATGCCGCGATAACATCGCCAACAAAAAACAAGAAACTTACCCAAACCAATCAGGAGCTATGACCATGAACACTATTAATCTAATTCGCGCTTGGAAAGATGCCGACTATCGCGCCACCCTGAGTGCCGAAGAGCTAGCCGCCCTGCCCCAACACCCCGCCGGGTTGGTGGAACTCCCCGCAGAAGAGATGGCCGCCGTTGCTGGTGGGCGCAGCTACTTCACCGGCACTTGTGGCCGCGTCTGCCAAATCCTCACCCCTCAATATGGCTGTATCACATCCTAGTCAACAAAGCAGATGCCGTGTGACCTTCTCAAAAGGTCACACGGCACTTTTGGTCACCCGCATTTCTCTTACCTACGACTTGCCGACAGCCTAGTACAATCCTGTACTTTTCTGGAGAATAAAGCCATGACGGTCAGCAAACGTTCTCTCTTCCGCCCAAGTGCCTTAGCTCATTACAGCCAGCCCGACAGCACCCTCTCGAACAAAACCGACACACCGGTTGTATCAGGTGGCTTTTGGGCCACGCTTTGGCTGGTGATGACATTGGTCGGCGGCGTCCTGATCACCCCGCTCACCTATTGGCGGCGAAAACATGTGCCGGTTGTGCTCCAGATGACAACGACCCAGTGTGGCGCGGCGTGCTTGACCATGGTGCTCAACTTCTATGGACGGGCCATTTCTTTGGCAACCGTCAGCGAACAGATGGATGTCGGTCGCGATGGCGCAACGCTGTTAGCCATTGCCCAAGCCGCGCGGCACTATGGTCTCCAAGCCCGTGCCTATACGGGTGAACCCGATCGGCTAGCCGATCTCCCCCTCCCGGCCATTCTACACTGGAATTTCTCCCACTTTGTGGTGTTGGAACGCTGGGAAGCCACCGGTGCCTTCATCGTGGACCCAGCCTCCGGGCGTCGCCCCGTGACAGCCGCCGAATTGGATCGGAGCTTTACCGGCGTTGTCCTGAGCTTAACGCCAGAGAGCACCTTCCAACGCCAACGGGCAAGTGGAAGCCAGCGCCTTTGGCAACAGCAGCTCTATCGCCTATTGATTGCGAGTGGGGCCTGGCGCGCCGGTGTCAAAGCCTTGTTGGCAACGGTGGCGGTTCAGGTGACGGCCATGGCCTTACCTTTGCTCACGAAGGTGATTGTCGATCAAATCGTGCCCCAACAACAGTTGACGATTGTGCCCATCGTCGCGGCGGGGATTGGCGCGGTTGTCCTCATGCAGATGCTGGTTGGCTATCTGCGTCGCCTGGTGCTCATTCGGCTACAGGCCGATGTGGATACGGGCTTGATGGCTGGCTTCCTCGAACATCTGCTGGCCTTGCCCTATCGCTTTTATCAACAACGCACCTCGGGCGATCTGCTCATGCGCCTTTCGAGTAATACCATGATCCGGGAGCTACTGACCACCCAGACGATCAGTGCCTTGATGGACACGCTGCTGGTCATCACCTTTTTGGTCGTCCTGTTGGTTCAAGCGCCGAGCTTTGGGCTCGTCACTTTGAGCATTGGGTTGGTGCAGGTGATCCTTTTATTTGCTAGCACCAGCCGCATGCACGATCTGGCCCAACGCCATCTGTCCACCCAAGCCGAAGCCCATGCCTATCTGGTCGAAGCCCTAGCTGGCATCAACGTCGTCAAAGCCACCGGTGCAGAAGAACGGGTCTTGCACCGGTGGACGGGATTGCATCACAAAGCCTTGGCAGTCACCGTAGAAAAACAGCGACTGGCGGCCTTTATCGATACATTGGTTAACGGTCTGCAAATGGCCGCACCGCTGCTCTTGTTGTTGATCGGTGCGCAACAGGTCTTAGCTGGCTCCCTCACCTTGGGTACCATGCTGGCCTTCAATGCCCTCGCCCTCGGCTTTTTAACACCACTGGATTCACTCGTCACGAGTGCGCAGCAGCTACAATCGGTAGGCGCCCATCTCAATCGGCTGGCCGATATCTTGGAAGCCGCGCGCGAACAGAATGGCGACACCGCCCCTACCCTCAGCGGTCGGATCGCGTTAGAAGAGGTCAGCTATCACTATGACCGCCACAGCGCTCCCGTCTTGCAAGAGATTTCTGTTCAAATCGAGCCGGGGCAGAAAGTGGCGATTGTGGGGCGCTCTGGGTCAGGGAAGAGCACGTTGGCCCGTCTTCTGCTAGGTCTCCATGAGCCGACCAGTGGCACCATTCGCTTCGACCAGACCCCGCTCGCCGAGCTAGATCGGCGGGCCTTACGCCGTCAGTTGGGGGTCGTTCTGCAAGAGGTCTTTCTCTTTAGCGGCTCGATTCGCCAGAATATCACTTTTGGGCTCAATGACCTGTCGCTAGAAGAGATGCTAACCGCCGCTAAACTCGCCTGTATTGATCGGGATATTGCCCACATGCCGATGGATTTTGAAACCATGGTCGCCGAAGGGGGGGCGGGGCTATCAGGCGGTCAGCGGCAACGATTGGCCCTGGCCCGCGCATTAGCCCGCAAACCCGCAATTTTGCTCCTCGATGAAGCGACAAGCCACCTCGATACCCACACTGAGCAGCAGATTGAACAGAATCTACAGAGCCTAGGCTGCACCCAAATTGTCATCGCCCACCGGCTCAGCACCATCGCCCACGCCGACCGCATCGTCGTGATGGAGC
>JAHBVH010000003.1 GCA_019637645.1 Caldilineaceae bacterium
CTCCAGGCGGTTCTTTAGCTCCATGGCCATAAGCGAATCTAGCCCTAGATCGAAGAGACGCTGGTGGAGTGTAATCTTTTCGTGGCTTTTGAAGCCCAAGACCTGCGCCAACTGAATCCGCAGAAATTCTGTCAGTTGCTCGCGCCATTCGTTTTCTGTCAGCGTCTGGAAGCGAGCAATGAGTGACTCCTGTTCTGCGGCCAGATCTTGTGTCAGTTCGGCAAAGAAGGGTGCTTTGGCCCCTGGGAAATTCTTGTAGAGCGTGGGCCAATCTATCGGCACGACGCCGATCTGGGCCGGGCTGGCACTGTCGCCTCGGAGCAGCGCTTTGAAGAGCTGAATGCCTTCGTCCGCCGTGATCGCCCCGATACCCATGTTGGCCAAACGACCGAGCACCAGATCATTGGCGGCCATGCCAGCTTCGGCCCACGGCCCCCAGTTGATCGACTGGGCGGGCAGCCCCAGGGCACGCCGGTGATGGGCGAGCGCGTCCATAAAGGCATTGCCTGCTGCATAGTTACCTTGGCCTGGCGAACCGAGTAAGGAAGCGACCGATGAGAAACAGACAAAGAAATCTAATGGCAGCGCTTGGGTCTGCTCGTGAAGATTCCAGGCACCATGCAACTTGGGTGCTAAGACTTTGGCAAAGCGTTCGGCGGACTGTTGCCGCAACACGCCGTCATCGAGAATCCCAGCCGCATGGATAATGCCGTGCAAGGGCGGGCAATGGGCCGCGATTTGCTCCACCATGCGCGCTACATCCGCTGGATCGGCGACATCGGCTTGCGCAACCAGGACGGTCGCTCCCCGCTCGGTCAACTGTTGGAGCGCGGCTTCTTTCCCCGCCGCGCCACTGCGACCACTGAGGATCAAGTGGCGCGCGCCTTGGTCGATCAACGCATGGGCCACCTGCAAGCCGAGCGCACCTAGCCCACCGGTGATGAGATAGCTGGCTGCGGCTTGTAAGGGGTCGCGCAGGGGTGGTTGGGCTTCGGTGGCTGGCGCAGCTACCAAGCGTGCCACATAGCGTTTCCCCTGCCGCCACGCGACTTGATCCTCTTGTGTAGCCGCGGCTTGGCGTTGCAGCTCGGTGAAGAGTTCTTGGGCCGCCATGGTTGATGCAGCCTGAGGATCGAGATCGAGACAGATGCATTGCAGCTCGGCATGTTCTTGGGTAATGACCCGCCCCATGCCCCACAAGGTGGCTTGCTGGACCTGGCTGGCTGTCTGGACACCAACACCCGCCACGGCGCGTGCTCCTTGGGTCACTAACCAAAGGCGCGGCAACGGCTGGCGGACATTTTGGAGCAGATGCAGGGTGCTGATACAGCCTAGCCCTGGGTCAAACTGCGCTGCACCTGCCGTGTCGAGACTCCATAAGTGAACAATCCCCTTGATCGGTTGCCCGATCAGCGCCGTAAAGAGCGCACCCATGTCCATGGGGTTGGCTGGGCGAATTTGGAAATGTTCGCCATCGCTACGCGCGTATTGTTGCCCCGGAGCTACCTGGATCACCCGTTGGCCGGCCTGCTGTAATTGCTCGATCAGCGTTCGGGCCACTCCTTGGCTATCGGTGAAGACCAACCAGTTATCGTTGTTGGCTGTGATCGCGGGTTGCTCAGTGGGTTGTTCAGTGGGTTGCTCAGCGGGCTGCCATTCTAAGGTGTAGAGCAATTGGGGCGTCTCAAGATTGCTCTCGCTGGCCGATGGTGCGGTCGGCACGGCAATGGCTTGGCAGTGGAGACCCTGAAAGGTGACCAGCAACTGACCGGCTGCATCATAGAGTTGGAGATCGCCAGCGAGCCGCGTCGCTTCGCGAACGGTTAAATGGGCATGACAGTAGAGCGGCTCACCGGGGAGGGGCGACCGTTGTACCCGCAGCGCGTCGATCTGGACGGGCAGAAAAACGGTCTGTTGTGGTTGCTGGATCGCGTCGGCGGCCATCACCCCCAAAAAAGTCTGCAAACATAGGTCAAGCAAAACCGGGTGGACTTGGTAGTCCTCCAATCCGGTCATGAGCGATTCGTGTAGCTGTATTTCGGAGAGGGCTTCATCGCTTGTGCGCCAGAGCTGGGTAATACCCTGGAAGGCCGGCCCATAGACCAACCCTAGGGCACGGAATTGCGCATAGCAGGTGGCTTGCTCCAGTGGAGCCGCGAGGTGGGCGCGCACTGTATCAAGGTCTATTGCTGCAGCGGCGGCGAGTGATGCCGGGGTTGTGCGCGCCACTTTGGCCGTGGCGTGATGAAGCCAAGCTGGGGTGGCGTCCGGCTGGGTGGCTTGCCCTTGGCTGTAGATTTCGATGGCATCGCCCGTCAGGACTACCTGAAAGCGGGGGGCTGCATTCTGATCATCGGTTGCCGGAGCAAGGGGAAGGGCCTTATGAAAAACAATGCTTTCGATCTGCCCGGACACCCCAGCTTGGGCGGCCACGGCTAGCGCCATTTCCAAGTAGCCCGCGCCTGGATAGATGATGGTGCTTTGTACCCGATGATCGTCAAGATAGGCGAGTTGCTCCCGTTTGAGAGCCCCTTCCCAGATGCGTACCGCTGGCGCGAGGTTGAGTTCGCCGCCCAGCAAGGGGTGGCCGCTTTCGCCGCGTTTGATGACAGCTTGGCTGCTGTTGGCAATTTCCAAGCGATCCTGCAGTGAGATCTCCGATTCTAGCCAATAGTGTTCCCGTTGCCAGGGGTAGGCGGGCAAGCGCACAAAGTTGCCCCGCACGACCTGATCCCAGGAAATCGGATACCCCAGCGTATACAGTTGTCCTAGTGTATAAAGGAGCGTCTGCGCTTCGGGCTGCTCACGCCGCAAGGATGACATCACTTGGTAAGGACCATTATTGGCTGTGCCCATCACCTGTTTCAGCGTTTCCTGGATGGAACGTACCAACACGGGGTGGGGGCTGATTTCTAGAAAATGGGTCATGCCATCACCGTAGAGATTGGCAATCGCATCGGCAAAACGGACGGGCTCGCGTACATTCTGCCACCAATAAGCGCCGGTTAGGGCGGCCCCTTCAATAACATTGCCAGTCACCGTCGAGTAGAGGGTGGTGGTCACGCTGTGGGGGGCTAAGCTCGCCAGCGACGCCACTAGTTCGGCGTGGATAGGATCCATTTGGGGGCTGTGGTAGGGGACCTCAACCTGCAAGAAGCGATTAAAGATGTTAGCGGCATTCAACGCCGTACTGATCGCGGCCAAAGCATTGGCGTCACCAGCCAAGGTGACCGAGGTGGGGCTGTTGATCGCGCCGATGGAAACGACTGCTTGATGATCGGCCAAGTAGGGGACCACTGCATTTTCGGCCAGGCCGACCGCCAGCATCGTCCCTTGGCCTGCGGTCGTCTGTTGGAGGCGACTGCGTTGGTAGATGACTTGGACGGCATCGGCCAAACTGAGCGCACCCGCGGCATAGGCCGCGGCAATCTCGCCGACGCTGTGGCCGACTACGGCGGTGGGCGCGACCCCCCAACTGCGCCACAGCGCGGTTAATCCGACTTGGACAGCAAAGATGGCGGGTTGGGCAATGCGGGTCTGCTGGATCTGTGAGGTCGCTTCGTCGGCTAAAAGTTCGCTGATGATGGACCAACCGGCCAGCGGTTGCAATAAACGGTCCACGGCTTGGACGGCTTCACGGAAGATCGGCTCGTCTTGGTAGAGCTGGCGGCCCATGGCCCACCACTGGGTACCCATGCCCGCATAGACAAAGGCCAGCTTGATCGGCTCCGCGGCGACGCCGCGTTGCGCAATGGTCGGCGATGCCTCCCCCTGGATAAAGGCGGCGAGCTGCTCGGCTAACGCCGCCGTTGAAGTGGCTACAAAGGCCGCGCGCTCACGATGCTGGCCGCGGCGCAATGTCGTACTATAACAGAGGTCGGCCAATGCCACATCAGACCCTGTAACCAAGTCCCGATAGGCCGCGGCCATGGCTGTCAACGCCTCTGGGCTGCGCGCCGAAAGCGGTAGGAGGTAGGCGGTAGGAGATTGGAGACTGGAGACTGCTCCATTCTCTTGACTGACCACTGGCCCACTGACCACTGGCCTAGCCGGCGCTTCCTCTAGCACCACGTTGGCATTGGCCCCCCCAAAGCCAAAGGAGTTGACACTAGCAAAGCGATTGCTTGCTGCAGGCGTGGGCCAGGGCATCAACGTTGTGGGCACTTGCAGGTTGAGCTCGTCAAAGCGGATCTGGGGGTTCGGTGTGACAAAGTGCAGGTTGGCTGGAATCTGACGATGTTTCAGGGCTAGGGCCGTTTTGATCAAGCCAGCGACCCCGGCTGTGGCTTCAAGATGGCCGATGTTGCTCTTCACCGAGCCGATTAGACAAGGCGTGGCGCGCGCTTTGCCAAGGACGTTGCCCAGCGCGTTGGTTTCAATGGGGTCGCCCACAAAGGTGCCGGTGCCATGGGCTTCTACATATTGAATTTGGTCCGCGGTCACTCCTGCTTGTTGTAACGAGGCACGGAGGGCCGCTTCTTGGGCGCGGCCATTGGGCACGGTTAGCCCATTGCTGCGGCCATCTTGGTTGGTGGCACTGCCCCGGATCACGGCATAGATGGGGTCGCCGTCCGCCAGCGCTTTGCTCAGTGGTTTTAGAACAACGACACCACAGCCCTCAGAGCGTACGTAACCATTGGCGCGCGCGTCAAAGCTTTTGCAGCGGCCATCGGGTGAAAGCATCGAGGCTTTGCTGGTAGCGATGGTATTCTCTGGCTTGAGGAGGAGACTCGCACCACCCGCCACGGCCATGGTGCATTCCCCATGGCGTAGACTTTGGCAAGCTAAATGGACCGCAATCAGCGAGGAAGAGCAGGCGGTGTCGATGGCTACACTGGGACCGACAAAGTCGAAGACATAGGAGATGCGATTGGCGGCAATGCTCATGGCGGTGCCGACACCGGTATGGTTGTTGATGATCTGGCGATTCTGGGCCGAAGTGAGCAACTGCTCAAAATCGCGCATGAAGATACCGACAAAGACCCCAATCGAAGCGCCTGCTAACTTTTCCGGTGCTTGCCCACCATCCTCGAGCGCTTCCCAAGTCATTTCCAACAGAAGCCGTTGTTGGGGGTCCATGACTGCTGCTTCGCGCGGGGAGATGCCAAAAAACTGGGCATCGAACTGGTCGATCTTATCGATAAAGCCGCCCCATTTGGCATAGGTGCGACCGGGTTTGGTCTGGTCGGGATCAAAAAACTTCTGAATATTCCACCGATCGGTGGGAATTTCAGTGATGGCATCGACACCATGCTGAAGCAATTGCCAGAACGAATCCGGCCCATGCACACCGCCGGGCAACCGACAGCCAATGCCGATCAGGGCGATGGGTTCGGCCTGTGGTGATGTACCGTTCAGGGTATATGCGCTCATACAAGCTCCTTCGATGATCGCATCTGCTCGTCAAGATGCGGTGATGATCGCATCTGCTCGTCAAGATGCGGTGATGATCGCATCTGCTCGTCAAGATGCAGGAGGCGTGTGGTTTGGGTTAGTAGCCAAATGCGTTGAAGATCGGCGCGAACATCCTCGCTGTTGCGGCCATTGCTATAGCTCTGGACGGCTGTCAAGTACTGCTTATTGCCGTTGGTGTAGCCGTGACCATTCGTCGCGTTGTGGCCGTTCTCTTGGGTGGTCTGCTTGCCATTCGGCCCCGCTTCTAGCTTGAGTTCCACCGGGTATTGTAGCTGTTCTGCCATCGGGGTTGTGCGGAGTGCTTGCTGATACATCTCATCGGCAATGACTTCCAAGAGGCCGATATTTTCAATGACTCTGGCTTTTAGATCGGCTTCGTTGAGGCCAGCGACCAATTCCGTATGGAGTTCATGAAGATAGGGAATCTTCATATAGTTCACAAAGGTTGGCGACCAATCGGTGAGGCCAGGTACTGTAGTCGTGCTGCCGTTGGGTTCCTGCTGTAGGCGATCCCACGCGCGGAAAAATTCCTGCATGCGCACGTTGAGCTTATCATAGCGGGTGAGATGTTGGCGCAGGTCGGTCCAGAAGCCGAGATCTTGGGATTTGTTGTGGAAGAAGATCAGGGCATTGACTCCCCAGTAGATGGAGAAGTCCCAAATGACCTTGCAAGTCATCACTTGGGCGTTGCCCATGAGCGGGTATTGATTTTCATAGGTCCCGATGTATGAGTGAAAGGTGTCGAGATAAAAGCGGTTATAGAGTTCGGCATCCTGGGCAATTGACTCACCGCGTCGTTCTTTGAGGATCAAGGTGGTGACGATGGTGTTACTCAACCCAATGAAATCCGAACCGGGCGAATAGAAGGGATCGACAAAGACACCCGCTTCCCCCGTCAGACACCAACGATCGGCAGAGAAGACCTGTTGGCAATCGTGGGCGTAGTGGCGCAATACACAGAAATCTTGCAAGCGGTCAGCCGTTGCCTTGACCGCCTCCGCACATTGGGGCTCGTAAGTTTCCAGCCATTTGACCGCCTTTTCAAAACGATTCATTTCGGCATGGGGGTGCAGTTGCGCATCGGCCACAATCCCCACACTGGTGGAATTGGGATAGAGCGGGATTAACCATACCCAATAGCCGCGGCCCATGAGATGGGTGGTGCTAAAGCGGCGGGCATCGGGCGGAACGGCTGCCTGCCATGCAGGGTCGTCGGACCAGTCGGCGACATTGAGAATGCGATCAAAGCGAAACCAAACGGCATTGACATTATGGCTGGACTCTTTTTTCAAGCCTAGTTTGCGCTTGAGAATATTGCCACGCCCAGCCGCGTCCACCACCCAACGCCCCGTGACGGTTGTTTCTGTTTCACCGCGTTCAACCGTAACGCTATGGCGCGCGGGGCCAAAGTCTACGCTTTTGACGCTGGCCTTGTCCCAAACGTCAATGCCGCTGCGCTCGTTGACATCGTGAAGCATATTTTCAAAGCGGCCACGGTCGATCTGGTGGGTCGAGACTGGCAAAACACTGGTGCAGCCTAATTCGACGCGCTGGGTAATGTCCCGGTTATCGTCCTGTGGGAAGAAAAAGCGCAAGCCCGATTTGGGGAGTTGCACTGTTTCGAGATGCTCTTTGGCACCAACAATATTGCGCAGATAGTGAGAGCCCATTTCTACGCTGGATTCACCTACTTTGTGGGCCGCCTCGGGGACGGGGTGTTGACGCTTTTCGATGACCAGCAACTTGAGGGTTGGGTCGGCCCGCTTGAGTTGCTGGGCCAAGGTGCCGCCAGCTAGGCCACCGCCCAGGATAATGACATCGTATTGCGCCGCGGTTGTTGGGCTCGCGTGCTGTTGCTTATCTTTCAACAATTTTGCCAGTTGCTCGCGTTTTTCGGCTGGCAAGGCTTGAATGCGTTGCGAGAGATCTTTTTCCATGTTTTCCTCCTCAAGAGTCACACAAATCAGATAGACAAAAGTGCGACACAACGATCGTGAGGGCGTGTATCATCAAAAGGGCGACTAACAAAAGGCGCGATTTTTCGATGCCCTCAGACGCCCTGCGAATGGGTAGACTTAGGCCGGCACCGACATCTTGCCAAATTGGTGCGTGCCGTTGCGGTGGGGGATGGTGCCATGGCTTTTGCATTCTGCCGCAATTGCTTCAAGCATCATAAGATTCTTGCGTACCTGCTGCCTGAGTGCTTCATCATCCAGCTTTGCCTCGAGGCCAAAGTAGAGTTCTTCGAGGAACGGAAAGCCAAGGATGTTGATGAATCTATCGCGCTGGGCTTCGGGAGGCAGGGTCGCCCATTGGCGGAAGAAATTCTGCATTTCCACATAGAGCGCGTTGAACCGTTGGAGGGGCTCGCGCATGGAAGCAGCCCACGCTACATCGAACAGCTTGTTATCGTGGAAAAAGAGCAGCGCACTGACCCCCCAGTAGCAGGCCCAGTCCCATACAACTTTGGCGACAAAAACCTGTGGATTGCCCATTAACGGGTATTGGCCTTGATAGGTGGTCAGGAAGGACTTGAAGGTATTTAAATAGCTATGGTTGTAGATCTCCGCATGCTTTTCAATCGCTTCGCCCCGGAGATCGCGGCTGATGAGGTCCGTGATTAAACTGTTGCTCATGCTAATAAAGTCGCTACCGGGCGAATAGAAGGGATCTAAGAAGACACCTGCTTCCCCGGTTAGGGCCCAGCGCTGGCTGGAATAGACGCGGCGACAGCCGTGTGCATAGTGTTTGAGCACCTTGAAATCTTGGAGCAGATGTTTGCGCGATTCAACCTCGACGGCGCATTGGGGCTCGTGGCGTTTGAGCCAGTCCACTGCTTTTTCGAAGCGATTCATGGTGTGGTGCGGATGGAGATTGCCATCGGCCACAATGCCCACGCTGGTGACATCACCCGCGAGCGGAATCAGCCAGGTCCAATAGCCGCTGTCCATTAGGTGGTTGGTGCCCAACCAACGCAGGCCCTCGGGCACCCGTCCCCGCCATTCGGCATCATCCGACCAAGTGCCGATATCAATCTTGTCTTCAATGCGAAACCAGACGGCGTTGACATTGTGATCAACGGCCTCGGTCAGCCCTAGTTTGCGTTTGAGCAAACCGGAGCGGCCCGCTGCATCCACCACCCAGCGCGCAACGACTGTCTCTTCGCGCTCATGGCGCTCAACTGTAATGATCTGTTCTTTCTCGCTGAGGTCAATGTTGCGGACGGTGCAATCGTCCCAGCATTCAATTTGTTGCTGTTGGTTGATTTCCCAGAGGCTATTTTCGAATTTCCCGCGATCCAATTGGTGGCTGCGGATGGGGGGGAGCACAACGCCACCTAACTCAACTCGGCGCGCCACATCGCTATTGTCACCCGCCGGGAAATAGTAGCGCAGCCCAGCCTTAAACAACTGCGTCTCTTCCAAGAGATCCTTTAACCCCAATACCTCGCGAAAATAGTAGGAACCGAGTTCAACGGTCGATTCACCAACCTTGAAGGCCGCTTCTGGCACTGGGTGGGGATATTTGTCCATGACCAAGATACTTAAGTCGGCATGGGCAAGCCGCAGTTGTCGTGCCAACGTTAGCCCAGCCAAGCCGCCGCCCAGAATGGCCACGTCGACTTGCTTGCGGTGGGGCGAAGGCGTGGTCCGCTTCTGTTGTAATAAGTTGTTTAATTCTTCGCGTTGTGCGGGGGACAAAGCTTTAATGCGATCGTTGATCGTAGACATAAGGTTAGCCTCTTTACAGATAACTGAATAAAAAGGAGCAAAACAGACTAGATGGCTGTTTTATGTTTTTTGCTCTTGCTGGAGAACCGGCAGAAAGGCATTGGTCAATCCAGCCACTAGGCTGATGTTATAGCAAACAAGGGCGCTTAGGATCTGGAAGTGGAGAAAGTAGATGCCCGCCAAGCAGAGCACCCCTGGTCCAAAAGTAGTGATATAGCTGCCACGTTGATTCCGTGCAAAGCGCTGTGTCAGCTCGAAGACGCTATCAAGCTGTTCGAGATTTTCTTGCGTTAAGATAATTTGTGCCGTGTTGGTGGCGACCAATGACGCGCCACAGAGTGAGATTGACGTGTGGGCTTGTTTCAGGGCAATGGCATCATTGATCCCGTCACCGACAAAGCAGACGGTGCGCCCCTCGGCTTGTAACTGGGCCACCAATGCGGCTTTGGCTTCGGGGAGGACTTCGGCAAAATAGTGGTCAACCCCCAATTCCAACGCTAGGCGGCGGGTGGGCTCTTGATGATCGCCAGAGATAATGTAGAGTTCGAGATTACGGGCGCGTAATTGTTGGATGATCCGGTTTGCTTCTGGGCGCAGTGTGGCTTGTAATTCGATAGCGCCGTCCAAACGGCCATCCACCGCAACATAGACAAAGGTACTGCCCTGTTCATGACCAAAGGCTTGGAGGGCATGAATTTCTCCAGTCACGGGAATGCCAGCCAGCTCCATAAAGCGCAGGCTACCCACATGCACAGTCTGTTCCGCAACATCTACTTTGATGCCATAGCCAATGTCGTAGCGCGATTCATCAATGGCTGGGAGGACCAAGTGCCTTTCCTGTGCAGCTTGGACAATGGCTTTGGCAATGGGATGGCTCTGCCGGGCTTCAGCGGCGGCGGCTACCCGTAGCAATTCCTCTTCACTCAGTCCATTCCAGGTATAAATATGGGCCACATGGGGCTGATCGAGCGTGAGGGTCCCCGTTTTGTCAAAGACAACGGTGTCGACCTGTTCGAGCAATTCTAAGGCACGCCCATCCTTGATCAAAATGCCTTGGCGGGAGGCCATAGCTAAGAAGTTCAGCATCCCCAATGGCGAGACCACGCGCAGGATCTCGGCATAGTTTGCCCCAATGACGGCGACGGCACTACTTGGCCCCAGCACGGCAAAGGTGATGGCGCTTAGGCCCAATGTTGGCAAGACCGACTCGTCGGATAGCCGCTCGCCACGCGCTTGGATCGAAGATTTGTAGTCCGCTGTGCGCCGCAGCACTTCGCCGATCTGGGCGGCAACGGTGTCGGCACCCGCGCGTTCGACTTCGATATAGAGGCGACCGGCTAGAATAACAGTACCGGCATAGGCGGGGTCGCCTGTGCTTTTTTCCACGGGGCGCCCTTCCCCCGATAGCATACGTTGGTCGATGGAGGCTATTCCTTTGACAATGGTGCCATCTGCGGGGATGGTGTCGCCCGCACCGACGACCACGACATCACCCAAGTGCAGCTCTTCCAAGGGTGTTTCGACTTCGGTCTCATTCACCAACCGCCAAACGACGCGTGTCTGTTCACCAATGATGGTGCGCAGCGTCTGCTCGGCGTTATCTTCCGTCATCGCCATCAATTTATGCCCAGTGTAATAGGTTAAACTGGCTAACGCACTGGCTAAATAATAGTGAGAGGCCAGCGCACTCAAGATGACGGTGGCATCCAAAGTGGCATGGCTCAGCCGCCGCTCTTGGACCAAAGTATCCTTGGCGGTGCGCAAGACATCAACCGATGCATAGAGGGTGAAGGGGATGCTCAGCAGCGCAAGGGGTGAATAGACAAACATGCCTGCCGCGGCCAAGCCTAGGCTTGCCGCCGAAGCAAACAGATTGCGGTTAATCATGTGCTCTTCGGCGCTTAGGGGTGGCGTGGGTTCGTCGTTGTCAAGATTGCCCATCCCTGTTTGGGATTGGTCGGCTTGCGTGCGTACCTGTAGTAGCTGTTGCTGGCGCGTCTGAGCCCAACGCAAGGATTGGCTAAGCCGTTGCCCTAAGGTGGTGGGTTGCTCAGTAGCTGCGCTGACCGGCGGATGTTCTATTGCGAATTCTCTGGGTAATTTACCGCGCAAATATTGATCCGCTCGCCGCTTTTTTTGCTGTTTTTTGTAGACTTTCAGAAGTGAGTCAGCTACCAACACAAAACGTCTCCACTATTCTTAACCTTACGCATCATCGGCCTTTATGCCAGCCGCGTATTTTACCAAAGAGAACTATCGTGATTACATCACCTGACAGATCTTAAGTAGAACGGTAAAGGCTAGCTTGTTTCGCGAACGTGCCCATTTTCTAACCAGAGCCGTCGCCAGGCTTGGCTCGCCCATAGTTTTTCGCGTACGGCGTCTTCGGCCTCTAATAGAGCTTTGTAGCGCGAGGTTGAGCGAGCTAAGAGGGCTTGCGGCGAGTCGTCTTCAACAATTCGACCATTGTCAACCACTAATACGCGCTCAAAATTCTGGGTTTGACCGACATCGTGGGTAATGCAGATGAGCGTGGCTGTTGGCCAGTAGGCCCGCGCCCGTGCCAGCAGCGTACGCCGCTTTTCGCGATCTAATCCCCGGAAAGGTTCATCCAAGATCACCAACCGAGCATCTTGGCGCTGCATCCCACGGCCTAGCCGTGCGCGCTGTCCTTCGCCACCAGAGATCAGGCGCCCTTCGCCACCCAAACGGGTCTGCATCCCATCCGGCAACCGCTCTAGCACAGTGCGTAGATCGGCTTGGTCAATAATCAAGTTCAAGGGCATTTGGCCGCCCCCATAGCGCAAGTTGTTGAGAAACGAACGGTTCCATAGTTGGATCGTCGTGTCTACCCACGCGGTTTCATGCCGTAGCTGTTGCAAGCGTGGATAGTCTAGGGGCTCTCCATCAATGAGAATCTGTCCTGCAACGGGGTAGTGCCACCCTAACAGGAGCCCGACCAAGGTGGACTTGCCGGCCCCTGATGGCCCTACAATGCCAAGCTGGCTACCTGCTGGGATGGTGAGATCCGTCTCTTGGAGGATCACTTGGCCTGCCGCCTCCGCGCGCACCTGTTGCAGAACGATTTCAAGGCCGTGCGCTTTGGTAGGCCGGGTGGCTGGTTTCTCGGGGGTTTCTGCGGTCTCCTCTGCCGAGCTATTCGCTGTGGTGTTGGCGGTAGAAGGGCTGGGTGTTTGTGGGGCGAGCGCTGCTTCGGTTGGGGCTTGGAGTAATTGTAAAAAGCGCGTAGCCTTCCATTGATCAAAGAGATAGGAGATGCTCAGAAAGACTAAGGGACCGCGCAGCGATTCCAAATTGATAACCCAGTAGGTTAGCAACAAGAGATTCGCGGGATCACGATCGCGCACAACATAGAGCAAGATCACCAGCGCAGTCATGAGATAGGAGAGGGCTGTGCCAATGGTGCTGAACCACCACTCGCCCAGATAAACATTGATGTTGCTTTGTACCCACTTCCCTAGCAACCCTTCATATTCCCGTCGCGTGGCCTGTTCGGCACCATGGGTTCGGATCGCCACCAATCCTTGCATGGCGTCTAAATAGAAACGGCTTAAGAAGCCTAGATAAATGCGTGTCCGTTGCCCTTCCGAGCCGAGAAAATCGCTGACATACATAACGGCAAAAGGAACAAGCAATTTAATAAAGGTCAATACGGCACTGAGCCAGTCGAGCAGGAAAAGCCCAACAATGGTCATGAGAAACTGAAAAAGAATATGGAGAAATTCGCTGGCATAGAAGGGCAATTTACGAACAGAGCGCACATTGTGGATGCGCTCGATCATGTCGCCCGGCGAAATTTGCTGAAAATAGGCATTGCTCAGGTGGGGGATCTGGGCCAAGACGGCCAAGCGTAGCCGTCCGTCCAGCCGATGGCCCAATTTTAAGACCGCACTATGGCTAAACCATTTGAGTCCCAGCAAAGTTAGGGTGAAGGCCAATAAGAGGAGGATGGTCCACATGCGTTCTTCGACCGTGCCTAGGCGTAAACTCAACTCGCCTAAGCTCCGAAAGAGAATGGCTTGAAAGAACATGCCTGCACCCGCCAGTAACATTGCAACCGCAATCATGATAGCAGGGTACCAGCCTTCTTCGCGTAGATAGAAAAAGACCGATTGGGCGATCGACTGGGCCGTTTCCTCGGTTGGGGCGGCGCCTTCATCAGTCGCCGCAACTGTATCCACTGGCTCAGTCGCTATGCTTGCTTGGGCTTCCATAGGGCTAACCGGTGGGGTTGGCTTGGGCTGGGTTGGGCTGGGCGCGAGCGGCCCCCGCACACGTAGGTGCACAATCCCCTGTAGGTAGGCTGGGGCCTGAGCTAAGGGGGCCATCTTGAGATCGGGCTGAACTGCCCAATTCGCTGGTGCTAACAACTGACCAGTCGTTTGGAGTAGTTGGTTGGCTTGGGTAAAGGTATGGTTGATCAACTGGGTGGCTTCGGCACCACGCCGGAGCCCACCGCGGCGGACCATATGCTCAACCGTGCGAATGGTGGCATCCAACGCAGCAGGACCATAAGCATGTGGTTGTGCGTAGGCGGCTGCCATTACTGTCTCTACCTGTTCTACTTCAAGCTGCAATAAACGTAATCGATCAGACAAGAACTGACGAGAAGTAGCCGAAGCGGCCAATTCGTGCCAGGCACCTGCCGTTAGGTACAACTCTTCGCGCCCTAGATCTGCCAGGAGCTGGGACGAACTCAGCCAAAGGCGCCCCAATTGTGGATCCATCACTTGAAAAAAGGCGCCAACACGGTTCCAGACCACCGCCCAATGCGCGGGCTCCTCTGAAATGGGCCGGAGAAGAACCAAGGCTGGTAAGGCATCTGGCAAGAGTAGGGCATCAGCAGGCACCATTGCCTGTTCGATTTCCACACCGCAGTGACGTGCAATGTGGATTAGTGCAACAGTGGAGTCAGGCGTAAGGTCTGGAGGAAGCGGGACCTTGAGTTGCGTGTCGGTGATAGGAAGCCGATATCCGAGCAAAATTGCTTTTAAAATTGCTAGTGTATCGGGTAGCTCCGCAGTAGGGGTGATTTGCGGAATAAAAAAGAGACGTTCACTTCTGGTAGATTGCATAGCTAACCAGGTATGAGCAAACGTTGATAGGCATTGGGTTCCGGCGCATCTGTACTAAATCTCAATCCTGAAACATTCTGTGCTCACACCTTGGGCTAAGTGGCTGTGAAAACTTCCGCGATCAATTCGACCAGAGGTGGGCGATGATGGCAGCGAACGGGGGATAGATTCCCGTTTTAGCAGCTGCTCAGAATTTGCAACAGAAACAAGCTGTCCAAATTTGGGCAACCTCGACTAAGCCAGGCTTCTGTAACCTAATAGCGGCTCTCGTGTGATTGGTTATTCGGTGTAAGCCATGTTTTGCAGGAGCAATGGAGGTTATGCCCTTGCTCCGACCTGATCCGTGGTGACACTCCAGCGTATGCCCAACCACCAAGCGGAGATTAGTGTAGAGGCGTTTCTTGCTAGGCTCCTATGCGAAGCCAATTCCATTGCCACCCTGAAAACGTTGGTTAACTAAGAAAAATAGAAAACAATGTGCATCGAAAAACAGTGTTATTATAACACCTTACATTAAAAAGTCAATAGGTAAAGGTGGCTAAAAATAGCAGGTTTTACTCAATTTTTGGGGAGAACTTACTGTCAACTGTCGGCCTGAGGATAGGACTTTTGATGGATAGTAGAGAAAGTTTAGATCTCCGGCCAGAGGCCCGCGGCGCGTAGGACAAAGAGGGCTGGCGATTCTTGCCTGATGACTACCTCCACCGCACCGGTGGTGCCAGCTTGGAGTTGCAGAAGCGTGTCGCTATCCGTCCGCGGGATTAGCCGGACGCGATTGGTCGCCGGATCCACGTCGGTGACAATGAAGGGGATGGATTGGTTACTGCGCGTAGTCGTCACGTGGAAGCGGGCTGCCTGGCCGCGCCGCATCCGCTCGGTTGTGGCCGCGTCGAATTGGGCAATGACAAATCCTTCGCGTTGATAGACGGCTGCCGTGCTGGTGGCGTAGGTTGGAATTTGGGCCAGAAAAAACCAGCCAATCCAGCCGAGCATGAGGAGGATAAAGAAACCAATGCCGACCATGACAGGTACTAGATTATCGGCTTGGATCGAACGGACAGAGCGAGAAAATTTGACGGTCATGCGGATTCCTCCTTCGTTCCCAAACAATAGCGCACGATGGGCCGCGTGTTATGGATGGGCAATGACTAGTAAGGTGGGAGCCCGTTTCAAAACACATTCCAGCGCAACCTGCATATTTTCTGGATCGAGGGAGGCGAAACTTTCATCCAGAATCACTAAGTCGGCTTTTTGCAAGAGGGCGCGGGCAATATAGAGCCGGCTCCGTTCCCCGTGGGATAGGCGCCACCCTTGTTCTCCCACAATTTGATGAATGCCCAAAGGCATGCGGTCCAGCAGCGGCCCTAACCCCAATTCGCGACAGATCGCATCGGCTTCGGCCAGATCCTGTGGCCAGGCTGGCCAGTGACGCCCCATGAGCAGATTAAAGGCAAAGCTGGCATTCAAGACATGATTCTCATGGAATTGGGGCGCGGCCACCACCCGCTGCCGCCAGACTTGTTCATTGAGCGTTGGTCGATCAAGGCCGCGTAGGAGCAAGAGGCCCGATTCGGGTTGATGCAGCCCAATGAGCAGCGAGGCCAAGGTCGATTTCCCACCGCCTGATGGCCCCTCTAATAAAATGCGTTCCCCTTGGTAGATCGAAAGCTGACAGCCATTCAGAATCTGCCGCCCACCCGCCCGATAGCGAAAGTTGAGGCCACGCCCTTCGATCAAAGGGACACTTTCCGGCAAGAGGATATCATCCGGGTGGACTTCGATCTCATCCGTGGTCGTCGAATTGGCTTTGGCTTGGCTGGCGCGTTGGACCGCCGCACGCTGGATGGGATCGATCAGACGCCAAGCCGCGTAGGCGCGCGCAATATCGGGAATCACCAACGCCAAAAATTGAAATTGAAAAGCGCCAAAGACAAAGGCCAGAAAGCGCAGGCCAGTTGTGGTGCCCTCGCGCATGCCTGGCTCGATGATAAAATCGGTGGCAATGCCCAAGAGCATGAGGAGAATCCAGCCATAGGGCACCAACACCCAAACAATGAGATTTTGGCGATCATACTCTTGCGCCAGGGTAAGGTAGTCGGCAACAGCGCGGTCATCGGCCTCGTGCCACTTGTTTTCTTGGACTAACCGCGTCTGATGGCCGCGGATCCGCTCAAGTAGCGCGGTCATCATCTCGGTGTGTTGGGCGTTGACGGTGATATAGCGCTGACAGAGTTGATAGCCCAGCCAAACGGTTATCCCCAGCCAAAGTAACATCAGGCTGCCAATGAGGATGTCGCCACTGATAAAAAGGGCCAGATTGATGACGAGCAACGGGATAGCGGCCAAGGTGACAAGGACCGCACGCGTGAGGCCAACTTCTTGGAGGGTTTCGGATTCAAGTAGCCACGAGAGAAATTGGCCAATGCCTTGTAGCTGCAATTCATCTAAATCTAAATGGAGTACGCCATAAAAGAGCCGCTGCTTGACGAGGACGGAGGTGCCATAGTTAAAGACAAAGCCCAGCCAAGTGGCTAAAGAATAGAAGGGAATGGCGGCTAATAGGGTCAACAAGGCTGCCACCAGGGTAAACCCGCCTATGTCACCTTCATCGGTAGCGCGTTTTACCAAAGCAATGCAGGCTAGCAACGCACCATAGGAAATGGCCTGGGTGACCATACTTTGGCCCAAAAAACGGTGCAAGCCAGATTGGCGGATCTGACGCCAAAAGTTGCTGCCTGGGGTCAGGCGCAAGAGCCGACAGCCGCGCAATTCTACATGTTGAAGCTGCTCGGCCACCAAGGCTGCGCCAGCCTGACGGCGCCGGTAGGGGGCCATGGTGAGGGTGCCCAACCATGGTTCGGCAGCACTCTGTAGGGGTGTTTCTAACGTAGCCCAAATTGCCGCGCGCACGAGCCCACGGGAAAGCCGATGCACGGTACCATCTGCACCGAGCACGGTGACTGTGGAGCGATTCCCTTGGATGATGGCTAAGTAGTGGGTGGCTTCAACCTGGGGCTGTTCAGTGGTGAGCCCTGCCACTTCCGCGGGGATGGCGGGGCAGAGCGGCACTAGCACCGGTGGCGCGTAGCGCAGGAGATGCTCAACTTCTGGATAAGCCGCGCCGACCGTTTCGATTTCGGCACCCATTTGCGCGGCCGCGGCATCTAGCCAGCGGTCCAACGAATCGCCATGGAGCGCTTCGGCTGCGCTAGGGGTCAGGCGCAAGGCTTCTTTGCTGGAAAGAATGCCACTTTTGAGCGCTAGTTGATAGAGCGCTTCATCAAGATGGCTAACCGGCCAAGCTAAGCTGCGCACCCAATCGATTGAATTACCTTGCGTTGGCATCCGCAAAAAGGCGCGCTTGAACGGGGTAGGCCAGGGTGTTTTTTCCGATACCTGCATGACTTTCGCTCGGCTACGTTCTATCCACTAGGCGTTACGTACTTTACAAAGCGTGTTTGTGCTGCGTAAGTTCTATACGCTTTATTTGTACCACGAAATAACCCTGGATGGAAATGTTACGTAAGGGGATTTGCAGGATCCTTTTACCCTGGCGCTGCTAATTCGAGCGGATAGGCTATAATTCCATAATGTTGATGATTCTATAGGCGTTACGCACTTGGGCCAGAGCTGACAGAGTCTTGCATTGGCGGTTGTGGGAGCCACAGCGCCAACGGGATACAAGGTTTAACAAACCTGTCAGCTCTCTGAGGGCTCTAGTTGCCCAATATAAGGGCCGAAGGGGAGCTGTTTGTGTTTGGTAGTCAGCTTAACAATCCAGTAGAAATAAGGGCCAGGCGGTATTGCATGGATGTCAACGGCGCGATAGGCGATCTCCCCTGTGGGGTGGACTGTCGTAAAGATCGAAAGATCAAGGAGCACCGCATCGTTCCAGTGGAGGGTATGGCCACGATAAATGGCAAAGTTGCCTGTGATCTCCTCCTGTTTCGTCTGCCATTCAATAATCAGACGGTGTACCGACCAACGAACCTTACCTTGCAATGCCAAGCGACTAAGCCGTGCTCGATAGAGTGGTTCTTCGGCTGATAAGTAGGCGGGGGGGGATATCGTTGTTGCGAGCTGCTTCGCTGCTGACTCTACGCGCCCTTTGGGGCGTGTTAGGACGGGTGAAAACCAAGTTGCCAAGGTAAGCAAGGTATTCGACATAGGAATCCTTTGGTCGTAATGGCTGCCAGGATAGTGATGCCTGCCGTAAGGCACTCTAGCTTGCTGCCTGGAAAGCTGGATCGCGATGTTTACTAGTTCTACCATAACACAAGAACGTTGATCTTTCGTCGAACCACAGAGCTGCGTTCGCAAAGCGCATCCGCAACCTATAAAATCTGCTGATGTTGGCTTCATTTGGTTCGGCCTACGTGCCCAAACCTACGTGCCCAAACCTACGTGCCCAAACCTACGTGCCCAAACCTACGTATCCAAGCCATTGTTGCGCCATACTTACTAGCATCCCTTGCTACTTTGCACAGATGCGCCTTTCATGTTACTTTAGGAGTCGTTATTCACATCTCCCTGGCTGTGCTGGCGCAGGCACGCTAGCCTGTCCTTGGCTTGGCGAGGCGATGATGACTCAAGTTTGTACCGCTCATAGGTGATCTAACAATTATGTCGAATCATGATGATTTTAACGTCTTACCCGACGAGCCGACTAGCCCAAGCTGGTCATCGCGGCCTTGGATTTGGGTCTTATTGGTAGTGGCGATTGCCATCTTTGCCTTCGCGGTTGGGATGGCGGTTTCTACCTTTTCCAGCCGTGTTGGCGATGGCGAAACGAATACGCTGCCGACGCCGACGGCGGTTGCAACCAATGTGGCGGTTGTCCCAACCTTTACGGATCTGCCCTCGCCGACGGCAACCGCTTTGAATGGTCAGCCCACGAATGCCAACGCAACGGCCACTGTCTCTGCGCTAGCCTCGGCAACAGCTACGGCTGTGCCAACCTTTACCGCGGTGGCTGTCACTTGCCAACGGGCCGTCTACGAAGCGTTTGCCAGCCTCTATGATGCTGGCCGTTTAGGCTGTGCAGTGAGCGATGCTGGGTTGGTCTGGTCGGCATGGGAAGCGTTTGAACGGGGCTATATGTTCTGGCGCAGTGACAATAATCTGGCCTATGCCTTTTTCACCGACAACCAGTGGTTGCCCGTGAATGAACGGTGGGATGGGCAGCCGGTGCCTTCGCGGGGGGAGCCCCCCGCGGGATTTCGGGCTCCAGAGCGTGGCTTTGGGTATGCCTGGGGGGTTCGTGACGACTTTTTTCAACGGTTGGGCTGGGCAACCGATCAAGAGCGTGGCTTTTGCGCGGTGATCCAAAATTTTGAACGAGGCTTTCTGCTGCAAAGTAGTAATGTGGAATTTTGCCAGGATAATCTCTATAATCATGCCCGTGCACCAGAATGGCGACCGTTGTTGATGAGTGTCTCTCAAGATGGCTCTTGGCGCAATGCCTTTGGCGGTGCTACGCCCAACCAGCCCCCCAGCAGCGGGCCAACAGCAACGTCGCTGCCTGCCACCAATACGCCCGATGCGACCGCGACCGCGCTGAGCATTGCGACGCCGTTGCCGACCGCAACACCCAATACGGGGGTCCAACGGGATCGGCCTGCGCGGAATGGCGTCTTTACGGCCCGTAGCCAGATCCCACAAAACTTGGATGGCTCTTTTGCGGATTGGAGTGGCAATTGGTTCCCGATCAACACCGTCGTGCAGGGGAGCAGTAACTATAGTGGCGCCGATGATATCGCCGGTGATTTTCAAGTGGCGTGGTCGCGCGACGGGCTCTACTTGGCTGTGCGTGTGCGTGATGATCGCTATCGCGCCGGTCCGGCTGGCACGGATATGTGGCAGGGGGATGGTCTGGAATTGCATCTAGACCGCTTCCTCTCGCTTGATTTTGACAGTACGATTGCCGATGCTGACGACTACCAACTGGGTTTGAGCTTTGGCCCAGAGCGCACCGAACTGCGGATCTATCGGTGGCTCCCCTTTGATCGCGAAGGGCAGTTGAATGCACCCGGCGCAGTGGTGGCTGTCGATGAGGGCTACAATCTAGAAGTGTTACTCCCCTGGACTCTCTTTGATATCGGTGGCAATGAAGTCGTGCCTAATCAGCGCTTTGGCTTTAATCTGAGTATTAACGACAATGACGCTGATGTGCCCGCCCAAGAGACCGTGCTTTCTGCCTCACCAAGCCGCGTGACTTATAACAATCCAACGGAGTGGGGGACGCTGATTTTGGGAAATTGAAAAGAAAAGAGACGGGAGGCTAGCGGCTGGCGATTGAAGTTGCTAGCCTCCCCGTCTCTAGTCTCCAGTCCCCATTTCTCGCCGCCCCTCTTTTCCCCATATATTGCATTTTGAAGGAGGAACCCATGGTAACGGACCGCAAACAGGCCGCGCTGAACTATCATCAGCAGGATCGGCCAGGCAAGCTCAAGATTGTGGCGACAAAGCCGATGGACACGCAACAGGATCTGTCGTTGGCCTATTCGCCGGGAGTCGCTTGGCCTGTTTTAGAGATTGCCGATAATCCCGCGTTGGCCTATGACTATACGGCGAAGGGGAACTTAGTGGCCGTGATCAGCAATGGTTCGGCTATTTTAGGCTTAGGTGATCGGGGGCCGCTTGCCTCCAAACCGGTGATGGAAGGCAAGGCTGTGCTCTTTAAACGCTTTGCGGATATTGATGTATTCGATATTGAAGTAGACAGCCATGATCCCCATGAGATCGTGCGCTTTGTCCAGATGATTGCACCGACTTTTGGCGGTGTCAATCTGGAAGACATTAAAGCGCCTGAATGCTTTTTTATTGAACGTGAATTGCAGCGCACCTGCAACATCCCCGTTTTTCATGATGACCAACATGGCACGGCGATTATCTCGGGCGCTGGGTTAGTCAATGCGCTGGAGGTCGTGGAAAAGAAGATCGCTGAAGTCACCATCGTCATCAACGGCGCTGGTGCAGCGGGCATTGCCTGTGCGGAATTTTATGTGGCGCTGGGAGCCAAGCAAGAAAATATCATCCTGTGCGACACCCGCGGTGTGATCTACGAGGGGCGCCGCGAGGGGATGAATGAATATAAATTGCCCTGGGCTGTTGAAACGAATCTACGGACCATGGAAGAAGCGTTGGCCGGTGCCGATGTCTTTATTGGCCTGTCGGCTGCCAATTGTGTTTCGCGGGAAATGGTACGCAGCATGGCCCGCTACCCCATTATCTTTGCCATGGCCAACCCCGATCCCGAGATCACCTATGAAGAAGCCAAGGCGGCGCGGCCTGATATTATCTTTGGCACTGGGCGCAGCGACTATCCTAACCAGGTCAACAATGTGTTGGGTTTCCCCTTTATCTTCCGTGGCGCGCTCGATGTGCATGCGCGGACCATCAATATGGAGATGAAGATCGCGGCCGCGCGGGCGTTGGCACGGCTGACCAAAGAAGATGTGCCGGATAGTGTCTTGCGCGCCTATGGCATCGATACGCTGCGCTTTGGCCCAGAATATGTGATCCCCAAGCCGCTCGATCCACGGGTGCTTATGTGGGTTGCGCCAGCGGTAGCGAAAGCTGCCATCGAAAGTGGTGTTGCGCGCAAAACGATCGATCTGACGGCTTATCTGGATCTTTTGACGGCGCGGATGGGCAAGAGCGAGCTCGTGATGCGCAATATGGAACTCAAGGCGCGCAAAGATCCCAAGCGGGTGGTCTATGCCGAAGGCGAACATCCTAAGATCATTCGTGCGGCCTATGCTGTAGAGACGCAAGGGATTGCCCATCCCATCCTGCTGGGGCGGCGTGAGCGGATCTTGGCCCAATGCCACGAATTGGGTTTGGCCTATGCGCCCGAAATTGTCGATCCCAATGATAGTGAGCAACGGGCGGTCTATGCTAATCGCTTTTATGAGCGCCGCCAACGCAAAGGGGTGACGCTGACCTTGGCTAATGAGATCATGCGTCAATCTAACTATTTTGGCCCCATGATGGTCGAAGCAGGGGCGGCTGATGCCTTCATCTCGGGCCTTACCTATAATTACCCCGAGGTGTTGCGGCCCGCGCTCCAGGCGGTGGGCGCTCAGCCAGGGCGTTGGGTGAGCGGCGTCTATCTCATGCTGGTGGGGGATCGACTCTTTTTCTTTACCGATGCCACCGTGATCATTGAGCCGACGGCTGAGCAGTTGGCGACCATTGCGCTGAATGTGGCTGATCTCGCCCAGGAATTTGATATCGAGCCCCATATTGCCATGTTGAGCTTTTCCAACTTTGGTAGCACACCCCATCCCCAATCCGCCAAGGTGCATGAAGCGACTGAAATTGTCAAGCGTGCTCGACCGAATCTGCATATTGACGGTGAGATGCAGGCCGATGTCGCCGTGGTGTCTGAGCTAATGCGGCGTCATTATCCCTTTAGCCAAGTGAGCAATGCCAATGTGTTGGTCTTTCCCAATCTGGGCTCAGCCAACACGGCCTATAAACTCTTGAGTCATCTGGGGGGCGCAGTGGCGATTGGTCCGATCCTCGTGGGGATGGGCAAACCGGTTCATGTCCTTGCCACTGGTGCCGATGTGCGTGATATTATTAATGTTACGATCCTGGCGGTGGTGGATGCCCAATTCCAGCTGAATCATGCGTAGTGGAAGCGTGCGGATAGGTTTCATGAAGATTGTGAAAATGTTGCGGGATACGGTGACTGCCCAGCGCTGCTGGCTAGCAGGGGGCCGTTGGGCGCGGGCGGCTTACCGATTTTTATCGTGAACCTTCATCCAAGCTATCAACGCTTGTCCAAGCGCCTCGCTTTTTTGAGAAGCCCAGCACAATCGATGCTGGGCTTCTCTGATCAGCCACTGCAGGCAGATCAGCCACGGTATAATAGAAAAGGGCAAGCTTGTCTACAAACGGCAAAGCCGCGGTATGCTATAGTGAAGCTCTGATCTCTGTTGCTGTAATAGGCGATGTTTGATCAACGGGAAAGCTGCTTGAGCTGCCGGTTGCGATAGGGCTTGAGACAATGGAAAAGGGAAGCGCGGTATGCGGGCATTTGTTTTAAGTGGCGGAGGCAATCTCGGCCCTGTTCAGGTCGGTGCTTTGCGCGCGCTGTTCGAGGCTTCGATCTACCCCACAATGATTGTCGGCTGCTCTGCGGGCGCTTTGAATGCCGCCTACTTGGCACGCCATGTATCTGATCAACAGCTCGATGAATTAGCCGGGATTTGGCGGAGCGTAACCGCTCATGATGTTTATCCAGGGCATCGCCTGTTGGCTTTGTGGCGGCTTCTGAGTGGTCAAGATAGCCTCTATGACAATCGCAACTTCTATGCTTTTCTCCAACGGCATGGCACCACCCCGGCGCATACCTTTGCTCAGGTGACGGCTGTACGCCTTTATGTAACTGCTACCAATCTCCGAACCGGTCGGCTGCATGTTTTTGGGGATAATCCTCACGATCGTATTTTAGATGCGCTGATGGCGAGCACGGCCTTGACGCCGCTGCATCCGCCGTGGGAGGTAGATGGCGAATCCTATATTGACGGTGGTACGATTACCCCCTTACCGCTGCGCGTGGCATTGGAACGCGGGGCGACAGAAATTTTTTCGCTACATATTGAAGCGACGGACCAGATGGCGGAAGAACGGGTGCGGGATTCTAGCCGTCGGTTAATCCGCGGGGTCGCCGCGGTGATGACACGGAGCGTTTCTACGATGTTGCAGCTCCAGGCCCAACATGATCTGACCCTTCTAGAGCGCCGCAAGTGGGTGAAGCTGCATCATATTCGCCTCGCGGTGGCGAATCCGCCCCCACCGAACGATTTTAGCCAAGTAGAAGAGCTGATCGCTAGTGGTTATGCCACGACGAAAGCCTACTTGGCCCAACGCCATCAACGCCTCAAGTTGCCCCCCTCTATGCCACTGCCCTGGCAACACCTCTCTGAACGTTGGCTTCATTTCCCACCACGCAAAGCAACAAGCTCGCTTCCATAGGCTGAAGTGGCGGCCATAAAGAAAGCCCGTCATGATGACGGGCTTTCTTTATGGTTGCTCCTTCGCACACTCGGGGCAGTAGTGTGGGTCTGCTAATTCGATTAGATGTTTTTGACAGATAGCAAAAGAAATCTCGACGCGGTCCCAAAAAAATTTGCGATTAATTTCTGCTTCTAAAACGAGATCGCGTGAATTACTCGTTAATAGCAGTTCGGGAACAGGACAGCTATCGCATAACTTGCGTCGCCAAGGACGTTGGTTATTGGGGTTTGCCTCTATCAGTCGGCACTCTTCACGATTTCTACCACGATGATAATCACCATAGAAGTACCGACAGTTGACGGGGCCTGTGGTCATTGTCCTCTTCTCAAAACCCAAAGGGTATCTACAACATTGACGGGCGTTGGACTGAGGCAAGCAGCGTGTGTTGCCAGAACAGCCTGTCCAGTTTGCAAAACCAGACGGCTTTAGATTGGGGTGAGTCCTATCGCATTAATTTTCCCAGAATGGAGGTTCATCAAAATCTGGATAATCGGGCATGTCGGCATCATTATCCAAGAGGGTTTCTGGATCAATAAACAAGCGTTCGATCAAATGCTCTTTGCGGAGTGCCTGCTCTGGCAGCAAGTAGCCAAATTCTTGTTCTAAGGTCACCAGGGTTTCCAACTCTGCCTCAAGCAGATGAAAATCCGCATGGGTTAGCAATTCATCCATCGATTCTGCGTCTTTATAACTTTCCAAATAGGCTTCATAGCTAGCGCAAGAATCGGACAACATGTCATCATCCATGTCGTCATCCCAGAAGGGCGTTTCTTCAGCCTCTTCCTCGTATTCCTCATCATCACTGTAGGGGTCCCAAACTGGCGTATAGGCCAGTGCTTCTTCATTCGTGAAGAGCGTTTCCGAGCTAGAGAGATTGGTGGCAAAATCAACCGCCTCTAGGTCCATTGAGTAGCCAACGCCGCTATGAAAGCGCAAAAGGCTATATTGATGGAGAACGTAGTGGAAATCGTCTGGTGGCAAGGTTTCTTTGAAAAAGCCCCGCCCGATGATCCGTGCGGCCAGCTCTGCTGTGGGAATGGCTGTGCGCGCCCGTCGATCTTCGGCGACAATCTCTTCGGCGAGCAAGGCCAATTGAATGTTACGGCCTTGGATCATATTGAGATCGCGCAATTCACGCGGTTGCAAGCGAAAGGTGTACTGACCCGCCGCGGCATCGACAACCTGGATCAAAATATCATCACGCCCCTGACAGCCAGCGTCATCGATCCATTCCGCAAAGGCCGACCCAAGGCGCAACGACCATGTCTTGCGCTCGATATAAGCTTCCGCTTCAATCACCGGGCCGCCAAATAGCTCAATCTGTAGTTTGCGCTCATCCGGCTGATAGGTCTGAAAGAATTGGGGGAAAAAGACAGCATGTTCTAGTTCGTCTAGCATCAAGAAACCACGCCGCGCTTCTTCCGCCGTGAGTAAATGACGAAAGGTATTCCCTGTTAACAACGTTGATAACCAACCATAGGAACTGGGCGCTACCGGCACTGCTTGAAATAACTGCCCGATGGCTCGATATACTGCACTACGCGCGCCTTTCGTAATTGGACGCTGCTCCTTAATGTGTGATATGAGCGCATCAACACTTAACGGCTGTGTAGAGGCGCTAAGCACCTGGGC
The DNA here is from genome assembly GCA_019637645.1 of Caldilineaceae bacterium. Next base: position 25,904 of record JAHBVH010000003.1, read on the forward strand.
CACACAGTTCATATAACTTGGGTACCGTCCACCATTTGCCATACGAGCACCTACCTTCGCACGAATCCATTTCAATTAGCCTATATTATCGCGCACTCCCCGTCAATTGTCTACTGAGAAAATGCTTGAATTTTCGATTCTATGGCTGATCTTTCGTAATATTCTTCTTTTCATGCCTTTTCCCGCCGCGCCCAATTTGTAACCAACAAGAGCGCGATTAGTATGGGATGTTAAAGCTGCATGTGTAACTACTTTTGATTGATCTTCTATAACAATGATACATAATTTGTATGGTTTGTTAATTACAGTTTGCTTTCAACCTTCGTTGCATCTACAGCATAATTGCATTTTTTTTTGGAAACAGCAAAGGATCGAGGCATCGCATAAGTCCACTGTTCACCAATTTTTTTGGTAGCACCGTCCCTGATGAAGGGTAAGCAATGAAAGCGGTAGACCTTACTCGTGCGCTTTCGCGCCGCTTGACCGCGCCGGCGCTGATTTCCATCCGCGCTGCTTTACCGAATTTCATGGGTAATCTTCATCAGGGCGGTGCGCACAACCATGATAAAGAAGTGAATCAACACTGTAATAAACGCCTTTTATATCTATCGTTTAGTAGCCAATAAGTTTGTAACTCTACTCACTATTCTTGGAACTGCTATTGCAAACTAAGCGTTAAATGATGTAGATTTGTAGTACAAAAGACGTATGTTTGTCCGTCAGGGTTCCTGCTTTAAGGATAGCTTTGCTTTGACGAAGGTTGGTATCAACGCTACACTTGTTTTGCTTGCTTGAAGCCTTGGGCGACTGAACGATACTAAGGGTGATGGCCTAGCCGTCTTCTCTTTGGTCAAGAACTCACTGTGTGTAGAAGGATGTATGTGTTATGCGTAAAGCTATTGTTCCAGGACCAACTTATGCCGAGATGCGCAACCCATTGCTCCTGCCAGCTTCTTTACGAAGTGCTGCACAAACCGCCCGTACCGAAGAAACGGACCCCCTCAACCTATTTAATCTGCATTGGTACAATGCCGCGGATCAGCTGGAAAAGCTCGTCCTACCGAAAACACTAACCGGCGTACAGGCCAATATTATTGTCCTAAGCGGTCGTACCTTTCCCAGTGGCAGCCTGAAAGTGGGCCCAGCCTACGCTACCCTAGCGGAGGAAGAAGTTCAGCGCGGCTTGCGCCCAGGTGACAAGACCGTTATTGGGCCTAGTACGGGGAATTTTGGGATCGGCACTGCCTATGTTAGCCTCCTTAAGGGCTATCATGCGGTGGTGGTGATGCCAGATAATATGAGTCAAGAACGCTATGCGCGTATTCGTGGCTATGAAGGCTCCTTGGATCTAACCCCAGGCACCGAATCCGATGTGATTTTGACCTTGGAGCGGACTCACCAAGTCTATGTGGCTAAGCCGGAAAAATATGTGGTGCTGGCGCAGTTTGAACTGTTACCTAACTATCGCTTTCATCGGCATGTGACGGGCGAGGCCGTCGTCCAGGCCGCTCATGGCATTGGCAATGGGCGTGTGGCGGCCTTTGTGAGCGCGCCCGGCAGTGCAGGCACATTGGCCGCGGGTGATCATGCCAAGGCGCTTTGGCCGGAGTGTAAGATCGTCGCCATTGAACCACGCCAGTGTAGCACCCTTGCCAATGGAGGGCAGGGCCAACATCGGATCGAAGGCATTGGCGATAAGATGGTCACCTTGATCCATAATGTCTTTCATACTGACCTGCTGATGCTTGTGCACGATGAGGATACGGTGCGTGGCATGGAAGTGATGCAAACCGGCGCGGCGATCTTGGCCGAGCGGCTTGGTGTACCCCTTGCCGATGTAACGCGTCTCCAGGGTAAGTTTGGCCCGAGCGGTATTTGTAATGTAATCGGTGCCATTAAGACGGCGAAGTATTTAGGGCTTGGCCCCCACGACAATGTTGTTACCATTGCGACCGATGCCTATGACCGCTACCCATCGGTTAGCCAAGCGCTACAGCAGCGCAACGGTGGCAAACCTAATGATGACCAACTTGAGGTATGGGCCAAGAGTGTCTTTCTCGGCGCAACCCTAGGCGAGATTTTTGATCTAACCCAACCGGGGCAACATCAGCGTTTGCAAGAGATGAAGGAAGCGCTTTGGTCTCGTTTTGGCTATGCGCGCGCCTACATCCGCCAGATGGCTGATCAAGCCTTTTGGGATGCTGAATATGCCAAGATTCAGGCAATCGATCAGCAGATCGAGGCGACCCGCGGCCAGCTCCTCGTGGTGTAGCGAAACTACCCAGCTAATGACCAAAAGTTGGGTAGTTGAGCGAATATGTTCTACCTAAGCCATACCTGCTTTGTCCTTACGAAAAAGATAGCTTATTGACAGGCTACCCTTTTTTGCATATACTTAGGGCTGACAGAAAGCCCAACGTTGATCCTACTGTAGGAATGGCAAATGTTTTGATATGCGTCAATAGGGGAAAATGAATGACCACTGTATGCGAAGCTGAGATTAGGCTTTCACTCTATCAATTGGTTGATACATTAATGGTTCCCCATGAACCGCGTCTTCACCCCAATCAGGTATCCACTATGCAGGCGCTTTCGGCAGAAGAGTGGCAGCTCATTGATGAAACCCTTGCCCTCTCTAACTTGCCTGAGATCAAACGCGCCATTCTCGATGGTGTCAAAACGCCTTTTCGGGAAGAAGAAGAGTAGTACTTTGCTGTTGTCTGTCGTTCGGCCTTGCTCCGCTTCTTGCCTCTACGCGGCTTGCCACCATTGTAACCACTCCTAGCCAAAAGAAAGTTGCTATTTTTTCTGGTAATGAAGGGAATAAAGTGGTTACATCATGGTAAGTTTTCCACCTGAGCGCCCTGTGCTATAATTACATCAAGCTTACAATTGGCCTGTGGCGTAACTAGATGAAGTATTTGTTCTAGAGACACTTTCATGCTAGCTATTTCGTTCATAGGCTTCTTACCCTTTTGTCTTTGCACAATAAATCATGGAGGCTTTGATGATAATCAGGCGATTTGCTTGGTTTATGCTTGCGCTGTTATCCCTCTTGCTCTGGGATGGGAAGCACACACTCTATGCGGCACCCACCCGTCAGATCATCACGGTGCAGGGGCCTGTCCTACAAGGTGAATTGCCATATCAGTACAATGCACACTATTTGGGGTTAGAGCCCACCCTGCGCGATGCCTTAGTCACACTGACTCTCTCCTACGATCCACAAAATAATCCTAATCTGCAAGGCTTTGTGAACTTTTTTGTCCTAGACGAAGATGGCTTACGTAACTTCCTGGCTGGCTCTGATCCAGAACCATTAGCCATTGCCGGGGGTAGCCCCCTCCAATTTGACCCAGTCGGCAACAAAATGAGCGCCGCCTTTCGTACCTCGGGGCGTGGTCAGTATACGGTGGTTGTCTACAACAATTCCCTTTTGCCGATCACCTACAGCTTGCGGGCGGAAGGGGGTGTCTTGGTCGATAATGCCAACCAAACACTAGCAACGGCTTCGCAATCACCAGAACCCACGGCAGAACCGACACCCACGCCTGCTGAGCCCATCAACCCGTTAGGCAGTGCCGCTGGGCAAAAGTTAACTGGTGTTCTCTCTAACCAGATCGGTCGTCACTATCTATCCGCTGTGCCAGGCGTGCGCGATGGTACTGTCTTCTTCAATTTTCATTACGATCCGCTTGACCAGCCGACCCTTCATGGCAACGTCAATTTTTGGGTGCTTGATGAGGCTGGCCTCAATGCTATCATTCGGGGTGACAAGCCGAGCGATGTCAATCTGGCAACAGGTTTTCCGGCGCCCTTTAGCCCATTCCCCAATGACCTCCAGGCGAATTTTAATGCCTCCGGTAAGGATCCCTATACCGTCGTTGTCTATAATCAGACCCCCATTACCGCCAGCTATGAACTCTTCATCGATGGCGGAACCCTCTATGATCGCTACGGCCAAACCCTGGAGGCAAAGGAGGTAGTGACGGCAACGACACCGGCTACCACTCCGGCGTCCACACCGACCGCATCGGCGGTGTCACCGAGCGCGAATAGCCCGGCCTTTACCCTCGTCAGTACAACGGGCGAGGTGCCAACGGCGCTCACCTCTACCGAGCCATTACCGTTGGGGGTTATGCAGGTGGCGGGGAATTTTCAAGGGGCGTATCAATACCACTATCTTGCATTGCGTCCCATCTTGCGTGATGGCATGGTGACACTGAGCCTAGCCTTTGAACCAAGTGATAGCAAAGCATTGTTGGAGAACCTAAATTTTTGGGTGTTAACGGAAGAAGGTCTACGCCAAGTCATTAGTGGGGGGCCACCGAGTGCGTATGATATTGCCACGGGCGCATATCAATATTTTGGCCCCTATAAAGGCAAGCTCTATGCATCCTTTAACGCTTCTGGCCATGGGAAGTACACCGTGATTGTTTTTAGCAATGTGGATATGCCAGCCCGCTATCTTCTGAGCGCCGAAGGTGGTCTGTTGGCGACGGAAGATGTTAATGTGACATTGCCCTAGGTCTGTTGTCAGAATACACCTGATAGGTTTGAAAAACTTGTCAGGTGTGGCTGCTGCCTATCCCCTTTTTAGACCCTCTCTTCGGCGTACGCATTATCGACCGGCTGATAGCCGAGATATTGCTGTGTCTCCGCCAAACTCCATTTCATTCCCTGATTATTAGACATGCCATTGACAAGGACAAATCCATGCGGCCACTTCTCGCTATTGGTGGTGATTGCGCGCGTAAAGAGTTGAAGAAAATCGCGATTGGAAAGCCACATTTCCCGAAACCAGCGCGCCGACCGCAGCGCGGCAGCATCGTCAGTTGTTGCCGTTTTGCTGCTTTGGGTTGGGGTCCCTGCAGCAGAAAGGGTGGTGGGTAAGTTATCGCCGGGTTGGCACCAGCCAATCCGAATGGCGGCAAAGGTGCTCTGGCTGTTGGCGCGTGTCGCTGCTTCTTTGCACACCCGTTCGCCATATAACTTGGCTGTGGCATAGGCGGTTGAATCCATCTCCTGCTGTCCGGTATGCCAACGCGTACCAACCGCCGGGGGGAGATTGGGGGTTAGGCCACCAGGCCCAAGTTGTTGCCACAACGGATCATCTTTATAGCCTCCCATAACATGGTTCGACGTGGCGAAGACCACCCGTTGAACCCCGTTGGCAACCGCGGCATTCGCCACATGGAGTGTCATATCTAGTGAGATAGCGGCCTCTTCCCAGCTTGCTTCGGGGTATGGATTTTGCGCGGCAAAGTGCACCACAGCATCGGTGTTCGCCAAAACTTGTTGCCAGCGCTGGTCGTCTCGATCCGCTAAATCACACGCTACAAAGGCGAGGCTGGCCGTGGTGGTGAGCCCTGCCAGAATCTGCTCACGATGGCCTGGCGGTGCTGAACGCACATCAAGCCCAACTAGCTGTTCGATGCCTGCTACGCTGGCTAGGTGGCGCAGGAGCTTGGTGCCCAAGTTGCCTAACCCACCCGTGATAGCAACGCGACGAATGGTGGGTGAAAATGGCTGCCTGCTCATGACGCTCCCTCCCAATAGATTTGACCATTGAGTTGCAGATTGGCCAGACATTGCCCTAGCTGACCATGCAGCGAGGGCGTGACTAAAGCGGCGGCTTCTTCTAGCGTGACGAAGCGGTATTCGCTTAATTCATCGGCAGGGAGATGCAACGCTGTACGCGCAAGGGCATCCAGGACACCACCCCAGAAAATAAAGCGCAAGCTATCACCGCGTGCGTCCTTGGCTGGCAGATAGCCGATGCTAAGGAGGTAACCAGGGATAATAGTGAGGCCCAATTCCTCTGCAATTTCGCGCTGGCAGGCTTCCCGTGGTGCCTCGCTCTCTTCGACCATGCCACCGGGGATTTCCCATTGAGGTTTATACGTGGGGTTAACCAAGAGGATCCGCTGCTCTTCATCGAGGAAGAAAGCGCCAGCGGCAACGCGTTTGCGCGCTTGGTTCAGTAGCATAAGGATATTTCTTTCGTTGGGTCATTTCTATGGATTGTCTATCCTGCTACTTTACCATGGTCAGATGAAAAGGCCAAGCAAGAGGGTTTGTTCTGCGTAGCGCTGCGGCGAGCAGCCAATCTTTGCGCGAAAGCCAGCTTGAGCGGGCGTGGTTGACTAGCACCGTCCCTTCAGGGCAGTGCGTTCCAGGAAATAAAAAGGTTTCAGGATACTTTACCTGAAACCCCACTTTGCGATATGGTATTGGGTGCCAACAACGAGGGCGCACGTCGGCAAAAATTACGCGGCCAGGGTTAAGCCAGTTTCTTGTTGAACCCAGTCGATAAAGCTGCTAATATTCGTATAGACACCGTAAGCCCCTGGTGTGCCACATTCCGCGCCCCAGCTGATAATGCCCGTTTGCACCCAACGTTGTTGCTCAGCTTGCCAAACCAACAGCGGGCCACCACTGTCGCCCACACAAGCATCCACCTGACCACTGCCGTCACCGGCGCAAACCATGGAAGAAAGGATGGTGACACCATAGTTGCCATAAAACTCGTTACAAGCGCCTTCGGTGACCAAGGGAACTTGCGCCTCTTGCAGGGTGTCCGCACCACTACCGTCACTGGTCACGCCCCACCCAATAATCGTCGCCCCAAGCGTTTGCGGATTGACTAGGTGGTTTTGGACCCCTAGCGCCAGGGGCGTGACAGCCGTTGGTTGGCTGAGGTGGAGCAGCGCGATATCATTGCCCAGGGTAGCATCTTGAAAGTCAACATGGCGGATGATTTGGTCAACCCGAATGCGTTCGCCCTCATTGCTGCTGAGCTGGCTGCGACCAATCATAATATCGAGGCTCGCGGCGCTGAAGGGCTGCTCGTCCAAGTCATAAGTGCAGTGGGCTGCGGTGAGAACCCACTCGCTGTCAATCAGGGTGCCGCCACAGAATTGGGCGGCGTAGCCATCTGCGACATCGGCCAACGCAATCCCTACCATCCACGGATATTCGCCAAACGGTGCATCGGCCCCATTGCGGACAGCCAGGGGGGCAGCACTAGCTACAACAGGAAAGACCACCAGAAAGGTAATCGTGAGTAGCGTAATGGCGGATAATCGATAGAACTTGTTCATGTGGACTGATTTCTCTTATTCTCTGTTCGTCAAGGCGCATCCCTGTGTGCGCTTATGACCTCAGTATAATGAAGAAATCAGTCCACAATCGTTACAAACTGTTATCAGACAAATTACGGAAAGCTGACAAACACCCAGGTGAAATGATCGATAATTAGGGCAGAAAACAGAGTTCACCGAAGCATTGCATGCTGGGCTTTCGCTTAGTATCCTCCACGCGTGGTTTCACCTTGATATTCTTGCGCGAGACAAGCGGTAGGAAGAGCTGTTGCGTGGTCTGTATCGGCTCCGCGCCATCTTCTAGGCTAGTTGGGCGCTGATAGACCCCAGCGTCCCAACTCAGATCCGTTACACCCGCTTCGATGGTGAAGAGGGGCGTCCGGCCGCTGGTCGGGTCGGCATTGCTGTCGCTCTCGCGGTTGCTGCCATCGCTTAAGGTGCTGAAGACAAAATCTGTCGGTAACACAAATTCGATGAAATAGGTACCCGCCACCAGTTGGGTAAAGCGGTAGTTTCCATTCGCATCCGTGACGGTAACCGCGACAAGTTCCCCCGCGGCGTTATAGAGCCTGACTGCCACGCCGGCGACTCCGACTTCGCCGGTGTCTTGATAGCCATTGCTATTAAGATCGAGCCACACCAAATCCCCAACACTGGCAGAAGGCTGCAAAGGATTTTCCGTGGTGCCGATCCAGTGCAAGCCATAATCCCAATGGGTAAGCGCCTCACCCGCATCAAGCAAAATGTAGGCGGTTTGTGCCACCTGCCCATTGCTCTCGGCATCACTGTCGATGGTGTCATCATTGCCTTGGTTGGGCAAGGTGCTTTGGTAATCCTCCGGTGTATTGAAGATCAGGTAGTACTCGCTGGCGAGTAGATCGGTAAATTGGTAATTGCCCGCGCTATCGGTCACTGTGCTGGCTACCAAGACGCCGTCGGCCCTAAAGAGGAGAACCGTGACATTGGGCAGCGGTGCTTCGCCACTATCCTGCAATCCATTGCTGTTACCATCCACCCAAACCCCACCACTAATACTGGCGGGCGGCAAATAGATACCTAGATCGAGCGTATCATTATTTTCTGCCGATGCTAGCATGATAACCGGTGTATTGCGTGTGCTGAGGCCGACATCGCTATCGCGTCTATCGTCCGGCGTGGCATTGGGCACCGTTACTTGATACTCCGGCGGTATTTCAAAATGCACATAATAGTTGCCAGGGAAAAGCTCACCAAAGTGATACCGGCCTTGGCTATCGAGCCCTGTGGTCGCGACGACCGTGTTGGTGTCAGCGTTGTAGAGACTTACGATAACCTCTGACAGATCGACGATTCCGGCTAACGCGGTCAGATCGACCTCGTTGGCATCTTGGATGCCGTCGCGGTTGCGGTCGTACCAGACAAGATCGCCGATCGACCCGAAGGCAAAGAATCCGAAATCGACGGTCAGATTGCTATGCGCCCCATCGCCGTCAATGGTTGGCTCACCTTGAACTGTCAACGTGATCACCGAACTACGGATGGGCGCGCCGCTTGTTGCTTGGTCCCCATTGTCGTCATTGTCTTCATCATTATCCGCGGGCAGCCCTGTGGCCGAACTGCTCATTGGGTAGCCAACCGGTGGGCTTGGTAGATAGACAAAGTAAGCGCCCGGTGCCAGATTGCTAAAGCGATAGATCCCATTGCTATCGGTGGTGGTCGTGGCCAACGGCGTTGTCGTGGTTGGGTCATCGCCCGCCCGGAAGAGATAGAGCGGAACATTGGGGATGCCCGGTTCACCGTTATCGACGCGGCCATTGTTGTTTTGATCATGCCAGACCAGATTACCAAGCTGGAGGGCTGGGTAGAAGCCCGCATCCCAATCGAGCGTGGTTGCGCCAGGCAGCAGGGTAAAGGGATCTGTTTGGTTATTGGTGGTGCCGACAACATTGACGGCTTTACTATTGACGGTATCGCGGCCCGCGGCCTGCCCTTGATTGGCGGGGCTGAGCAAGTAGGCTTCGCCATTGGGGGTCGGTGTGACAAAAACTAAATAATAGTCGCCTGGATTAACCCCCGTGAAACGATAGTACCCATTGCTGTCGGTAATGGTCGTCGCCACAAAGGTACCATCGGCGCGATAGAGGGTCACTTGGACCGCGGCTAACCCTGGCTCCCCTTCTTCCTGCAGTCCATTGGCATTCAGATCCAGCCAGACAAAGTCACCAACCGCGGCCAAGGGGATGGGCGTGGCTGTCGCCGTTGCTGTGGGCGACAGGGTCACTGTGGGCGTCAGGGTCGGCGTAGCACTGGCCGTTGCCGTTGGGATTGCTGTCGGCGTTTCTGTCGGCGTTGGCGTTGCTGACGGGATGGCCGTGGCTGTCTCAGTCGCTGTCGCTGTCTCTGTTAGCGTTGGCGTGGCTGTCTCAGTCGGTGTCGCGGACGGTACAAATGTCGCGAGCGCGGTCGGAGTGGGTGTTTCTGGCGGTATTTCTGTGTTGGTCGCGGTCGGCAACGGCGTGGCCGTAGCTACTGGTGGCTCAGTCGGTGTCACTGTCGCCACTTCCGTTGCCAGCTCTGTCGCGGTGGCACTGGGCAAGCTGGTTGGCGTGGCCGTGGCGGACGCACTTGGGCTAGGCTGTGGTGTCGCTGTCAGGGTCAGCGTAGCAAGCATCGTCGCCGTGGGCGTTTGCGTTGCGACCACCGTCGGTGTCGCCGCCGCAGTGACCGAGGGTACAGCGGTTGCTGTCATCGTCATGGTCGCGGTGATGGTCGCGGTTGGTAGCAGTGTTGCCGTGGCTGATTGTTCTTCTGTGGCCGTAACACTGGCCGTGGCTGTCGCGGTGGGGAGCGGCGTTTCTGTGGCCGCCGCTGTCGCTGTGGCCGTCGCTGTCTCTGTGGCCGTCTCCGTGGCCGTCTCCGTGGCCGTCGCTGTGGGGAGCGGTGTAGTAGTGGCTGTAGCCGTCGCCGTTGCACTGGCCGTCGCTGTTGCAGTGGGTGTTGGCTGGATAGTTGCCGTGGGCACAGGTGTGCCGGTTTCTGTTGCTGTGGCCGTTAGTGTTACTGTCGGGGTTGCTGTTGGTGGCGGTGGGCTATCCAAGATTGTAATCGGTTGGGGGGTGCTGCCATCTTGCGCATTGATCACCGCTACGATCGCCACGTGAAACTCTTCAGCAGACTCATCAACCGTGTCCGTAACTGCTTGGAAGGGAATGGCGGCACTGAGCGCGCCCGGTGGAATGACAATGGTTAGACTGCTCGTCATGTAGTCACTGCTATCAGCGCTTCCTGGTAGATAGACCAAGGTAACGGTGACCGCGTGGCTCGTTGTGATATTCAAGGTAACGGTAATGAAGCCTTGATTGCCTTCGGTTACAAAGCGGGTGGCTGCGAGGGTAACGGTTGGCATGGTGGTGATCGGCGCATTGACCGTGGTGGTCTGGACGTTCGTGTTATTGATGAGATTGGGATCGAAGGTGGAACTGCCCACGGTAACGGTATTCGTGACCACACCCGTGAGGCGTACGGTGCTTGGGCTAGCCGCGCGCACAGGTTGGTGGTTGGTTACAAATACCACCATGCCAAGAAGTAGACCACAGAGGATCAGCCAGATTCTCCGGGGACTGTGCGCTTTGGTTGGGTTTTTCTGCTCGCCAGCGAGAGCGCTATTTGCTGTATTCTGCTCTGGACGGCAGCCGCTTATCATCTTCATCTTTTCAGCCATGCAAACCTAGGCTTTTTCAAGCAACGACATTTCAATTAGCATTTCAATCCGCTTCAATGCAATCAGCTGACTTGTGACCGGTGTCCAATGGGGAACTCCCCAGCAAACACCGGTCACAACGCTCATTAACCCGCGAGCGGCCAAGGTCCGGCTCGGTCTACCCGAATCGACCAACTTTTTCCACTGACGCCACGCTGCGCCTGGAAACTGATCGAGCTGGTTGCCAGGATACTCTGCGGGGCGACGACCGCGCTGGCGGTGGTTGCCAACAGCCTCCCGCCTTGTTCAGGCGTGGCTGTGGCCAACACCCCCGCTGTTCGCCATGGGCTGCTCTTTGCAAAGGCCCACACTGGTGACAAGACCGAGTTCGTGGCTGGTTCTACGGGCTGGGTTGCAGCCACAGTGGTGGGCGTTGCGGCTGGTGCGGTGACCAAGGCCGCATCTGTGGTGCTGGCTACCAGATCAGGATCAACGGTGACAACGATGGTAACTGATTTGTGTTCGCCATTGGCAATGGTGCCAAAGTCACAGACCACGCGATTACCATTGACCGTACAGCCCACCGCACTGACCAAGGCCACATCGGCAGAGAGCGTATCGGTAATGACGACATCCTGGGCATCACTCGGCCCATAGTTGGTCACAACGATGGTGTAGGTCAGGGTTGTGCCAGCGACGACCGGATCGGGGTTGTCGTACTTGGCGACGGCTAGGTCGGCCACCGTGGTGACCGTGACATCTTCGTCATTTTCTGGGTCGCGGCCTGGCGGTGTGTTATCATCTTGCGCCGCTGTCCCATCATCATTGACGAGGCTGGTCTGATCGCTGCGGGCATAGGCTGTATTGTCATAGACCCCGGCGGCAACTGAGCTGGCGATATCGGCCACCAAGGTGACGGTCACCGTCCCGCCTGGGTTGATGGTCCAAGCCCCCCACGTTGGGATGGTATCGCCTATGGTTGGTTCGCTTGTGGCCGTGCGGCTGGCCCCAATGGCGGCTAAGGTGCTGCTGGCATAGGTAAAGCCACTCGGTAAGGTATCCGAAACCGTGACCGTGGTGAGCGCCGTTGCCCCACTGTTGTGGACGACAATGGTGTAGGTCACCTGGGTGCCAGCCACCACATTGGGCGTGACCACATCCTTGTCAATGCTCAATGGTTCGACATAGGGGAAGCTCGTGGTGGCGGTACTACCACCCGGTACGGTGACGATGACGGGGTCGGTAAAGCCATTTTCGATCATGGCATCCGCGGGTAGGTCGGCATCAACAACGTTGACTTCGGTCGTGCCTGCCGGTACGATTTGGCTGAAGTTGCCATTGGCGTCGGTAAGCACGGTGTAGGTGACGCCGTTGCTGTCGGTGATGACGACACTGACGTTGTTCAAGGGTAGATCGACGCCTGGATTGTAGAGACCATTGTTGTTGACATCCAGATAGACGACCCCTTCGACCAGACCCTGGCGTTGATAGCCATCATTCCCCGCGTCGGTGGCTTCACCGGCAATGACAGTTGTGGGGGTTGGATCGGTTCCTTCGGTTTGAACGGCCCCGGCTGGGAGGGTCGTTTCGTCAACATCGACCGTCGCCGTACCGATGGGCAGGGTGACGGTATAGTTGCCATTGGCATCGGTTGTCAGGGTATGGGTGACGCCCAAGCTGTCGGTGATCACTACCGTGACATTCCCGAGATTGGGTTCGCTGCTATCCTGGCTGCCGCTGCCGTTGACATCCTCGTAGAGATGGCCGAAGAGCGTGCCTTGTTGCTGATAACCGAAGTCGGCATTGGTGATCTGCGTATTCTCGGCCAGCGTCACCGTGGTGGTGTGGTCGAGAACACTATCGCGATCGTGGGTTTGAGCCGCACCCGCGGGTAGGCTGGCACTATCAACGGTAACGGTGTAGAGGCCGGGGATCAGACCGCCAAAGTGATAAGCCCCGGTGGGCGAAGTTGTCGTCGTAATCACCCAGCCGTTGAACATGGTCAGGGTCACCACGACAGCGGGAATGCCACTTTCGCTTACCTCAGTCACGCCGTTGCCATTGCGGTCGTTCCAGACGGAATCGCCCAGTGAGCTATTGCCCTGGTAGCCAAAGTCGGCATCGGTGACAGAGCCATTGGAGACCAAAGTCAAGGTCGTTGCATGGTCGAAGGTGCTGTCGCGATCCCCGGTTTGGGTTACCCCAGCCGGTAAGGTAGCCGGGTCAACGGCGATGGTGTAGGTGCCAGGGCGAAGGTCACCAAAGTTATAGTAGCCGTCTGGCCCGGTTGTTGTGGTCAGGATACTGTTGTCGGGCAGGGTCAGCGTGATCACAACATCGGCCAAGCCTGGTTCATCCGCGCTCTGGAGGCCATCCCCGTTGCGATCCAGCCAGACGCGATCACCGATGTTGGCGAGCAACACATAACCGGTGTCATCTACTGCAGTGCCACCGCCCGGCACGATAACCGTCGTCGGGTCGGTACTGCCACCGGTGAGGACGAGGCCATCGGGTAGATCGGGATCGTTGTCATCAACATCGACCACCGTCGGGCCAGCAGGGACCACTTGGCTGTAGACGCCATCGGCATCGGTCACGATGGTGTAGGGGATGCCGTTGCTGTCCGTAATGAGGACTGTCACGTTGGCGAAGGGGGTGTCAACGCCTGGTGTATAAGCGCCATCTCCATTTTCATCGGTATAGACCACACCTGTGACTAGCCCTTGCCGTTGATAGCCATCATCGCCAGCATCGGTCGCAGTACCGGCTTGGACTGTGACGGTGGTTGGGTCGGTTCCGGCGGTTTGGAGAGCGCCGGCAGGTAGCGTACTCTCCACTACATCCACCGTTGCCGTATCCGTTAGGGCGGTGAGGCTACGAATGGGCACCGTAGCGGTATAGTTACCGTTGCCATCGGTGGTCACGGTTTGGGTGACGCCAAAGGTATCGGTGACAATTACATCGACATTGGGGAGATCGGGCTCGCCATTGTCTTGGACGCCATTGCCGTTGATATCTTCAAAGATATGACCGTAGAGTTGGCCTTGTAGCTCATAGCCGTTAATGTCACTGGCTGAACCACCGGCAGGGACATTGACCGTGCTGGGGTCGTTCCCTTCGATCTGAACAACGCCAGTAGGTAGATCGCTGTCATCAACATCCACCTGCGTATTGCCAGCCGGTACGGTTGCGGTAAAGTGACCGCTGCTGTCGGTTGTCACCGTAAAGGTGGTACCAACACTAGTGGTGATGACAATCGTAACGCCGGGCAGCCCCTCGCCGCCATCTTCGCTATTGCTGTCATTCTGGTCAACATAAACCGTGCCGGTGAGGATGCCGGTCAGCAACGTATTGGTGTCGGTGCTGCTATTGTTGCTTGGCGTCGGGTCGGTTGTGATGGCTGGCGGTGCAACGGTGGCGGTATTGGCGAGGGTGCCGGTGGCGCTCCAGATCACGCTGGCCTGTACCGTAAAGGTGGCCGTGCCATTGACAGCGAGATCGACGGTGGTGTTGATGTCATTCGTCCCCGTGGTCGCGCTACAGCTAGACCCAGCCGAGGCGCTGCAACTCCAGGTGGCGCTGGTAATGGCGGCGGGCAAGGTATCGACCACCGTGGCTCCACTGACAGCACTCGGCCCGGCATTGGTGACGATGATGGTATAGGTGGTGCTGGTGCCGGGGAGCAAGGTGGCAACGCCATCCGTTTTGCTGATCTGAAGATCCGCCACTGAGGTGACGGTGGTCGTCTGCACCGCCGTGTTGTTGACCGGGTTGAGGTCGGTGGTCGTACTGCCAACATTCACCGTGTTGGTGATCGTGCCAGCAGGAACGGGTGCAAAGAACGTTGTGTAGAGACCGCTGTGCTGCGTTGTGCGAAGCGGATTCGGCACGGTAGCCGCCGCGGTTTTGGGGATAGCCGCAGCAAAGGCCGGTGCAGATTGCAGCAACAGGCCAAACACCAAGAGTAAACGGCAAAGCGCCCAGAAAAGGCGACGATCGCTACGCTTGATGTGGTGCGAAAAATGACGTTCGGTCATAGGCCACATCCTTTGTTAGAAATGACGACCAACCCACCAAGACGAGGTGATGGCGTTGGTATTGTAGACATTGGTATTGTAGACATTGGTATTGTGGACATTGGTATTGTAGACAGAAGTATCCTAGAAAAATTCATCAAGTTTACCTACTTATTTTCATAACATTCATGGCAACCTGGTATCTGATTGGCGCTGCGGTTCCCACAACCGCCAATGCAAGAGGCGGTCAGATCTCTGGCCGTACCGCCGCAAAGGGTCCATCACGGTTCTGTTGGCGTAGAACAATGTGCATTGGGGTGTCTTGTGGCTGACAACTGGCAAAATGAGGGGGACAAACAAAAGCTAGCCACGCTTTGGCCGGGCGCGCAAGGAAGCTGGGATCCAGCGTTACCACAATGGTAATCGTCCGCACGGCACCAGCCGGAAGCGTGCCTAAGGTACAGTGGATCTGGGCTAGGTGGACGCTACAGTTGCCCGAGGCGGCGTAGAAAGTTGTGCCACTGGGCAGGGTATCGGTAATGACAACGCCAACGGCGTCGCTGGGGCCGCTGTTGGTGACCATAATGGTATAGGTCAACCGCTCGCCAGCGGCAATCGGATCGACCAGATCATCTTTGCGAACGGCAAGCGCTGCTTGTGTCGTCACTGTGACATCGTCATCGCTGGTCGGGTCCTGACCATAGGGTGTATGGCTATCCTGGGCCAATGTCCCATCGTCGTCGATGATGCCGGTTTGCGTGCTACTGGCGCGTGCGGTGTTGTCATAGCGCCCGGCTAGGGTGCTGCTATGGACGGCGACGCGTACCGTGACCGTGATCGCCCCGCCTGGCTGGAGCCGCCAACTTCCCCAAGTCAAGTGAGTTGCGCCGCTGGTTGGATTGCTGGTACTCGTGCGGCTGGCTTGGGCTTGGACAATGCTGCTGGTGGCATAGGTAAAGCTAAGGGGCAGGGTATCGGAAATAACGACATTGGTCAGGGTATAGGCACTGCTATTGTGCAGTTGAATGGTATAGGTGGCCGTGGTGCCCGCGACCACGGTTGGGGTCAAGCTATCTTTGTCGAGTTGGAGCGGGGGAACGTAGGGGAAATCGGCAATGGCGCTGCCTCCAGCAGGCACGGTTCGCCAAGCTGGGTTGGCGGTGTCCTGCGCCAGTAGCATCCCCGCGGGCAATTGTTCGGTAGCCAGGTGTACCTGGGTGACGCCCGCCGCGACGATTTGGCTGTAATGGCCGTTGCTATCTGTCTGCACGGTATAGCGCGTGCCATTGGTGTCGGTAATGGTCAGGCTGATATGGGGCAAGACGGTGTCGATCAAGGCTGTGTATTGTCCGTCGCCATCCACATCTTGATAGACCGTCCCGGCGACCACCCCGCGCGGGTGATAGCCAAAATCGGCGGTTGTCACCATTGCGCCCGCGTTCAGCGTGATCGGCCAAGCGGCCTGCTGCGTGGTGAGGGCATAGCCTGTCGGCAGGCTGCTACCGAGCACCGTGACGCTATATGACCCTGCCGGTAACTGGGCAAAGGTGTAATAGCCGTTGAGATCGGTGGTCGTCGTCACGACTGTGCTGTTGGGTAGGCTCAAGGCCACGACGATACCAGCAAGGCCCGGCTCACCGGCCTGATACTGTCCATCATTATTCTGGTCATACCACACCAGATCGCCGATGCTGGCACTCAAGGTGGTGAGGCTGGCGCTACTTTGCACCGGTGGCACGGGGTCGCCATATTGGTCAACGGCCGCGCTGACATCGGCCAGATTCGCCGTTGGATTACAGCCGCCGACCACTGTAAAATTGACGGTGACAGTACGCGTTGCCCCGGCAGCGAGAGGGCCAAGGTTATTCCAGAGGACTGCCCCGCCAGCCGCGGCATCGGGGGCCGGGCTTGCCGAAGTGTAGGCCAAGCAGCCAGCGCTATAGTTGTCGCCCAAGGGCAAGGTTGTGATCGTCGAGGAGCCGCTATTCAAGAGCGCAAGCTGAAAGGTGACTATTTCGCCAATTTGGGGGGAACCACTGGCTGGGGCGATGCGGCTTTTGGTCAGGATCAGTCCCGGTTTTGTGGTTGTCACCGCCGCCGTTACCGGGCCAGCGCTGATGCTTTGGTTGTTCTGATCGGTTGCGCTGACGGTGGCTTGATTCGTCGCGGGCGTGCAGGGCGCGGTGGCGACGAAATAGAGGCTGATCGTCTGGCTGGCCCCCGTGGCAAGCGGCCCAACCTGCCATTGCAGCGTTGGTGTAACCACGCTACTGGGTGTGATGCTGGCGGATTGATAGCGTAGGCAGCTGTTGGGGAAGGTGTCAACCACGGTTATGCTGGTAAGCGTGGTGATGCCGGGGTTGCCCACGACCAGATCAAAGCGTATCATTTCACCCACCACCGCGACCCCATCACTGGGTGTAACCAAATTTTTGTTCAGGCTGATGCTGGGGGTGAGCGTCGTTACGACGGCTGTGGCGGTGCTAGAATCGCTGCTGTCAGTCGGATCGACGTAGGTGATGGTGAGGCTTGACCCCATGGGCGCGTAGAGGGTGCCATTGTTGCTGCTCCCGGTGCTGCTACTGCTGGCTGGTAGACAGGCTGTAAAGATTCCTGTGTCGGGGCCGGTTTCGGTTAGGGTGACGCTTTCGCTATCATTCCCGCCGCCTTTGATCACGGCTGTAATGGTTTCCGCTACAGTGGCGTTTGTATTTTGGTCGATGTCGGTGACGCGGACGCAGACGGTTGGGTTGGGATTGTAGCTAGTCGTCACCGCACCATTGTTGCCGCTGGTAAATTCACTCTTGCTTGGTGTGCCCGTATCTTGGAAATTCAAAGTAAAGGGCGTGCTGGCTTGGTCAGTTACAGCCGCGGCGCCTGTTTCGTAGCCTTCCCAGGCGGTCACGGCAATGTTGTACTGGCCTTGGACAACCGAAGTGTTCCAGGTGTATTCATAACTCTTGGTACAGCCGCTGGTGGCGATCGCGCTGGTGAGCGGTATGGTTGTCGTGCCGCCGGTGGGAGCAGTCAGCATTACGTCTACTTGGCGAATGTCGGCTGGCCCAAATGGGTCGCTGACGGTGGTGCGGATATAGAGCGTCTGGCCGTTGGTCGCATCAGTCACGCGGTTGCCGCCGGGATAGGGGGCGTCGTAAAGAGCAAAGTCGGTAATGTCGATAACGGTGGTAGTCGGCAGTTTGATCTGCGAGGGCTTGCTGCTACTGTCATATTGAATGGTAAAACTGACATTGCTTTGGTTGCTGGCAATGGTCAACCCCAGGGCTTGGCCGGCGGGGATGGTGATATTGCTGGCAACCGCGCCCGTCCAACTGAGGGCACCGGTGGTGCTGTTGTAGGTGGGGTTGCTGAGGGTGGCCAAGGTGGTTGCGCCATATTTGAGCGTAGCGCTCACGTTGGGATTAGCTGGCATGGTTCCACTGGTGACATTGACATAGGTCGTCACGTTAATGGCACCACCGACGGGCAAAGCCAAGGCGCTGCACAAGGCTGGTGTCAGTGTAAAGCTCGTACTGGCTTCGGCAGGGGCGGGTTTGATCGGAACCGCACCAATGACATATTGATTGCTGCTAGACCAACTCCACGCCATCGTTGTGCTAGTGGCACCGGCTTTGGTGCTACTGCCTGCGGATAGATAATTGGTGCTGTTGGTTGTCCAACGCGCGGTTTGATTGCTGCCCACGGTCAGAGCAATGTTGCTATTACTTTCGCCATCCACGGCAACGGCATCATAAACTAGTTCGCCGGATGCTGAGGTCACCGCCAAGCTGGTGCTGGTGACACTGGTACCGGAGCGGTAGGACGCATAGGTACCCAATGGTGCGCTTTGGTTTACCCCCGTAAAGGTGGTGGCACCAGCATACAGGGGTCGAGTAGCCGAGCTGCTGAGGGTGACGACAACATTGGCTGTGCCCGTGGGTGGGGCAAGCAAAGAGTAGAGATAGCTACGCACGCGTGAGCCGGATTCGGAGATCGAGCCGACGAGTGTGAGGCTCGTCCCCCCATAGGTGACTGAACTAACCGTCGTTGCATTCCCACCGGTGGAGGTACTGGAGCCTACCGCCACTGCGACCAACAGGAGCCGATTAGCACCATTGCCGGTCGTATGGGCGAAGGTAAGCGTATTGGCGGCATTGCTGTTGGCTTTGCTGGTGGCTTCCACGGCAATCGCGCCCGCACCTTGATTGAGCACTGCCGTGGTCGCCGTTGTGCTATCGTTGGTCGCAACCGGATCGATGCGGTCAAGATCTTGATCGGGCGAACCAATGCCGTCGCTGCTGAGATAAAGGGGCTTGACCAGCGCTGGTACGGTGATCTGAGCCGTAGCGCGACAGCTATCCCCAAAGGTGCTATCGACAAAGTTCACTTGCAGAGGATGGCCTGCGCTGGCTTTGAGCGTGCCGTCCTCGAGCGCGCTCCCGGCTGTAGTCGAAAGGGGGAGACTCCCTGCAAAAAGGCCACTGTTTACCGTGGTTTCGGTCAAAGCCACAGTTTCGCGATCTCCCGTTGCGCTGTTTTGGATCACCACGTTGCTGACTTCGCTGATGGTGTTACTTCGATTTTGGTCACCATCGGTCAGCCGCAGGTAGAGCGTGCTATTTTCTTGATAAATATTCACACTTGCCCCACTGCTATCGACAAAGGCAAGCGCACACTGAGTCACCATGCCTGTATTGACCGGCATCTGGTTGAGCGCGGTAAACGCTTCACCACCGGCATCGACCTCGGCGACATTCGTGATCTGGTTGTAGACGGGCGGAAAAGTCTTTGCCAGGGCCTGAAAGGTGAGGGTAAAGGTCTCGCCGACCAGCAAGGTGCCTATGTTGAGTCCCCCCTCATCGAGTGGGAACAAGGTGCGCGTTGGCCCGGCGTTGTCGGCAACGGGCGCGCCATTGAGCAAGGTGCTATCGACCACATAGGTTACTTCTGCGGGCAATGTATCGCTCACAATGGCGTTAAACAACGTCACCACTCCGAGATTTCGGGTGGTGAGCGTATATTCTAGCATTTCACCAGGGTCGAGCAGTTGGTTGGCGTTGCTGTCACCAACGACTGCTGCCTTTTTCTCTACCACTGCTTGGGGCAAAGGCGGGATGCTGTACCCGACATCTAGGTAGGGGTTGCCCGCTTGGGCTCGGCTTGGGTCTTCGCCCCAAACGCCTGTGAGCACTGTGCCGTCCAAGCTGTAGACCCGCATACCAGTCTGATCCTTATCGGGATCGTAGATTTGTTTGGATTCAAACGCGGTGAGTGAGTAGGCCACGTCGTACTTGCGCCCTTGCGGATCCGTGAGCGCACCGGTGGCTGGGTTGCCGTCATAGTCCACATAAATGGTGGTGGGCTTGACGGAAGTGACCCAAACGGGACTGCCGTTGCCTGAGCCATCGGCGGTGCCGGGGGCCCAACCAACGGTGAACGCGCCGGTCAAGTAGGCATCCGTCACCAGGGTGTAACCCCAATCGTAGGTTTGGTTCGCGCTGCTATTGGTGGTGCTGTCCATGGTCCCCAAGGCGGCAAAGGGGCGGCCATCGGTCGTATAGAAATGTGCGCCAGAGAGTAAGGGCATGGTAAAGCGGTAAACGTCGCCAGCGGCAATGGTGAAGGTGCCTGTCCCGGCTTTGGTTTCGTAGGCCACTGTGATGGTGCTAGGATTGTCATTATAGAGCCAGACAGTGGCTGGATAGCTAGTGCTAGTGGTGCCGACAGGTGTGTAATAGCTGCTGCCCCATTGGTTGGTGGGTGGAATCGTAAACCAGCGGGATTCATAGGTCGCGCCAATATCGCCAGTCAGCAGGTTGACTTGTACCGGTTTGGAGGTGGTAACGCGTGCCCCGCTGTTGATGCCACCGTTGACTTGGTAGGATTGGCCTTGGCTCAAGGTTTGGGTAATATCGACAGTGCCGTCCCCATCGCTATCGATTTGCATGAGGGTTCCATCTTCGCCAGCCATGACCAACAGGGAGACATATTCAAAGATGGCACTGGAATTCAGATTTTGACCAATCGGGATGGTAAAGGTTGTGCCCCAGCGGGTCGTATCGATCGCTTCGACCGCATCGGCTAATACTGTGCCTGGCGTGGTTGCCCAAGCCGATTTGGCCATGGCGGTCACTTTGGTCGCGCCCAGTTTGTCGCGCCCATCGTAGCGAATGGTGGCTGGGCTACGCGGGATAGTAATGTCATTTTCTAGGACAATAATGGTGCCCGCATTCAGTCGATCTGAGGTAATGCCCGGCGGCGCGCCATTGGTCGGGTCACCATCACCCCAAATTTGGGTACCCCCGGGGTTGGTTGCGCTATATAAATTGGTCGGATTGGCAATGTCGGCGTCGTAGCCATTTTCCCAGTGGTCGTAGTAGATGAGGGTATCGTTGGCTGTGATCGAGATGCCAACCACACTATGCATGGTGGCGCTGACACCGCTCGCCGTTTGGAGGAATGCCGTCCTGATCTGATCTTCAGGTAAAGGTACAAAAAAAATTTGGATCGGTGCTGTATTGGCCGCGTAGAGGGTTGATGAGAGCGCAACGAACAGCAGGCTCGCCAGCGTTGTGGCAGTGAAAGATAAGAAGAGAGAGAATTGAGTATAGAAGGATAAACCATGTTTAGATAACGCTATCATGAGAGTGCGTTTCACCAAGGATGATAACGGTAACTTTGCTTCCTCAACTTATAAAGGCATTGGGGGGGCGCATCGTTGCTGTTAGGATATAGAAATAGACTTTTCTGTATCCGATCATATGCATTCTGTTCCGACAATCAATCCGAGATAACTCGTAGAATCATTCAGTAATTTGTCTCTAGCTACTTTACATAGTTAGATGCCTTACGCGGTGAGGAGAGAGGACAGAGGGCAGAGGACAGAGGGCAGAGGGCAGAGGACAGAGGACAGAGGACAAGGAGTCTCTGGGGTCTGTTGATATTGGTAGGAGCTATGCACTTGGGCTAGACCTGACAGGTTTTGAAAAACCTGTCGGCTCTGGCTTTGTGTACGTCCTAGCCCCAAACGGTTAATCGCATTGGCTGACTAATCGCGCGTTTTATCCCTATAGACTAGAGCGCAAAGAGGGCTAATTGGGCGGCTTCGGGTTCGGCTTTAGTCGCCTTGCGGCTGGTCATGGCTTTTAGTTCCTTAAGGGTAGCTTCAATGTCTTGTAAAAAGCGCGACGGGGGATTTTGGCGGCGTTGACCAAAGAGGACGCGGCGATGGGCATGAAGAAGGTGCAGTTTAGCTTGGGCGCGGGTCATGCCCACATAGAAAAGGCGTCGTTCTTCTTCGGTATCGCTCGTGCGGCCTGTCTGTTGATAGGGCAGGAGTGTCTCCTCACAGCCAACAATAAAGACGACGGGAAATTCTAGCCCTTTGGCGGCATGGAGGGTCATAAGGGTTACCCGGTCGGCATGGAGCTGCTCGGGGTCTTCTTCTTTTTGGAGCAGTAGCGCATCCAGAAAGGCTGCTAGGTGATGATCAAAGGCGGCGGCGCGGCGGCTCAGTTGGGCAATGCGCTCCTGTTGGGCTTCGCGTAGGTCGTAGCCTAGATCTTCGCATAGGAATGTGTGGACGGCGGCGATCAACGCAGTCACTGGTTGACTCGCTTGCATGTCGCGCAGCTTGGTTAGAAAATAACCAATCCGGGGCAGATCTTTGCGCCGAGCATTGACATAGATCTGCTCTTGATAAAAAGTCGCGGTCGGGTTGAGGGTTAGCCAAAGATAGGCCAGCAGCAAACGAATCTCTTTGTGTTCGACCAAGGGTGTCTGGCCCACGATTTGATAGGGAATGCCAGAACGGTGAAAGGCTTCTTCCAACAAGCGACTTTGGGCACTGGTGCGATAGAGGACCGCAAAATCGCCAAAATCGCGTAGCGTGTTTTCGTTCTCGGTAACGCGCCCCGAATCTAAAGAAAAGTAACTCGTGCCGCCGACCATCTGCTCGATCTGATGGACCACATATTCGGCCTCGGCTTTGTCGGTCGGCGCTTGATAGATCGCGAGTTTGGTTTGATCAACAAAGTCTGACCAAATGGCGAGCGCGGTGTCACGATCAACGCTTTCATTGATCACCTGCATGGCTGCTGCTAAAATGGTCTGGGTCGAACGGTAGTTGCGTTCCAAACGCAACTGGTGCGCATTGGGAAAATCGAGGGGAAACTGGGCAAAATATTCCCGCCGCGCCCCGCGAAAGCCATAGATCGCTTGGTCTGGATCGCCAATCGCGCACAGATTGGTGGTCGGCGGTGTTAACAGGCGCAGTAGCCGGTATTGGGCCAGGTTAATGTCTTGATATTCATCCACCGAAATCCAGCGAAAGCGTTCCTGGTAGCGCTGTAAAATTGCTGGCTCGCGCTCAAAGAGGCAGACTGTTTGTAAAATTAAATCATCAAAGTCGAGCAAACGATTCGCCCGTAGCGCCGCTTGGTAGCGTTGGTAGCTCTCCGGTAGGGTCAAGGCCGCTGGCTCAACGGTTTCTGCTTCTGCGCGCGTGCTCATCGTCGCCAAGGCGGGGCTATCGGGGAGCAACAACGCATTTTTGGCGTTGCTGATCTCCTGGAGCCGCTGATTGATCAGCTTATCACTCGCTCCAGGCAAGAGCGCTTTGAGCAAGGCGCGGCGATCTTCCTCACTGGCAATCGCAAAGGTTGCACTAATCCCGCTGGCCTCGCCTGCTTCACGCAGGATGCGCGCTCCTAGCGCATGAAAGGTGCCAATCGTGAGTCGGCGCGCCGTGGCAGGCCCTAATAATGCGCGCAGCCGTTGCCTCATCTCACCGGCAGCTTTGTTGGTAAAGGTAATGGCGAGGATCTTTTCCGGCGCGACGCCTTGCCCAAGGAGATGGGCAATCCGTACAGTGAGGGTGCGAGTTTTGCCTGTGCCAGGCCCCGCCGCGATGATCACATTCCGATCCAGTGCTGTGGCTGCGGTGCGCTGCTCGTCGTTTAAGCCCGCGAGGATCTCTGCGAGTTCGGTGGCCGTGCTGATTGGCTCGGTGGTACCGGCTGGTGTAGTTTCTACGGCAGTGATGGGTGGCGCGGTCATCGTGGTTGCCAAGGGGCGTGATGGCGTGGCCGCTGCGGTTGGTCGCAATGGCGGTGACGTGACCGTCTGCCCACCAAACAACCCCAATTGCGGCGCGGCTAGCGCGACCTTTTCGCTGGCCTCAAAGAGTTTGATCACCCCATATTCGCCGTCATACCCGCCGGCAATGGTCACTTGGCCGGTGCGCACGCGGCGGATACCTTCGGCCAGCAGGGTGCCACCGGCCTGTTCGAGCGCGGGTAACGGGGCATCGAGCAAGATGGAGAGTTCCGCGCCCAACTTGGTGAG
The DNA here is from genome assembly GCA_019637645.1 of Caldilineaceae bacterium. The sequence goes on from JAHBVH010000003.1 coordinate 50,044, forward strand.
CAGATCGTGATACTGTTCCTGGACACGCTTCGAGCTTGCCCCCACCCCGAGCACTTCGCCCAGGATTTCGGGTAGCGGGATCAAGTTGCGATAGGGATGACAGTTGGGTGCTTGGCTGCCTTCGGGGCGATCCGCTAACGTTTCGACGCGGTGCATGACACCAACCGTCACTGGTTTGCCACAGACAGTACAGCGATCTTGGTGGGCGATGCTGGTTTGGGGATGCCAACAGATACCACAGTTCCGGTGACCATCGAGGTGATATTTTCCTTCTTCGGGGAAGAATTCCAAGGTACCCAGGTACTGTTGCGGGTCGCCACTTTTGAGCGCGTCAAAGAGGGCGTGGTAGGCAAACTCGGTGGCAAAGAGGCTGGCCTCGCGGGCCAACTTAGGCGGCGAATGGGCATCGGAATTCGAGATGAGGGTGTAGCCATCCAAGCTTGAGATGCGCCAACACATGGCTGGATCGGCAGAGAGGCCAGTTTCTAGCGCAAAAATGTGGGGTGTGAGATCATCAAAACATTCGGCCACCGTGTCAAAGCCCGATTTAGAGCCCAAAATGGCAAACCAGGGGGTCCAGATATGGGCGGGAATCAGATAGCCCTGGGGATCGGTCTCGAGCACGATTTCCAGCAGATCACGCGAATCCAACCCTAGAATGGGGCGACCATCTGAGCGGATATTGCCAATCCGCTCGAGGCGGCCTTGCAAGCGGGTGAGGGCCGCAAAGGTCGGCATAAAGATCAGATGGTGGATCTTGCGCACGGCCCCATTTTTTTTATAAATGTTGCTGACTTCCCCGCCGAGCAAAAAGCGGACAGGGGCTTGGCACGCGGGTGGCACTGTGGCTTGGATCGCTGTGGTGATCTCCGGTTTGAGTTGGAAGAGCCCGTCCTCGGCTGGCTCGAGCTTGGCCTGTAATTCGGCCAGCCAACCAGGGTGGGCGATGTCGCCCGTCGCCACAACTTGGACGCCCTTGAGTTGTGCCCAGCGGGATAGCTGTTCTAGATTAAGATCTTTGCTGGTGGCGCGTGAATAGTGTGAATGAATATGGAGATCAGCAACGTATTTGTTCATACCCCTAATTGTGGGAATAAGTGGAAAAAGTGCAAATTTGGCGATGGATGGGCAGGTTATTAGAGCTGCTACTGAGAACTTATTCTGAAATTGCTGGTGGCCCCCATCAAGCCCGCTGTGGCGCGAGGCGATCGCAGAAATTTCAGGATAGATTATAGGTAGGCTGCGAGTGGTAGCCCGTTTCCGCGGGCGTTGTGCCTTAGCCCGGTGTTTCAGCGCCGGGCGGTCAGCGTATCCCGCAACATTTTCTTGATCTTCATTACGCTGTGCTTTTCATTTACGCATGCGGATCAGGATTCCACCAGCAGGGGCCTTTGTCCTGGCGGGCCAGCGCGGCGCGCTCACGGATGGTCGCGCGTTGGGCCGGGGATAGGGGATGAAAACTTTGGGCCGCGGCAAAGGCTTGATCTTGTTCATTGGGGAAGCTGAGCCCCAGTAAGGCCACATCGGGATCAATCGTCAACGTGTAGTGAAGACATTCGGCCACACTCAGGCGGGGCAACACGGCCACTGGCTCGGCCACGCCACCGGAAGAGAGCTTGCCCCGTGGTCGTTGCTGGAGGGGCTGATTGTAGCCGGTGGTATCGCCCAAGAGTTTGCCTGCGCCAAAGGTTTTGAAGCAGACACTGCCCACCCCGTGCGCCTTGGCGAGTGGCAAGATCTCTGTCACATAGCGCAGATCGACAAAGGGGCCAATGGGAAAAAGCGCAATATCACAGAGCCCCGCGGTAATCGCGGCGTGTAACACCGCGGGGTTATGGGAAGAAATGCCACCAAAGCGAGTTTTGCCCGCTTTGATACAGGCTGCTAGTTGGTCAAAGCCGCCACCGGGTTGGGCAAGCGTTTCAAAGAGCGTCAACGACGAGAGCCCATGAAAGACAAAAGCATCCGTATAGTCGAGTTGGAGGCGGCGAAGCGACGCTTCAATTTGGGGCGCAACGGGCTCGGTCAACTCATCAAGCTTGTCGATAATGAAAAGCTCGTCACGCACGCCACGGACGGCGCGCCCCACAATCTCTTCCGAATAGCCATCTTCATAGCCCGGCGCGGTGTCGATCAGATTCAAACCGGCGTCGATGGCGCGGCGCGCAGTTGCCACACAAGTTTCTAGCGGTAGGTTACGGTCGGCCAGGTCGCCAATGCCAAGCACACTGGCGACAAAGCCTGTCCGGCCCAGTTCACGCCGTGGCTGGAAGAGTGGTTGCGTACCCATAGTGTCTGTTCTACTTTCTTGTCATAGAGGAGGAGGACGCGGATAGACGCGGAGGGACGCGGATTTTTTTTATCCGCGTCCCTCCGCGTCCGGGCCAATGCATGGGCGTATCTGCTACGCCCATGTCGTTACAAATTCGACCAAGGTCTTGACGACATTGTGAAAGACACTGTATCGCGCTACTTCATAACCGTGGCTGTTTTCGCGCACATGCCCAAAACAGGCGATGCGTTGGGCCAAACCAGCGGCCAAGACTAAGCTGGCATCGCTGGCCGCATTCTCAAAGACAACGGGCTGCAATTCCGTCCCGGCCCGTTGGGCAGCATCACAGAGGTCCCGGACCAACGCCTGGTCATAAGGCGCCAGCCGATCCTTGGTCCAAATGCCGGGGCGTCCGTCGAGTTTGAGGGGCGTTCCCGGGGGCATGGGGCAGCCGTCCACGGCAATAAAGGTCTCTGGCTCTTCCTGTGCGGCGACCACTTTGGCACCCAAGCCACCGACTTCTTCCCCGACGGTAAAGGCGATCAAGGTTGGGCGTTGGGGCTGCTGTCCTGTTTCGCGCAGGATCGCCAACAAGCGTAAAAGCGCCACCATGCCCATGCGATCATCAAAGGTCCATGCCGCCAAGAGCGGATCATGGGCACTGCCCAACTGGAGCGGCCCACAGACTGCCCGCACCGGTACTCCTGCTGACCCGGGCCGTATGCCTGCCGCCTGTAACTCTTCTGTACTAAGGCCCGTTAATACGCGCACGTCACTCCATTCAACGGCTTTATTGCTGGTGGCCGTATGGGTCGAGCCCATGGAAAGAATCCCTTGAATGGAACCCTGATCGCCCAAAATTTCGACCGGACTTTCGCCGAGTTTCCAGGGATAGAGTCCGCCCGAGCGGGTCACGCGCAAGGTGCCATCAGCCTCGATATTGGTGACGACAAACCCAATTTCGTCGAGGTGGGCGGCCAAGCAGAGCAACGGGGCATGGGCCTGTTGACCAGCAATCCGTACAAGAATATTCCCGGCGCTGTCCGTGGTGTGGGCATAGCCAAGGTCGGTTAGCTCGGCGCGGACGACGGTGGCGATCTGGCTTTCATAGCCAGAGGGCGCTGGCACGGCGAGCAATTTGCGAAAGAGGATCAAGATTGGATCGGGCATGGCTCTGTTCCTTTGGATGGGGCGGCGATTTTTGTGTTAAGGCTTGCGTAGTTCCAAAGCTGTTCGGCTTGTAAAACCTAACGGCTTGCTTGATTTAGGCTGAATGATGCAAAGATTGTAGCATCAGCTGAATCCAAGCACCAATCCCCTAATCACCCACTCATTCACCCTATCCACTCTGCCACGGCTGCTAACACGATTATATGCATCGTCTGATCGACCATCATCCGCACCATATCCAGCCGACTTTGTCGCCATAGGCGCGTCCACCGGTCGGCTAACTGGCCGGCATCAATGAACCAATGTGACAAAAAAATGAGGAGGACAATCGTTAAGTAAGGGGGTGAGACGGTGTGATGCTGGCTTCCGAGCCAGAGGCTAAGTGCCACTACCACCGTGTAGGCGCAACAATGAACGAAAATTTCTTTGTTAAAAAAGCGCCGTTGCTTGCCACGGGCCATCCAATCATTTTGAAACATCCAATCGCCAACCAAATGGCCAACCAGGAGCCAAGTAAATATATTCATAGATAGGGACTTGCCTTTGTCGATAGGCTGCGCGGAAATAGTAGGTTACTTCATGAAGTGTAGGCTTTACGGTATACTTACCAGTGGGGGCTTTGTCCTATTTACGCCCAAGCGCCATGGGTAAGTAAAACCGAGAAAGTCGTTAGAGAACGACCCCAGGTTGATGAAGATTAAGCATTAAATTTGCTACAGGATGACAACGTACAATGGCAGTAGCATCCTGTTGTCTGCCTTCATCTGCACTGCTGCATCCTTTTCATCACCCACAGAGCTGCTTCAAGCGCTGGTGGTAACTCAAGGTGTTATCACTTTTTTATGACCATGTCATGCGCGAGTATACCATAGCGCAGAGCTAGGCTAAGTTATTTGCGGCACAGGATAGCTGTGTCCTAGGACACAGCTATCCTGTGAATCACTGGACAAGCGTGACGTTCACTGGCACACAAACGTCATTAAGAATAGATTGTAAGCTAAGGGGGAAAAATGCAAGAGAGTACAGTAGACTCAAAAGATAGTACGGCGCTGCGTCGGCTGGCCCTGATCAAAGAAATCCCACTATTTGAGGGGGTAAGTGAGAAGCAGTTAAGTGTGATTGTTCAGGATCTGCGTTCACGTGATTATAAAAAAGATGAATTAATTTTTCGCCAAGGTGACGAGAGCCGCGAAGTCTATCTTGTGCTCAAGGGCAAAGTGCGCATCTATAAGATCAGCCCGTCCGGCAATGAAACCTCGATCGACATCTTTTCCACCCACAATCTCTTGGGGGAGTTTGCCGCGCTGGATAATGAACCGCGCTCGGCCTCGGCCAAGGCTATCGGTGCCGTGACCCTGCTGACCATGGCGCAGGAACGTTTTCTCGACCACGCCAACCACATTCCAGGGTTGGCCATGAACTTGGCGCGGCTACTGGCCCAAAAATTGCGTTCCCGGGCGGCCTATGCCGAATCGCTGGCGCAATTTGATGCGGCTGGGCGGCTTTTGCACATCTTGCTGGACAAAAACGAGCGTTACGGCGAAGTCATTGAACCGGGCAAACAATACCTCTTAAACTTGGCGCTGAGCCAAAGCGATCTGGCCTCGATGGTGGGGGCGCGGCGTGAATGGATCAATCGCATTCTGAGCGAGTGGCGGCGTCGCGGTCTGATCGAATTTGATAATGGCGTCATCACCATTCTTGATCTGCCCCGTGTCATTGCCGAACGGGACAGCCGCATTGAAGCCAATCAGGCGGGGGACGCCTGGTAAACGCCGCATCAATCCATTGCGCAACCACGATTGATGCGTGAACTCCCCAAGGGGAAAGGAGACTTTATGCACCTTCGTACTCGATCTCTCTGCGCAGGCGGTGCATTGCTCATCGTGATGCTCTTTGGCCTCTGGCTACCAGCGCGCGTGGGCCTTGCCCAAGGTGGGCTACCCACCCTGCTGGTCGACCCAGAGGTTGGGGTGGCGGGGAATGCTGTTAAACTTGGCGGCAGCGGCTTTGCCCCCGGGGGCTATGTCGGCACCGTGCTTTGGGATGGCGTTGCCATGAGCACCTTTCAGATCCCGACGAGGGGCTCCTTTCTCATCGATTTCACCTTACCCCCAACCGCAGCACCGGGCAACCATCTGATTACCATTTGTCGCGGCTCGCCCTGTCTTACCGGACCGGCTGCGCAACAAGCATCTACCACGGTCACGGTGACAGCCAGTTCGCCTTGGCTGCCGGTGGCCGTCGCCTATATCTATCAAACTGACACAGCAACGGCCAAGAGCTTTGCCGATCTCCTGACCCGCCATGGCATGGCAGTCACCTTGGTCAGCTTGGATGAAGTGCTCAAGACCGATTTTCGCGCCTTTGCCCTCACCTTGGTTGGCAATGATACGGGGCAGCTTGATCGTTGGGGGAATAGCCGGGCGCAGATCGATCACATCGCGGATAACAGCAAAGTCCTTGGCCTCGGCGAAGGTGGGTACGCCTTCTTTGGGCAGGTGAAAAATGGTCAGGGTGACGAGCGCGGGTTGGTGATCGGCTATCCGCGCGGAATGCATGGCAGCGCGTTGGCTCTCTATCCGGTTGACGCCGCCCTAGCTTTCTATCGCACGGCTTATAATACCAGCGCTGCCAACGGGGTTGGGCTGCAAGTCTATGCGGACAATGTGCCGAGTGTGGCAATTTCGCCCACCAGCCTTGGCGTGAATGCCTTTCCTATTGGCTATGAAGATAGCAATCGCAGTTATAGTATTGTCGCAGGCCAAGGCTGTCACAATCTGTGGGGCTTTACGGCCGGCCCCACGGCCATGACCGCTACCGGACGCAACCTCTTTATCAATGCTGTCCAACATGCCATGAGTATGCCTTGTGGCACAACCTTGCAAAATACTTGTCAAGAGTTGTTGAGCCCGGCGGCGCTGCCGGGGGCTGGTTTGATCCACTTTGATGATCTGCCCGCCACAACCCCTGTTGAAAATTACTATGCCGCGCTGACTGGTGTGCGTTTTGAAAATAATGAAACCACCCGAGCCCTAACGTATGAAAAAGAACCCGAGAAAGTGGTCTCGCGTCCCAATCTCCTCCTGAACGATGCCGTAGCGGGGACTAGCGCGGGCGTCCCTTTGCGCATTACCTTTGATGAGCCCAAGACTCATGTCGGTTTCTATATGGGCAATAGCGGCGGCCAGCCGATCAATGGGCTGTTGACCCTCTATGATAGTGCGGGGGGCTTGCTCTGTCGTGTCGCTAACCCGGTGCCCGACCCCCTCACCGAATTTATCGGCCTCTATGATGCCTATGGCCGCATTCGCACCGTGCAACTGACCTATGGCGGTGTGGCGAACAGCGAAGCGATCGACGATCTCTACTTTGCCCCCAATCCCCAGCCGTGGCGGATTCAACTTTGCCAAGAGCAGGCCGATCCTTGCCTACCCGCCGCCGGTCGCGTCTATCGTACCAACCCCACAACCGGTGGCGATGCCTTTGCCGTCGATGCCCAAGGCTTTGTGCTGGGGGCGAGCGCTATCGAAGTTGGGGATCAGCTTTGGGGGCTTGAGCCGCTGACCACGACCACGAACGCGACGATCTATCGCACAAGTGGGGCCGAAGCGTTGGTCAGTGCCAGCGCGTTTACTGGTGAGCCTGGCACCATGCAGCTGGTCGTGCGGGAAGATCAACCCCTTTTGGTGCAAAATCTAACTGTCGCCGCCGAGTGGTATGTCCAGGGCGATCCCCAGCGGGCGGCCTGGCTGCGCGACAATTTGCGCAAGGCGGCCAACTATCTCTATTCCTTTACGGACGGCCAATTTACCCTGGGGCAGATCACCGTTCACCAAAGCTTGGACAACTGGGACAAGGCTGATCTGCGCCTGTATCTCAACAATGTGTTGCAGCCCAAAGCCAACATTGGCGGCATTGTGGGCGCGGCGACGCCCGATCCGTCACCCGCTGTAGATTTTACCTATAGCCCTGGTCACTTTTTCATAGGGTCGGCCTGGAATCGCTATGGCGTGCCCCCTAACCAGCCCGTGACCGTCAATGGCACTGTAGTGCCACCGGCTACCATGGTTGATGACTGGGCGCTAGCCGTGGCCCACGAACTGGGCCACTACCTGCTCTTTCTCTTCGACACCTATACCGATGTAGATGGCAATGCCAGCCAGGAATTAGCCGAGCTATGTACTGGCACGGCCATGGGCGATGTCTACAAACCGAGCAACCAGAACTATATCTTTAGCCCCGACCATTGGCAGACGGCGTGTAACGGCACCGAAGCCTATCAGACGCTCCAAGGGCGCACCGAATGGGAAACGATCCATCTCTGGTATCCCTGGGTGGTACCACCAACAACTGTTGTCACCGGCCCTGCCGCGCCACCCGCTAATTTGACCACCGTCACCTTTGTCGCGCCGAGCACGCCACCAGGTGTCCCCGCTGCGAGCCAGATCTTCGACATGCTCTATCTGGATAACGAGTTGAGCTCGGGCGAAGCGCGGGTCTTTACTCTGCGCAGTGACCAGATCTTTGAGCAGGGCAAGCCGCCCAAGAACGCCACCCAAGTGCAGTTGATCGATGCCCAGTTGGGCGATCGACTCTGTGTCTATGACATCAATGACCATGCCGAAGGCAGTGAAACGCCCCGCCACCAATTTGGCTGTGAGATCATCCAGCCCGGCGACGCTGAGTTGCAGATGACCAAAAACGTAGCTTGGGGACCTGAAGTCGCGTTGACCCAAGTCAGCACCACCAGTCTCACTCTGCTGCTGACTCAAACGCTGCCAGCGGATGCCCAAGTGATCGCCAAGCTCTACCCGGAACATGGGGTGGCCTTGCCAGAGCAGATCATACCGGGTGGGGATGGGGTCTATCGCGCTACCTTCGACTTGGGCGGGCCGGTGACGCCCGTCTATCTCCAACTCTGGGTCGATGAAACGCCCGGTGGCCTGGCAACCCGCCGCGAGGTGGTGGCAGATCGCGGGACGGGCGGGAGTGGGGCCTTTGGACCAGCCAAGGCATTAGGGGGCGTTTTGGTAGTTTCTTCCGATGGCAAAGCCAGCTTTGAAAGTGATCAGCCGTTGGAATTAGGGCCAGGTGAATCAATTGCTTGGCAGAGTATGCCAGGCACGCCGCCGTTGCCGATGGGCAAGGCGATTACGGGGCAGTCCTATCGGCTAGATGCATTCCCCGCCTCGTTAGTTGCCACCGGACGTGTCTTGATCGAGTATGTGGATGTGCCTTTGTTGCAGGCAGCTAACCTGAGCCGTACTGCTGCCGAGCCTTTGATCCACTTCTGGGATGGCAGCCGTTGGCTGCCATTAGCGACAACCCTGACAACACCCGTCAACGCTGCCGACGGGGTGAAAGTTGCTGCTGCGCCAAGCCAAGGTGTGGGGGTCTATGCTGTCTTATTAGATCTCGGCGAAAATCAAATCTTCTTGCCTTGGGTCCAACATTGATTCTTTAACCTACTAGGTGTTAGGTACTTCCAAGACCTGACAGGTTTAGAAAACCTGTCAGGTTTCTGGTCATCCCAACCAACTACGTGGCTTCTAGCCAATAGAGAGAAAATCAGCTGTACTCGACATTGGCTGTGTGAATCGCTTGGAGGATATGCCAATTAAATGGCACATTTTCAAGATAGGAGCGGCGCATGTCGCGATCGTGAATCCTTTCGGCCTGCCGCATCAACAGCCGGTGGGCAGAAGATAGGGCCAGCGTAGCAAGCGCTGGTTTTTCTAGCGTTTGCAAGACTTGATAGCACATCCAATAGTCACGTTGGGGGAAATCAGGGCCTTCACCATGGCAGTGATCCAGAATTTCCAGGGCTTTATTGGTGTAGGATAGGGCCTGTGTTTGGTGGCCCAGTGCCAAGTGTGCCGCCGCCAGAATGGTAAGATTGGTCGTATTGGAGAGGGGGAGATTCAATTCCGCAAAGCTGTTGAGCGAAATTAGCGCGCGTTGGATAGCTTCTTCAAAGCACTCTGCATAGAAGCTGACCAACGCCAGATCGCTAAAATAAATAGCTTCCAGGTTGGTGTCCCCCTGTTTCTGTGCCAACGCTAAGCCATCGACTAATGCCTTCTCGGCTTCTTTTCGGTTGCCCTGTTCGCGGAAGACTTGTCCTAGATTACAGAGTAAATAAGCCTGACGCGCTTCGTCAGCCGTATGTTGACTAAGTTGCAGACCGCTATATAAGCACTCCTTGGCTTTTTCAAAGCGGCCCACCATAAAATACAGAATCCCTAATTCATTCCAGACGAGCGTTTCCCACCAGCGATTGTTAATGGCCTGATGAATCTTTAGGGCTTCCAGCAACATGGGCTCTGCCTGTCCGTGATCCCCTGTATAGCCTATCCCTTGCGCTAGATTCAGCAACCCTATCCCTATGCCAGCAAAATCGCCAATCGCTTTGCGAATGTCCAGTGCTTGTTGATAGTACTGAATGGCGGCTTGGTAGTTGCGGCCGAGCAATTCGACATGGCCCAGTGAATCAAGGGCTTTTGCTTCATTTTGCCGATTCCCTACCTTGCGACTGAGGGTTAGATTTTGGCGAAATTGAACTTGTGCCTCATCAAATTTTCCTTGCTGCCGATAGACTAGCCCTAGCCCATAGCGACTTTCCGCCTCAACTTCGCGATAATCTGGCTTGTCGGCAGCCATGACCAACGCTTCACGATATAACCGCTCCGCCCCTTCATAATTTCCCTGTCGCCAAGCAATGAGCCCTAGCTGTGCCAATGAACGCGCTTGGCCTGCTTGGTCATCGGCCATCTGGGCAAGGGTTAGGGCTTGGCTGAAGGCTGCCTCGGATTGCGTATAGTCACTGGTTGCTTCATAATACTCTCCCCAGAGAAGGGCAAGCATAAAAGGCGAGCCTGTCGTCTGTTGGGCTAAACGTTGGAGGGTCGTTGCTTGCTCTTCGCGTCGTCCAAGGATATGGAATACTTCGACCTTGGCCTGTAACCAGGTTGGTCGTATTTCCACTTCTAGGGCGCGGTTGAAGTAACTTAGGGCAGTTTCATTCGCGTAGTCGTGCTTGGCGCGCAGACCGGCTGCATCAAGATAGTGCAGCGCTTTGTCACGCACCGGCGTCTGCTGCATGTCGCTGTTGTAGAAGTGGAGGGCTAGGTCTTCTACATTGTCGGGCTGTAAGCTTTCTAGCGTGCGCGCGACGGCCAGGTGAAGCTCCTGGCGTTGATCGGTTAACAGCGTTTGGTAGATGACTTCTTGGGTGATGTTATGTTTGAAAAGGTAGGCGTGGCGGGGCGCGGGCTGCTCGACCCGCGCAAAGTCGCGTTGCAGCAGTGTCTCTAGCTGTTGGGTTAGCATTTCTTGCCCAAGCTGCACGGGATGGGCGCGCAGCAATAGCTCATGGCTAAAGAGCCGACCAATGACGCTGGCGACCTTGACCGTCAATTTGATCGGCTCGGGTAGGCGGTCCAAACGGGCGAGAATGACCCCTTGGATCGTGCTAGGTAGCCCCAAGTCTACCGTGCTGAGGGGCGCGCTGGCCGCGACTACTTCGACCCCATCGACACGCGCTAGGCAGCCACTAGTGCGCAACCGGTGCGTAAGCGCGGCGGATAGATCCCACTGGCTGGCCGTCAGTTGGAGATGGGCGCTATCGCGCAGGGCGTCTACCAACTCTTCGGCAAAGAAGGGGTTGCCCTGGGTTTGGGCTTGGATCAACGAAAGCGCGAGTGCCGACACGGGCAGGCGTGTGCTGCTCGTTTCCTGGCTAGGATTGAGCCGCTGTTGCACGAGCGCGGCAATCCCCGCTGGGGATAGCTCTTCTAGGGCCAAGTGACGCTGTGGGGTCAAGGCGGCCACTTCGCCCAGAAAGGCATCCTGGTCACGCACCGGCGGACGTTGTACCAACAAAAGCAAGAGTGGCGCACGCTGTACCAGGCGCGCGAGGGCCAGCACCACGCCCTGTGATGCCTCATCCATCCAGTGAATATCCTCAAAGATCAGGAGCAAGGGCTGGCGTTGGGCCGCGTGTTGGACGAGATCGACGATCAAGCTGATCAACGCTTCGTAACGAAGTTTGGCGTCAAAAGCCGCAGTGGTTGCGTTATCGGGGATGGGCAATGCTAGTGCATCGCGCAACAGTGGCAACCGGAGTGACCACGCTGCATTGAGTGCGGTGATGGTGGTGGTGACTTGGGCGATTTGCGCGTCAACTGGATTGGTTTCCAAGGTATCCAACGCCAACAGGCTGCGCAGCGCCAAGCGGACGGCAAAATAGGCTGTGTCTTGATTGGTGCTTTGGCACGCACCACTGACAATGGCAAAATCCTGCTGCTGGGCCTGACGTGCCAGCGCGGCCACCAGATGACTTTTGCCCACGCCGGCGCTCCCTTCGACGCGAACGAGGCGACCCTGCCCCCCTTGGTAGACCGCGGTTAGCTCATCCATTAATTGCGTTAGTTCCGTGGTGCGACCAACCAAAGGAGTTGGGTAGAGATCATAGAGTTGGCGCTGCTGGACGAGTGGCTGAAGCACCGCATAGAGTGGTTGCGCGGTTGCTTTCCCCTTGAGTTTGACTTCGCCCAGCGGTTGCAGGCGAAATTCATCGCCAATGGCGTCGGCAATTATTTGGCTCACGACGATCTGGCCGGGCATGGCTTGTGTCATTAAGCGGGCGGCCACCACGGTTTCATCGCCTAAGACGCCATAGGTCTGGCGGCTTCTGCTGCCATAGGCCCCGACCCGCATGGCGCCTTGACTGACCCCAATTTGGATACTGGTAATAAAGGAGCAGTGGGGCGGTGGTGAGCGGAGTTCTAGCGCGACCGTGACGGCACGGCGAATATCGTCGTCGTGGGCAATGGGGGCGCCAAAGGCGGCGTAGAGATAGGTGCCCTTATCACCAGTGGTTAATTGAATGAGTGCCCCTTCGTAGTGATTGACAATGCCCTGGACCCACTGGATGTATTGGGCGAGTTTCGTGGCGGCTGCGCTGTCACCGTCATAGTCGAGGCCGGTAAATTTTAGGAAGAGCGCCGCGGCTGGTCGTAGCTCGGCCAGAAAACGCTCTCCCTCATTTTGTAGGCGGGCATAGACCGGGGGTAAGACCCACGCCGTCGCCTCGGCTGGTGGTATCTCTGTGCGCAAAGGGAGATCGACCGGAACGGCCAGCGGCTGGAGGGCGCTGACTACAGCAAAGCGCTCGGCTGTGATGGCGTGCATACGCCACTCGCTGATCGTCGTACCCGGTTGGAGCAGGTGGGCAGTGGCTTCGTCCAACAGCAATTCCCCTTGTTGCGCCATCTGTTCCGTCGCGGCCATGCGATCCAGCGTGCTGCCAGCTAGCACATCGATGAGTTGAATGGTTGGGTTGCCCACGGCAAAGCGTTTCGCTGGGCCCGCCGCGACCGCGGTTTTAATGGCTAGGGTAATGGTATCACCGGTTGGCAAGTGGATCTGCTGGTATGTTTGCATCGCCGTTTGCATGGCAAGCGCGGCAGTCGTGGCTTGGCGCGTGGCTGCGACCAAAGCTTGATGGGATGCGGGGGCAGACGCGGCAAACCAACAGGTAATGGCATCGCCGCTAAAGCCGATCACACTGCCACCATAGCGTTCTACTTCGCTGATCAGGGCCGTGTAGACCACATTGAGTTGGCGCGTTAATTCATCCGCGCCACGCCGTGGCCCATAGGTGCGGACGAGCGCAGTGGTGAGAGGCGTAAAGCCGGAAATATCCGCAAAGAGGGTCGCGCCATGGGTTGCTTCAGGCATCATATGCCCAGCCGCTAGAGCACGACGCCGGTCACTTGCTAGGTAGGCTGCTGCTGGTTGCATCGCTCTATTATACGTGGTGCGTTGTCAACTTTCAAATGCTTTCTTTTGAGAAATGCAGCTAGATGAACATTGTTTGGTGACTGTGCCAAAAAAAGCGCGCTATCGATCCATCCGATCGGTCGGTACTATCGAGCACTATTGTGCATTTTGTTGAACTGTTGTGGGAAAGAGCCGGGGATTTTATGCCTTTGACAGCTAAACTGTGCGCGTGATATAGTAGAAGTGCTTCTGAAACCGGTTTCGGAAACGCATCGTTTGTCTATCACATTTGCTTGGTGAATGTGACCTGTCGGGAAGGTAGCGCATGGCTCGGCCAACGATTGAAGATGTGGCGCGTGCAGCGCAAGTATCCAAGAGCACTGTTAGCCGCGTCCTCAATGATAGTTCCGAATATATGCGCGAAGCGACGCGTACCCATGTCTTAACCGTGATTCGCGAATTGGGCTATCGGCCTAGCCGGGTGGCGCGTAGCCTGACTTTAAAGCGGACACAGACCATTGGCCTGCTCATTTCGGATGTCAGCAACCCCTTTTATGCCGATGTCATTTTGGGGGTGGAAAGTGTGGCTTTAGCCCACGATTTTGACAGTTTTCTCTGTAACACCATGTATGATCCCCACCGGGGTAGCCGCTTTGCCCGTTCGCTGGTGGATATGCAGGTGGATGGCGTTTTGGTCATGACCACCAGTTTGTCCGACGACTTTGCGAATGAACTAGCGCGGCATCAGATCCCCTTGGTCACGTTGGATTGGGTGCCAGCCGTCGAAGGCAAAGTGAGCGTGGTAATTTCTGACTTTGAAACAGGAATTCAGGCGGCGGTGGCTCACTTGGTGGCGCTCGGTCATCAGCATTTTGCCCACATTGGTGGGCCGCCCCATATTCGCACATCACGGCGCAAGCGGGAGGCTTTTGTTCAGGCGCTCCAGGCGCATGGCTTTGATCCAGCCGCAGTTGTGGTGATTGATGGCAATATGAATTTTGATAGTGGCAAAGCCGCGTTACCACAGTTATTACAGAGCCAACAACGGCCTATGGCTATTTTTGCTGCTGACGATCTGACCGCGATGGGGTTGATCGATGAGGCGCGCAAAGCCGGGTTACAGGTGCCAGGCGATCTTTCGGTGGTTGGCTTTGGCAATGTGCCGTTGGCTGCCCAAGTGAGCCCGTCGCTGACCACTATTGCGCTACCGCGCTATGAGATCGGCAGCCTGATGATGACAATATTGCTCGACTTCCTTCACTCTCCCCCGGTTGAACCTAGCTCACTTCCCCCTGTGCGGCGGGTTGGCACACAATTAGTTATCCGTGAATCTACCGCGCCTGCTGCTGGGTAACCCCGTAAAACGCGTCGGCATTCATAGCGCTTAGCCAGCGCAAGATGAGTTGCATAAGCTCCTGGCGGAAAGAAATTCTGGCCTACAAATTGCTATAACGCACAACCAGTGATGCCCAAAAGGCAATCTGTTCTGATCCATGATACAAATTCATGCTTACAAGGAGAAGTGATATGCGTAACCAAGTGTCTCGTCGTGAATTTTTGCGGATGGCTGCTTTGGCTGGCGGCGCGGCGGCCTTAACGGCTTGTGTACCAGCGCAAACCCCAGCGACGACCGGAGAAGGGGGTACCGCGCAAGCCGCCCCTGTGGAGCTGCAGTGGTGGTCCTTTCCGTTAGGGCTACCAGCGGATACCTACCCCCATGGCAAATGGGAACAAGAGATGGTCGATGCGTATCAAGCCGAAACCCCTGGCGTAACCATTGCATATCAAGCCATGGGCTGGGATTCACTCACAAAAATGGCAACGTCAATTACCGCGGGCAATCCACCCAACTTGATCCTGCGCGGGGGGATTGACCAAATTCTTTATGCCGTTGAAGGTGACGTCGCGTTGGAAGTTGAATTGCCCGAAGAGTTCAAAGATGACCTCCCCGCGGGCTGGTATGAAGGGATGCTCTATCAGGGGAAGAACTACATGGTCCCCTTCTATACCTTGGCCTCGGGCATGGTGCTCAATGTCTCGCTGGCTGAGGAAGCCGGGGTGGCCGATCTGCTGCCCGCTGGCCCTGCCCGTACCTGGAATTTCGACCAATATCTAGAACTCATGAAAGCCTGTACCTTTACCCGCGACGATGGCAGTGAAGTCTGGGGCGCAGTTATTTCAACCCAACAGACCAATCCCTTCTTCTACTGGCCCGAGCAGGTGTTGAGCTGGAACTGGGGCACGGACACGGTGAAAAATGAGAGCGGGGTCTGGAGCAGCCTCCTGAGCGAAGAGAAGGGGCTGGCCTGGTTGCAATGGATGCAAGACCTCTATAGCGTGCATGGGGTGATCCCCAATCCTTCCGGCCTGAGCGCGACCCGCTGGGAATATTGGAACCAGAAGTCACTGTTAGGTGGGATCGGGGCCGACTTGGGCTGGGCGCGCCGCCCCGGCATGACCGTTGACCCAGAAACCTTGGTGGTCAACGACAGCGAACATGGCTTTGACTGGATCTATGTCCAGCCGCCGACGAATCCCGATGTCGATCGTCCTTCGGTCTGGGGTGGCCCGCTGTTGGATGTCAACACCATGCTCTTCAAGACAGCCGACGCCAACCAATCGCAGCCGACCATTGATTTTGCCCTCTGGCTTTCCAATGCTGAGCACCAAAAGTGGCTCTCACAATATCTGCTGCCCGCGCGTATGTCCGCCTTAGAAGGGGTCGAGGATCCCATGTTGGCCTGGCATCTGGAAAACTACATTCCCAATGGCCGCCAACGCATGGAAGCCAATGGGGGCCGTGCTCGCGAAGTCGTCGAGCAGCTAGAACTTGTCCTCCAGAAACTCTATCTGCCCACCCCCCCCAGCGAAGCCGTGGCGGACTTCCAGCGCACGGTTGAGTCTTTGGAGTGGATGGGCGCATAGCAGGCAGAGGACAGAAGGTAGAGGACAGAAGAGCGGTAATCGAGACCTGTCAGGTTTTCAAAACCTGACAGGTCTAGCGTTGGCGGTTGTGGGGGCCACAGAGCCAACCCGACGATAAGGTCTATAGACAGGCACCGCGATGGCCTGTTTATTGAGTTTCATAAGAGACAGGTGTTTGACATGGATACCATCGATCAGGCGAACAAGCCCGCGCGCTCCGTGGCTGCGACAGGCCACCGTGGAAAGTTGAAATATACGACGGTAGAGAAGCTCTGGGGCTTGTTATTGATTGCGCCCTTTATGATCTTTTTTATCATTTTTGTGCTGGTTCCCTATGGGATGGTGATCTGGCTCAGTTTTGTGGATTGGCGGCCACGCGGCGTCACCGAATTTGTGGGGCTGCAAAACTATACTGCCGTGGTCAGTACGGACGTGGCGCGTAAGGCCTTGTTGAACTCTTTCTATTTTGCGGTGATGGTGGTGCCGCTTTCCACGGCGCTTTCGCTGCTGACGGCGGTCTTGATCGTCTCTTTGCGGAGCCGGGCGCTGCGCGGTTTCTTTCAGGCTACCTTCTATTTACCCGGTGTGATTTCCGGGCTCTCGGTGGCGATTATCTGGCGCTTTGTCTTTGATTATCATGTCGGGATTCTTAACTTCTTTGTGACCTCACTGGGCCTAGAGCCGGTTAACTGGCTCGGTAATATCTATACGGCCTTGCCGTCACTGGCGGGCATGGCTGTTTTGGCGGGGAATGGGGTGGCCATTATTATCTTCTGCGCGGCGCTCTTGAGTGTTCCCACCGATCTCTACCATGCCGCGGCTGTCGATGGCGCGAATTTTTGGCGGCAACAGTGGTCCATTACGTTGCCTCTCATCACGCCTGCCCTCCTATATGTAATTGTTGTCTCAACGTTGGGGGCTTTACAGGTCTTTGTCCCCGTCTTTGTCTTGACGCGTGGTGGCCCGGTCCATAGTACGATGACGGTAGGTTACTATATCTATAACCAACTCATCTTCTATGCCGATGCTGGCACCGCGGCGGCAGCAGGGCTCTTGCTCTTGCTTGCCACTATCGGCTTGACGATCTTTCAATTCCGGCGCTTTTCCCAGGTCGTCGAGTTTTAGCCATAGAAGTTGCACTAGTCTAAACTTGATATCGCATTCTCTATAACCAACGGCGCTGTGATACCCACAACCGCCAACGAAAGCTGCTGGCAGGGCTTCAAAACCTGATAGCTCTCCGTGCCGCCATTTAACGGCGTACTGCCTAGTCTGCACTACGCGCTGTAGGGGATTTTATGGTAACCGAAGCAAGCACCACCAAACCGATTAGAGGCGTTCGCACGACCCCGCTGCTGGCGAAGTTGCTCCCCGAAGGTAGCGCTAGCCTTTGGCGTTTACTCGCCTTGTTGCTGGTCATTGCGCTGGCGCTCCTTTCGCTATTTCCATTTTATTGGGCTGTCATCACCAGCTTGAAACCACCGCAAGATGTGGCGACGGTTCCCCCTTCCTTGACGCTAACCCAACCCTCGTTAGCGAACTATATCAATTTGATCCAAGGTACTGGAGTTGCCAATGCACCAGTCGTACGCTGGTTCTGGAACAGTGTCCTCACGGGCCTGGCCTCGACGATTGGTGTCGTTCTGTTGGCCTCTTCGGCTGGCTACAGCTTTGCGCGCAAGCAATTTCCCTTTCGCGATCAGCTCTTCTGGTTGATCATCAGCACCATTTTGGTGCCTGGGTGGTCGACCATTATCGCCACCTATGTGCTGACCCTCAACTTGGGGCTGCACGACACCTACTGGGCCTTGATCTTGCCTGGGCTGGCTTCCCCCTTTGCCTTGTTTCTTTTTCGTCAATTTGCTGTGACCTTGCCCGAGGAACTTTTTCAAGCCGCCAAGATCGATGGCGCTAGTGAACTACAACTCTGGTGGCGCATCACCTTGCCTCTGTCGCGGCCCGTGCTGGCTACCTTGACGATCTTCACTTTCGTCGGCCATTGGAATGACTTTCTCTGGCCGCTACTGGTGTTAAATAAACAAACCATCTATACGCTACCCGTGGGCGTTTCTATCATCATGTATCAAATTCAAGGGGCAGGGCCATCCTATGGGATTGGCATGGCCGCTGCGATCTTGATGTCGATCCCGCCGATTCTGGCCTTCCTTGCCATGCAAAAACAGATGATCGAAGGCATTACCATTGGCTCAGTCAAAGGGTAAGCAATACGGCCGCAGCTAGAAACCGCCGCCTGTTGGGTAAAGGCTTGTTTCATAAATTCCTGGAAGCAGAGAGACTGTTAGTCAAGAAAATTGATAGGGAGAATGTTATGAACTACGCGCAGTTGTCGAAGCCAGAACTCGGCTATCGCTATGAGTTTGGCCTCCACGAAGTGGAAGCCGCCCAAAGCTGTGTGGAAGCGCACGGCTTTGCTGTGCTAAAGAGTGTGCTGCCCAATGATATGGTCGAGGAGCTTAAAGCTTCGATTTTGGCAGTGATCAATCTCGATGAACTAGGGCCGGGGCAAAGTCGCACCCATACCTCCTTTATTGAGCACTCTCCGGCCCTCTGGAAATTGATGGACTATGCCCCCTTTATGCAGGCCCAGCAGGTCTTCTGTCAGGCTAAGGAGCTTACCCTCAACCGGACCGCGGCCATTGTGCGCAAACCGGGTTCCAATGCCTTGGTTTGGCATTCCGATTGGCGCGGCTTTTCCAAGGATGCCCCCAAGGCCGCCAACGATGTTTTGAATCGCGGGCCGTGGCCCTCGGGCCTTTGGTTCTACCTCACCGGCTCCAACCCCGAACACGGCGGCTTGGCCGTTATCGAAGATTCCCATGTGCCCGACTGGCCCGGCCCCGAAGGCTTTGAATTGACCCCCGATCAATCGTCTTTCTACCCGAAAGGGAGTGAGCCCAAAGGCTATACGGGTTTTGAGATTCCGGGGCTGGTGCCGCTCTTTACCGAGCCGGGCGATGAGATTATCTTTGCGGCCCGCACCTACCATGGTGCTTTTCCAAACCAGACCGACCGCGTGCGCCTCTCGTGTGGCATTGGCTTGCGTCCGCGTTCCATGCGGGTAGAAGCGCCTTGGCCATTGTCGCCCACCGCGCAAGCCTTCGTCGCGGCCCAGCCTGCCCACGTACAGCCGTTGGTCGCCGACTATGTCGGGATCGATCCCAGTTGGCGTGCCGCCGATGTAGCCGAGATGATGTAGCTGTGGAACGTGAGATCGGCGGCAGGATAGATAGTCATGCCGCATGGATGGCTTAACTTATTTTACCAGTTCAGGACTTACGCAGTTCCAGACCTGTCAGGTTTTCAAAACCTGACAGGTCTTGTTCGTCGTACGCATTGCTTGCGTAAGCCCTATCGTTGATGATCGGATCTTGAAGGAAAATTCTATGGTGCAGGTTGGAACCGCTTGGGAAGAGATTACGCCGGATCGTCCCTTGCCTCTCTTAGGCCAGATGCATGTGCGTCTCGGCCAATCGACGCGCGACCCGTTGACGGCCAATGCGGTGCTCTTTGTTGATGATACCACGCGTGTAGCGGTCGTCTCGGTCGATGTCTGTGTGATCCCGGATGAATTAGCGCGGCGCATTCAACAAGCTTGTGCCGTGGCGACAGGGCTCCCCGCCGAAGCTGTGATCGTCGCCGCCACGCATACGCATGTCGCGCCGTGTACGACAAACCAAATTGCTGGCGATGCCGATCCCGCGTTCCTGGAGCAGATGACCGCAGCCATTGCCCAGTGTGTGGCGCGCGCATTGGCCGATCTGGAGCCTTGCGATCTCTTTGCTGGCGTTGGTTATTTGGAACAGATGGGTTGGAATCGCCGTGGGATGCGTCGCGACGGAAGCTGTCACATGTATTGGGGCAGTTGGCAGCCCGATTATGTGGGGCTCGAAGGACCGCGTGATGGTCAGGTGGGGGTCATCTTTGCTCGCAAGCCTAACGGGCAAGTGAAAGTGGTGATTCCTTCTTTCTCGACCCACCCCAACTGTGTGGAAAATGAAAGCTTCTACAGCGCCGATATTCCTGGCGAAGTGCGCCGCGTCTTGCGCGCCGCGTTAGGGCCAGCCGTGGGCGTGGTCTATTTGACTGGTGCAGCCGCCAATACCGCGCCTTCGATCATGGAGCATAATCCCACCAACCACCAACCGTGGCGTGGGGAACAGGGGTTGGTGCGCTCAGGGCTCTATCTAGGCGGAGAAATTCTCAAGGTCATTGCCGACCAAGTGACCCCGATGCCGACGCCGGTGTTGGGCCATGCCCAAGCCCATGTGTCCATTCCCATGCGCGAGTGGGACAGTTGGGCTGATCTGGCGGCCTTTAAGGGGGGCATGTTAGAATTTTTTGAACGAAGCCGCGCCGATTGGCCCCGCCTGCTGCAGGAGGAAAACCCCGTCGCGACACGTCTGCATGTGCTCCGCCTGGGCGATGCGGCCCTCTGTTTTAATCCGGCGGAACTGTATGTCGAGTTTGGGCTGGCCCTGAAGGAACGCTCACCCGCGTCCATTACGCTGATTGGTCAATTGGCCGATGGCTATATTGGCTATGTACCCACCCCAGAAGCGATCCGGCATGGGGGGTATAGTGCCACCGCGGCCAGCCACACACGTTTGGTGCCGGAGGGGGGCTGGATCATGGTGGAAACTACGGAAAAATTATTGGCTCAACTCTTTGCCAAAGCATAGGGCTGCCCACATTGACTTTTACCTAATCATGGATGGTATCACCAGTGTGCGGCCAGAGATTGATTGGGTAAGAAGTAAGCAGCCAAACTACTAGGAGTCATTTGATGGCGCATTATGAAAAACTGGCCCTCTTGGGTGGTACACCGACTATTCCGCCTGGTACCATTCAGCCATGGCCGTTGATTACCGAGGTGGATGAGCAGTATGTATTGGCCTCGCTGCGGGGGGCCAACCATGCCTTTGGGCCGAACTGTGTGGAATTTGAGAAAGAGTTTGCCGCGTGGAATGGCAATGCCTATGCCATCACCACCAACAGTGGCACCGCGGCACTGCATATGTGTGTCGCCGCCTGTGATTGTAGCGAAGGGGATGAGGTGATTGTCACCGCCTATTCTTGGTCCTCTTCCGCGACCTGTATTTTGCACCACAACTGTATTCCCGTTTTTGTCGATATTGACTGGGCTACCATGAATATTGACGTGGCGAAGATCGAAGCCGCAATCACGGCCAAGACCAAGGCGATTATTGTGGTACATCTTCATGGCCTAGCGGTCGATATGGACAAGGTGATGGCCGTTGCCAACAAACATGGCATCAAAGTGATTGAAGATGCCTGTCAGGCCCACGGTGCTAAATTCAACGGGAAGAAAGTGGGGACCCTGGGCCATTGTGGCGCGTTCAGCTTTAACCAAAACAAGAATCTCTGCTCGGGCGAAGGGGGCATGTTTGTCACCGACGACGAGGAGATCTTGCGCAAGGCACGGATGTTGTGGTCCTTTGGCGAAACCCGAACGCCTGCCGAATCGCGTGACTACCATGCCTATGCCTTGGGGTGGATGTATCGTAACAATGATCTGACTGCCGCTTTTGGCCGCGCCCAACTGACGCGGTTGGATATGTATCTGGCGTGGCAGAAGCGGAATGTCCAGATGTTGGCCGAGCAGCTGCGCGGGGTGCCGAACTTGATCCTGCCCACCGAACCGGCTGGTCATGAACATAATTGGTATAACTATGTGATCCGCTTTGATCTCGCCGCGTTGGGCCACCCCGCGGATGCCGCGGCCTATCGTGATCGCATTGTCCAAGCCATGCGCGCCGAGGGCGTGGAAACCGTGGTTTGGCAACGTTTTATCTTGCCACGCATGACTGTCTTCCAGGCCAAGAATGCCTATGGGCATGGCGCACCTTGGAGCAGCCCCCATGCCCAGCCCGTCGATTATTCGCTCGACCAATACCCTGTTGCCCAACAACACTCGGACAGCCACACCTGTTTGGTCATGATGTTGCGCTACCCGAATGCGCCTGAGATCATGGAGCTGACCGCCGCCGCAATCTGGAAAGTGATGGAGAATCTCGACCAACTGGACGCGTTGCCCCAAAGCTAATGCGCAGTGGAGTGCTCTGCACTGTCAGCCCATGGGCGGCCAAAGGCGCCTATTCTATCGAGTCTACCAAGAGGTCGGCGCTGATCTTGGCGCAGAAGAAGCGTTGGTCGGGAAAAAGGAATAGATGGTAGGCGAGCCAGCCGTACATGCCGCCACGGCATGTGCGGCTGGCTTTGCTGCTGCCACCGCGGGTGGATAGGGTGAGAATGGATCAGCCAGGAAACTAGTGCGCCTAGGGGGAACAGGCTACGCCGGATTCTCTGCGGACGCAAAGCGAACACCGGTCAACTGTTCGGAAACCTCCCACAAGCGGGCAGCAACCGCGGTGTCGAGCGCTTGGCTTGGTACCTTGGCTAATGTGGGGTAGCCGCGCGTTTCGCTAAGTCGGTCGGGGCCGTAATACGCGCCGGGCTTGGCCTGTGGTGACGTTGCGGCGTACAGGGTCGGCAATGCGCCTTGGGCCGCGGGCTGAAATAAGAACCAGAGCCAGGTGCGGGCCAAGCCGGACATACTCCACCGTCCAGGTGCATTGTGCAGGAGGTCGGTGCGTGAGATGCCTGGGTGAGCTGCGATACTAGTAATGCCCCAGCCATTCGCGGTGCTACGCCGTTGGAGTTCGAGGGCAAAGATCAGGCTCGCCAGCTTGGATTGCGCATAAATCGGCCTGGGTTGATAGGCGCGCTCGGCCTGGAGATTGGCGAAGTCAATGACCCCGTCGCGCGCGGCAACACTGGATAGGTTGATGACGCGCGGCGCGTTCCCTTTTTGGAGCAACGGCAACAATTGCGCGGTTAACGCGAAGTGACCGAGATAGTTGGTGCCAAGCTGTAACTCAAAGCCATTGGCGGTCGTTTGGCGGTTCGGTGGCGTCATCACCGCCGCGTTGTTGATGAGAAGGTCTAGCTTTTCGTGCTTGGTTTGGAGGCGTTCAGCCAAGGCTGTGACCGAAGCCAAGCGGGCCAAGTCAACTTCCTCAAATTGCACGCGCGCGTTGGGCACGGCAGCGCGGATCTCTTGGAGCGCCGCTTCCCCTTTTGCCGGATTCCGGCCCGCAACGATGACATCGGCTCCGGCACGGGCCAACGCCAGTGCGTCTTGAAAACCCAATCCGCCTGTGCCAGTAATCACGACCGAACGACCGTCTTGTTTAGGCATGTCCGCTGTTGTCCAACGCGTCATTTTTGTCCTCTTTTCCATTAAGTGGTACACTGAGTGCATCTATTTTTACACTTAGTTTTTATATTACTGCACTTAGTGCAATTTGTCGAGCATTAAAGGATGCTATGCGCGATATTGTGGATCGAACAGCTGAAGGTTTGCGAGAACGCAAGCGCCGCGAGACGCGCCAACGGATTGCGGAAACGGGTCTGCGGCTTTTCCTTACCAACGGCTACGAAAATACGACCCTGGATGCCATTGCTGCTGAAGCTGGTATTTCGCGGCGGACCTTCTTTTCCTACTTCAAATCGAAGGAGGATCTCCTCTTCATCTGGCAAAGCGGGGGGTGGAATACAGTGCGCGAGGATTTGCTCACCGTTTCACCGGATGAGCAGCCGCTCGATGCCGTACGCGATATCTTTCTTAAGCATCTTGCGCCCTACACCAACGACGAGATGCTGGCTATCGACCGCCTGATGCGCTCCAGCGAATCGTTGCGCGCCCGCAAGCAGGTCTTCTATGAAGAACAAGAACGCGCGCTCTTTGCCACCCTCTGCGAAGTCTGGCGTCAGCCCGAACGGCGACCCGCCTTGCGCATGATTGCCATGGCTTGTGTTGGCGTTGTCCGCTTGTCCTTGGAAGCGTGGAGCCAGCAGGAGACGCCGAGTCGGTCGCTGGCCGAAGTGCTGCAGGCGGGCTTCGCCAGTCTAAGGTTGGGCATGCAGTAGCGTCAATGATTCTCTTTGGTTGGGTGGGCGAGCGGATGAGGCAAGGCAAACGCGCACTTGAAAAATGAGGGTTAAAACCCTTACCTAACAGCGAAAAGCGCCCGCGGGCGCTTCGGCTGAATGCCTGCGGACGCTATCACGAAGTTCGCGATGACCCTGGGTGGAGGCTGCAAATCCGTTGCGAAACGTGTAAAATCATGGTAAGCTACAATTGGATTGCGAATCGAAATAGCGACCCGATAAGGAATGAAGATGGAAACATTATTGATTGAGTCGAATCCGAAAATGATGATGGGCAAACCGGTGATCAAAGGCACCCGTCTAACTGTAGTGTTGTTCCACCTAGTATCGTCCGCATTCGTAAGCAGCATGCCTAAACCGCGGTTGCTTTGAAAACGCGAACCGTGATCTGGCTAAACTAGGTCAGAAACACGCGTTTTCAAACAGAGCTGAGTTTAGCTGTGTGGGGCCGTCCTCATCCAACGAAGCGGTATTGCCCACCCGACACCCCATCCATGTATCCAAGCAGGTTGCATACAGCTTCAGGAAAAACCGCTGAACAGTGGGTGAAGCAGACGGCGGGGCGTCAGCCCCGCATCCTGGCCTTCTGAGGGGCCAGTAGTGCCATTTAGGGACCATATCGCCAGCCAAGAAAGCGGGGAGATCATGCCGAACTACACAGAACAGTTACAACAGCTGCGCTGGCGTTGCCAACGGACACTCAATGGCCACGGCAATAAGTCCGCCGCTGAACTGCTGGCGGAGATCCCGCACGATCTGGGGGTGGACCGTTATGGCGAGGGCGGGGCAGTCACGGCCTTGGAAGCAGCGATCTGTGCCGTACTCGGCAAGCCCGCTGCGGTCTTTATGCCGTCGGGGACGATGGCCCAACAGATTGCCTTGCGCATTCATGCCGATCGCCGCGGGGTGCGGGCCTGTGCTTTTCACCCCACCTGCCATCTCGAGATCCACGAGGAAAAAGCCGCGGCGCACCTCCATCACCTGGAGAGCGTGATCGTTGGCAATGCGCGCCGGTTGCTGACCCTGGCTGACCTACAAAGCGTCCGCGAACCCTTGGCCGCGGTGCTCTTTGAACTGCCCCAACGCGAGCTCGGCGGCGTCCTGCCCGCCTGGGATGATCTGGAAGCGCAGGTTGCCTTTGTACGGAGCCAAGGCGCGGCGGTCCACCTGGACGGCGCGCGCCTCTGGGAATGTACTCCCTATTATGCGCGTTCACCCGCGGCCATCGCGGCCCTCTTTGACACGGTTTATGTCTCCTTCTATAAGGGTCTTGGTGGGCTCGCTGGCTGCTGCCTAGCCGGTGAGGTAGCGGCCATTGCCGCCGCGCGGCTCTGGCGCAAACGGCATGGTGGCACCCTCTTTGGGCTGTGGCCGAATGCCGCGTCGGGCTTGGCCGGGCTGCGGAAACGGCTGCCCCTCATGCCCCAGTACGTGCAGCACGCCCGCGCCATTGCCGCGCAGCTGCGTGACCTACCCAACGTGGAAATTGTGCCCCACCCGCCGCAGACGCCGATGATGCACCTCCATATTAAGGTGGCGGAGGAGGCGTTCCTACGCGCTGCTGTACAGATTGCTGAGGATGAGGACATCTTTACCTGGGCGGGGACTTCCCCCGGCTTGACCCCTTCCACCCGTGTGATCGAGTTGACCGTGGGCGACGCCACGCTGGCGTTCACCGCCGCGGAAGTCGCGGGCATCATTGCACGGTTGGTTACCGCGGCCGCATAAGGGTAGCCGCCCCTTATACGACCGCTTTGCCAAGACTCACTGAGCTGTATTCAGTAGAAAGAACCCGCAATCATGAGTGATGTTGCCGCAAATGCGGAAATCGCCCTCCCCACCCCGACATTGCGCACCGCGCGCTTGCACCTGCGTCCCTTCACGGTCGCTGACACCGACGCCATCTTCGCGCTGCAGAGCAACCCACGCGTCTTGCGCTATTGGGACGCCCCGCCCTGGCAGGAACGCGCCCAGGCCGAGCGCTTTATTGCGCGCTGCCAGCAGATGACGCAGGAAGGCAGCGGCGCGCGGCTGGCTATCGAACGCACGACCGATGATCAATTCGTTGGCTGGTGTGTCTTGATGAATTGGGATGCCACCTATCGCAGCGCCATGTTAGGGTATTGCCTGGATGAGCCAGCCTGGGGCCAAGGTTTTGCCACCGAGGCCGCCAGCGCCTTGCTCCAGTGGGCCTTCCCCACCCTGGACCTGAACCGGGTGCAGTCCGAGGCCGATACCCGCAACGTTGCTTCGGGGCGCGTGTTGGAAAAGCTCGGTTTTGTGCGCGAAGGCACGCTGCGCGAAAATTGTATTGTCAATGGCGAGGTGTCGGATTCGTGGATCTATGGGCTCCTCCGGCGGGAGTGGGAACTGCGAGAGTCGCCTCCCGTGGCTAACGAATAGGGCGAAAAAGGAAATTCAATGAACAACGCTGAGCTGAAAGCCGTATTTGACCGCCAAGCTGCCAGCTATGATCAACAGTGGCTGCGCCTAGCGCCCATCAATCAGGGGCTATACTTTCTGTTGGAGGCTATCTTTGCCGAGCTACCCGCCGATGCGCGCCTGCTCTGTGTGGGCGTTGGTACGGGGAATGAGTTACTGCACTTGGCCAGGCGCTTTCCTGGTTGGCACTTTACCGCAGTTGAGCCTTCCGACGGAATGCTCGCGGTCTGTCGGCAGCGTGCTGAGGCGGCGGGCATCCGTGCGCGCTGCACCTTTCACGAAGGTTATCTGGATACGCTGCCAACGGAGGTGCGCCACGATGGGGCGACTTGCTTCTTGGTGTCGCAGTTTATGGTTGATCAAGCTGCGCGCACCGCGTTCTTTCAACAAATTGCGGACAGGCTAAAACCTCACGGCCTTTTGGCGAGTGCCGATTTGGCGGCAGAGGTCGAAACTGATAGCTATGACGCACTCTTGCGCCTCTGGCAGCGGGTGATGTCGCCGACTGATCTGTCATCGGAAGGGTTGCGCCGCATGCAGGCCGCCTATGCCCGCGATGTTGCCGTGCTGCCGCCAGCGACGGTCGCGACGATCATCCAAGCTGGCGGCTTTACCGCGCCTGTACCATTCTTTCAGGCCGGGTTGATTCACGCCTGGTTTGCCCAGTCATGCTAACAACGGTCAGGGCTTGTGCGCCATCATCACGCGCCAGCGGCCACTAGAATAGGAAATTCAGATGAAGCTGTCTCAACCCCTGCAACGCGCCCTCCGCCGCTTGGGCCCAACCCCCATCCATGCCGCATCACCCACCGTGACGACCCTCATCGGCACGGGTGTCGCGGGTTACTCGGATCAACAGGTGAACAACCCGTATGGTCTGGTCATTGGGCCAGATGAGGCGCTCTACTTTTGCGATCTGGACAATCAACGCATCCGCCGCTTCGACCGCAAGACGCGGCGTACTGTCACCATCGCAGGGAACGGCCAGCGCGCATATACGGGGGACGGTGGACCAGCTACAGAGGCGGCCCTCAACATGCCCCATGAGCTGCAGTTCGACGCTGCGGGCAACTTGTACATCGCCGAACGCGACAACCACATTATTCGGAAGGTCGATGCCCAGACCCAGGTGATTTCGACCTTGGCAGGCACGGGCACGCCTGGCTTTTCCGGCGATGGTGGTCCCGCGGCTAGCGCCCAGTTGCGCCAGCCCCACAGCATTGCCGTGCATCCTGATGGCCGTCGTTTGCTGGTTTGCGACATCGGCAATCATCGCGTCCGTCAGATCGATCTGGTGACTGGTGTAATTGAACCCTTCGGCGGCACCGGCGAGCGCCAGCCAACTCCCGAGGATGTACCCATCGCCAGCGCTCCGCTCAACGGCCCTCGAACGATCACATTTGACCACGCTGGCAATCTCTATCTGGCGCTCCGGGAAGGCAACGCGATCTACCGGGTCAACGGCCAGCGCATGACGATCCACCATGTCGCTGGCACGGGCGAGCAAGGCTATGCCGGTGATGGCGGCCAGGCCCAATTGGCAAAATTGGCTGGCCCGAAAGGGCTTGCCTGGTCACGCGATGCGCTCTACGTCGCCGATACCGAAAGCCATACCATCCGCAAGATTGATCTCAAGAGCGGCATCATCCAGACCGTCTTAGGCACCGGCCAGTGTGGCGATGGTCCCGAGCCGGAGCCGCTCCAGTGCGCCCTCGCACGGCCCCATGGCGTGCTGGTTGACGCGCACGGCGTTCTCTATGTAGGCGATAGCGAAGCCCACCGCATTCGCGTGCTCCGGTGAGCCAGGTCACCTCGCTCGGGACAGACAAGATTGGCCGCTGTGATTATGCTTTCCATAGAGGTATATCAAGTTATCAAGTGATTTGCGATCCGGCGGAAGCGACTGGATCTGCCGCTTAATGTGGAGAAAGACAAGCGTATGATCGACTTTACCAAGAGTCCGCTGTTCACCCCTGTCACCCATCCCGGCTCGGGGGTGACAAGTTATGTGCTGACGCATCACGTCGCACCGGTGCAGCAGGGTTTCTATTTTGTCAACGACTCGATGAGCGCGGATGGCCGCTATCTCTGGTTCTACTGCGCCTTTCCGCCCGCGTTGCACCGGACCCTGGCCGTAGTCGATCTGGTTGAGCAAACGGTGCGTCATTTCCCCGAGACGAATGCCTCCGGCGCGTATGTCGAGCCGACCACGGGCGATGTCTTCTGGGGCGAAGGGACAACGGTCTGGCGGCGCAGTCCACTCACGGCGGACGTTCCGGTTTATGTCAATCAACTCCCTGCCGACCTCGTCGGTGGACGCGATGTTAGCAGCCTGGCCAGCCATCTGACCGTTTCCGCCGACGGTAAGGAATTCTTTATCAACGCGAAAGTTGGGTTGGGCTATCACTTCGGTAGCCTGCCGCTGGATGGTACTCCCTTTACGCCGTGGTGGCGTTTCGACCGGCACCATAATCACGCCCAGTTCAGCCCGACCGATCCCAACACGGTGCTTTTTGCCCAAGAGTTTCACAACGACCCGATCACCGGCATTCGCATCCGCATTACCGACCGCCTCTGGCTGATGACACGCGGCGAGGCGCCCCGCCCGATCTTGCGCGAGCCGCGTTTTGTCTCGCACGAGTGGTGGGACCCCGACGGTGAGCATGTTTGGTGTGTCGATGTGGGCAACAATAACGAAACCTGGCGGGTGCGCATTGCCGATGGTGAAGTCGAGCGGATCGTCTTTCCACGTCAGTGTTGGCATTCACACAGCAGCCGCGACGGGCGGCTGATTGTCGGCGATTCCAACAACGGCTTCTTCCGGGGTTGCGCCTCGACCGTCCACTTGATGAACCGCGCCACCGGCAAGATCATTGTCCTGGCCGAGCACGCCGAACGCAACGACTATGTCGGTCGCCACTATCACATCGACCCGCACCCGCGCTTCTGTGCCAACGACCAATATGTCGTGTATACGACCATCTTTCAAAACGCGGTTGCCCTGGCCGTGATCCCGGTCGCGCACCTGTTGCAAGCGACCGCGTGATACAGGCAACCAACCCCAGAATCCTGACTATTTCTAGCCAAATGGGCTCGTTGAACCGGAAGAGCACAGGAATGTATGCCTACCGTAGTTCCAAAGCCGCCGTGAATAAAGTGATGCAAGTTCTCGCCCTGGAACTGCAAGCGCACGGCATCATCGTCTGTCCCCTGCATCCGGGCTGGGTGCAGACCGACATGGGCGGCACTGAGGCGGACATTACCGTGCAAGCCAGTGCTGCTGGTATCATCGAATTCGTGCGGACAGTCACCATGAAACAGAGTGGGCGCTTTTTTACAGGGGAAGGGGAGGAACACGCTTGGTAACTATGAAGCAGTTCATCTTTATCTATGGGCCTAATGGCGTAGGTAAGTCCTCCGTATGTAGGTTGTTACATCAGAAGTTATCTAATTCGGCGCTGATAGAACCAGAATGGTGTCGGCAGATAAACCCCTTTACGCTAACCCCAGAGATCCAGCAATTGGTGGAAAATAATCTCGTGTATTTGATGCGAAGCTATTTTACGTGTAGTTTGGTGAATTATGTGATTTTCAATTATGGATTTCACGGAGCCCGACGACAGATATTTGACCGCTTGATGAAAAGACTCGATGATATCGATTATACAATGACGCCCATCGAACTAACCTGTAGCGAGGAAGAAAATATTCGGAGAATGGTGGCTGATGGCCGGGAAAATGAGCGGATCGAACGCGCCATATCTTCTCGGCATCGATATGATGCCCTGAGTGGTCCAACAATTGATTCTACACATATGTCAGTGGAAGAGGTTGTATCTAAGCTTCTGCACTTGATCGCTACCACAACTCCTATAGCAGATGAAAAATTGACGGCAACTTCATCGTAATTCTTTCTCCGCAAAGAGACAATATAAGTAACTTAGGATGAACAAGAATGGAAAATAATGCTTTCTCTGATCGGGCGGCGCTGGCGCGGACGATCTTTCAAGTTTCCAATTTACAAGGTCACTTCCGCCTGCGTTCTGGGCTGACAAGTCATGAATATTTTGATAAATACTTATTTGAGACCGACCCGCAACTGCTGCGCGCCATTGCCATCGCGCTGAGCCCTTTGTTACCCGCGGATGTAGATGCGTTGGCTGGCCTTGAACTAGGCGGAATCCCCTTGGCAACCGCCCTTTCTCAAGTGACCAATCTGCCGACCCTCTTTGTGCGCAAGCAAGCCAAAGCGTATGGCACTGGCAAGTTGGCGGAAGGGGGTGACGTGGCCGGGCGCAAGCTGGTGATTGTGGAAGACGTCGTCACTTCGGGCGGGCAGATTCGTGAGTCAGCCCACGCTTTAAGAGCACTCGGCGCGCATCTTTGTGGCGTGGTCGCAGTGATCGACCGGGAAGCCGGTGGCGCGGCTAACCTAGCGCAGGATGAGTTGCCCTTCGCGGCCCTATTCACCATGAGTGAGTTAAAGGCCGCGGCTAGCACAGGGTAGGATCGTTCTTGCGAGGAATATAGACGCGATGGCAACCCGCATTGATGATATTCGTGACACCTTGCGATTAGCAGCAGCACAGATGCTGACCCACTTTGACCTTCTGGTTGGCTGAGTGGCTGAGGATTCAGGGGAAGGGAGAGAAGCTTGAAGAGCGAATCCATGGGTCAACCCTATGATGTGATTATTATCGGCGCGGGGATTTCGGGGTTGGGGGCGGCCTGTCACTTGCAGCGTGAATGCCCACAGAAGCGTTATGTGATCCTAGAGGCGCGCGCTGCTATCGGCGGCACTTGGGATCTCTTTCGCTATCCCGGGATTCGCTCGGATAGTGACTTGCACACCTATGGCTACGACTTCAAACCTTGGTATGGCCGACCGATCGCGACGGCTGAGGAAATTCTCCGCTACTTGCACGAAGTGGTGGCCGAGCATGGGCTCGCGCCACAGATTCGCTTTGGTCAGCGGGTGCAGCAGGCCAGTTGGTCAACCGCCGCGGCGCTGTGGACGTTGGAAACCAACAACCACTTGGGTGAGAAGAGCTATGTGACGGGCCGTTTCCTCTTGATGTGCCAGGGCTATTACACCCACCAAGCCGGTTATCGACCCACCTTCCCTGGGGAAGAAAATTTCCGAGGCCCCATCATTCATCCCCAACAGTGGCCTGCTGAGCTTGACTATGCAGGGAAACAGATGGTGGTCATCGGCTCGGGCGCGACAGCGGCGACGATTGTGCCTGCCGTTGCTGATCAAGTGGCCCATGTCGTCCAATTGCAGCGTTCGCCCAGCTACTATCTCCCGGCCAATAACCAAGCAGAAGAGGACGATCTGATCAAGGAGTTACGTACGCTCGAGGTGCCAGAAGCGTGGATCTACGCGATCAAGCGCCGTAAAGCATTAGCGGGTGAGCGTGCCTTTCTGGATCGTGCTCGCCAGGAACCCGCGGTCGTCCGCCAAGAATTACTGGCAATGACCGCGGCGCTGTTGCCGCCAGCCTATCCCCTGGATCCACATTTTATCCCGCAGTATGATCCCTGGAAAGAGCGCCTCTGTCTCTTGCCCGATGGGGATCTGCTCAAAGCCGTGGCGTCGGGCAAAGCATCGATAGTGACCGACCAGATCCGCGCGTTTGTGGCCGACGGCATTTTGCTAGAATCGGGCCAGAAGTTGCCCGCTGACATCATTGTCTGTGCTACGGGGATCGAACTCGGTGGTTTGGGCAATATTGCCTTTACGGTTGACGATAGCCCTGTTCACCTGCCCAATCATTGGAGTTACAAGGGCGTGATGCTCTCGGATGTGCCTAATCTCGCCTGGATTTTCGGCTATATTCGTTCCTCCTGGACCTTGCGTGTCGATCTTATTGCCCGCTTTGTCTGTCGCTTGTTGCGCCACATGGATGCGGTTGGCGCCTGCCAATGTACACCACGGCTGCGACTGGAAGATCAGGCAATGATCGCCAAGCCCTTTATCGACCCGGCTGATTTTGCGCCGGGGTATATGCGGCGTGGCATGGGCCGCCTGCCCAAGCAGGGGGATCGCGAACCTTGGATCAATTGCCAAGATTACTATGTTGAGAAGGAAAGTCTGCCAACGGCCCGCTTCGATGATGGTGTTCTGCATTTTGGGTAACCCAGCGTAACCAAGCTTTAGGCAAAGAATAACCTTCGCCCTGGCGTAGTACGATCAGATTTGGCCCGACCGCATAACACCTATAGATAAATGTACAGAGTTTACCCTAACCATCCTGATTGGTTTCTTTGTAATTCCTCTGTTCGCTGAACTAGCCATTATCCATCTTTTGTTCCCTTTTCTACAATTTAGATGCGCTTGTCCTTTGGCAAAAACGCAATTCGGTTGTGAGGCTATCTATTTTATGGTACACTGACTTGAAATTTCTGCTTATTTCTGCCAGCTAACGGATACAATCAAGTTATGTCAACGCAAGCGATTCAGAAGGAGACGCTCCTGGCCAGCCTGCCCCAACCCTGGCCGGAGAGTTTACTGCCCGCTATTCAACAACAGATTGCCACCAGTCACCGTAGCCTTATCGTCTTGGATGATGACCCCACCGGCACCCAGACGGTTTATGATCTGCCGGTGCTGACCGAGTGGAGTGTCGCGGCTTTGCAGGCTGAATTAGCCCGCGGTACACCCACTTTTTATCTGCTTACCAATTCCCGCAGCTTGCCCCTGGCCCAAGCCCAAGCCCTCCATGCCGAAATCGGGCGTAATCTGCTGGCTGCTTCCCAAGCAACTGGCCGTGACTTTGCCGTGGTCAGCCGGAGTGATTCAACCTTGCGCGGTCATTATCCGGGCGAGACCGATGCACTAGTCGCCGCGTTGGGCCAACCGGTGGATGCCACTTTGATCATTCCCTTTTTCTTGGAAGGAGGGCGCTTTACGATCAACGATGTCCACTACGTGGCCGAAGGGGATTCCTTTGTCCCCGCCGCGGAGACGCCCTTTGCGCGCGACGCCGCCTTTGGCTATCGTCATTCGGATCTACGCGCTTGGGTGGCAGAAAAGACAAATGGAAAAGTAGCCGCTGCCACTGTTGCGTCGATCACGTTGGATGATCTGCGCGTGGGGGGGCCACAGGCGGTGGCACAAAAGCTATTGGCCCTACCCACCGGTGCAGTCTGTATCGTGAACTGTGCTGGAACGCGCGACATGGAGGTTTTTGTCTCGGGGCTGCTCATGGCCGAAGCGGCAGGTCGCCACTTCCTCTATCGCACCGCGGCGACTTTTGTTCAAGTGCGGGCTGGCCTTGCCCCGCGTGCTCCGCTAACGGCTGTCGATCTGTCCATGCCGACCATCGGCGGCGGCTTGGTGGTCGTCGGTTCTTATGTGCCCAAATCGACCATACAACTGCAAGCCCTGCTCGCCCAACCTGATTTGACCGCGATTGAGGTGGCGGTCGATGCGCTGTTAGCGTCAGACCAACAAGCCCAAGCGATTGCGCAGGCTGTCGCCCAGACCAACGCGGCTTTGGCGGCTGGGCAAGATGTGGTGATCTACACGAGCCGCCGCTTGATCACAGGCGACGATGCCGATCGTAGCCTTGCCATTGGGCAGCGCGTGTCGGCCAGTTTGGTGGCGATCGTCCAAGGGCTAGCTGTGCGCCCCCGCTATTTGATTGCCAAGGGTGGGATCACCTCCAGCGATCTAGCCACCAAAGCGCTCGGAGTCAAACGCGCGTTGGTACGCGGCCAGATTCTGCCCGGCATTCCCCTCTGGGAAATAGGCACGGAAAGTCGCCATCCAGGGTTGATCTACATCGTCTTCCCAGGGAACGTGGGGGGCGACGACGCCTTGGTCCAAGCGCGACAGAAGTTGCAGCAAGCCAATACCTGACAGGGTTTAGAATTTTGTCAGGTATTGGCTCTATGAGACCTATCAGGTTCTGTACACCTGACAGGTTTGGTACTTGTCTATATTTATGATCGACGAATCATTGCCTCCCGCTGTGGCCCTACCGAAACCCACCGAATCGGGCTTTCGATCCATTCTTCCAGCATCTCCACATACCGCTGGGCATTAGGCGGAAGGTCGGTATAGCGGCGCACGGTGCTGAGATCGCTGCGCCAACCGGGGAGGGTCGTCAACACGGGCTTGGCGCGCTCGAGTGGCCCGGTGGTCGGAAAAGTAGCTGTGCTTTCCCCATCGATTTCGTAGGCCGTGCAGACGGGAATCTCATCCAGATAGCCCAGGACATCGAGATTGGTCAACGCGACTTCGGTCGCGCCTTGGACTTGGCAACCGTAGCGGGTGGCAACCGCATCAAACCAGCCGACGCGCCGGGGGCGCCCCGTCGTCGCCCCATATTCGCCCGCGGAGCCACCCCGTTGGCGCAAGGTTTCCGCGGTTGTTCCTTGGCGTTCGGTAACAAAGGGACCCGCGCCCACACAGCTCGAATACGCCTTGGTAACAGCGATGATCTGGGTGATCTGATGAGGTGGGATGCCTGCCCCCACGCTCGCGAAGCCGGCCAATGGAGAGGAAGAAGTGGGGTAGGGATAGATACCGTGGTCAGGATCGCGCAAGGCCCCGAGTTGACCTTCGACCAGGATCTGCTTGCCGTCGCGCCGAGCTTGGTGTAACAAGGCCAAGGTGTCACAAACATAGGGCGCAATCGCGATGGCGTCAGCGGCCAAGCCGTCCACGATTTCTGCCACGGCTAGGGTGGGTTTTTGGTAGAGGTGCTGAAAAAGAACATTCTTGGCGGCTAGTGCTTCTTCCACGCGTGTCGTGAGCCGTTCTTGGTCGTAGAGGTCCGCTACTTGGACGCCAAGCTTGAGATACTTATCCGCATAAAAAGGGGCGATGCCTTGCTTGGTGGAGCCAAATTGGCGCGCGCCTAGTCGCTCTTCTTCATAGCCATCTAACCGTTGATGGTAGGGGAGCAGCACTTGGGCGCGATTGGAAATGGCTAAACGGGGCATGGGGACGCCCCGCGCCGTGAGGTTTTCTAACTCGGCGCAAAAGGCGCGGAGGTTGAGCGCGACTCCCGGCCCAATCACGTTGACCACCGTCGGATAAAAGACACCCGATGGCAGCAAGTGGAGAGCAAATTTACCATAGTCGTTGATGATCGTATGACCGGCATTGTTGCCTCCCTGAAAGCGTACGACAAAATCGGCTTGGGCGGCTAAATAGTCGGTGATCTTCCCTTTGCCTTCATCGCCCCAATTGGCCCCTACCACAGCAGTTACTGACATGTGATCCTCTTTCTCTTGTTGGTTGTCCGTTGTACAGTAGAGAATCAGGTCAGCCCCTTTTTGCGGTGCTTGACAAGTCATCCCTGCCGTTCTAGAGTACAACCAGGCTTGGTATCATTCAAGCTAATCTTTGTAATAGCTGTGATAAGGATAGCTTATGGAAATTGTCCAACTGCGGGCGTTGGTAGGGATTGTACGTGCCGGGAGTTTTACGGCAGCCGCAGAGACCCTCTATGTGACCCAGTCGGCCCTGAGCCAGCAGATTAAAGCCTTGGAAACGGAACTAGGGCTCCAACTTTTTGAACGGCAAGGGCGGCGCATTACGCTTACCGCGCCTGGCAAAGTCGTGCTGGCTCGGGCAGAACAGATATTGACTCAATTGCACATACTCCAGCAGGAACTTACGGCATTGCAGCAGGGCGCACAAGGTCGTCTACGGATTGGCACCAGCGATACCGTCTGTCTCTATTTGCTGCCGCCGGTGGTGCGTGCCTTTCGCGAACAATACCCTCAGGTGGAAATTCATCTGACCAACCGGCCTTCGCGCGAGGTGGCAACCCTGTTGGTCGAAGGCGAGCTGGATTTTGGCATTATCAGCTTGCCGGTGAGCGAACCCCAACTAGAGAGCGAATATCTTTGTGCCCGCACCGAAGTCGCGATCTGCGCGCCAACCCATCCGCTGGCGGCTCAAACCAAGCTTACCTTGGAAAGTTTGTTGGCCTATCCGCTCTTGTTGTTGGAGAAGGGAACCACTAGCCGTGCCTTGCTTGATCAGCTGTTGGCGCAGGCGGGCTATACGGCCCAAATGACTGAGCTGGGCAGCATTGAAGTTCTGAAACGCTATGCCGAAATCGGCCTGGGCGTGGCGATTGTCCCGGCTATGGCCGTAACGGAGGATGAGCGCGAAGCGCGCCTGCATACTTTGTCGCTGCCTTGGTTGCCTGTACGTGCCGTGGGTATGGTCCGCCGCCGCACGAGCTATGTCACGCCAGCGGAACAAGCTTTTCTGGAGCTGTTGCAGCGTCTTGTGGCAAGCTCAGAGACTGTTTGATAGGGTCTCCTTTACACCTGACTGCTTTAATCATTAAAAGCGGTGAACAAGATACCGCGTAGAGCAATTTTTTATCTGCGGTGTACGCACCGCCCTGAAGAGACGGTGCTAGGGGGCAACGCCCGCGGCAGCGGGCTTTTGTCTGCGTTGCCTGGTTCTCTGGTAATTTAGCGCGGGCAGTCGGCGTATATCGGTTTATTTTGTGTGACCAACCAATCTTGTGTATCTGTTCGGATGAAAATTGTCATCTCTTACTGGAGGAGTCTTGATGTCTGTACCACCAGCGAACCAATTGCGGACCTTTACTAAATTTATCTATGGGTTGGGGGACTGGGGTGCTGGCGCGGCGACAACCGCACGCACCCTCTTTTGGCTCTTCTTTATTGTTAGTGTCATTGGGGTTGATATTAGCTTGGCTGGCTATGCCTTTGTCATTGGCCGCATTTGGGATGGGATCAATGACCCCCTGATCGGGATGATCAGCGACCGCTTTCGCAGCCGTTGGGGTCGCCGCCGACCTTTTTTGTTGGTGGGCGCTCTACCCTTCGGTCTCGGCTTTTATCTCATGTTCCAACAGCCTCCTGTGACGAGCGATTGGGCAGTGGCGCTCTACTATGGTATCGTTTTTATTCTTTATGACACCGCCTATACCATTGTCAACGCGCCCTATTCGGCCCTCACTTCCGAATTGACCGAAGACTATGACGAACGGAGCAGTCTCGCGGGGTGGCGTGTCGCTAATTCGATTTTTGCTTCGTTGCTCACGGCAGGGACCTTTAAGTTGCTGGCCGAATCGGTCTTTGCTGGATGGTTTACGGGACCTAATGCCCTCCAACAGGGCTATGCTGTGGCTGGCGCATTGTGGGGGCTACTCATCGCGGCGACGCCTTTGCTGGTCGTCGCGTTTGTGCGGGAACCCCAACGCGACTATGCCGTTGATACCACCCCCTTTAACTTGCTGCAGACCGCCAAGGAAGTCCTGGCGAATCGTCCTTTTCGGATTGGTGTGACGATCTACCTCCTCACCTTTACAGCCGTCGATCTGATTACGGCGGTTTTTGTCTGGTTTTTGCTCTATTATATGGAACTCCGTCCGCCCTTCGACAGCCTCGTCCTGGCTACGGTTTTGGGGGTTGCCTTTCTCTCCATGCCCATTACCATTCAGCTCATGAAACGGTGGGACAAGCGCACAACCTATATCCGGATGATGAGCTTTTGGGCCGTGACTATGGTGGCGATTACCTTTTTGCCGCCCGGTAGCCGGACAGAGATTCTGTTGCTAGGGGTGTTGGCCGGTTTGGGCTATGGCGCGGCCAATGCCATTGCATGGTCGATTGTGGCCGATGTGATCGAGCAAGATGAGTGGCAGACCGGGCAACGGCGCGAAGGGGTCTATGCCGGTTTTTTAACCGCCTTTCGCAAGATTGCAGCCTCATTGGCGGTGGGGCTATTACTGCCACAGGTGCTGGCCTTTACCGGCTTTGTTGAGGGCGCGGCAGCAGTTCAGCCACCCGCGGCGGTCTGGGCCTTACGCTTTTTTATGGGCGCGATCCCAGCGCTGCTCCTGTTCTGTTCGATTGGGGTGGCGCTCCATTATCCGCTGACCCGTGCGGCCCATGCCGAATTGCGCCGTCAACTAGCGGAGCGGCGCGCATTGGGAGCCACCGCGCCAACCCGCTAAGCAACGCTTCGCTTAGCGGTTGGCTAGGGCTGTCCCAATCGCCAAGCCGGAGAGCGCGGACCCTTCGACGCGCGGGCCGCGAAAGGCATCGCCGCCAAAATAGAGCGGGGGGAGACCTTGGGCGCGAAGATAGCGATCGGGATGGGTAACGGTGGGCAGCGCCTCGCGCCAACGTTGGAGGATTGCTTCGTGGCGGATTACTTTGCCGCGCATAAAAGGCTGAAGACTGGCCTGAAACGTTGCTAGCAGCTCTTCGTCTGGCGTGGCTGCGTGGCTGGTGCTGTAAGCTGGGCTAGCATGAACCGTGATCAGGGTCGCGGCTGGGGAAATGCCCTTCTGCCGGTTATCGGCCACCCAACTGAGATCGGCACCGGGACGTTGGAGCGCACCCGGTGCTGGCAGGGTGATCTCCCCTTCCAGCCAAAAGAGCCCACAGAGGCAAGGCGCATAGACAAGGCGTGCCAAGGCGGCTTGGTCGGCTGGGGCAAGGTCAACGCCACTGGCTTGGAGGAGGGCCAATGCTTGTGGCACCGGTATGGTAATCACCAATGTATTTGCTTGGTAATGGTCGCCGGTCGCTGTGAACACCTGCCAGCCTGCTGGCGACGGTTTTACGGTGGTAACCGGTTGGGCCGTGTGAATGGCAACGCCTTGCGCCATACTATGGTCGGCCAAAGCGCGGGCCAAGGCATTCATCCCGCCGTGTACGGCGTAGCGGGGATAGCCGTCGTTGACGGGCGCAGTCGCGAGCAGGCTGCCATCATTCCACCCTGTCGCCCATTGGTAGACAAGGCCAGCGTGCTGCCATGCCGTGACATAGCTTTGAAAAGCTGGCTCGCGCACGGTGAAAAACTGCGCACCGCTATCCGCCAAGCCAGGGCCAATGGCACGGGTTGCCAGACGCCCACCAACCATGGGTGCTTGCTCAAGCAGAGTCACTTGACGGCCCCTCGCTTGCAGGGATTGGGCCGCCATGAGGCCACTAATCCCTGCGCCAATGATAAGAATGTCAGTTACTTGCATCGTCAATTTCTCTAGTAACATAATCCCCATACCTAAAGGCAGGGGCTTTATCCCTGACGCTACAGATAAAAATCAACATCGGTAGTCGAGATGTTTGGCGTAGTTACGGACGCCCGGCAACGAATGTTCGTCGCCGCGATGTGGTCTGCTAGCCCAGAGAAAGCGCAGTCCACACAAAGGAATTTCGATTGGGTTTTACGATTGGCTTTATCGACATGACCACAACAAGGGCAAGTACGGGAAGTGTTACGCGGGTCAACCGCTTTTACCTCAACGCCCATCTGTTTTGCCTTGTATTCGATAAAGCTGCGGAGTTGGAAGAAAGACCAGCTATGCAATTGTACTCTCTGCGGCTTCCTAGCCGTTACCCGATCACGAATCCCACCCAACTCTTCCAGGGCGATCCCGCGGTCGGTGTCTTTAGCCTTAGTGACAATATGCTTACTGATCGCGTGGTTAACGTGCTTGGCAAAGCGGCGCTCTTTGCCAGACAACTTTTTCAGGCGGCGACGGCTGGCCTTCGTGCCTTTCGCTTGCAATTTCTTGCGAAGTCTGCGATGGCGGAAACGGACATTGTTAACCGCCTTGGCGCTATGAATTTCACCATCGCTATCGACGGCAATATTAACGACGCCCAGGTCAACGCCCAGAAAATCATCTTGGCTGGTCAAAGGCTGTTCCTCAACCGCGCAGGTGGACAGCAGGTAAAACTCACCGTCTCGATAGACCAAATCCGTTTCACCGCGCTGGCCTTGCAGAAGCTTGGTTTGGTAATCGCCAGCAGAAAAGGGGATAGTCAAACGACCATCCATTGTCCAGATCGAAACCGTTTGCTTGTCCAGCTTCCAGGCCAATATACGATCATCAAAGGCGACCGCACCAAGTGGTCTAAACGCGCGGATTGTCTTTTTGTCCAACTTGTAGGCATCCGCCACTTTGCGCACCATCAAACAAGCCGACTGCGCAGAAATGCCAAATTCCTGACGGACGGGATGATAGACAAGTTTCTGCAAGGGCACGCGACCAAACACACGGTGATTCCAGGCCAATCGACTAGAAAAGTTGGCAGCGCTGTTAGCCGCTTCCATCGTTCGCTTCAAGCTTTCGGCTTGTGCTTCGGTCGGCATAAGTTTGGCCTGTGCCGTCAGTTTCATTAAACGTCTTTCTGCTGTTCTATATACTGCTTAATCACAGCTAGGGGTGCGCCCCCAACGGTAGAAACGAAATACGAGTTAGTCCAAAGCGTTGGCAACCTGCT
Organism: Caldilineaceae bacterium; assembly: GCA_019637645.1. Next base: position 90,872 of record JAHBVH010000003.1, read on the forward strand.
TTTCAGCTTTGGATACTCCTTACGCAAGAGCCGTGAGCTACGGCCTTTTATCAACTTCACAAAGCGATGGATACCGAACTGTGGATCAACTTCGCAAAGGATATGTACATGGTCAGGCATGATCGCTAGTTCGATAATCTCAACTTTTAGTTCGGCAGCCAACTCATGTACGATTTGCTTCAGTCGCTCATCTACCTCGTTAACCAAAACCTTTCGGCGGTATTTTGGGCACCAAACAACGTGGTATTTGCATGAGTATGTGACGTTATTGTTGTGCTTGTATTCTTGCAGCTTACTCATGTAAACATTATACAGAAAAGAGAAGAATAATGAAAATACAGGAGACTACAATTCCACTTGGAACACTTGGGGGCTATCCCTCCCCATGCCTAATGGCAGGGGAATCTCGCCCCCAAACCCCCGTTTTCGTTGAAGTACAGTGTATTACTTGCTTGCTAAAGCTGCTATCGTTGCCGCAACTAGCTGGGCCTGTTGCTCGGCACGGGTGATTGTGGCGGGGTTGTCCCCCCGTTGTTCTCCATACCAGCCAAATTGGCTGTGATTTCCCCCTTCGATGGGGACAAACTGGCTCTGCGGTGGCAGTAATGACCGGGATGCCTCAATTTTGGCGACGGTGGCAAGGCCATCCAGGGTGCCGTAGATCGACGTGACAGCTAGGTCATCGCGTCTTGCCAATGAACTACCCTCGCCAGGATAGGCCGCCCATAGGATCAGCCCCTCTACGGCGTCCGGGTGGTCGGCGACAAACTGGGCGGCCATGGCACCGCCAAGCGAGTGTCCGCCTAAGGTCCAATGGCTGATGGTGGGATAGGCCGCGATGACGGCTTGGGCGCGAGTAGGCGCAAAGACTGCTAGGTTGAGCGGCATGGGTACTATGACCACCTGATAGCCCGCCGCTGCGATGGCATGGGCTGCTGGCGCATAGGCACGCGGATCAACTAGCGCACCTGGATACAAGATAAAGCCAGCGGTCGCCGTCGGTGTTAGTGGCGTAAAGACCAGCCAAGGTTCAGTGGTGACCGCCACCGTGTCATCGGATTGTAACGCCAGCACGGCTTCGGGCATGGCTACGGCTGGGCGGCTCGCCCAAACCAAGAAGCCAATAAAGCAGAGCGCTAGAAGCAAGAGGCCCATTACAATCAGGCGTGTGAGGCGTTGCGGTTTTCGGATAGATTCGTTGGTCATCAAAATTCCTGCCTTGTCATCATTCCACTATCCACTATCCACTATCCACTATCCACTATCCACTATCCACTGTCTACTCTTCCAAGATCATCGCTGTCACCACCTTGCTTGATAGGATGACCATGGGCACGCCGCCGCCAGGGTGGGTAGTGCCACCCACAAAATAGAGACCGCGGATCGTGGCGCAACGGTTGTGGGGTCGCCGAAAAGCATTGAGCGCTTGGTTCGAGGATAGCCCATAGAGGGCACCGCGCCACGCGCCGGTGCGCTGCGCCAGATCAACAGGCGTTAGGGCTGTGATATGGCGTAGGCGACTTTGGATAGGATACCCCACGGCTGCCAATCGATCCAAGATCTGTTGGCGGTACCGCGCCTCTTCCTGCTGCCAGTCAAATTGACTGCCGAGGGGGGGTGCATTGACCAAGACGAACCAATTTTCGCACCCAGGTGGTGCGTGGGTCGGGTCCGATTTACTGGTGATGGCGACATAGATTGTTGGCTCGCGTGGTGGGCGACCCTGTTGAAAAATATCGGCAAACTCTTGGCGATAGTCAGGGGCAAAGAAGATGTTGTGGTGGGCCAGCGTGGGATGCTGCTCTTCGACACCCAAGAGCAACACATAGCCAGAGCACGAGGGTTCGATCTGCTGTAGCTTGTATCGCTGGCGCGCGGTCTTGGGGCTTGGGGGCAAGAGTCGTTCATAGACAGTCGTGACATCGACATTGGCAATGACTGTTTGGGCAGCGATCTCGTCGCCAGTGGTCAGCATAATGCCCGTAGCGGCTTCGTTACTGACGGTAATTTGTTGGACGGCTTGACCAAGGCGTAGCTCGACCCCTAATTCGGTTGCTAGCTGCCGAAGGGCTTGGGCAATGGCATAGATGCCCCCCTGTGAGTACCAAACGCCGCCGGTCAGTTCGACATGGGCAATGACCCCCAAGGTGGCAGGTGCTTGATAGGGGCTGGCCCCCACATAGGTTGCAAAGCGCCCCAAAAGTTGGCGCAGGTGGGGCGAGTGGACAAAGCGTTGGATGCTCTGATCCAGGGTGAGCCAGGGCGCAATTTTGCTGATCTTGCGTGGTGACACCCCCAGGAGGCTACGCCAGTCGGGTGGCTGGTCGTAGATAAAGGTCGGGCCGGTTATGCTGTGTAGCTCGGCGGCGTGGGCCAAAAAGCGGAGATAGCCCGCCACATCAGCTGGTTCCAGCGCCGCAAGCTGTGCGGCCAAAGCTGGCCAGTGGTTGGTTAGATCCAGGTAAGTGCCATCGGCATAGAAATAACGGGTGAGGGGTTCAACGGGTTGTAGCGTTAGATAATCGGTGAGTTGCCGACCGGCGCTTTGAAAAAGTTCTTCCAAGACTGGGCGCATAGTAATGACTGAAGGCCCTGTATCCCACCGAAAGCCATCGGCAACCCACTGGCTCATTTTGCCGCCAACTTGGGCATTTTGCTCCACCACTGTCACCGCTTGCCCCGCGGCCGCAAGCCGGATCGCGGTGCTGAGCCCGCCAATGCCCGCACCGATAATCACAATCGGTTTACGCTGGGAATCTACTTGGGTCATGACAGAGTCGTTCGCTTCGTGAATATGTTGCGTGAATATGGTGCGTCAGCGGGTTGCTTTATGCAAGGTGCGTCCCTTCCATTGCGGGCCGCCATGGCGCCATTGCCACCAAAGGGCTTGCCCAGCAATGTAGGTCATACACAAGACGGAAAAGGGCATCCAGAGACTATCATAGAGCCGTTGGCGACTGCTGTAGGCTGTCATCCCACGGATGAGGATACCGGCCACAATGAGGGCCAGGGGCCACAGCGGCCAGCCGATCGCCAAGGGCCGATCTGGGTTCGGTATGCCACCTGCAATCAGCCAGAGCCAGGGCGCCACAAAGAGGAGAAGATGAAAGAGGGTGGAAAGGCAAAGGCGGAAAGTGGATTCACCGTGGCCTGCCAAAATATTTTTCGCGTAGCCGTTTATGGTCTCTTGGCTAGAACGATACATCCGGCAGGAGACAAGGCCAGCGCCATCGGCCATGCGCAGGCGGCTGCCACTTGCCTTGATTCGTTGGGCTAAGAGAACATCGTCGAGGACGCGGTCGTGGATCGCGGCATGACCGCCACAGGCGCGATAGGCACGGCGTTGGAAGAGCAGGCATTGACCATTGGCGGCAGCCGCAAGGGGATAGGGCGTATCGTGTACCAAAGCCACCGGCAAATAGGCCAGAACGGCAAAGGCCATTAGAGGAACAACCAGCCGTTCAGCCCAGCGCTGGGTAATTTGCGTGGGCCAAACTGTGAGCAAGTCCGCTTGGGTCGTCTGTTGCATAGCCGAGAGGGCTAACAAGGCCCCAGGATGCCATTGCACATCGGCGTCGGTAAAGAGTAGCTGATCATAGCGCGCCAGGTGGGCTAGTTGATGACAGGCCCAGTTTTTGCCACTCCACCCTATTGGCAGAGTATCACCCCTGACCAGCCGAAAACGGGGATCGCCATCTGCGGCCAAGGTGGCATGCTGGGCGGTGGCGTCGGTTGAGTGGTCGTCCAGGACGATCAATTCAACGGTTGGATAGGATTGGGCCAAGAGCTGGCTAACCGTTTGACCGATGGTGGCTGATTCATTCCGGGCTGGGATTAAGATCGAAAGGGGCGGGTAGGCTTGTTCCGTTGCGGGGGGCTGTAACGCATGGGGGGGTGTCAAGCGGGGAAAAGTGAGCAGGTTATACAGGGCAATGCCACCCATAACGAGCAAGGCCAAGGTCGTGAAACTGGCTAGTAACAGCAGGGACAAAGCCGTCGTGGACAAAGTGATCATGCCGGCGGTGGTTCAGTTGGGTGGCTGTGCTGGTTGGCTTTGCCACGCCAACGGGGCGGATGGCGCAGATCGGCGCGGTGTTTCCACGCTAGGATCAGCAAGTTGCCCAGGCCAATGAGGCCGATGGTGAGAGGTGTCGGGCGTTCACCCAAGCCATTCCAAGTGGCAGGGGTGAGCCATAAATAGCAGAGCATTCCACTCACTGCGCTGAGTACGGCCCATCCATTGGCTCCCAATAGGTAAGTGCTTACACCTAAGAGCAACCCACCCACCGTTGGCCCTTCCCAGCTGGTGAGCCCAGACCAGATACCACCTGTTGTCGCCACGGCTTTCCCGCCACGTCCCCGCAGAAACGGCGAAAAAGCATGTCCCAATACGGGCAAAAGCGCAATGAGGATCAAAGGGGCGCCGGTGAGTTTTAGCGAAAAATGGGCCAATGCAACGGGGAGCGCGCCCTTGACAAAATCGAGCAAGAGCGCCACCGCGGCCGCCCCTTTACCGCCAGCGCGCAAGACATTGGTTGCGCCAGGGTTGGCGTCCCCATAGTGGCGAATATCTTTGCCCAAAACCAAGCGGCCCACCCAAACGGAAAAAGGGAGGGTACCCATCCAAAAGGCGAAGAAGGCGAGGAGAAGGGTATTCACAGGTAGCGAATTGTCGGTAGAGTAGGCGTTATGCTGTTTGTCGGTAGGAGCCGATCCCTGCCAGGTTGACAGAACCTGGCAGGGAATTACGGATTTGTGTTATGGCCGAGCCGCCGTGACGGCATTTTCAGCGCGTGTCAGGAGGCTGGTGCCGATGGTAATTTCTGCAAAGGCGGCGTCTAACTGGTCGGTGTTTAATTGATCGACCCCTTCGGCCAGCAGATCCGCGGCCGTGGTAAAGGAAGTAGCGGCATTGACTAGCTCGGCATGGGCATCGCTAAAGAGCGGCGGCGCAACCAAGGCCCGAACTTCGTCACTCGTCGAGCGTAGGAGGGTAATGGCCGTTGTCATCTCGACAATCCAAGCGCGGTCTTGTAGCATGCTCGTATCACTGCTGGCTTGGGTGATCAGTTCATCAATTTTGCTCAGGGTAAAGTCGTAGCCGTCCACAATGCCATCGACCCGAATGATATAAAGATTTTCACGAACACCTAAAACGACCGTGGCCGTTGGCACGGGTGTCGGTGTGGAAAGTGGGGCAGGCGTTGCCGCTGCTGCTGTCGAAGCTGGCTCTTCTGTCTCCTCACCTTCGGTAAAGAGTGGAACGGTGGTTGTGACTGGTGGGTTGGCGACTAGGCCAGCAGAGACCCAACCGCCGTTGTCAAGGCGGAACCAACTGGCCGCTTCGTTGCGCGCCACAATGGTGAGTTCCTGGCCGGTAATCGTGCCCCCGATAATGGGGAATTCCGTCCCTGGCCCAGAACGCAAGTTGGCATCAACCGTCACCCGCGGTAGTTGGCTTGGTGCGGCAGGTGCCGCGGGTGTGGGTACCAAGGTGATGCTACCCCCCGTCGTCGTGGTTGGGGTGGTGGCGGTGGCGGTCGCGGTGGGCGTCGTAGCCGTGGTGATGGCGTCGGTCGTGGTAATGGCTACCGTGGGTGTCACGGGGGTGGCGGTTGTTACCGCATTTTGGGCCTGTAAGGCCGTCACTAATTCTTCCGTGGCGAGGGGTGGTTCGCCTTGGATATTTTCGATGAGGAAGGCGGCGATCCAATTACCGCTATCGAGGAGATACCAAGTGGCGTCGGCATTTTGCGCCACCACCGCGGCGACCGTCCCCGCCGTAATGGTACCGACCGCATCGAAGGTCGTATCGGGGCCACTCCGTAAATTGGCGGTAATCGAAACGGTACCCGTAATGACGGGGATGTCACCAAGCTGCGGTGTGCTAGACGGCGCCGTCTCGGTGAGTGCCGTTCCTGCCGTCAGGCTGATGGACGTGCTCGGTGTCAAAGTCTCCGTTGCGGTGATGACTGTTTCGGCAGTGGGTAGTGCCAGCACCGTGACAGTCACCGCGGCGGCAGGGGTAGTCCCTATGGTTAGTGAAATGGGCAGGCTGGCTGCTTGATCGCCCAAGGTTAGGGTGATGGTAGAAGGAACCGTGGTTGTGAGCGTATCGGTGATGGTTAGCTGGATGTCTAACGTCAGGGTGATACCAACGCTCTGCACATTGCTGACTGCTTCGGACGTTGATGGCTGGGCAATGCTGTTGATGAGCGCACCAAGCAGATTGGTATTGGTTGTGGTCTCCGTATCTGTAATAAGGGAAGCGACGACCACGCTCAAGGTCATAGGCACTTGTTGCCGGATGTGAATCTGCTGCGGTTGACTTGGTTCGCGGGTGTCATCCGCGGTCGGCACGGTTTGTGCCACCGGTGCGGCCAACGCCGGTAATTGTAGGATTACGGCAGCCAAAAGCAGAGGTAGAGTGATGAGTAGCAGGCTGACCACTTTTCGCTTCATAAGGCGCTCCTTCAAACCTTACTGAGTGGATTATGATTATGTTGTGATGCGAGCGGCAAGGATCCGCTGACAGTCATGCCAGTGGTGAGCACAAGTTGGGTGCGGCAGCGCAATGATTGAATGACTGCGCTGTTGGGTAAGCGGGATGGCAACGAACCCGTCTTCGCGCCAGGGGTGGCGGTAAAAATAAGGTAACGTCGGACAAACCGCAGGCACATTATCGCTGCCGTGCGCTCTACCTATAGTGTAACCTAGATTAGGAAACTACACAATGTCGCTTACTGCCTAGTCGTTTACGGCCCAAGGTTTAGATGCATCGCAGCTGCCAACAGCTCTTATCAGCGTAAATTCACCTGAGCTGTTCGTGTTTTTTTGATTACTTGAAATTCCGTTTATACTCGCGTGACATAAAAATTGCTTCTGTCAAGAGTTGATAGGCAATTCTATCGATTGGTAAATGTCAGCTGGCAAGAGGAGAATGACCGTCTATCCATGAGTACCAAGATTATTTATTCAATGGTGGGGGTGAGCAAAAGCTACCCGCCGAACAAGCAAGTGTTGCGTGATATTAGTTTGTCCTATTTTTATGGGGCGAAAATTGGGGTATTGGGCCTCAATGGGGCAGGGAAGAGTAGCTTGCTGCGGATTATGGCCGGGGTCGATAAGGAGTTCAACGGCGAAGCGATCCTTTCCCCGGGCTATACCGTCGGCTATCTGGAACAAGAGCCCCAACTCGATCCAAAGAAGAGTGTGCGCGAGGTGGTCGAAGAAGGTGTGCAAGAGGTTGTAGATGCCTTGCGCGAATTTGATGAGATCAACATGAAGTTTGGCGAGGATCTCAGTGCCGACGAAATGGACGCGTTGATGGTGCGCCAGGGCGAAGTGCAAGACAAGCTGGATGCCCTCAACGCCTGGGATCTCGATAGCCGTCTCGAACTGGCTATGGATGCCTTGCGTTGTCCGCCAGGCGAGACACCCGTGGCGGTGCTTTCCGGTGGTGAGCGTCGGCGGGTCGCGCTCTGTCGTCTTTTGCTCAAGAAGCCAGATATCCTCCTCCTAGATGAACCGACCAACCATCTGGATGCGGAATCGGTGGCTTGGCTGGAAACCCATCTTCAGGAGTATGAAGGCACCGTGATCGCCGTTACCCATGATCGCTACTTCCTCGACAATGTCGCTGGTTGGATTCTGGAACTCGATCGCGGGTATGGGATTCCGTGGCGGGGTAACTACTCTTCGTGGCTCAAGCAAAAGCAACAGCGGCTAGCTCAGGAAGAAAAGAGCGAAGCGCTGCGCCAAAAGACCTTGGACCGCGAGTTGGAATGGCTTAATATGTCTCCCAAGGCACGCCAGACCAAGCGGAAGGCGCGTATTAATGCCTATAATGATCTGTTGACCCAAGGCAAAGAGCGCGCCAACGAAGAGCGCGAGATCTATATTCCACCGGGGCCCCGTTTGGGTGATATTGTGATCCGTGCCGAAGGGATCAGCAAAGGCTTTGGCGACCGGCTGCTCTATGAAAATCTGAACTTCGACATTCCTGCCGGTGCCATTGTGGGGATTATCGGGCCGAATGGCGCGGGTAAGACTACCCTCTTCCGCATGATTGTGGGCCAGGATCAGCCGGATAGTGGTACCCTGACGGTGGGGAGTACCGTGGAGTTGGCCTATGTGGATCAGAGCCGCGATACGCTGGATGCCAACAAGACGGTGTGGGAAGAAATTACTGGTGGGACCGAACAGTTACAACTAGGTGATCGCCTGGTCAACTCGCGCGCCTTTGTCTCGCGCTTTAACTTTGGGGGCACCGATCAACAGAAGAAAGTCGGCATGCTCTCTGGTGGTGAGCGTAACCGCGTCCACATTGCCAAGATTCTCAAATCGGGGGCCAATGTATTGTTGCTCGACGAACCGAGCAATGACTTGGATGTGAACACCATGCGCGCTTTGGAAGATGCGCTCGAAGGCTTTGCCGGTTGTGTCCTCGTGATCTCCCATGATCGGTGGTTTCTCGACCGCGTGGCTACCCATATTATGGCCTTTGAAGGTGATAGCCAGGTCTATTGGTTCCCCGGCAACTACAGCGAATATGAAGAAGACCGCCATCGCCGCCTTGGCCCCGCGGCGGATCGCCCCCATCGCATTACCTATCGCCGTTTGACACGCGCGTAAAGCGACGCGTTCTCTGTACGCGAAGACGCTGTCAGCAGATTCAGGGAGCAGATTACGCGGATTCACGGGTTTGTAATCCGTTCTAAATGTTGATTTTAGAACGGATTACAAACTCACATCTGTTGAATCCGCTCTCTGAATCCGTTGACAGAGTTTTATTGCGCTGGGGTCACGGCCTCTGTCGTCGTAATGGGTGCTACAGCAGAAATGGGCGTGGTTGCCGTGATCTCGCCAAAGTCTGTAATGAAGTTCGTGTCGGTGATCGACGTGCTGGCTTCGGGCGGCGTGAGATAGTCGGCACGCCCACGATTGAGAATATTCTCGACCCCAAACGCGGCAACTTCCACATAGTATTCAGACTCTGATGACTTGACAATATAATTTTGCGTCGCGGGGTCCTGTTGCCCGATCAACAAGGTGATGGTCTTGGCCTCCCCCCCGGCTGGTTGGGTTTGCAGCGTGACGGTGGCCGTTGGCGTGGTCATGCCGTAGATCGGCTGTTCTGTTTTGCCCAGCGGCTTGACCATATTGAAACCAGTAAACCGGGTCAGTAGCGACGTGAGATTATTTTGGTTAAAGGTCTCGCCAGGGGCCAAGTCACTTAATGTCCACGTATCGGTGGTGGGGCGGGTGAAGCTCACCGTGCCTTGGGCGTTTTCAATGGTGAGCGCCTGGATCTCCGGCTCTGGAATCGCTAGGTAGCTCGTGTCGATCCAACTGCCATAATCGGTCCGCAGATCATCGGTGGTGAGGCTGCTGGTCAAGTAGACATTGTCGCTATCGGCCCGGCGGACATTGGTGGAGCGAAAGCTGGGGGAACTGCCGACATAGAGCGTTAGTGTTTGCCCGTCGGTTGTTTCCAGATCGACCCGACGCACAAAGTCGTCGGCGGTCACTTGCAGGCGGCTGTGGCTGGTGGCCGTGCTGGCGACCAACCGGCGGGTATCAATGGTCAAGACCTTGGAAATGGTGTCACTGGCGTAGAGCGTCGTGGCCGGGAAATCTTCGGCCTCGGGGAGACCCCATCCGTCGCCACTGCGGCTCACTTTGATCTGCTTATCCTGCTCACTCACCGTAATCGATTGAATAGCATCGAGGTTGATGCCCTCGAAGAGCGTTGGCGCAGTGGCGGTGGCGTTGCGCCCGGGCCAAAAGATAAACGCGGCTAGCGCTACTTGGAGCACCAAAATCCCCGCCAGGATCTGATTTTGTCGATTCATAACTTGACTCCCAAAGATGCAAAATAGTCGAGTGCGTTGGCATGGGGCGCAGGACTAAACCGCGCCCCATGCCAGCCATGACTAGGAATGGTTGACTAGTTCCATCGGTTGTTCATTGCGCCGCCGCACATACCACAGTGCTCCAATGATCACCAACGCCGCGAGCGCGACGCCATAGTTGCCATATTCCCAGCCCGACTCTTCGCCTTCGCTGAGTGGTTTGAGCAACCGCGTAAAGGTGCCGCGCGCTCGGATGGAGAGAAGATCGGTGTCTTCTACCGAGTAATCGACGGCGTTTTGGGCAAATTGCAGATTGTTCAAAATCTGGTCTTGCACCAACTGGGCCGAGAGATTGAGCACAAAGTCATCGACAAACTCACCACTCCCGATGACAATGAGCCGCGCCGAGGCTGGCGACTGGGTCAGGGTGCTGGCATCGGGTTGGGGGCCAACAACCGGCGTGGGTGTCGGCGCGTTCGGATCCGTGGCGGGCGTTTCGGCAAAGGGCGAGGGCTTATCCTTAAAGTAGCTCTCGAAGGAACCTTGGATTGAAACGGCCAATGGATAGGCTTTCTGTTCGCCTTCAACGGCAAAGCCGCGCTCGGGGTAGAGTTGGAAGTCCGGCTGTAGGTTGACATCACTCCGCAGCCAAGCGGACGCGGTGGAATTCAAGAGAACCGTGGTGTCGCGCCCCTCATTCTTGGCCGCGTCGAGGACCACCGGTGAAACAAAGTTCATAGTCACGGCCGACAAGCCAGCCACAATGCCATGCCCACTCGCCATGCCATCTTGACGGACATCGACAAAGAAGGGGAAGTTGACGGCGCGAATTTCCTGCACTGGCATCCCCCCAACCTGCCGCTGCACCGCGACCGGGAAGGGTTGATTCTGATCATCCATGACCACCGATTGCTGCACATCGACCCCATAGTGGAGCAACATGTCGCGCAGGCTGCCTTCGAGCGGGCGGAGTGCCAGCCCTTGGCTAAAGGGATCGACATCGACGGTGTAATTCCCCGCGGCCACAATCACCGAGCCGCCGCGCATGAGGAATTGGTCAATGGCAAAGCGCTCCTTGTCAGTCAAGTTTTGGGGCAAGACCACAAAGAGGGTATCCACATCGGTGGGTGCTTGGCCGGTGGTGAGATCAACATCGCGCACCGTGTACTCTTGCCCTAACTGCTCGCGGATCGTCTGCCAGGAGGAGAGCGGTTGGCGCTGTTGTCCAAACATATCTTGGGTCGGTGTTGCTGGTGGCGTCCACAAGCCAACGGTCTTGAGGAAGCCGGTCGAGGAGCGTTTGAGCGCATTTTCGATAATGCTGCGAATGCCCCCTTCGCTCAGATCCTGCGACGGATAAATCAGCTGCGGTTGGGTGCCGTTGTCCAACACCATGTGGAGATAGTAGGTCTCATCCGAGAACAAAGGCGAGACTAAGAATGGTTGTAGCCCATAGTCATCGGTGAGATTGGCCCGCGTAACGCCACTATTGGGATCATCGGGATTAATGGTGCGAAAAACAAACTTGCCATTGGATGCGTCGGCGATCTCTTGCGCTACTTTTTGAATGGTTTCGGTGGCGCTAGCAAGCTCCGTGGGCAAGGTGTCGGGTGTAACATAAAGCGTAAAAGTGACCGGATCAGTGAGCGCGGCCAACACCGATTCCACACTTTGGAAACCATAGACCACCTTTTTGATCGCGCTGGTTAGGTCATATTCCAAATTGCGCAGTCGTACATCAATCGTCCCATCGCTATTAGGCGTCACTTCGATGAGATCGCGGAAGTTGATCACCACATTTTGGTCGCCATACCGTACCAAAATATCAAAGTAAGAATTAATCACCGACTCGGCATAGCGATCACTAACCTGGAAGGGAACCGGGCGAATGTTATAGGTCTGATTGGCTTCCGCCTCTAGATCCGGGTCGCTGATTGGATCGACCACTTCGGCTGTAACCTTGCCGTTGCCACTAATTTCGTACTCGCGCAGCAGATCTTCAATTTGGGGGCGCAGGGGGTTGAGCAGTGGGTGGCTCTTCTGGCTAATATAGCCCCGAATGAGCAGCGGTTCACTGAGGCTGTTCAGCAGATCTTTGGTGGTTGCCGACAAGCTATATTGCTGCTGGGCGGTGAGATCCAGCCGTAGGCCGTGCAAGGGGGTGACCCAGACATTGAGCAAAAGCAGATTGATCGCGGCCAAGCTGGTAAAGGTGGTGGCATTGCGCCGGTAATCAATTGTGCGCTGCCCATGGCTCCAGCGTTTGCGGTCCAGCGTCAGCGTGTTGAGGAGCAAAAAGATGCCAGCCAAGGAAAGGTAGTAGATGAGATCGCGCAGATCGATGACCCCGCGCTGGATGCTCTCAAAGCGGCTTCCCGTACCCAGGCTGCTCAGCAGTGTAGACCAGGGGTTGCCCACATATTCGACCAATGTCGGTGTGCCCAAAAGGTAAAAGAGGCCCCCCAAGAGCGCGGTCAGAATCAGCGCCACGATCTGGTTGTCGGTGAGGGAGGAGATAAAGAGGCCAATGGCCGTATAGGCCGCGGCCAGGAGCAGGGCCGCCACGTAGCCCCCGATCACCGGCCCCCAATCCAGCGGCCCAAGCAGAGCAACGCTAATGGCAAGGGGGAGTGTCAGGGCCAAGGCCAGCGCCACCAAGGTCATGACGGCGAGAAACTTGCCAATGACCAACTGCCAGGGTTTGACCGGCAAGGTGAGTAACATTTCCAAGGTGCCAGCCCGTTGCTCTTCGCTCCATTGGCGCATGGTGAGCGCGGCGACCAAAAAGATGAGCAAGAGCGGCATCCATTTAAAGAGGGGGCGAATATCGGCAATCCCCCGTGCAAAAAAGGTCTCGACCCAGAAAAAGGTGAAGAGGGTGACCGCTAAAAAGGTACCTAAAAAGATCAGCGCCATGGGCGAGCCAAAGTAGCTGTCTAATTCTTTGCGTATGACTGAAATAATTTGTTGCATAGGAAAGCTCCGCAGATAGTTACCATGAAGACAGACGAAGGGACACCGCAAACGTGTTGAATCCCTTCGCGCGGTTACCGCGCGGCCGTGAGTCTTGATGATTCATGTTCATTGATGCTTTGAGCGTCTCTGCTCGGAATAACGGACGGTGAGCAGCCTTGCGCTTATCCGGCGGCCAGTTTACTAAAGACACTTTCTAGGGTCTGGCGATCACTGCGTAGTTCGCGTAGCGGCCACTGGTGCTGCGTGGCTAAGCGGTAGATGGCAGGGCAGAGGTCGGCATTTTCTTGGCCGCTGACACGATAACTCACCTGTCCATTCGCACCCGCTTGCTGCTCCACCTGTTTGACCCCGGCCAGCCCTTTTAGCGCGCCTGCCGCATTGTCCGCGGCTTTGTCCAATACCAAAATCGCATCAGTGCTGCTAGCTAATTCATTCAAGCGAGCATCGGCGCGGATCTCCCCATTCATCAAAATGATCGCGCGATCACAGAGCGCTTCGACTTCCGTGAGGATGTGGGTAGAGAAGAGGATGGTGCTGTGTTCGGAGAGACGGCGGATCAGGCCACGAATTTCCACAATCTGGGTGGGGTCCAAACCAACGGTGGGCTCATCAAGAATGAGCAAGCGGGGTCGATGCAAAATGGCTTGGGCCAGCCCGACGCGCTGACGGTACCCCTTACTCAGCTGCCCGATGGGCTGCGTCAAGCGGTCGGCTAGCCCAGTCGCATAGACCGCTTCGGAGAGGCGCGCGCGGCGTTCCCCGACCGGCAACTGCCGTAGATCGGCCATCAGTTTAAGATAAGCCTGGACCGACAGCTCTGGATAGAGCGGCGCGTTTTCGGGTAGATAGCCAATGCGTGCTTGGGCGGCTTGTGTTTGGCTAAGCACATCCAGCCCATCGACCTCTACCGTACCCTCATCCGGTTGCAAATAGCCCGTCAAAATTTTGATGATGGTCGTTTTCCCGGCACCATTGGGGCCAAGTAACCCTACGATCTCCCCGTCGGCCACATCAAAACTGACGCCTTTCAGCGCCTGTAGGGGGCCGTACGCTTTGATCAGGTCGCGTACTTCAATCATAACCATTTCTCCATATCCGTATGTGTTGGGATGTCAAGGATTTCATCCGGCTCACAAAAATTGCAATACTGCCTTTTTCGCACTGTTGCTTACGACAGGGGGAACGCACTCTCTCCCTGCGCAGCTTTCCGCGAGAGGAAACAGTGGTGACCCGAGCCAACTTTATACGCCCGTTTCTGTGAAATTGGACAGGCGAAAGCGTTATTGTACTCTTGCCATGCGCAGAGCGCGAAATAGACAAGGTTATTGGCTGCAAACCGGTAACCTTACAACGTCCCATTCTCGGCCCAGAAGATTAGATGAAAATTAGGGAAACGTTAGCAGAGACGCAATATTTTGCGTCTAGATATCGCGTCTAGATATCGCGTCTAGATATTGCGTCTGGATATCGCGTTTGAATTCGGTAGAGACGCAATATTTTGCGTCTCTACCCATTTGCGGTTTGGCGGATAGGATCTGTCACGTGGTTTGGTTTGGGGAGGGTCATGGTGGTGAGGTAGAGCGCCAGAAAAATTAGGGCCGCACCTAGCACCCGGACCGGTGTGATCGCCTCATTCAACAAGACAATCCCAATAAAAGTGCCAACGACTGGTTGGACAAACAGCGACAACGCGCTGACGCCCGCACCCAACCGGCTGGCAATACTGAACCAGATGAAATAACAAAAAAGCGAGGTGACGAGGCTGAGGTAAAGCACACCCCCTATGGCTCCCCAACTGAGGCTAAGGGTAAGGGTATCTGTTGCCCAATGCCAGAGCAGCAGGGGAATCCAAATCAGCAAGCTACCGCTGTAGGCATAGGTGAGGACGGTAAAGGGCGGATATTTGCGCGTAAGCTCTGCCCCAAAGACCGTATAGACTGCCTGCGTCATCAAGGCGCATAGAATGAGCAGATCCCCAACCACGCGGGCCCACCCGTCGCTACTGCCGCTGTCGGTCACATGGCCCAAGACTAAAACGACAACGCCAGCGGCACCCAACGCCATGCCCAGCCAACGCCAGCGCTGAATGGGCTCTTGCATCCACCATGCGGCTAGGAGTGCCGTAAAGATCACTTCGCCAATGATCATCAACGCGGCATCGGTGGCGGTGGTCAGGTTGACGCCAAAATAGCTAAAGAGGTAGGAAAGGCCCACCCCCAGCACGCCCAATCCCGCTAACTGGATCTGATCGCGACGGGGCATGGGGGCTTGGGGTTGGCTACCGCTTTGGCCACGCGTCCAGAGCTGAATTAACCAAAGCAAACCAACACTAAGCACGATCCGATAACACCCCAACAGCGTTGGCGAAAGCTCTGTCAGCGCTACCTTGGCGACTGCATAACTGGAACCCCACAACACATTGGCTAAGACTAATAAACTGATAGCTACTTTGTGATTCACGGGTAATCCTCGTTTTGGGCAATGGGACAGAAGGCAGTAAGACAGCGGGACAGAATTTATTTACTGTCCCACTGTTCTACTGTCCACTACCCTCGTCGATTCAAGGTCAACAGCCGCATCTCAGTCATCTCTTCGATGGCGTAGCGCAAGCCCTCGCGCCCAAACCCAGAGGCTTTGACACCGCCATAGGGCATGTGATCAATGCGGAAGGTGGAGACATCATTGACCATCAGCCCGCCGACTTCAATATTTTCAAAGGCTTCTTCGATGAGCTGCCAGTCATTGGTAAAGAGCCCAGCTTGCAGACCAAAGTCGCTGGCATCGACGGCTTTGATAGCCGCGCGAATGTCAGCATAGGGGTAGAGCCCGACGAAGGGGCCAAAGGCTTCTTGGCAGGAAATACGCATCTCTTCGTGTAGGTGCGCCAAGACGGTTGGTTCCCACAGATTGCCTTCGCGGCGACCACCGGTAAGCACCGTCGCGCCACCGGCTTTGGCTTCGGCCAACCACTTCTCCAGTCGATCCGCTGCGCCTTTGTCGATCAAGGGGCCGATATCAGTCGCTTCATCCAGCGGATTGCCTAGTTTCAAGGCTTTTACTTTGGGAATGAGTTCCTCGGCAAAGCTTTCATAAACCTGATCGTGGATGTAGACCCGCTGGACGGAGATGCACGATTGCCCAGAAAAGGCAAAACCACCCCAAGCGACGCGGCCCGCGGCATAGGCGACATCCGCATCGTTATGCACAATCGTGCCTGCGTTGCCGCCTAGCTCCAGCGTCACCATTTTGCGGCCTGCCCGCTTGCGCAGTTCCCACCCCACCCCAGGGCTCCCCGTGAAGGTCAGCACTTTAATCCGGTCATCTTCGATCAACGGATCGGCGTCTTTCGTCTTGCACGGCACCACCGCGATTCCACCGGCTGGCCAGCCTGCTTCGAGCACAATTTCGGCCAACTTGAGTGAGCTGACCGGTGTCTGGGAGGCTGGGCGCAAGATGATGGGACAACCCGCGGCTAATGCTGGCGCAACTTTATGCGCGACGAGATTCAGCGGGAAGTTAAACGGGGAGATCCCGACGACGGGCCCACGCGGAACGCGGCGGATTTGGGCGGTGCGTCCTTCATTGCCGGGCAGCCAATCGAGCGGCACAATTTCGCCATAGATCCGCCGTGCTTCTTCTCCGGCGACCTGAAAGGTAAAGGCCGCGCGCTCTGCTTCGGCGCGGGCGGTGCGAATCGGCTTACCCGCTTCCAGAGCAATGGTACGCGCAAATTCTTCTTTGCGGGCGAGAATGCCGTTGCTGATTTTTTGGAGGATGTCGCTGCGCTGCCAAGTTGGCAATTTGCGGGTCGTTGCAAAAGCCGCGGTGGCGCTGGCAATCGCCTGTTCAATGGCAGCGGGGCCAGCACGGTGGACAATGGCGACTAAGCTATCATCATAGGGGCTGCGCACCTCAATGGCATCGGTGGCATGGTGGTTTTGACCATCGATCAGAAAGCCATATTCGCCCAATTCGGCCTGGCCTTGGTGATGGCTCGTTGCCGCGCGGGTTGAAGCATCACGTAAACGTTCACTTGTGGTCATCCTGGACTCCTTTGTTGAGTGAGAGAGGGGATAGATAAAATTGATCATAACATAAGCTGTCCCTTCTCATCAACGTCAACAGGGCAGCGGTGGTACCACGGGCAAGCGCCGCAGCTTTGGCAAAAATCGGCTTTATGGTACGATCTAGCCACATCCCATCCGCACCAGCAACCAAAGGAGCCGCGCGTGCACGCCGGATTTGCTGAGATCATCATTACACCACCCCAGGCCGATTGCTTGTTAGCGGGTTATTCGCTCTATCCTGCCACGGGCGTCCACGACGAGTTATATGCTAGCGCCGTCTATTTCCAGGAAGGTGACACGCGGGCGTTGTTGATCAGCTATGATCTGCTCGCCATGGAGAAAGAATTGATTGCTCGTCTCAAGCAGGCTTTGCAGCGCGCTTTGGGGCTTACACCGCAGGCGATCTTCTTTACCTGTACCCATACCCATGAAGGACCGGAAGTGCGTGAACGGAAATTCCGTGACAGGTGGTATGGCGAGGAGCGTCCTGCCTATTTGGATACGTATTTGGCTTTTCTGGCCGACCAGACCGTGGCCGTGGCGCAAGCCGCGCAGCAGCAAGCACAGCCTTGTGATTTGCTGGTCAATCGCGCCTATGTAGATGAGAATCTCAATCGCCGCTTTTTTCTGAGTGATGAGCAATATTTGAGCATTCCGGCCAACAAACAGCTCGCGCCCATTGCCCAAGAACATGCCGACAAAGAGTTGGGGATTCTCGCCTTTTGTCCCGTTGGTGCGCGGCGTCCCTTTGGTGTGATTGTTAACTACACCATGCATCCTCTGACTGCCGGCCATGTCTCTTCGCTGATCAGCGCCGATGTGCCGGGGGTGGTACGTCGTTTGATCAAAGAGAGCATGGGGTGCATTCCTTGCTATATCACAGGCGCGACAGGTGATAATCATCCCAAAGCGCCCGAAGCTGGCTTTGCCGAAACCGAGCGGGTCGGCCAAGTCTTGGCGACCGAAACGATCAAACGTTGCTATGACGCCATGCAAGTCACGACGCCCCTGCGCGTGCGTGGCTTGACGCGTACCGTTCCTCTCCAACTGCGCACGCGTACAGACTTTGAAAAATTACCATTACAGCCTGGCGAAGGTGAAGCGACCATTCGGGATAACTTGGTGCGCGTGGAAGCGCCGGGCGCAACGGTTGATGTCGAGTTTTCCTTGCTAGCCATCGGTCCCGTGCTCTTGATTGGGGTACCGGGTGAGTTAGTGGCCGAATTGGGCAGTGTCCTAAAGTGGTTTTCGCCCTTTAAGCGTACCTATATCATGTATCAAGCCACTGACAGCTTGGATTATATTGCCCATCCCAATGCCTATCTCTGGGGCGGTTTTGAGACCTTCTGCGCGCAACTATCTCCCACCGCCGTGCGCCCTTTGATCAACGCCATTCTCGATGCTGCCGAGGAATTGAGTGATTATCCGTGGAAAGCATAAACAAAGGAAATCTCCGATGAAATTTACTGATGGCAATTGGTTAATGCGCCCTGGCGTACAGCCTTTCTATCCAGCCGAAGCGCGTGAAGTTGTAACGACTGACGATACATTGACCGTCTATGCCACGCGGCCGATCCAACGCCGCGGGGACACATTGGCGGGGCCACTGCTCACCGTGACCTTCTCTGCGCCCATGGCCGACGTGATCCGCGTGCGCCTAACGCACTTTGCTGGCGCGCTGCCGCCCAAGCCAGAATTCCCGTTGTTGACCGCTGCTGCACCCGCTGTGACGATCTGCAACACAGAAAACGAAGCTACGCTGACCAGTGGCAAGTTGGCTGTGCATGTGCCCAAAAGTGGGTGGCGGGTCGAGTACCGTGCCGACGGGCGAACCGTCACCACGAGTCTGCCCCGCGGCATGGGGATGATGGAGGTGGCTGGTGAAGGCCATTTTATGCATGAACAACTGGCCCTGGATGTAGGCGAGAATGTCTATGGTTTGGGTGAACGCTTTACGGCGTTTGTCAAAAACGGCCAAGTTGTCGATATGTGGAACCGGGATGGCGGCACGAGCAGCGAGCAAGCCTATAAAAATGTGCCTTTTTACCTAACCAATCGCGGTTATGGGGTCTTTGTCAATCATCCTGAGCAAGTTTCCTTTGAAGTCGCTTCGGAAAAGGTTGCCCGCGTCCAGTTCAGTGTGCCAGGCCACACGTTGGAATACTTTGTCATCTATGGGCCAACCCCCAAAGCAATCTTGCAAAAATATACCGCACTGACCGGGCGACCGGCGCGGCCACCCGCGTGGTCCTTTGGCCTCTGGCTCACCACCTCTTTTACCACCACCTACGACGAAGCGACCGTTACCAGCTTTATCCAAGGCATGGCCGACCGCGATCTGCCGCTCCATGTCTTCCATTTTGATTGTTTCTGGATGCGCGAGTTTCATTGGTGCGATTTTGAATGGGATCGCCAAGCCTTTCCCGATCCAGAAGGGATGTTGCAGCGGCTCAAGGCGCGCGGGCTGCGCATTTGCCTCTGGATCAATCCCTATATCGCCCAGCGCTCCCCGCTCTTTGCCGAAGGCCAGGCCCAGGGGTACCTCCTCAAACGCCCAACGGGGGAAGTGTGGCAGTGGGATCTGTGGCAGCCAGGGCTCGCGGTTGTCGATTTTACCAACCCCGCGGCGCGCCAGTGGTATGCCGACAAGTTACGCGCCCTGCTTGCGATGGGAGTAGACTGTTTCAAAACCGACTTTGGCGAGCGCATCCCGACCGACGTGGTCTATCACGATGGTTCTGACCCCCAGCGGATGCACAACTATTACAGCTATCTCTTTAATCAAACCGTCTTTGACCTGCTTCAGGAAGTACGCGGCGAAGGCGAAGCGGTGCTCTTTGCCCGTTCGGCCACCGCAGGCGGTCAGCAATTCCCCGTACACTGGGGCGGCGACTGTGATTCGACCTTCCCGGCCATGGCCGAGAGTCTGCGTGGTGGCTTGTCGCTGGGGCTGTCCGGCTTTGGTTTTTGGAGCCACGATATTGGCGGTTTTGAAGGCATGCCCAACGCCGAGCTCTACAAACGCTGGATCGCGTTTGGGCTCCTCTCGTCCCACAGTCGGCTCCACGGCAGTTCCTCCTATCGCGTGCCCTGGCTCTTTGATGAAGAAGCCGTTGACGTGTTGCGTCATTTTACCAAGCTCAAATGTCGGCTGATGCCCTATCTTTACGCCACGGCGCTGGCAACGGTGCAAACCGGGGTTCCCCTCATGCGCGCCATGTTGGTCGAGTTTCCTGATGATCCCACCTGTGACTTTCTCGACCGCCAATATATGTTGGGCGAGAACTTGCTGGTCGCCCCCGTCTTTGCTGCTGATGGCATGGTGACCTATTATGTCCCCGCGGGGCGCTGGACCCATTTTCTCACCGGTGAAGTGAAGGAAGGGCCAAGCTGGGTGCGCGAGCAGCATGATGCCCTGAGCCTGCCCCTGCTGGTACGGCCCAACGCGGTCGTCGCGATTGGGCAAGATGAAACCCGCCCCGACTATGACTATGCCGCTGGCGTCACGCTGCAACTCTACGCCTTGGCCGATGGTGCCAACCATACGGTCACCATCCCGACCCTAGCCGGTGACACGGCGGCCACCTTCCAGGTGGCGCGGACGGGCGCGGTGATCACGGTGTCGTGCACTGGAAACGCGGAACACTGGCGTGTGCTCCTGGTCGGCAGCACCACCGTGACCGCGCGCGACGGCGCACACCTGGAACAGACGCCCGCAGGCACGCTGATATCTCCAGCCCAGGGGACAACCCTAGAACTCGCATTGGCAAGTTAGCTTTGGCGGGAGATGATAGGACGCGGATAAACGCGGCTAGACGCGGATGGTTACGGACAAGGCATAAAATCCGCGTTTCTCCGCGTCTAGCCGCGTCCCTCTACATCGCAATGCCCCACAAGGGGACTTTAAGGCAAGGTTGCCCATTCAAAATTACCAAGTTGGGGGGCGACTCCTGCTTGATCAATATGCCACCAGACGATGTGATTTTTGTAGATATTCACACTGTAAAGCTCCTGTTCGCTTTTGGGGTCTACGCTGGCAATCTTATAGGCAACATTGCTTTCAAGATTATAGACATAGATCGGGTTTTCAGCGGTGGTACGATTATGCCAATAAAGCCAGCGCGCCTGCCCCAAAGCGGGTTCATCGAGACGGTAAAGATTGGTGAAACCGATTGGCAAGGTGCTCCCCGTTTGTAAATTGTAAAGGATACTCTGCGATGCATTGCCATAGCGAAAGCCATCTTTCCAGGTCGCCCAGGGAAACATCACTTCTGGAATGCTACTATGACCATTTTGCGTGATGCGGTGCCACTGGTTGTTGGTAAGGTCGAATTGCACGATGTTCTCTTGTTTGTCAGCTGTTTGTTGCCCGAGAATGATCGTATTTCCGGAAATGCTAGGGTTGCCCCAGACATAGTGTTGCTCGCTACAGACCCGTTCCAATTCCCGCCCAAGTCCTTTGCTCAAATCATAGTAACCAACGACTGTCTCGTTACAGCCTTGCACACTTTTGGTAAAGTCCATGACGGTCCAGGCGACTTTGTCGTCATTAAAGAAAAATTCCGGGATTGCCCAATCTTTGTCCCGATTTTCCAATACGGTTACCGTTGCCCCCGTCTTCAAGTTATATGCCAGAAGACGCCAAGATGTACTCATACTTTCGCCGGCAGCGTCCAGATAGACCAGCCAGTCGTCACTAAGAAAGTGTCGGATGTAAAAGAAGACCCCTTCGGGAAACTGTGTGGTGACAATCTTTTCAATCTCACCACCAGCAAGTGGATACCGAAAAATACTCCCCATCTCTCGATCCGTTACCCAATAGAGATGAGTTGAATTAATCGTGACCCAAATTACCCAGCTTTGTTTTTCTGGCATGCGTGAGATAGGTATATCGTTAGAGATATCAATCACTTGGACAGCAGATCCACCTTGCATAGCTGAAGAGATCAGAAAGCGTGGCGAGTCTGTTGGTGTCGCAGCCACGACAGCTGTGGCCGTTATGACAGGCGATGAAGGTGTACTGGTAAAAGTGGCAGCCAAAGGGCGTAATTGGGTTGTCGGTGTTGTCAGCGGCTCTGGCTTTGGCGGAGGAGCAAGACAGGCACTCACCATTGCCAGGCCGCTGAGCATTACACAGATAGCGATTGGTTGGGAAGCGAAGATTTTTAGAAACCGCATAAGCAAGTTTTGTCTCCTGATTCAATCGTGACAAACCAGCCCTGCATCAAATTTCCCTGCTAGCGACAAGCAACAAACTCACCGGCTGGCAAATTTGTAACATCTTTCCATTCCAAAACCGAATCGTTGATTCCTCCTGCGCTTCGTTCCCAGGCAATGATTGAACCGCGCATGGCAATCATATTGAAATATTGTGTACAATGGGAAGGGAAAATCAACACAAATGCATCTTGTCTCAAGTCATATATGTAAAGCGATTCTGGTCCATCCGGAATCCAATAGACCCATTGATCACTCAAGTGCGCCTGTGGGAATTGGGTGGGAAAGTCAACGACACGAGTGCCGCCGTTCCTGCGTTCATACACCCCAATCGATTTGCCATAGTCGGATCGCCAGGCGCGTTTCCAAATGATGTAATCCCTAGAAATTCTGGGCTGCGTACTAAGATGATCATCGCTCAATGTTTGCCATTGCCCATTGTTCAGATTGTATAGAGCAACATCAATGCCACCACCCGCTGCCACATTCCGATCCTGATCGAATACCAGGCTTTCGCCATATAATTGTGGCCAAACCCAAATGGTGTCATCTTTGCCACAATCCACTTTCTTGATCAGCCGGTTGTCGCCATTCGCAAGGTCTACCACACGCAGAATAATTTGCTGACATCCATTTGTTTCTGGTTCTAGAGCATACGATAAAGCAATCTGATCGTCCCCCAGGCTTGTCCATACAAATGCCACAGCAGGAATCGGGCGAGTTTCGTAGGGGGCACCCGAATTTTCCAGGATCACTTTTTGTTGTCCGGTCTGACGATCCAATGCCTGTAGTTTCCACATTCCATCTAGATAGCGAGTTTTAGAATTCCAATAGACCAACCAGCGATCATTTCGAGAAATGGTCATATTTGAGACTACACCACCAGAGATCGAACCTTCGACTACTTTCTCAATTTGAGATGGACCGCGCAAGCGAATTGCTTTGATTGCATTGGGGTCAGCCTCATCGACCCAATAAACAAATTGACTATCCAGCGCGACATTCCAAGGAATCGAGATCGGAATTGTAGCGCTCACCGCCAGTGTCGGTCTCTGAAAAGCAGTTGCTACTAACGGCGACAATGGTGTGGCGGTAACGTTGTTGACAGTTGGTGCGCTACCGGTGTGCTGCGGTAGTTGGCGTTGAGGTAATGTTGGCTGATCCATTGAATGAACAGATTCATCCGTAACAGATGGCGATTGATTGCAGCCAGTGAGCAGCCATAAAGATACAAGCACGAGAACGAGACTCCGCCTCAATCGCTTGGGGTGTGGTTCCCTGGAAACCACAAGCTTAGAATCTGGGCAGACAAATCGAATCTTGGAGAAAAAGATCTTGCAATCATTCGTGAGAAGGAGTAAAGTTATTAGCATATGTCCAATTATGTAAGGTATATTTATGGATTAGGTGTGGTTTTTACAAAATTCCTAATTTCTCATTCCTAATTTGTGAAGATTAAGAAAATAGAGTTGTTCCTAATTAGCTTTCTTCCAGTGTTGGCACAACCATGCGTCTGCTGTACGAATTTTATAAAGGAACGGCTCTAATAATCCGGTATTCACAGGGCCACGGTATACCGTGGCCCTGTGAATTGATGCATCGAATCAATTCACAAACGTTCATAAGCTAGTTTGAAATCTGGAAGTTGTTATATCGCGCGCTATTCTGCCACAAATCTGTTGCTAGCCTGGCATTGTAGTATGCTCCTGTAACAGCTACTCCATTAACAACCTTATAATGTCCCGAAACAATCGGCGAGGTATCTGCCCATGAAATGACAGGCTGTCCCTGAGAATTATTGACGGTAGCATAAGCGGTTACAATATGAGCCCTATTTAATGTCCAATCAGGTAACACCCCGGACATTACCCCAAAGATCATTGAAAGATTGTTGTTTGTCGTAGTAGCCACTCTGGCTTGGAAAGTTACTGCCGAATTTGAACTCTTGGGTGAATAGTAAGGGTTATTGGCACCAAAACCTAATTGAGTATTAAGGTAAGTTGCCATGCGTGGGATATCTTCTGACTCCAAGCCATCCTTCCAGTTCCCTTGGGTTTCATCGGGGTTCTTGTCAATCGTTTCCCCGATCGTCTTGATAGAGTCAATTTGTGAAGTTGCTTTACGTGTACTCAAAGCCACGCGAATCGAGGCAGGTCCACAGGAATTAATGTTGTCCGTGATATTCGCCGCCGGTAAATTTGCAATATACACTGTTACATTGATTGCATCTGTACTGTCAACATCAGCACTGGACACAAACGATGCAAGGAGAGCGTTCTGCTCGGCAGACACCTCAGCAACTTCTTCGGGAGTCATTGCAGCAATTTGTTCCGTAGTTGGCCAATTTGAGGTGTCAATTTCTCCGTTTGCAATCATTTGCTGCAGCCATTCTTCCTGCTGTTGAAGTCGCTCTGCCAATCGACGAGTCTCTATCTCACTCTTCTCAATCCGTGCCAGCTCTTCGGCAGGCAAGGCTAGAAAGGTCTCACGCGTCAAACAATTTTTGCAATCGCTATTGTCAGGTAGCCATGCGGCCATTTCATGAATGATCGATGAGTTTTGGCCGGAAACCAACGGTAAAAAGACCCGATGCTGCCCAGTGTCGGTAGCCGGTGTTGGCGAATCACTTTGCGCAAGTGCCACCGATGTCATGCCGATGATCCCGCAGGCTGCAATGATACTAGCCGTTTTTGTGATGAATGTTTTACCTTGAAGCACAATTCTCTCCTTTTAGTCTAGGTAATTCGTGAGCCAGAACGAGTGAACAGTTGTAGCGCAGATTGCCGTTTTATCCTTTGCTCTGTTTGAGAACCGGAGTTTTCTCTCCTGTAAAAACTCCGGTTCTCAAGCTAACCGCAGTAAAACTTCATGCGCGATGAATCAGCTTTGGAAACAGATCGTCTGCTCGGCTATAATACAAGCCACCTGATCACGGAAGCTAACTTTACACAACGATTACCTTACCATTACCTTGTAGATATCTTATCGTGTTACGTGTCTACCTTTTGGGAACACCAATCATTACCTACAACGACACCCCGCTGGATGAATTCACCAAAGGGAGTGCGTTGTTACGCCTCTTTGCCTGGCTTGTCACCTATGCGCAACAGCCACAGCAGCGCAGCCAAGTGGCGGGAATCTTCTGGCCCGAGATCAGCGAAGAATTGGCTCGGCGCAACCTCACCAATCTGCTCTGGCGGTTGCAAAAAATCCTACCCAGCTTCGATCACTATATTGATCAGAATCGACAGACGTTGCAATGCAAGCTGCAACCCGACCTCTGGCTGGATACCATTGAATTTGACCAGCGCACGCAGCAGTTGGCAACCACCCCAGTCAATACGATCCAACTGTCCACACAGCCAACGAGCGAACCACAACTTGCCACACTGGCGGGCTGGGAAGCGGCGCTCTCCCTCTACCGGGGCGACTTCCTGATGACAATCGATGAGGAATGGACGCTGCCGCCGCGCACGCTTTGGCATGAACGTTTTGTCAACAGCGCCTTTCGCTTTACAAAATATTG
Source organism: Caldilineaceae bacterium (assembly GCA_019637645.1). Next base: position 116,512 of record JAHBVH010000003.1, read on the forward strand.
TCAGGGATGGGGCGATCCCTTACGTGCATTGACCTTTGCCCAAACACTTGTCGCGGTAGAGCCTTATCGCGAACATTTTCATCAACAACTGATCGAACTCTATCGGACCCTCGAACGGCCAGACGCCGCCCGCCGCCAATTTGAGCACTACGAAACCCTCTGGCGTGAAGAGCTGGCACTGCCCATTTCGCCAGCAATGCGTACCCTCGCCCGTCAATTCGGCGTTATCCGGCACTCCGCCGTAGACAAGCCGCAAGCGCCGATTCCTATCCTGAAAAGGACCACTGCGTTCCCTCAACACCCGGAATATCTCCGTCGGCAACTGGAAATCTGCTTCAAAAACGATGAACTCTACGACCTGATGGCAGACCGTCCCCAACAGCAGGAAAATCTGCAAGTCGCCGAGCAGATTGCCATTACACTCCAGGAGCCAGCCGCGCAAATTGAAGTGCTGGCCCGTTCGACTTGGTTGGAAATTTCGCTGGGGCATTACCAGGCGGCCATCACACTGGCACAACGTGCATTGCAGCAATGTGAGCAAAACAAGACCGAGCAGCTGCGTGCCTGGCTCTATCGCCTTTTAGGTGTGATTAGTGAGGAAACTGGCGACTTCCGTGCCGCCTGGCATCACTACAACAAAGCCCTGCAACTGGACGAGCAGCAGCAGGCCAATCCGTATCTGGCCGCGGATCTCAACAACATCGCCGCCACCGAACTCACGCTGGCACACTATCAATCTGCCATTGGCAAGCTTGAACGGGCTTTGAACCTTAGCAAAACTACCGGATCGCCACGCTTCGCGATAACCCTCCTAGGGAATCTAGGCTATGGCTGGTTGAAATTGGGGCAAATGGCAGAGGCGGCCAAGGCCCTGCAACAAGCATTGACCCTGGCGTATCGGGTGGGCGACCGCAGTTCTGAGTGGTGGCTGAGTACGCTGATGAGCAAAATTTATCATTTGCAGGGCAATAGCGATCACGCCATCACCACCGCTCTGCAACATTTCAACACGGTTCCCACCGACAGTGATGCCCGCACGCTGACCTATCTCGCCGACACCTTGGCCTGGCTCTATCTACAAACCGGGGCTCAAACCGAAAGCCTGCATTGGGCGCAATGGTTGGAACAATATACCCAACAAAAGCAACAGCGGCGCTATCATATCCGTGCGCAGCTGCGTTTGGCACAGGCCCATGCGCTGCGCGGCGAATATCCGCAGGCATACAGCCGGATCGAAAGCGCAACAAAAGAGTACACCCAAACCTACACCAGTAAAGGGCAGACCCTCGAAGAAGAGCCCGAACTCTACTTTACGGCAGCCGACATTGCGATCAAAGCCGGGCAAATGGTTTCCGCGGCAAAGTGGCAACAGCAGGCTGCCCAAAGTTTGCAGCAGCAAATGGACGCCATTTCCTCTCCGCCATTGCGCTTGAGTTTCTCCAATATCCAGAAGTCCCTCTACGCGGCAATGCCTGACCAATGCTACGCTTAATGCTCATGCCGACAGAGCCCGCACCAACCAAAGCCGATGGTGGCTTGGATTGGACGCGGATCACCGCGATGATCATCCGGATTTAACCCTGCTTCCAATAAAATCCGCGTCCCTCCGCGTCTATCCGCGTCCCGTTTCCTATCGTGCTTCCAAAAGACTCACGCCATAAGCCGGTAAGGGAAGGGTATCGATCACCGCTTGCTGTGCCAGATGATCCCAATACTGCTTGCCGGTAGGGAGCGTAACCGTGGCCGCTGCGGCGTTATGGTTCAGGACAAAGAGCAGTTGTGTTTCCCCCTTGGTGCGCAAGGCCACCTCGACGCCGGTGGGGGCATCGAGCAGGGGCTGAATGGCATGCTCTGCCAACAAGCGTCCGTAGAAGTCATCCAGAAAGTGGTCATCGGCATCGGCAGCAAGGTAATAGGCGCGGCCCGGCCCAACCTGATTTTGGGTGACCACGGGGCGACCTGCGTAGAAATCGTCGCCATAGGTGGCTAGCACCGTGGCCCCTTCGCTGTGGATCAGATCGCAGAGGTGAGCACAGGTATAGGTGCCGCTGCCATCGGCCATCACGATCTGGTTGACCTGCCCCGCATAGAGCGCGTCGATCTCCTCGACGCGGATGCCCAACACCTGGCGCAACGGGCCAGGGTAGCCTTCAAAGGCCAGATCAGTTTCATCGACCACGCCGCTAAAGACGGTGGCGACAAAAGAACCGCCCTTGGCGACAAAGGCTTCGATCCGTTCCCCCACGCCCGCTTTCACCATATGAAGCATGGGCGCAATCACAAGCGCATAGCGACTGAAATCCGAGTCGCTAAAGACAATATCAATCGGAACATTTTTTCGCCAGAGCGCGCCATAATGCTTGCGGACAAAGGCCGGGTAGTCCTTGGGGTTAATCGGCCCAATCGCGGCTTCAATGGCCCACCAGTTGTTCCAATCAAAGAGCAGTGCAACGCGGGCCGGTGTGGCTGCCCCAACCACGGTGTCGCCCAATCGTTCCAACTCGGCACCTAGTTCGGTCACCTCGCGGAAGACCCGTGTATCCGAACGCCCGCCATGTTCAACCACCGCACCGTGGAACTTCTCCCCCGCGCCCCGCCCCCGTCGCCACTGGAAGTACATCACCGTGTCGGCCCCGTGGGCAACCGCCAAATAACTCCACAGTCGCAGCACGCCTGGCCGTTTGAGCGCGTTGACGGGCTGCCAATTCTGGCTGCTGGGCGTCTGTTCCAGCAGCATAAAGGGTTGCCCATCTTTCAAGCCGCGGTTGAGATCGTGTAAAAAGGCAATGTCGCCGGTATAGCCATTGGGCTTGGGATAACAGTCCCAGGAGATGACATCCAGCTCTTTGGCCCAAGTGCGATAGTCCAGATGAGGAAAGGTGCCCATCAGATTGGTGGTACAAGGAATGTCCGGCGTAAGGGCGCGGAGCGCGTTCCGTTCCAGCTTGTAACAAGCCAACATCGAGTCACTCTGGAAGCGCCGATAATCAAGCGTCAGCGCGTGGGTTACCCGTTCGCCGTCGGCATAGGGCGGCTCGATCTGCGACCAATCAGTGTAGGTGTGGCTCCAAAAGGCAGTCCACCAGCGCTGGTTCAATTCATCTAAGCTGGCATAGCGTGCTTGCAGCCAATGACGAAAGGCCGCGGCACAAGTATCACAGTAACAAGGGGTGGCATATTCGTTGGAGATATGCCAAAGGAGCAAGTTGGGCTCGGCTCCGTAACGCTCGGCTAGTTTGGTTGCCATTTGTACGGCCAAGCGACGATAGTTGGGGGAGTTGGGGCAATAGTTGGTGCGATTGCCATGATGCACCCGCCGTCCGCGCTCATCACCCCGCAATACATCGGGGTAGGCTTGGGACATCCAGGCCGGTTGCGCGGCACTGGGGGTGGCTAAAACAAGATACCGCCCGGCGGCGGTCAGCATCTCGATCACGCGGTCGAGCCAGTCAAAGGTGAAGCGATCCTCGGCGGGCTGGAGGGAAACCCAGCTAAAGACGCCCACGGTGGCGACCTTGAAGTGACTCTGTTGCATCAACGCCATATCTTCATCCCAAATTGCTGGCGGCCATTGTTCTGGGTTATAATCACCGCCATGCCACAGGAAGGGCGCTTTGGGATTGATCGGCGCATAGGGCCGCAGAGTTGTTGATTGCTGTTCCATTGGTTTTCCCTTTTCTGTGGTTTATGGGGTAATAAGGCGTTGGCTTGGCATCAAGGAGAATGTACCTCCCCTCCTATCCAACTCCTATCCAACTCCTATCCAACAAACAGTGTAGTTCACCCCCTCTTGGGAATGCAACTATCCTCTATCTGGATTCTCAAGTACTGGATTGGGTACAATGGTAGGCAGTTCTGTGACCCCTTTGTTACCTGGCTGTGACCCCTCGCGTTATCGCTGGCTTCTAAGATGCTTGGTGGATGATTGAGCACTTTGAGCCGTTATTCAATTTATCGATATGAAAGTAAGACCAAAAGGGAATTTATGGGCTACGTGGATGTAAACCGAGCACAGGCGCTTGTCGCCCAAAGTGGGTTGGATGGGTTGTTCGTTGTCTCCCCCGAGAACTTTGAGTATTTTGCCGGTGTATCGGGCTTTCCTGTCACCATGTGGCGACGCGCTGGGCCCGCTTCGGCGCTTTTGGCCGCGGATGGTCGCGTTGCGTTTGTCATTCCAGAAACCATCCAAGAAGCGGTGCAACGGGCTAATCCCACTGCCCAGATCTTCTCCTATCAACTGTGGATCGAAACGATTGATGTGACCGACATCACGCCGGGCGGGATCGACGCGCGGGTGGCGCAAGCGACGGTTGGACGCAAGAATGAACGCCCGGAAACCTATGATCCCAAGGAGCTAGACGCCCAATTGCAACGCGCGTTGAAGGCTCTGGGATTGTCTGGTAAAAAGGTCGGTATCGAGCTTGAATTTGCGCCAGCCGATCATGTCACGCACTTCCAATCGCTGTTCCCGACTACCCAATTGGTCAACAGTTCGCCGCTGACGCGCGAGCTACGCCTGATCAAGACGCCCGCTGAGATTGACCTGTTGCGCCGTGGTGTACAGTTGACCGAGCATGGAATTACCGCGGCGTTGGTTGGCTTGCATGAGCAGACCATTGCCGCAGAGATTCGCTTTCGGTATAACGAAGCCATCTTTGCGGAGGCCGCGCGGCGGGGCGAGTTTAGCCTGCGGGGTGGCAGCACGACGGTGCATTTGGGACCCGCCCTCTGGGCCAGGAGTGTGCCGTCGCGCCCTGCTCAACGCGGGGATCTGGTGCAATTTGACAGCACCGTCAATCTTTCTGGCTATAGGACCGATATGGGACGCACCTTCACCTTTGGCCCAGCGACCGATAGCCAAAAGCGGATTCAAGCAGCCTTGTTGGCCGGATTTCAAGCTGGTCTTGACTACCTGAAACCAGGGATTCGCTTTTGTGATCTCTTTGTCGTGGCCCAAAATGCCGTCCGGGCCGCAGGCTTTCCTTCCTATGCCCGCGGTCATCTCGGCCACAGCATTGGCAGCGATATTGATGGTGAAGAGTGGCCCTGGATCTCCGCAACCGAAGAACGGGTCATCGAACCAGGCATGGTCCTAGCCTTTGAAGTCCCTTATTATGTCAACGGCATTGGTGGCTTCCAAAATGAAGACGATCTGCTGATCACGGAACAGGGGTACGAATCCCTGAATACGTTGCCCCTGTCGTTAGTTGAAATTGGCGGCTAGAATTTCACCGCAAAAGCAAACGAAAATTATATTCATTTACAGAGGAAATGGAAATATGGTATCCAAAGCCCCAAATACGCAGCATTCGTATCAACTGTCACGGCGCACTGTATTGAAGGTAGGCGGCACCAGCTTGGTCGCTGCCATGCTCGCCGCCTGTGCGCCCGCGGGTGCACCCACCACAACCGAGAGCACCGGTACCACCGAAGCCGCCGCCCCAGCGAGTGGCGAACCGAAAATCGGTGGCGAGCTGATCATTGGCTCCATTCAGGAGCCCGACAGCCTCAATCCCTGGCTCACCGGCTTGACGGTTGGCATGGAAGTCGAAAATCTCATCTACGATTCGCTCACGCGTGTTGATCCCGCGGGGACCCATATACCGGCTCTCGCTGCAGAAGTGCCAACCCTGGAAAATGGCGGCATCAGTGCCGATTTGCTGACCTACACCTACCAATTGCGTGACAATGTCACTTGGCATGACGGCACGCCCTTTACCGCCGCCGATGTGGTCTTCACCTACGAGGCGATTGCCAATCCGGCGGTCAATGCCCTCTCGCGCGCTGGCTTCAACTTCATTGCGTCTGCCGAGGCGACCGATGACTATACCGTGGTCTTTCACCTCAGTGAGCCGACCGCGATCTTCTTAGAGACTTGGGGCTACCGGGGAATTTTGCCCAAACACATCTTTGAAACCGGGGATCTCAATGCCTCGGAATATAACCGCGCGCCGACAGTGGGAACCGGCCCCTACAAGTTTGTGGAATGGGTTTCGGGTGATCGGATTGTTGTTGAGCGCAATGACAATTACTATCGTGAAGGCGGCTATATCGACCGCATCGAGTATCGGATTATCCCCAGCTCCGACACACTGTTGACCGCCCTCGAAACCGGTGAGATTGACATTCGCTTTGTCCTTTCTGCCGAGCATGTCGAAATTGTCCAGGGCTTGGACGAGTACACGCTCTTTGGCACACCAGCGCATGCCTATTTCCACTTTACCATTAACAATGCTGACCCCATTTTGGGGGACAAATTGGTGCGCCAGGCCCTGACCTTTGGGTTGAACAAAAAACAGATCACCGAGACGGTGCTGAAAAATCTCTATCAACCCCATGGCTCTCCGATTGCCCAGCCCAGTTGGGCCTATGTAGACCACAACGCCCGTTTTGCCTTTGACCCCGAACAGGCCAAGGCGCTGTTGGAAGAGGCCGGTTGGCAAGCCGGCAGCGACGGTGTTCGGACCAAAGCAGGGGAACGGCTCTCGCTCACCTTGCTCAATATCGCGGGCGATACCGAACGGCTGCAAGTGGTCCAACTGGCCCAAGCCCAATGGGCGGATATTGGGGCAGAGGTCAAGATTGAGCAGGTCGATGCGCCGACCTTTGTGGCGGCCATGACATCGCAAAACTATCAATTTGCCTATGGCTTTTGGGGATACTCGGTCGATCCCAGCAGCTATAATGAACGCTGGTTGAGCACTAGCCCCGGGCAATGGCTCAATTACAACAATCCCACGGTGGACGCCCTCTTGCTCGATGCGCTGACTTTGGGTGATCGCGAAGAGCGCAAGGCAAAATACGTGGAGTTCCAGGAGATTGTGGTCGAGGATGCCACCAACATTTGGCTCTATAACCGGGTCTATTACGATGCTGTCAAGCAGCGCGTGCGTGGCTTTGTCCCCAATACCTCGAGTTCAACCAATATGTGGAATGCCTACGAATGGTGGATTGACGAATAACCTGTGGGCATCTACATTCTACGGCGTCTCTTCGGCGCCATCCCTTTGCTCTTGGGCATTTCGGTAGTTATCTTCGTACTGATTCACCTACCACCGGGGGGGCCAGCGGATATCTACGCGGGTTCCCCCAATGTCAGTGCAGAAGATTTGGCGAAAGTGCACGAGAATCTGGGGCTGAATGACCCCCTGCCCATCCAATATGTGAAGTGGCTGGGGGGAATGCTAACGGGCAACTGGGGCAATTCTTACAAGGATGGCCGCCCCGTAACGACGGCCATCCTGGAACGCTTGCCCGCGACCTTGCAATTGACTGGCGCGGCATTGTTCCTGGCGATCGCTTTGGCTGTTCCCATTGGCATCTATACCGCCACCCGCGCCACCAAATTCCCGCGCTATCTCGTGAATGTCTTGACCATGTTGGGCATTTCGGTGCCCACCTTTTGGACCGGCCTCATGGTGATCCTGCTCTTTGCTGGACGCTTGGGCTGGATTCCAACGGGTGGGCGGGGGAATCCAGGCGATTGGCTAGACCAGCTCCATCACCTGATTGCACCGGCGCTAGTCTTGGCCTTGGTCAGTATGGCGGGCTTTGCGCGCTACATTCACTCCAGTATGATCGAGGTGATGCAAGAGGACTATATCCGTACCGCGACGGCCAAAGGGCTAAAGCGGCGGACTGTGATCACGCGCCATGCCTTGCGCAATGCGAGTATTCCGGTAATCACGCTGCTGGGGTTGGAAGTTCCCCGCGTCTTTTCCGGCGCGCTGGTTACCGAGGTGGTCTTTTCCTGGCCTGGTATTGGGCGGTTGATCACCGAAGCCATCCTGGGCCGCAATTATCCTGTACTCATGGGGGCCTTCATGTTGTCAGCCGTCCTGGTCATCATTGGGAATCTCATTGCCGATCTCTGTTACGGATTGGTCAACCCCCAGATTCGCTACGAATAGCGCTATGTCGTCACAAATCCAGCCGCTTACTCATCCACAACCGGCCGTTCGCTCGCTACAAGCGCAAATTTGGCGACGTTTCCGGCGCAATCCCTTGGCAATCTTCGGTATTACCTTCTTGGCGGTGCTCGCGCTGTCGGCCCTCTTTGCGCCCTTGCTGGCTCCCTATGATCCAAACGCCGTTGACCCCTACGTGGCGCTCCAGCCGCCCAACGGCCTCCATTGGTTTGGCACGGACGATCTAGGCCGTGATGTCTTTAGCCGCTTGCTCTTTGCCGGGCGTGTCTCACTCTTGGTTGGCTTGTGTACAGCCCTGCTGGCCGTCACGGCGGGGACGCTGTTGGGGGCCATAGCTGGCTACTATGGCAACTATATCGATCAGATCATCTCGCGTTTTATTGATGTTGTGCTGTCGCTGCCCATTGTGCCGTTGGCCCTAGTCCTCAGTACCTTCACCGAAATGACCCCACTGCGTTTGACCCTTATTCTGGCCGCGGTTTCCTGGATGGGGGTGGCCCGCCTGGTGCGTGGAGAAATGCTCAAGTTGCGCAACGCCCAATTTACCGAAGCCGCGCGTTGCATCGGTACGCCCAATCGCCGCATTATCTTTTTTCATCTATTGCCCAACGCGATCTCCCCCATCGTTGTCGCGGCCACCTTGCTGGTGGCCTATGCCATCCTGCTCGAGTCCGCCCTCTCGTTTCTCGGCTTTGGTCTCCAACCCCCGACAGCCAGTTGGGGCAATATGCTCTACAACGCCCAGCGCTACATGCGCAACGCCGCCTGGTTGTCCATCTTTTCCGGCCTCTTGATCACCCTAACCGTTTCCAGCATCAACTTCGTCGGTGACGGCCTCCGCGAAGCCATCGACCCTCGCCTCAAGCTGGAATAGGCGCGCCAGTGGCCGCCAACGCTTGAATCTTCTCAAGCGGCACCTGTTCGGCCCGGATCAACGATTGATTGGCTTTGAGGCTGGTCACTTCTCCCTCGCGGATGGCGTAGAACTCGCCGACCTGTTGGTTGGCAAGTTTGGCAGTTACATCAACCTTCGCCTCGCTGAGCATGGGCTTTAACTTACTCAACGCGGTAGCCTCCTTCACCTTGCCGACAAACCAGGATGAAATCTGATCGCGCGATTTGTAGTCCAGATCCCCAGGGCTTTGGGTGGCGAGCAGCATGCCCAAGCCAGCCGAGCGCGCCCGCTTGAGCAGGCTTTCCATGGGCTCTTTGGTCGATGGTTTTCCCACCGCTGGCAAGTAGAGATCGGCTTCATCAAAAAGAACGACCCCCTGCAACGTGGCCGATGGATGCTTTTGGGCATAGCGGTTGAGGTCGAGCAGAAACTGCGATACCCAGAAGAGAATATTGGTATTATCACCCAGGCTGCCCAAGTTGATGATCGACAAGCGCGTCTTCGCCGCGGACGAATGGCCCAAGAGACTTTCGACCGCCAGTTGCTCCTGTTGGGTGTCAAAGAGATAGCCACGCAGGAGGCTGAGGGTTTGGAGATCTTCGGCCAGTTTGGTGCAATGTTTGGGATCGAGAACGCCAATGGCGTTGACAAGCAGGGGATCTTGTTCGGCAATAAATTCGATCAGGCGTGCAATGCTCAGGGGTTGTGCCGCGGGCAAGGCACCCAAGACGGCGATGGCCTGCCCCAGAATCGCCATGCGCGTCTTGTCCAGGCCATGGGGTTTGTAGCCCATGACACCGCCGAGCGCTGTTGCACAGAAATTTGCCATTTGCTGCCGCTCGGCACTGGACAGTTGCTCGAGGCCGGGCGGGGTTACGGCAATGCTGAGCGGGCGGCCTTGGGTGCCAATGGTGCCCGGTGTATAGACCGCCACGTCAATCCGTTTGCGCAGGAGCTGCCGATAGGTGGCGATGGTTGCATCCTGGCTGGGTTTCTCCCAAGCCGCCGGGTTGGCATAGCTACAGAGATCACCTTTGCGATCCAAGAGGATCGCCGGGATGCCCCGCAACAAAAGCTGTTCGATCAGCGCCAAGGCCAATGTCGTCTTGCCACTGCCAGAGCCCCCCAAAAACGCCGCGTGACGGACCAGGGTGGCAGGCGCAATGGTCACGGGCGTTGGCAGCGCCGTGCGCGTTTGGCCCAAGACAATCTCTGGCCCTGGGGAAGGTAAGGTGATGCCAGTTGTTGGCGGCTGCGGGAGCGTTGGCGCTGGCGGCAAAAGTGGCAGTTGCCCATTGGCGGTGAGCGTGGCCTGGGCCGTCAATTGACTTAGATTGAGAATGCGTTGTAGGGAGGGGAGTTGGGCCAATGGTTGTGTGGCTTGACGCCAGGCTGTGTAGTCAGAATGCCCACCATAGCTCTTTTCAAAACTTTGGATGGCGACCATCTGACGCAAATCTGAATCCGCGATCTCGGCGCGCCGACCGCCTTGGCTAATAAATTGCCCAATTTGTTTAGCAATTTGTGTTTTGGGGTTATTCGGAAATTCCGTAGTCCGTAGCGCAACAGGGATCTGATCGCCTGCCTTTTCGGCCAGTTCGCGAAGCTCTTTGGCTAATCCACCGCCAATGGCTGACTTCTGGCAGAGGCCGAGCAAGAGGGATTGAGGGGCGTTCTTTGGTGTCGTTTGCAGCTCTAGGGCTAAAAAGAGCCCATTCTTTTGGGCCTGAAAATGATAACCATTGCCTAATTCCTGCCCGCTACGTTCAATGCTTCCTGCCAAAAGGTCAAGGAGGGCAGGCTCGCTTTCGGGAATCTCAAAGCTGCCTGCTAGATGGTCACTCCAGAGCTGGCTAAGTTCTGATTCTAGTTCTGGGCCTGGCCCATCGTCATTATCGCCGACAGATGGTAGTTTGCCATCCGCAATACTTTTTTCGCGTTTGCGGCGGCACCACTCAAGCACATCGCGTGTGGTCCGGTTGTTCAGGGCTTGAGCGGTTGCTGCCGGGAAGGGATACAAAGCGTTCGCATCGTCCCCAACTGTATCGGTCAGCTCAAACAGGTGTTGTAACCGGCGTGAAAGGAGCTGGCCGATCTCCTCTTCGCTCCTTTGGGCCTTAAGAGTAACCGGAGTCGGATCGAATTCTACGCGGTCGAGGTGTGATTTCGGTAAATCTTTCTTCAAGATGTCATAGAAAAGCTCTAGACAAGAAAGCACGACGACAACATTGGGGATCTCTGCTAAGGTAATAACTGTCTGCACAGCCCGGCGAAAACGCGGCCCAGCATCATCCATGCCGTGAATATCTTCAAGCTGGTCGAGGCAGATAACAAAGGCCCCACCTGTTACCGCTTTGATCAGCGCCGCCAAGGATTGGAGCATGCGGAGTGGGTCATCTTCGCGCTCGCGGGCGGCCATGCCCCCCAGCACTTTGCTGTCATAAGGGGTCAAGGGCTCACATCGCAACAGTTTGAAGACTTTGGTATTGAAGGCCGCTTGTCCTAGCTGTAGGTATAGCAAGGCCCGGATGAGATCAATGTCCACCGTATTAAAGCGCGCCAACGCGACGATCCGATCAGCGACGGGATAAATGAGGTCAACCAACTCGTCTTGTGTGAGCGCACCATCGCGTAAGCGCGAGAGTTCATCGGGAGTGACGACATTCGCGTCTTCGGCTAATGCATTCGACAACTTGATCAAGCCTGTCATCGAGCCCAGCGGCTGATAGTACGGCTTGTCAAAAGAATCAATGGTATTTCTTAGCACATACCGGGCATAATTAGAAACGGCAGAGGTCATCTGCATGTAGCTAAAAAAGCCCTTTTGCTGCTCGTGCGTTTGGTTGCGAAAGACCCGCATGAGGTGAGTTTTGCCCGCGCCGGATTCTCCTAACAATAACAGGATGCGGCCTGAATCGCTAGCCCTAGCGCTATCAGCACGATTCAGTAACCGTTCATAAGCCGTACGCGCTGTGGCATGAATAGTGTCGATATCATATGGATCAGGCTGCCAGATCTGATTCTGGTGGATAATCGAATGAAACATGTCGAGCGCCCGGTGAGAGCAAAAAGCCGCGAATCTGGGGTCAGTATGCATAGACACCTACTTTTAGTCAAGACGGATAAAATGAAAGATGCTGTTCATGTCTTTTAGCTCAGAGGCTGATACAGCATTCTGATCAAGCGCATATGACATGTCCGCCCGGCTTAGTGTAAGCAATCGTTGTTGATTGGCGGTGAGCAATTGTTGCTTAAAAGCTGAAAGGGAAATCTGGCTTCCCGCTGATTGCTGGAGCGTTTCCCAGACAGCAGAGATAAACACTTTGTTATCCCCGACCCTTCCCGCTTGGGTTGCTCTGGCCGCTTCCAACGTGGCTTGGGCAAAATCTTGTAGAGTTCGCTTCGCATCGGGGAGCCTTAGTGCAGCGGGGGGCACCTGAACCAGCGCTTGGCGCAGAATGGCGAGTCGCAACTCGTCTGGAGCAGTGCGTTTGGCGTTAGCGATCTTTGCTACTAGCTGGGGCAGGGCTTTTTCCCAGGGGAGCGCTTTGCTCGCCTGGAGGAGATCGTTGAGGAGCGCGCTCATCACCGCGCCCTGATTGAAGGCTTGTTGTTGGAGGGCCGGTAACCGCTCTTGTAAGGTTGCCGCGGTTTGGGGATGGCACAGGTGCTGCCACAGCAGGGCATTGCGCGTCGCGGTCAGGCTGGCAAAATGAGCCACAGGCAGGGCAAAGACCTGTTTGAGGATGGCCGCGCGCAGCCCGTCGGCAGCGGCGAGCTGTTTCCGGGTATCCGGGGAAAGGCTGGGCAGTTTGAGCGCATAGGCGATCCAGTCCGTACTTTTGAAGGTATCCCACCGTAGGGAGGAAGGTTGTGCGGCCAGGCCCAGTAGCGCGAGGATCGCTGGCTGGCCAGCCGCCGTGATTTGATAACGGGCACGGCGCACGCACTGTACATGGCCGCGTGCTTGCAGTGCCATCAGCGCAGCTTCGACCTGTTCGGCAAAGGCTGCGCCCGACAGTTCCGTGCCGGCAACTGCCCTGGTTGCTTGTTTGAGTTCACTGACAGTCAGGCCCTCTTCCATGGCAAAGAGCAAGCGACTCAGGAGTAGGTCCGCTAATGCAATAGGTCGTAATGAAAGCATTTAGGTCTCCAAACGATGGATTGTGTTCGATTGGCGTAACGTGAGGGCTTGGTCAACTGCCGCAAAAATCTCTTCCAAGCTGCCGACGACATCGGCGGCGAGGAAGCGCAGGACCAAGAAACCATGTTGTTGTAAAAGGCGATCCTTGCGGCGGTCACGGCGGTAGCTGTCGAGCGAGGTGAAGTGGTAGTGTCCATCTAACTCAATCACGACTTTGGCGGCTTCGTCGAGAAAATCGACCTCCATGGGCCGATCTCCAAAAGCAATGTCCAACCGCGCATTGACTTGAAAGCGCCCCACGGTTGTGGGTCTAGCTTCCAAATATTGAAATAAAAATTTCTCTGCTTGGCTGCGATAAAGCATATCCGCCGCCGCGCTATCCACTTGGTCGGCTTGCGCCGTCAACGTGACCGCAGTTGCTAGGGTTTCGGTCGTCATGCCATGCCGTTCTGCTAGGTGAAGAATGGTTTGATGGTGAGCGGTATCGGTGATCCCGTGTTCGCCCAGCCATTGTCTGATTTGGTGGCCGTCTGCCGCTGGGAGGGTGAGAAGGCCACTGCGCAGCATTGCTTTTACTCTCGATGCGGGCAACTGTTGCTGCAGCCAAGCCCCCTGGTCCGCGCTGAGGATGAGCCCCACCGGCAGGTGTGGGATCGTCTCCGCCAATTGGGTCAGAAAGGTGAGCGCCCGACGGTGTAGCGCGTGATCCCCATCCTCTGGCAATAGCACAAGCAGCCCCGGCACGGTTGAGGGCGGTACCAACCGCGCAACAACAGCAAAGTTTTGTAAAACTGCGGCTGGTTCTTCGGGTGTGAACAACCTGCCAGCTAGGTGAATGGACTTAGTTGGCCGCACAAGCGCCGTAACCAACGCCTGCATGATGCCAAGATCATCCGTCGCTGGGTACAATTGTTGCCAAAAGAGCTGGCGCTGATAGGCGCTGGCATTGGCAAACCACATCGCTAACTGATCCGCCGCTTGACCAACCTGGGACGCCACCTTTTGGAAGACCAGCGACTGCAAGTCATGCTCTTGTGCCAGCGCGACAAACCATGGCGCGAAGAGGGCCAAAGGTGATTGGTAGGCACACACGGTGGTTGACCGGCGCGTTGTGCACAGCCACTGTGTCCATGCTTGGCGAGCCGCAATGGCCTTCCCCAGAAAAACGGATAGGGTGGGAATCGATTGATCCCGCTGTAACTGGTGTAGCGCCAACCTTGTCATCAGGTTTGCTTGTTGTTCAACGATCATGGGCAAAGTGAATTCAATAGGGGGCAAAACTTGCTTGGCAGCCTTGCCCATAGCCGAAATGGAGAGACGGCAATGAATTCATTTTAGCGGAGACTTCTAAATATTTGGATTACAATAAGCTTACAATTTATTGGTGCTTTATCGTTCTATGCATTACGTATTTCAACAAGACGATCAGATTTTGAAAACCTAACAGAACTCTGGTCACACCGATCAACTGTGCAACTTTCTGTTAATCTCTATCCTTACATCACCCCATAGGCGCGCAGCGTGGTCAGGCTTGGCGGGTGCGTTGGGCGCGCCATGCACAGCAGGCCATGGTGCCCGGTGGTTCCCACGCAATGGGCCAGCCCCCATCTACCTGCTGTTGGGCTGCCAATTCCTGGAGGTGGGCCGTGAGTTGCGCGTCAGAAAAGAGGCGGTGGCCATAGGCTTGGGGGGCGGGCAAAGGCCAACGGCGTCAGTCCATACCCTTGAACCGGCGTCTCTAGCCAGAAAAAATTGGCCGTCAAAAGTTCCTGGGCTAATTTGTGGAAAAGGGTCTCGATGCAGCTTCTGAAAGGCCCCCGATCATGTAAGCCGGGTCTGCTTGGCAGGCCGCCTGCGATCAGACGGCAAGCCATTCCCGATCGCCCGTTGGCTCAGTGGGCACCTCCAGTATATAATCACTTTGTCTATATGCTACTTGATGTATAGGTTGAAAGGACATTACATGAAACCTGTTCGTTTTATTGTCGCCGGTGCGGGCGGTCGCGGCACGGGCTATGCCACTTATGCCACCCACCACCCTGAACTGGCCGAGCTGGTTGGCGTGGCCGAGCCGCGGGATCTCCCGCGCATGCGGCTGGCTGCCGAGCATGATATTCCCCCCGATAATCTTTTCGTGGATTGGAAAGAAGCCGCCGCGCGCGAAAAGTTTGCCGATGCCGTGGTCATCACCACGCAAGATGCCATGCACACCGAGCCAGCCATTGCCTTTGCCGAGAAGGGCTATCATCTCTTGCTGGAAAAGCCCATGGCGCCTACCGCCGATGAATGTCGCCGCATTGTGGATGCCGTCAAAGCGAATGGGGTCATGTTGGCCGTGGGCCATGTGATGCTCTATACCCCCTATACCCAAGCCCTGAAGCGTGTACTCAACGAAGGGGCCATCGGCGAGATCGTCTCGATCCAACATTTGGAGCCGGTTGGTTATTGGCATCAAGCCCACTCCTTTGTACGGGGGAACTGGCGCAACGAGGCCGAATCATCCTTCATGTTGCTGGCTAAATCGTGTCATGACATTGATTGGCTGCGTTACATCATGGGCGAACGCTGTCAGTCGGTCTCTTCCTTTGGCACATTGAAACACTTCCGCCAAGCCGAAAAGCCCGCGGCTGCCGGTGACGCGCTGCGTTGCACCGCGTGTGCCTACGAGCCCGCGTGCCCCTACTCGGCCAAGAAACTCTATCTGGGCAACTTAGCCAAAGGCAAGAACGGTTGGCCGGTTAATGTCCTCACCTTTGATCTGACCGAAGCGGGGGTTTTGCAGGCGCTGGAAACCGGCCCCTATGGGCGTTGTGTCTATGAATGTGACAATGATGTCGTGGATACACAGGTGGTCAACCTGGAATTTGCGGGGGGCAAGACCGCCAGCTTTACCATGACGGCCTTTGCCATGGCCGGCCATCGCCGCACAAGCATCTTTGGTACACGCGGGGAAATCTATGGTAATGGTGTTGAAATTCGCGTGACCGACTTCCTCACCGATCAGACGCGCGTCATCGACACCACGGCCACTGATGCTTCCATTTTGGGCGGACATGGTGGCGGTGATCTGGGGCTTATGGGCTCCTTTATCAATGCCGTTGCCAGCAACGATGCCAGTGGCCTTCTCTCTGGCCCAGACGAAACCCTAGAATCGCATCTCATGGTCTTCGCCGCCGAACAGGCGCGCCGGGAACACCGCGTAGTGGATTTACGATAGGAGCAGATACGCAATGAGTAAACAATTGCGCCCAGCCGCAACCACGACTGTACCTGAGCCCAATCTTGCGCGGGCATTCGACTTGGTGATGCAGATGATGGCGATCCCGGGCAAGACCGGTGATGAGGACGGAGTTGCCACCTTTATCACGGAACAGCTGCTAGCCGCTGGGGCACCTGCCACGGCCATTCAGCGCGATGAGGCTCACCGCAAGACCGCCACGCCGGGGAATACGGGTAACCTGATCTTGAAATTGCCGGGCACCCAGCGTGGATCGCGCCGCCTGCTCTCGGCGCACATGGATACGGTGCCCATCTGTGTGGGGAGCCGACCCGTGCGCGAGGGGCGGCTTGTGCATGCCGCTGATCCGCACACGGGCCTAGGGGCCGATGATCGCGCCGGGGCGACCGCGATTTTGGGTGCCGCGCTAGAAATTCTGGAGCACAACTTACCGCACCCGCCCTTGACCTTTGGCTGGTTTATTCAGGAGGAGGTTGGCTTACAGGGGGCCAAGTTTGTCAGCAAGAGCTGGTTGGGCAATCCACGCCTTGCCTTCAATTGGGATGGCGGCTCAGCGGCCCAGTTGGCGGTGGGGGCTACCGGCGCGTATCGCACCCAGATTATCATTGAGGGGCTGGCTAGCCATGCTGGTGGCGCGCCGGAAAAGGGCATCAGTGCCATTGCTATCGCGGCCCGCGCCATCGCCGATCTCGACCGCAATGGCTGGCATGGGTTGGTGCAAAAGGGCGAGAAACGGGGCACGAGCAATGTGGGCTTTATTCACGGCGGCGAGGCGACCAATGTGGTCACCGACCGGGTCGAGTTGCGGGTCGAGGCGCGCAGCCACGACACTGAATTTCGCCAAGCGTTGCAACAGGCCATCGAAGCGGCCTTTCACCAGGCCGTTAGCGAAGTGCAGAATGTTGCTGGGCAAACCGGAAAAGTCATCATCCACAGCAACTTGCAATATGAATCGTTTGTCTTGGCCGAAGATGAACCCTGCGTGCTGGCCGCCGAGGCCGCTATCCGTGCAATTGGTCACGCGCCCAAACGGTTGATTGTCAATGGTGGGTTGGATGCCAACTGGCTGACGGCTCGGGGTATCCCTTCGGTGACCCTAGGCTGCGGTCAACGCGATGCCCATACAGTCAAAGAGGCGCTGGATCTAGATGACTTTGAGGGCGCGTGTCGTGTCGCGCTGCGCCTCGCCACGGCGACAGAAGCAGGATAAACAATCAAAGCCTGTAGCGCTGACAGGTTTGGAAAACCTGTCAGCGCTTGCCTAGGCCATATTTATTCGCGTTGGCCGCCCGCGAAGCCGTTGTATTCGTCCAGGAACCATTCGGCTTGTTTGGTCATAAAGACGCCGATTTCCGCACCTTTGAAGGCGAACGAAATGCGGAGTCCACCCAAGTAGACGTCGGTGATGAGCACCTCCAGGTTCAGGGTCTGTGCGTCGATCCAGGCTGCCGAAGCGAGACATTCATAGGGGGTGCCGGGGATCACGCCGATCTGTTCGCCGAAATAATTGCGTTGGGGAAATGGGTCGGGCAGCACTTGCCCAATACCAAAATGGAGCCGATTGTCGCCTTGGTCGTTACTGTATTCCCACGTGCCTCGATCACCGTGGAAGGAAAGGCGCATCCGCGTGATGCCCATGGGATTTTCTTCTAGCCTATACCAGGCCCCATTGACTTCTGCCGCTACCGGCGCGTCTGGCTTGCCTGGCAAGGGTAGGACGGCGAGTTTGGCAATCTGATCTACGAGTGCCGCATGGGCATCGGGATTCTCGGGCAGGGGCGCATCGGCCAGGTGGGGGTAGATCTCTTCCCACATCACATCGGGAATGGGTGTACCGGCTGGCGCGCCTTGGGTGTCGGCAATACAGGCAAAGAGGAATTCCTGGTCGGGAAAGCCAAGGGCAAACTGGCTGCCCATGCCACGGAAGGAGAAGCCGTTCGCTTTTTCACGCCAAATCTGATAGCCATAGCCGTCGTTACCCCGAATGCTGTTATCGATCTGCTTGGCCGTGGCCGCGTGTACATAGGCTTCTGGCAGAACCCTTTGCGTGCCCCACAGACCACCATTCAGACAGGCGAGCGCCACTTTTGCCATATCGCGCAGGGTGCAGATAACGCCCGATCCGCCCCAGGAGCCGCCTTCGGGCGTGCGAACACACCAAGCATCGGCAGAAAAACCGATGGGATCCAGAAAGTGTGGGCGCATGTAATCGAGAAAGGGCCTGCCTGCTAGCCGCTCAACCGTGGCTGTGAGCACAACCGTCGCTGCGGTGTCGTAGGCAAAAATCGTGCCCGGCGGGTGGGAGGGGTATTTGTTGAAAAAGGTCCACACCCAGTCGGCATCGTCGCGGCCATAGGAATTGCTCGAATGGGGCGTTGACATCATCAGGAGATCCCGGACGGTTGCTGTGGCTAGCCACGGGTGCAGCTTGTCCGGCACTTTGTCGGGAAAGTAGTCGGCAACTTGGCTGGCGAGCGTGAGCTTGCCTTCGTCGATCAGCAAGCCAACGGCGAGGGCGACAAAGCTTTTACTCACCGAGTACATGCGATGTTTGCGGTCAGCCGACCAAGGGGCCCAATAGCCTTCGGCGGCAATGCGGTTATGGCGCACGACCAGAAAGCCATGGATGCCGATCCGCTCGGTATTCATGCGTTGGAGAAAATTCAGAATCGCCTGGGAAGGAATCCCCAGGCTTTCTGGTGAGGGGGCTGGCGTAAAGATGGTTTCACTTCCCATATCGACTCCTCGTTTTTGCGCTGAGATTAATCCGCTCCAATTATACTCAGCTTTGTTTGAAAAGCGCTAGTCCGTGTTTTGTTTGGCATTCGTGGGTATGACCTGACACGCTCTGCCATTCGTTGTATAATAAGCCCGTTGCTTGCTAACACATGGATGCTGGTGATTGTGCCGCGTGCCACGCCAGCATGAAGCACAGTACTTTGCCTTTCTTCTCTTCCTAGCTCAAAAAAGATGGAACCAATCTCATGAATCCTGTACGAATCGGTATGCTCGGCTTGGGGCAGCGCGGTTTGCAACATCTGCGTGCTGTCTACCAATTACAGCAGGCCGGGTTGGCCCGCTTGGTTACCTTGGCCGATGCTTTCCCCACTAATGTTGATCCCCAGAAGTTGCAGAAGTTTGTCCCTGGTCTACCCACAGATGAGATTCAGCTAACCACGAACCTGGAGACGCTCTTTGACGGTAGCCTGGATGCGCTCTATATTTCGATCCCCCCGAATGTCCATCAGGGCGAAATTGTACGGGCAGCTGCCGCGGGCATCCACCTTTTCATCGAAAAGCCTATGAGCCTCTATTTGGACGAAGCGCTTGAAATGGAGCGGGCTATCAGCGCGGCGGGCATTCTTTCGACCGTAGGTTTCCAACAGCGTTTTGATGCACGTCACGAGGCGATCAAAGCGTTCCTGCAGGATAAGCCCCTGGTGATGGCGAGCTATACTCGGCATGATGCCCTGGAAGCCCATAGTGTCAAGCATACGCCGACCGAGGCCGTTGGCGGGCCTGGCAACCGCGTCTGGACAGCGAGCCGTGCTTGGTCGGGCGGCACCGTTGTCGAGGCAGGGATTCACCCGCTCGATGTCTGGCGCTACTGGTTTGGGGATGTGGAATGGGTGCAGTCGGTCTACAATCATCGCTCTGCCGCCGAGATCATCGACGGCGCGGATAACCCGTATGCCTATAACGTGCTCTTTGGCTTTCAAAATGGGGTTGTTGGCAACCTGATTCTATCGCGCTTGCGGCGGGTCTTCTCCCCGTACCAAGAACAACAGATCCTGTGGAATGAAGGGCGGCTTGCCCTGGAAGACGACGCGGTGGTCATTCATGCCTATCATGGCCCCTACCCACCAAGCAGCCAACCAACAACCGCCGAAGTGCAACGCATCTTACCAGTTGGGCCAGCCCAAGATACGACGTTAGCCATTTCACGGGCCTTTGTCGAAGCGGTCGCGCACAATGACCCAACGCGTATCCGCTCGCCTTTTCCCGACGCCATGAATAGCCTGGCCGCGGTGCTGGCTGCCAACATCTCCGATGAATTACAGGGGCAGCGCGTCAACTTACACGAACTCTTGACCAGCCCCGCCTATGCCCACTTCCGGCAGAAACCTAGTGCTGCGCACCGATAAAGACGGTTGGCAACCAGACAAGACCTGACAGGTTTTCAAAAACCTGTCAGGTCTTGGTTAACAGCGTAACTTCTCCCTTGATCAACCAAGTCACCAGGGAGCCTCATTCATCCTGTAGTCCCTTGCCCGCGAGAATTTGTGGAATCGCTTTTGCAATCCTGGCTTCCCGCGTTTTGGCTTGTTTGGGCGCGGAAAAATGCAGCACGTAGGCTCTTTGTCGGCCTGGGGTTAAAGCCTCAAACGCGTCTTGCAGGCCGGGAACTTCCTCTAGCTTCGTAAGCAATTCTTCGGGGAAATTAAATTCTGCTGTGGCTTTGAACGTTACTTGCCGACCGGCTTTTTCGTTGGCGATGGCTTCGTTAATGTAGGTGTGCAAAACCGATTCCAGCTTCACAATCTCCTGCACGTTGGTGAAGCGGATCTGGCGCGCCGCCTGCACATTCGCGGTCTGTTGGATGAGAATGCCCTGCGGATCTTGTAACAAAGCACCTTTGTGAAACAGCAGTGCGCAGTATTCTTTAAAGCCATGGATTAAAACGACGTTACTGCCTTGCCAGGTGTAACAAGGCACACCCCACTTTAATTCTTCGGTCAATTCACAGCCTAGCACGATTTCACGTAATGTCGTATATGCTGCCTGCCACGGTGTGGCCTCTCGAAAAAAGAACTCAACCTTCGGATTCTTTTGATGCTCTGACATGCGCTCGGTTGCCTCCTGAGATGACCTAACGGGATCAATGTCGTTCCCTTGATTGATGGGCCGACTGACGGCGACGCGCTTCTGACTGCTTGTGATAGGCTGAGCGCGTCGCCGTGCTGCTTTTGTATAGAGGACCGTTCCCTTTAGTCGCGTTCGTTGGGCCAGCCTAGCCCGTCTGTCGCTCATTGCGCCGCTTGGCTGTGTAGGGCAACACAAATAGATACAGACCAGTGATCAAGAGTAAAACAAGCGGGATCAGCGTCGAGAGCCCCACCCATAGGGCAATTTCTTCCGAGCCCATGGGGATGATATTCACAACAATATTAGCCAGGACAAGTACGGTAAAGACCATTGAAAGCCAGCGATGGCTTTGGCGAAACCAGCTATTCCAGTTCATTTGAAAGTCCTTTCTTCAGACACCTACCGCATCCCCCAAGTTAGTATTCCTCTGGCAGCGGTTCACCAGTTTCGAGCAACGTTTTCAGATTACTGAGAATCCACGTCCAGCCGCCACTTTGCAAGCCTTGATAGGTGGGCGTTTCCCCTTGGAATTCTTCGTGGATCACAGTGACCTTGGTGACGCCACTAGAGATTGGCTCCAATTCCCAGGTGACCTTTGTAGGCGCGTCTTTATGCATGGGCGGCCAGAGAGAATGATAGGTATGGACCAGCCGATTGGGCGGATCGGACAAGATAACCTCGCCTTCGACAATCGGTGCGCCACTTGGCTTGTGATAGGTAAAGGGCGAGCCGACCGTGAGATCGGTCTTGAGGGTGCAGCCATAGTAGTAGCGCGTGGTAAACTCTGGTTTGGTGACCGCTTCCCACACCTGTGCTTGCGGTGCTTTAATGATAATGTGATAAACAAGCTTGGGCTTCGCGTCGTTGGTCATCATCGTGCCTCCTTCCAGCACTGCTTTCAAATCGGCCAGCGCGCTCGCACGTTCTGCCGAATACTTGTTGAGCCAGCGATCGGAGATGAGCTGGATCGGAACAGGATTGAGGTAGTGCAGCTTTTCGCGACCCACTTTGCGGGTGGTGATTAGCCCCGCTTCTGCGAGGATCCGCAGGTGCTTCATCACACCAAAGCGCGTCATGGGCAACACCGATTCTAACTCGGTGAGCGTGCGGCCGTCACGCTCGAAGAGGAGATCCAGTAGTTGCCGACGTGTGGGGTCAGAAAGGGCGCGAAAGACAGCTTCATGTTCCATAGAAAGTATTATATGTGACCATTTGGTCACATGTCAAGTTGACATAGTGTTCAAGTTGGGGAACGCGCCGCTTTGCTTGGCCGCTTACCAGCCAGAAGTATTCTTGTCTGTACTTGTGGTCTTTGACTGACTGGTATTTTTGATGAGCAAGTGGGTCTCGATTTACGTGCGGCTAGGCCAGGGCGCACCCGTTTGCATGGCCGTAGCATATTCGTGCAAGCGCTGGTCATCATGGCCGCGGACTTGTGACAGGAAAGGAAAATCGGCAGGTGTGACTGTCAGTTTGGCAAGGGGCTGCACCGGCACCAAACTGACCAGCTGGGCGATGTAGACTTGAGTGGAGCCAACTGCGACAGCAGGTTGCGCGGTAAAGGTATGGTGTGGCAAGAGATAGACTGTCCCCCTGCGCCAGGGCTGCGTGGGTAGCGCCGTCGCGCTGACCGAGAAGACATAGAAGGGGCCAGCCATAGCCCCTGTTTCGTCGGCAAGGCGGATACAGCCATTGGCCACGGATGGCACCCGTTCCCGATCGACAATGGCAAAGAAGATCGGCCAGATGCCATCGGCAGCGGCATAGACCGCAGTTTGACGGCCAAATTCATTGACATCATCCGCCTGGCGCGGGTTGCTTGTTTCTGCTTTTACACAGCCGTCAAGGTTCTGATCTGTGTAACATCAGTTTCAATCAGTTGTGCAACATCCCATAAGTCTACTGCTCGCTGGGCCTTCAGCCAGAATTCCGGCGTGTTTCCAAATAACTTTGCCAAGCGCAGTGCCATCGCTGGACTGACGCCACGCCGCTCGCGTAATAGTTCGTTGACGGACTGACGGGAAACGCCAATGGCTTTCGCTAAGCGAGCTGGAGTAAGGCCGTAGTCAGGGAGAAAATCTTCACGTAGCATCTCGCCTGGGTGGGTTGGTCTACGATTCATGGGCATGGTATTCAGAATACTCATCGTGCTCCGCTCCTCAGTGATAATCACAAACTTCGACATCATAAGCATCACCATTGACAAATCGGAAACAAATTCGCCACTGGTCATTGATCGAAATTGAATGTTGCCCCTTCCGATCCCCTTCAAGCGCATGTAGTCGATTTCCAGGTGGAATTTTCAACTCATCAAGATGCATAGCAAGGTTGATATATTCCAGCTTCCGCGCCGCTCGTCTCGCCACATCTGGTGGAAAGTGTCTACTTCTACCATTGATATAGCGTTCCTGCGTCTGGCGATCAGCGAACGACTCTATCATATCCTGAATTGTATTCTGTCACGTGACGGATGTCAACCCTTGGTTGAGGATGATAAATCGCTGGCAATGCCCTGTTTTGGCCGAACAGAAAGCTCGTCTGTGAACGACGGAAGTACAACCACACTGCCGACGTGAATACTTATTCGAACTTTTCTACCCTGCAGCCGCGGGGCAGCCGGCTCACTCTCCCACGCCAGCATCCCGAAGACCCATTCGTGGACGCAGCCCAACAGTTCGCCGCACATGCAGCGAGCTAGTGCTGCCAGGCCCAGGGCAAACTCGCACAGGGTGAGGGCGCGTTTGGCGGCTAGCACGCACCAGCCGCTGTTCTATACGGAGATGGACGTCACGGTGTAGCTGATGCACCGACAACATGGCATACACGTGGGCCTGGCCCGATGTATTCAGGGGCACTATGGATCGTAAAGTTTTTCATCAATACAACATCGCCGGGTTTCCCCGATACATTCATGAGGCGCACGGAATCACTTTCCTGCTCCGTCTGATGGAGCGTTTCTCTACTATTGAGCACCTTGAACCATTCATGGTCAGCTGTAAACCACTTCTTAACCTTCCTTGTCGGATTTCCCCTCTTCTCCGATGAGAGATTCCCCCAAAAATCCAGCACCTTGCGGGCGCTACCTGCAACTATCCAAGTGCCACCGGAATTGGGAAGAATTTCTGTCACCGGCGTAAACAACCATAGACCTTGAATGGTATGAAGATCTGGGCGACCATCCCAATGCCAGGTGCCTCTGGGGGCTAATTCAAGCGCCGGTGAATGTTGTTTTTCCAGCCGTCTGGGCGCATTTGCAAACCACATACCGCCGGTATTGGGGTACTCCCACCCCTTTCCGATCAAGCTGTCCACTGTATTTTTCACCGATTCGATTTCCAATGGCACGCAATGTTTATCGCGTCCAATCGGCTTTAGAAGGCTCGGTTCCAAATTCGTCCAAGCCTGGGGGCTTTCGGGGGCTGATCCCAGTATTTCGATAACCCTTTGGCGCAGATAGGTAAACCAGTCTGAAGGAATCAGCTCGGTGATCCTTAATACGCCCTCCTGTTCCCAAGCCTGGAGGGCGTGTTCATCAACCTTTGTACAGGTGTACGGTTCAGTAACCTTGAAAAACATGGCGGTTCTAGCTCCTTGGTGGTGAATTGAATAAAGATGCGAACGATGCTCGCGGACGACGAAACAACATGATTGCCGTTGCGTTTACCGCGCTTCCTGCCCACTAGCCCCCTGCCACATTGACCAGTTGCCTTCAAACAGCTGCGTCCCCCCAACATGATCGAAGATCAAGAGCCGTGTCGCCACCTTGTCTAGGAAGAAGCGATCATGACTGATGAAAATCACGGCACCGGGAAAATGGAGTAGCGCCCGTTCCATTACCTGTGTGCTGGTCAGGTCAAGGTGATTGGTCGGCTCGTCGAGCAGGAGCACCGGCGCGCCGGAGAGCAGACAGAGCGCCAACGCCACACGCGCTTGCTGTCCGCCCGAGAGTGTACCGATACGTTGGCGCTGTTCCAACTCGGCAAACCGCAGCAGCGCAAGAAATTTCTCAACCTTCTTGCGCTGTTCGAAGAAGGCCAACTTGCTCACGTTGACCGCATGGCTCACGATGTCCGTCGGGTCGAGCGTCGCCAACATTTGGTTGTAATCAGCAAAAGCCGGGTCGTCTGTTGCACCACTGCTGCCTTGCAACCAGGTGATTGACCCCACGTCCGCTTGCTCATCGCCGCGTAATAGCTTGAGCAGTGTGCTCTTGCCGCTGCCATTGGGGCCAATGATCGCTAGCCGATCGCCGCGTTGCAGGGTGAAGGAAAGTTGCTGAAAGAGCGGTGACTGCGTATAGCCTTTGGTCAGCTTCTCGACCTGGCAAAGTTCATTGCGCACGCTCAGTCCGGCATAGAGATCCGTAATAATCGTATCCACGGCCTTTGGCTCGCTACGCTTTTTGATTTCGGCCCGCCGTTGCAGCAATGCCTGGCTGGGCTCTTGCCGTGCCTGCCGGCGGTCGGTGATGGCTTCGGCTTCAAAGGCCAACAGATCCTCTTCGTATTGAAACTGCCGTTCCAGCGTTTTGTGGCGCAGTTGTCGCTTGCGGATATATTGGGTGAAGTTGCCCTCATATTCCTGGAAGTGATAGTTCTCGATCTCGATGATGCGGTTGACCACTTGGTCGAGAAAGTGGCGGTCATGCGAGACGATCAGCACTGCTCCGCGCCAGTTGACCAACCACTCTTCCAACCAAGTGAGACCCGCCACATCGAGAAAGTTGGTCGGCTCATCCAACAGCAATACATCGGGCGCTTCGAGCAGGATCTTGGCTAGGGCCGCCCGATTGCGCCAGCCGCCCGAAAGCTGCTGGATGGGGCGCACCCGATCTGCCGGACGAAAGCCGAGTTGGGTGAGCACCGTGTCGATGCGATGCTGATAGGTCCAACCATCCTCGCGGTTCATCTGCTCTACCAGTTCGGCATAGCGCGCCAACAGCCGCTCTGTCTCTGCCCCAAGAGCGGTGGTGGGTAACGCTTCTTCAATGATGTGCAACTCCTGTGCCACCCGATCGATTGCGGCAAAGAGCCCATTCAATACCTGTTGCAGCGAAAGATCATCCTGCAATTGCGAAAACTGGGAAAAGTAGCCGATGCGGATGTCCGGTGCCAGCTCGACTACACCTGCGCTCTGCTCTTCCTGGCCTAGAATTAGGCGCAACACTGTGGTTTTCCCAGCCCCGTTTTTGCCGATCAGGCCGACGCGGTCGCCGGTTGCCAGGCGAAAGAAGACTTCACGCAATACGGACTGGTTCTCATATTTCTTGGCGATTCCCAGCAGACGAATCAAACTCATACCGCCTCCTTCCAGGGCGCAGAAAACAAAAATTGTGCAGAAAACAAAACGGGCGCGGCTCAGAAAACAAGACCATTGCTTGTTTTCTGAGCCGCGCCCGTTTACAAATGCGCGGCACTACACGCTATTTAGTTGGCAATAATTCTATCAGCAGTGACGGGTACTGTCAAATCAACGTGGAGGCGCACCGCCCTAAAGGGACGTGCTAGGGAGCAACGCCTGCTGAAGCGGGCTTGCGCCGACGTCGTTCGCTTTTTCTCGGGCGACGCGCTTATCGGGCTACCGGCTTGGTAAAGTTATCTAGCCGATACCAGGGCTGGAAGCCACAGGCGCGGTAGAGATTGCGTGACGCCACATTCGTGCCGTCATTGACGACCAAGGCGTGGGTCAACCCCGCTGCCGCCATCTGGCGCATGACCGTGAGAAGCAGCGCTTTGCCCAACCCGCGGCGCTGGTGATGGGGATGGGTGCCGACCGGCTCAAAAAGCCCGGTGCGATTCAATGGATCATGCCAGGTTACGGTGAAGGCGGCCAAGGTGCCATCGGCGGCTTCGACCACGAATTCACGCTCGGCAGCATAGCCTGGTGACGCCATCACTTGCCCGTAGAGTTCAGGGGTCCAGGTCGAGCCAAAGGCGGCGGCGTGGACGGCTGCCAATGCCCCTGCCTCTTCACTCCCGCGGGCCGCCCGGATCGTGTAGCCAGCGGGGAGCACCGGTTCGGGCAGATCGACCAAGGTGGCCCGGTTGAGCACCCAGGGTGGCTCGTCCTCCTTCATCCACCCGAGTTCTTGAAGGAGTCCAACTCTGGTGATGTCGCACTGGTAGGCTTCGCTGGAAAGGGGTTTGTCTGCGATGGTATACTGCTGCATCAATGCCAGTGTGCGCGCTTCGGCAAATTGGAGAACCGCCCGCTCTAATGCCCCACCGCGTGCGGCGGGCCGCACTTGGGCATCGAAGCTGCGTGAACGCGGCGCAACCAGGATCCACGCCGCGACCCCGGCGGCGTCCTCCCAAATGGTGAGCAGCGCGGCGGGATCATAGTACTTGTTGCCGTTGAAGAGTCGGTGCGGGATGTCACCGGGATGGAGATAGCCGCAGCCGTTGGTCTGCGCAAAGGCCGCGGCGTTGAAAGCTTGGAGTAGCGCTACATCGGCAGCGCCCTGGTAGGAACGGTGTTGCATTTTATTTTCTCATCTTGGGCAAGACCGTGGTTTTGATAAATTCGTCCAACAGCTCGGGAGAAAAGTGCTCACCCGTTTCTCGGATCGTCAATCGGCTATGGGGGAGGAGGGCCGCCGTGCGCTCGACGGGGGGCAGGTTGTCGGTGCGGCTGTGCTCTAGATAGACTGGCTGCGTAATCTCCTCTAGCCGAAAGCCCCAGTCATGACAGCGAATCTGCCAATCTAGGCCCAAGCCAAAGCCGTCGTTGCGCAGCGAATCTTGAAGATCGGGCTGGGTTAGGGCCGTTGGCGGCAGGTCGGCAAAGAACAGCGCCTTGGCCAACGCCGCCAGTTCCGTCAGCGTGGCCGTCTTATCGACTGGGTGGGGCCAAAGGGCTAACACTGTATCATCGTAGAGAGCCGGAATACCACTGAAAATAAAAATATTGCGTACTTGGGCGGGCCGTTGGTGAGCAATCGCGTACGCATAAGGCGCGCCGGAAGAAATTCCTAACAGATCAACCTGGGCCAGATGCAATCGATCCATAAGGCGCGCAACGATCTCCCCCCACTCTGCCACTTGGGTCATGACATAGGGCGAGGAATCACCATAGCCAGGGCGTGCCGCACAAATAACGCGGACCCCTGCGGTGGTGAGGCTGTCAAAGAGCTGCCCCTCGCGAATGCTGGCGATCAAGCCATGTTGGACCAGCAGCGGATAGCCGTCGGGCGGTCCATAGTCGGCATAGGCGAGCGTCTGATCGGCGTTGTAGGGGATCGTTTGTCGCATTTGGTTGACATCCTCGTTGCGTTTCGCGAATAGACAACCCATTGAAAAGGTGCACCTTTGTGGCTGCTTTTACCCAAGAACGATTGTGCGACTTTGAAGGGGTTTATCTATAAGTAGTTAGGGTTGATGGGCGAATGGCACTTTGATCACAACCCCTAGGGGTTGGGCTGGGCAATCCGTTTCGCCGATTTCGGATATAAGGTCGCGATACAGGTTGGGCAGATCCCGTGGCTAAATTCGGCCTCGGAATGCTCGCGCACGTAAATGGCGACATCGTGCCAATAGCCTTGATCATCGCGAATCTTCTTACAATTGGCACAGATAGGGAGCAAGCCCGAAAGTAGTTTGACCTTCGCTAGCGCGGCCTGTAATTCCACATTCTTTAACCGGTGAATTTCGGCCTCTTGCTTGACTGCTTCCACTTGGTGGCTGATCTGCAATCCCTTAAATTTGCGATCCGCGGCTTCATTAAAGACTTGCTCTTTGAGCGTGTGAAACTGTTTATAATGATACAATGCTTGGGCCGAATCGCCCAGCCGTTCATGGAGCGCTGAGAGTAGTTGATGGGTTTCAAAGCGATTTTGCGTGGCCGCGTTTTCGTCAAAACTGGCTAGCGCTTGCCCGAGGTAGGGCAGAGCGGCTTGGTCATTGCCCTGTAGGGTATAGAGCCAGCCAAGGCGGTAGTGCGCTGTGGCTTGGCCGATGACCATGCGCGCTTGGCGGGCCAATTGATCGCACTGTTGGAAACAGTCCAAGGCTTTGGCATATTCACCTTGTTGTGCATAGACCCGGCCCACGAGGTCGAGAATTTCGCGTATTTGCAGTGGATCACCATGGCTTTGGGTTAATGCTAACGATTGCAAGGCATAGTCGACCGCGGCGGGATAATTTCCCGCGTCATAAAGCGTTGTACCCAGATTATTCAACGCTACGGATTGTCGCCACTGATCGGCCACCTTGATATAGGTAGCTAAGGCACGCTGTAACGTCTCGCAGCTTAGTTGATACTCGCCAACACTGCTGTAGATGACCCCCATATTATTGAGCGCGTCTGCTTCGCAGTGCTGATCACCCACTTGTTGGGCCGCGCGAGACTGCTGTTGAAAATAGGCCAGGGCCTCGGTGAAATTCCCCGAAAACCAGTGTACCTCGCCTAAGATTGAATAGAGATAAGGGCGCAAATCGTCTAGGAGATGTTCTTCGGCCAGCTGCATCCCCCGATTAGCCAAGAGGAAAGCTTGCCGGATGTCACCCCGTTGCGCGGCGATTTCGCCTAAAATCGCTTGTGTTCTGGCTTCTTCTCTGGGATTGGGATACTCTGCCAACAAGGCTTGGACCTGCTGACTTAATTCAGTGGCGCGTGGCGGATCGAGATAGCGCAACTCCCAAGCCAAATCATTCATCAGTTGCATCTGAGCCAGTAGATCGGGTATAGGAGCAACGGCATACGCTTCTAGCTGCTGCGCCAATAATTGAACCTTCGCATTCATGGGCTTCACCCCCAAACTCTGTGTGGATTCGCCTATCGTGCCGAACAGATCTGCAAGGCTACCTAATCATGTAGCTTGTAGCTTGGGCATCCTTCCCTTGGTTTGCTCGTTTGAAGCTAGGGGAAAGCTGTTTTTTTACCCGACTGCATATAATATTTCCCAGTATAGGTAGTTATAATAGGGTTGTCAATCAGAATTTTGATGGGGATTTTTCTTCAATTACTGGGGTAGGAGAAGCGATCGCGGCCCTGATCGATAGATTACCTAAAAACTCCATTTGCTTCCGCGCTTAACTTTGGGCGGGCCGTGACAGGGCATCTTCGCCAAAAAACCGCAGACGGGCTTGTTCGTCACAGCGGGCATCAGGACCAAGGCCGACAATATCCAGATCGCGGTCGGGTTCTTGGCGATGTAGGGGCATGACCCGAGCCCGCCGTTGATTGGCTAGGGGGCCTAGTTCATAGAAAAGCTGGGTCAGCCACCTTTCCTTGCAGTGTAATTTATGGTAATAGTCATCATGTTGGTCGGCATAATGCGCAATGGCGCGCGGCCACGCTTCTGTCTGCAAGAGTTGCTCGCTGAGCACGCGTACATCGCGCAGGGTTAGCGAGAGCCCACAGCCAAAACTGGGATTGCTCGCGCCAGCCGCGTCACCGATCAACACGACGCCTGGCTTGCTGGGCGTATCGACCCAGCAACTGTTGGTGTGAAACATCGCCAGTGGCCCTGCTGGCACGCCATTGGCAAACCAGGCTGCGGGGACGCCGGTCTGGATACATTCGTGCAGGAAGAGCGGAATATTATGGACACCACAGAGCAGCCGTGCTTGCCCTTGCAGGGTATAAACAAAATAGACACGGTGGCGCGCCTGGCCCAGCGGGAAGAAGATGGCAAATTGACCAGGCAGCCGCGGGTTGATAAAGACGCTGATCGCATCCGTTGGCGCGCCCAAGTGGGTAAAGAGTATGCCAGCTACGGCCATCTGGGCAGTTTCGCGCTGGACGGTAAACCCAGCCATCAGGCGCGCTTGGGAGTTGCGGCCATCCGCCCCGACAAGCAAACGGGCGCTAACCGTGCGTAGTTGACCTTGTTGTTGCACCGTGACTGTCGGTATTGGCTCCAGTTGTAGCCGCACGGCTTTGGCCCCACGCCAAATGGTTGCGCCAGCGGCTTGCGCTGCCTGCAAAAGGAGCTCCTGCATCTCCGGATGATAGAAATTGAGGAGGCCACTGCCATGGGGCGTGGTTGCCGCGAGATCGCGCCGAAGGATCGAGCTGCTCGCACCGCTGTAGCTGTTCCACCAGTGTACTTCATGGCCACACCGGTCGCGCAGCAACGCATAGATGCCCAACGCTTTGGCTTCGGTAACACCCCAAGGCAAAATTCCTTCGCCCCGCACGCGGTCACGAAAGGCCACTTCGCGCTCAATCACCAAGACGCGTTTTTGTTGCAACGCAAGCGTCCTGGCCAACGTCGAACCGGCAATGCCACCGCCGATGGTGATAAGGTCGTAGTCCATCTAGAGTTGTTTCGCTGGTAATGAATTGGCACACGCGCCGCTTTTCTGCGATCTGGGAAGCCTTCACGCAATGGGAAGGAGCGTACGCGTTTTCGTATCTCGCACGAGTATACAATAAAAGCGGGACAATCGCTAGTCTGTGATTGGGGCAGGATGTTGGTTTCTATCAACAATAAACCCGCCACGCAGGGAGAAAAATAAAAGACCTGACAGATTCTGGCATCGGCGGTTATGGGAACCACAGAGCCAACCAGATGACAAGCCGCTTGCGTTGGCGGTTGTGGGAACCACAGAGCCAACCCGATGACAAGCTTTGGAAAACCTGTCAGGTCTTTGTATCGCGCCTAACAAGTGAACGGTGAAAATAGCTCAGCCTTTGACGCCGGTCAAGACGGCGCCTTCGACAAAGAAGTGTTGGGAAATAAAGAAGATTAAGACAGGGGGGATAATCGAGACTAAGGTGGCCGCCATCAAATAATTCCAGTGCATGTTGTTGCCAATCGTGCTTAAATAGAGGCGCAGGCCAACCGGAAGGGTAAATTTTTCGATGGTGGTCAGATAGATCAAAGGGGCCTGAAAGTTGCTCCAATTGGCAAAAAAAGCAAAGACCGCAACGGTGGCTAGCGCGGGTTGGGAGAGGGGCATGAGAATACGCCAATAAATGCCAAAGAGATTCGCGCCATCGATCTTGGCCGCGTCATCGAGTTCCGTGGGCAGGGTGAGAAAGAATTGCCGCAGTAGAAAAATATAGAAGGCACTGCCCCCAAACCAACTGGGTACGAAAAGTGGGCGATAGGTATCGAGCCAGCCCAGCCAACGGAAGATCAAGTAGATCGGTACCAGCGTCACCTCGCCCGGCAGCATCAAGGTGCTGAGCAGGACGGCAAAAAGAAAATCTTTGCCTGGCGCACGAAGACGGGCAAAGGCATAGGCCACCAAGGAGGCTGTCCATACCGCGCCCACAACGCTTAATAAGGTGACTTCAACACTATTTCTGAAATAGACAAAAAAGGGCTGATAAGTTAA
Organism: Caldilineaceae bacterium; assembly: GCA_019637645.1. Next base: position 148,868 of record JAHBVH010000003.1, read on the forward strand.
TGCATTGGGGTAGTTGCTCCATACAATCGGCTGGGGTAGCCATTGAATGGGCAACAAAAAGACGTCGCCATCCTCTTTGAGTGAGGTGGAGAGCATCCAGAGCAAAGGAATCGCGGTGATAAACGCACCGAGGGTTACCAACAGAGTGCTCACGCCAATCCTGAGCTGCTCTTGACCACTTTTACGCCGCCACCAAGCGGTTTGTTCCAGGGTTGCTTGCACAGTTTGTTCCTTTCTTGTTGATTGATCGGGCCAAAGGCGCTGGATGTGGCCTATTTGCGGGGCGTTCCCTCGTAGTACACCCAGTTGCCGGTCAGGCGGAAGAGGATCGCCGTTAGGATCAGAATGATCACAAACATCAACCAGGCCAGGGCACTGGCATAACCCATTTTGAGATAGCGAAAGGCATTATTATAGAGAAGCAAGCCATAGAAGAGACTGGCATTGTCTGGCCCACCGCTAGTGATGATCAACGCTGGCGTAAAAATTTGGAAAGAGTCGATGACCCCAATGACCAGGTTAAAGAGGATCACTGGCGACATCATCGGCATGGTTACATGGCGGAAACGTGCCCACGCCCCCGCGCCATCGATCTTGGCTGCTTCGTAGAGATGCGCCGGGATGTTCTGTAGGCCCGCCAAAAAGACAACCATGGTCACGCCCATGCCCCACAAGCCGATCAGGATAAAGGCGGGAATGACCCAAGTTTTGCTAAAGAACCAATCGGGGCCTTGAATGCCAACGCTGGCTAGCACATTATTGACTAACCCAAATTGGGGGTTTAGCAACCACATCCAGAGTACAGCCACAGGCACACCAGAGATGACCGCTGGCACGTAGTAGATCGTACGCAGAAAGCGCACGCCCCGGATGCTTTGATTCAGCATCAAGGCCACCACAAAGGAAGTCGAAAGAATTAAGGGTACCGCGCCCAGGCTATAGAGCAAGGTCACTTTGAGCGCTTGCCAGACTAACTTGTCATCGGTAAACAATTTGACATAGTTGCGCGGGCCAATCCATTTGGCTGGTGTAATGACTGGGTAGTCGGCAAAGCTGAGGATAAAGGAAGCGATCATCGGTCCAATCGTTAGGCAGAGCAAGCCGAGGAGCCAGGGGCTGGCAAAAAGATAAAAGGCCAGGGCCTCTTTGCCCAAAAGACGCTGGGCACGTCGCTTGAGAGTAGGTTGGGTAAGGGTAGATGCAGACACGAAGACTCCGCAGAAACGAATCGCACAAGCCGCAAACGCCAGAACGGCATTCTCGCGCTTATCTAAACAGGAACCAGGGTACAGACCAGTAGGGTTTCGCCAACCCTACTGGTTACCGGACCAGCCGAATTAGGACGAAATCACCTTGCTCTCGTCGATCACCTTCTGGATCTCGGGGGCTGCCGCCGTGATAATTTCTTGGGCGCTGCCTTCGCCGAGCCAGATGCGTTGCAGGGCTGGTTGCAACGCTTGGTCGCTGACGATGCTCATATTGACCGTCCAGTTTTCAGGATCGATCTGCTCGTATTTGGGTGCTTCAGTCAGGACGGTGAACTCGTCGTCGGCGAGGTTGGTCAGGGTCTTCTTTTGGATATCAATCCAATAGGAGCCGAGGGAGGTCAACGCACTTTGGGGGCCATATTCACAAGGATAGATCTTCTGCGCCTCTTCGCTCACCATAAATTTGAGGAACTGCCAGGAGCCTTCCAGATTCTTCACCCCTTTGATCATGCTCCAGAAATCAATCCAGACGTGCATGTGGCGTGCCGAGCCATCGGGGGGAAAGGGTAACGCGGCGGTGCCCCATTCAAACTCATTGATGGCCGCATATTGGCTGAGCGACCCAATATTGCCCAACTCCATCGCGACCTTACCCGTCATAAAGAAGGGTGTGGAAACGCCAGCTTGTAACTGCTGGGATTGGGCCGGTGTTGGCGCGGCCTTGTCCACTAACATGAGGTCGGCAAACCATTGGACGGCAGCTAGGGTCTTCTCGTCTTTATCGCCAATAAATTGTTCGATGACGCCCTTTTCATAGGTCTCGGGCGGGAACCAGTCCCCGCCAAAGAGCCAACCCGCTGGCCAATTGTTAAAGGCAAAGAGTGCTCCAAATTGGGTGGTGGTGTCTCCCTCGGTTTTGGTCAGCGCCATGGCCTTCTCGCGGAAGAGATCATAGGTCCAGGACGTGTCAGTCCAATCGGTGGGAGGTGGTTCTACCCCGGCTTCCTCAAACATGTTTTTGTTATAGAAAATGACATGCGGCCAGAGATCGAGGGGAAGGGCCATCAGCTTGCCATCCCAATGACACCCTTTGAGGCCATCGGCATGGAAATCGTCCAATGCTATATTGTCACGCGCAATAAAATCATCCAATTCTTGGCTCAAACCACGGGCCGCGTAGTAGCGATAGCCCCGCGAGGAGAAGGGCGCATAGATCGCCGGTGGATCTCCTGCGGCAATCATCAAGTCGAGCTTGGTAATATATTCGCTACCACCTGGTGCAAAGACGCGATTGATGGGAATATCGGGATTTTGCTGCTCAAAGATATCGATCACGCGATTGAAGAAATCTTCTTCCCCAGCGCCAGCCCGTAACAACGCTGGCACTGGATCGCCACCAGCTGCGGCTGGTGCCCCGGTTTCGCCACTGCTGGGCTGGGCGGCTGGCGCGCAGGCCGCGACGAACACGGCACCCAGACTCACCGCAGTCCCCTGTAAGAATCGACGACGACTGAGCTCCGAAATCATCACTTATCTCCTTATTTGGATAAGAAAGCTTGCTATAGGCTTGTGTTCGACGGAACGCATCACCGCGCGTAAAGACCCATACCACCATGGCTCCGATGGGCTTTACAAACGCTGTGATCGACCGTTGTTACGCTGATGGGCCTCGTGCGCGAAGGGGTGGCCGTGGCTGTCGAAGGGGGATGCTGACGCAAGGGCAGCCAATGTACGCACGACGCTCATGGTTAGTTCCGAGAAGTTGAACGGCGTTGTTCTTTAACCGTGGTCTTTCTGAAATTGCTGTCGTTCCGCTTGGGGCATGAAGAAGCAGGATTTCGAGAGGTGGCCAATAGGGCAAGGTAGAAAAGTGTGAGCTTCAACGCAGCTCTGCGCATCACACTTTCTAATATTTCAGTGTAGCGCAAAGCGTAAAAGAATGTCAAGTGGCTATCAGGGCCTTAGATGATTTCCCTGGTAGGTCTACAAAAAAGCTGTTTGACAGGGGTGTTAAGTTCTGTTAGACTCTTCTTCCCAAGGCAAATAAAGAAATCTAATCGCAGTTGGTCAGGCTTTCAAAAGGAAGTCACTTGGGTAAATAGCTTCTTGATACGACGTTGTTCCTCTGCCCACCCCGAGCAACAACGCCCACTCCACCTACAAAATATTGCTAATGCTCGCTCTTGGTTCAACTACACCGCTGTAGTTTGCTGCACCATGAGAATCCCCTTGTCGTCTATCGTGTATAGACTAGCTGATACGCACATACTGTGTCGTTACCCCCAAGCAACCATGTATTTATTACTTCTAGGAGGCTTTTCATGTCCGATCACAAGTTGACTCGACGCAACTTTTTGCGTCTGTCCGCGGCCACCGGTGCTGTTGCTGCCCTCGCTGCTTGTCAGGCCGTACCGGCGGCACCAGCCCAAGAGGGTGGCAGTGCTGCCGCGCCCTCCGCCGAAGGAGTGCAGGTGCTCTATTGGGCACACACTTTTGAGGAACGTGTCGCCTTAGACAAGGAATATATTGAAAAATTTGTCGAGGAAAACCCAGGCATTACGGTTGTTCAGGAAACGCCCGGCGAATTTAACACCATGTTGCCCACCGCGCTGGCCGCTGGCACTGCTGGGGATCTCTTTGCTCACACCAGTCTCTACCTCTCCGAATATTTCCGCCAAGGCGCGGTGATTCCGGTGCAATTTGAAGCCTTTGGCACCGATAAAGCTGCTTTCCTGGACACCTATATTGAGCCACAGAATACGCTAGCCGGTGCAACCTACGAAGGGGAACTCTATGGGATTCCCAACGAAGTCAGTATCTACACGCTCCATATCAACAATACGCTCTTTGCCGAAGCGGGCCTCGACCCGGCGGTGGATTATCCCAAGACGTGGCAGGAGTTTACCTCGGTGGCCGAGCAGCTCACCAAGCGCGATAGCAGTGGTCAATTGGTCCAGCGGGGGGCGATGCTTGGCTGGAAGACAGCTGGTGTCTGTACTAACATCTTTGGCGGTCAGCTCCATCAGCTTGGTGGCTCACCGGTCTCTGCCGATTATACCCAAGGAACCATCGATAGCCCAGAGGCGACGCAAGTTTTAGAGTTCTGGAAATATTTTGCCGATAATGGGTTAGATGGCCCTCAGTATGTCCAGGATCAGGCCCAAATGTTGCAGGGCGATGTGGCGATGTGGATGAATACCGGTTCATGGCGCCGCGCCGGGTTATTGGATGCCGGGATTGATTATACCGCCTATCCCGCCCCGCGCTTCGACAACGCCGTCAATGATTCGGGCTTTCATGTCTATGCCTACTTCCACATGGTGAACTCGCAGTCCAAGCCGGATGTCCAACTGGCCGCGTGGAAACTGGCCGCCTATTTGGCCTCTTTCCCCGGTGAATATTTGGCCCAAACCGGCCTCTTGCAGACGAAAAAAGAGGTGGTTGAATCCACGGCATTCAAAGAAACACCTTTCTTGGATGTCTTCCTGGATGAGATGACCAAGAGTGTCTACGCCCCAACGCCTCCTGGCTGGCGGCAGATTGTGGATGTGTTGGATCGCATGCGCGATGGCATTGTCGAAGGCGTATCCATTGCCGAAGCTCAGTCTGTGGCGAATGAAGAGATCAACACTGTGCTTGACGAAGCTTGGAAAGCCATTTCCTAACCGATAGGCTTGGTACGAGTAGACCGTTGGGGTTTCATGAAGGATAAGCCATTAAATCGGTAGAGCTCACTAGTGCGCTTTAGCGCAGCTTGACCGAGCAGGCGCTGATTTCAATCCGCGCTGGTTTATCGAATTTAATGTTAATGTGTGGAAACCCTAACGGTCCCCGGTTAAACCGCTGGGTGATGATGCCAAATCATCGAGCGGCGTAGATGCGTTTGAGAAAATGGACATGAATCATGAATATTGCGATGGCCCCAGGTCGAAACCGTGAACAGCGCACGGCTCTATCCCGCCGCTTTCGCTTTCGCCGTGAATACTACGGGCTCCTCTTTGTCATTCCGGCGATGATTTTCTTTCTGATCTTCAACATCTATCCGATGTTTAGCGGGTTGTACTATAGCCTCACGCGCTTTACTTTGCTTCGCCCACCAGTCTTTATCGGCCTGGAAAACTTTGTAAAGCTCATTGGCGACAAACAATTTCAGAATGCCGCCATCGTCACCTTTGCCTATGTTGTGGGCACGACGGTGCCCCAATGGATTCTTTCCTTGGGGTTAGCCATGCTCTTTCGCGGTCGCTTCCACTTTAAGCAGGCCTACAAAGTGCTCTTTTTCACCCCTGCTTTGCTCTCGGGCGTTGTCGTTTCCTTGGTGTGGAAATTACTCTTTGACCCGCGCGGCTTGATCAATGTCATGGTCGAGCCACTCGTCGGCACGCGTGAAATTTTCTGGTTGGGGACAAGCACCCTTGCCCCCTATGCGATTATGATCGTGGCGAACTGGGCCGAATTTGGTTATTTGATGTTGATCTGGCTGGCCGGCCTGGTGGGGATTCCGCGGGAGTTCTACGATGCGGCGTCCATCGACGGGGCCAATCGTTGGCAAAATTTCTGGAACATTACCCTGCCGCTCCTAAAACCGACCACCGTCTTTGTCATGGTCACGACGCTGATTGGCGCGTTCCAAGGCTTTAATCTCCAATATGTTATGACGGAAGGGGGCCCGCGCGATTCGACCACGACCATGGCGTTGCTGGTCTATAAAAATGGCTTCCAATACTTTAAGATGGGCGAAGCCGCGGCCATTTCCGTCTTTATGTTCCTGATCATCATCATCATTACCGTACTGCAAGTGCGGTTGATGCGGGCCGAAGAAGTCTCTTACTCTTAGGATTAGCGAGAAAGCCCATGAATACATCCATGATCACGGTGCGTCCTGCCACTGGGCGTTCGTTTCAGCAACGCGTGTTGCGTTGGAGCGGGCAGTTGGTGATTCATGCCATTTTGCTCGTTGGCGTGATCTTTACCTGCCTCCCCATTTTCTATATGGTGTCATCAAGCTTTAAGAGCGAAGTCGAAATCTTTGCCGTGCCGATCCACTGGTTTCCCGATGATTTTCAGGGGTTCGACAACTATCGTAAAGCATTTCAAGTCGCGCCCTTTGGTCAATTTTTCCTAAACAGTGTGATTATGTCGGTCACGCGGGTGGCGGGCGTATTGTTTTTCAGTGCTTTGGCGGGGTATGGGTTGGCGAAATATGCCTTCCCCGGCAATCGCCTCTGCTTCTTGCTCATCCTCAGCACCATGATGGTCCCCTTTCAAGTGTTGCTCTTGCCTTTGTATGTGCTCACCTATCAATTCGGCTGGGTCAACACCTATATGGGGCTGATCATACCAGGGATGGTCAGCGCTTTTGGGGTCTTTTTAATGCGCCAATTTTGCCTGACCATTCCCGATGAACTCTTGGACGCGGGGCGCATTGATGGGGCCAGCGAATTTCGTATCTTTCTTAGCGTTGTCATGCCTTTGTTAATGCCACCGCTCGCTACTTTGGCGATTTTGACCTTTATGTGGAGTTGGAACAGCCTCTTCTGGCCGATGATCGTCGCCACGCGGCCCAATGTAATGACGTTGACGGTCGGTATGACCTTTTTTCAACAGCCGTTGCGTGAACCCTATTGGACCTATATTATGGCGGTTTCGACCGTCGCCACCTTGCCGATCATTCTGCTGTTCCTATCGTTGCAACGCTATTTTGTGCAAGGGGTTGTCCTGTCCGGTGTGAAGTAATGAAAGAGGTTTTGTGTGGCACGTTTCTGTGCTGGTTTTGGTCGCGCCGATATCACCCCGCGGCTCGGCTGTCGTTTAATGGGCTATGGCAATCGCACCCACGGCGCGACGGCTGTTCATGATCGTCTCCTGGCTCGCGCCCTTGTTGTCGAAGACGAAGGTGGCCGCTGGGCGTTGATCGCCTGTGATCTGCGCTGCCTAAACGCAACGAGTGTGGCCGAGGTGCGTTCGGCTGTCCAACAGCGCTGCGGCATTGCCCCCGCTCATGTCTTTGTGGCGACGACGCACACCCATTCTGGCCCCCATGATCGGGATGCAGAAAATTGGGAACGCCCGCTGGGTCAGTTGATTGCCGATGCGGTGCAAGCCGCCTGCGCCGCGCTCCAACCGGCGCGGCTTGGGGGCGGGTATGGCCTGCTCTATGGCTATTCGGTCAATCGCCGCTGGTTGGACCGTCCGGTCGATCCTGGTGTGGCGGTCATCCGAGTGGAAACGCTGGCTGGTGAGCCGCTTGGGCTGATCAGTAGCTTTGGCTGTCATCCCGTGGTGATGGGCTATGACAACTATGCCATCAGCGCCGATTGGCCTGGCTTTGCCTGTCGTGCCGTAGAACAGGCATTGGGTGGTGACGCAACCTGTCTCTTTTTTCAAGGGGGGGGCGGCGATGTCAACCCGGTCGTCGCCAGTGTACGGGCCCAATTACAGAGTGGGAGGCCGGTCGTGTCGATTGGAAAGATCAGCGCCTACTATGGGGATGGCGCTGATCCCACCGCCTATAATGTGGGTGATCGCACTGGTGGCACCTGGGCGGATGTCGCTGAATTGGGCAGCGCCTTTGCCGACGAAGTGTTGCGGGTCTATCGTGGTATTACGCCCACCGTTCCCACAACGCCGCTGGGGTCGCACCAACTGCTGCTCGATGCTGGGCGCACGGTGGACGAAGTGGCGGCCTTTTCAACCACGGCCACCCCCCTGTCGTCAACGACTGTCCCGGCTGAGATCATGGTGTTGGCGGCTGGTGATCTCCTGCTCTTGGGACAACCAGGTGAAGTTCTGAGCGAAACGGTTGTGCGTTGGCGACGCGACTTGCGTGCCTTGGGCTATGCGACGCCCCTGATCGTGGGGCATGCCAATGGCTGGTTGAGTTATCTGCCCGAGCCAGAGACTTTCCCCGAAGGTGGCTACGAGGTGCAGCGCGCCCATGGCGAAGGCACGAGCCGTTTCTTTCAACCCCAGGTCCGCACCGCCCTCTTGGCGGCCCTGGCTGAAAATGATATTTGATCCACGAAGGGGATCAGCTTTATCAATGGCTAACTGAATCGAGGAAAAGGTATGGAACTACGTGCGGCCTTTGGTCGAGCAGAGATTACACCAAAGTTGGGCTGCCGTCTGATGGGCTACGGCAACCGCGCCAGTGGCGCAACGGCTGTCCATGATCCGCTTTTTGCCCGTCTATTGGTGATCGAAGTGGCAGACACACAATGGGCGTTGATCTCCTGTGAATTTTGCTATTTGAATGTGGTCAGTGTGCAAGAGATTCGCTCGGCGATTGCCCAACAGACCGGAATCGCACCGACCAATGTCTTCCTCGCCACCACCCATACTCACTCGGGGCCGAGTGATCGGGATGCCGATAATTGGGCGCGACCGTTGGCCGAGATCATTGCCGAGGCGGTGAAAGCAGCGGTGGCGCGGCTGGAACCAGCCCAGCTTGCTAGCGGCTATGGCATGCTCTATGGCTATTCGATCAACCGCCGCTGGATCGACCGCCCGGTTGATCCAGGGCTTGGTGTGATCCGGATCGATAACATCCAAGGGCAAACGCTGGGGCTAGTGACCAACTTTGCTTGTCATGCCGTTGTGATGGGGCCGGACAATTTGCAGGTCAGTGCCGATTGGCCTGGATATGCCTGCACCAAGCTAGAAGCTGCGCTGGGCCATGACGCGACCTGTCTCTTTTTGCAAGGGGGCGCGGGGAATATTAATCCGCTCGTGGCTGGGGTGCGGCAGGCCTTACAGAGTGGCCGCCCTGTTGTATCGATTGGCGACATTAGCGCTTATTACGGCCCTAAAGCCAGCCCTGAACGCTATAATGTGGGCAACCGCACCGGTGGTACCTTTGCCGAGGTGGCCGAGTTGGGCGAGGCTTTTGCCACCGAGGTCCTGCACATTTATCAAGGGCTCCAACCGGCCCCGCTTCAACGCGCCCCGTGGACCGAGCAGATCATCGTTAAGGCTATCGCCGATCATGATGAAACTGTGGTGGGCGAAAAGCCCTCGCGCTCGCCAACGGTGACTGATTATGAGCTGCTCTTGGCCGCTGGTCTACCGGCGGAGATCATGCTCTTTCAACTGGGCGATGCCCTGCTCGTGGGGCAACCGGCAGAGGTCTTTTCCGAAACGGCGGTGCAATTAAAGCGCCACCTGCGCGCTTTGGGCTATCCAACCCCCATGTTGGTTAGCTATGCTAACGGCTGGTTGAGCTATCTGCCCGAGCCAGAAGATTTTCCCGAAGGCGGCTACGAAGTCGGGCGGGCCTATGGGATGGGTTCTAGCCGCTATTTCCAGCCACGCGTCCGCGCCGCGCTCGAGCCGGTCTTCCAGCATCACGCACCGTCGCCGTCGGTATGATGCGCCGAAAGCTGACAGCATCTTGCATTAGCGGTTGTGGGTATCACAGAGCTGACAAGTTTGAAAAACCGGTCAGCACTAGTCCGATGGGTAACAAACAGGCAATGAGGAGTCTATACGCATATGTCGTCTTCAGTCATAGATAAATTAGCGATTGATGGTGGTCAGCCCGTTATTCAGCGCGAACTCAATCGCTATAAGGGCGCGACTGTTATTGGGGAAGATGAGAAGCGGGCTGTCATGGAAGTGCTCGAAAGTCGTTCCCTCTTCCGTTATTACGGCCCGCAGCTCCTCTCTAAAGTCGCCGAATTTGAAAAAGATTTTGCGAGCTTTGTCGGCGCTCAGTATGCCGCCGCGGCCACCAATGGAACGGCAGCCCTGCGGTTGGGGTTGGCCGCGCTAGGGGTTGGCCCCGGCGACGAAGTGATTGCGCCCGCGGTGACCTTTATCGCTTCCATTGGGGCCATTGTGGCCCAGCGCGCCCGTCCCGTCTTCGCCGAAGTGGATGAAACCATGCAACTTGATCCGGCTGATCTAGAACGGTGTCTGTCCCCACGCACCAAGGCGATCATGCCAGTACACCTGGGCGGCGTGGCGGTCGATATGGACCCAGTGCTGGACTTTGCCAAAAAACATGGCCTCGCCGTCATTGAAGATGCGGCCCAATCTTGTGGTAGCTACTACAAAGGTCGCCATGTGGGCACTTTGGGCCAGGTCGGTTGTTTTAGCTTTCAGCTAGAGAAGAATATTACCAGTGGTGAAGGTGGGGTCGTCGTCACCGATGATCACGAACTGTTCCGCCGCGCCGTGATCTATGGCGATCAGGGTGGGCAATTCTGGACTGCTCATGCCGGTGTGCGCGACACGGTGGGTGGGCAACCGGTGATTGGCGAAAATCTGCGCATGAGCGAGATTGCTGGCGCGATCTTAGGGTGCCAACTGAAGAAACTTGATGAAATCCTCAATCGGATTGAGCGCAATCGCGAAATTGTCCGCAGTGCCGTGGCGGATCTGTCAGGATTGCAGCTATCGCCTTCGGCACCAGAACGGGATCGGCATGGGCTCAGTGTGCTCTTTTATCTGCCCACCCCAGAGCAGGCAGATACGGTGGCGAGTGCCTTGCGGGCCGAGGGCGTACCCGCGGGTAAGGTCTATGGCGGCAAGCCCGTCTATGCCGCGCCACAGATCCTCAACCAATGGACCATCACCGACGGCTGTCCCTTCCGCTGCTCAACCTATTTCCCCGAACCAATTACCTATCGACTAGGGATGTGCCCACGGAGTGAAGATCTGCTGGCGCGGGCTGTCAGTGTCAGCCTGGGGCCTTTCTACGAAGAAGAGGACCTGGACGATATTATCACCGGCGTGCAAAAGGTGGCCCACCACTTGCTGTAAGTAGCTAGAACTAAAAAGGGGACGCGGATAGACGCGGATGGACGCGGATAAAAAGAAATCCGCGTCTATCCGCGTCCCTAAAGCTTTTATCGCTAGCCTAGAAGCGCGACGGTCCGCCCTTCGCGGGCGCTGAGGATGGCTGTATCCACAATTTGTTGACCAATCCGGCAGATGGCAGGCGAGAGCGGCCCATGGACTGGTTCACCGGTCTGTAGGCTATGAATAAAATTCTGGATCGGGTTCTGATAGGGTGGTTGTAACCGATCGACCGGACGGACTTCTCCTTCGGGGCGATCCACCGTTTGCACACGGATGGTGGGTTCGTAATCATAGGAGCTGATCGTGCCTGCGGTGCCCACAATCACAAAGCCGCATTTGGGTTGCGGTTGGAGCTTCCATGGGTCGGTAAAGGTGCCCCACCGCGTTTCATATTTGGAAAGCCCCTTGGCATAGCGGGCAATGGTAATGCTGTGTTCATCGACTTCCAGGCCAGGCGGTTCATCCATGACGGCTGTTACTTCCAGGGGCTTGTCACCATTATGAAACCAAGTACCCAGCGTGACGCCATAGCCCAAGTAGTCGAGCAGCGAGCCGCCCCCTTGGGCCCGTTGGTAGAACCAACTTTCGCCTTTGCGCCTGGCTGCCTCTTCGGGTGATATTTCGACCTTGTCCGCGACATGGCGCATGGGTCCGCGATTGCCATCGTAATAGTGAACCTCGATCACCTCGCCAATCACCCCTTCATCAAGCAGCCGTTTGCTGGTCACATGGGGCGGATACCAGGCCAAGGGCCAGTTGATGATCATCTGCTTGCCCGTAGCGGCCACTGCGGCGATCATGGCGTCGGCTTCGGCCAGCGACGCGGCAAAGGGTTTTTCTACCAATAGATGCACCCCATAGGGGGCAACCCGTTCGACCCAGAGGCCATGGGTCGCCGTTGCTGGGCAGAGGATAGCCATATCCGGTTGCGTCTGCTCTAGGCATTGGCGATAGTCGGTGAAGATCCGCTCCGTGGGGATGGCGAGCGCTTGGGCCGTACTAGCCATCCGCTCCGCGCGTTCGTCGCAAATCCCAACGATTTCAGCATTAGGATGTTCCTGTACCTTGCGCAGGAGATCACCCATGTGCATGTGATCAAAATTAATCCCGACAATTTTAAAGGGTGGCATGTCTGATTCCTTCTCCTCTACACCTCTCTATCCGTCATGGAACGGTGCTCAAAAAGTGTTGAATGGCGGCCAGCATTTGGGCTTGTTGCTCCTCGCGTGAAAGTGTGGCTTGGTTATCGCCAAGCTGGCTGCCATAGTAGCCGAACTGGGCATGATTGCCACCTTCGATCAAGACCCATTGCGTGGTGGCTGGCAAAAAAGAACGGTTGGCTTCCACCTCGGCCACACTAGCCAGCCCATCTTGCGAGGCATAGATTTTCAATACATTCAGGTTGCTGTTTGCCAGGCTCCAAGCGGCTTCTTTGGGATGCGAGGTGCCGATCAGGATCAACCCGGCAAGCGTGTCGGTGGCGGCATGGGCAAAGCGGACAGCCAGGGCGGCCCCGCGTGAGTGGCCGCCCAACACCCATTGCGTGACTGCATCATTTTCCTGTATGAGCGCGCGTGTGTGCGCCCCTAGGTTTTCTTCTTGACCAGGGAACATAGCTGTGCGCCATGGTAGCTTGACGATGATGGTGGCGTAACCGCGTTTGGCTAGGGCGTGGGCCAGCGGTGCATAGGCGGTTGGCTCGACCATGCCACCTGGGTAAAAGAGGAGACCCACCGATTGGGGCTGCGCTGTGGGGAGGAAGCGCAGCGTTTCGCTATCGTTGACTACCGTAACTTGTTCATCATCCTGTAGGAGACGGGGATCAACGCCCTTGGCTTGGAAGGAGAGAAAGAGCCAGATGAGCGCAATAAGGCCAAAGGTGACCCACAAGCCGCGGAGGATCTTGCCGACTGCTTGCCAGGAAATATGCATATTGCTTAGCCTGCCCAGCGCACACGGTAGAGCGAACCACCCCGTACCGTCATGACATAGAGGTTGCCATCGGCACCGACCGTGATTTGGACCAGCCCAGCCAATTGGCTCGCGAATTCTTGCACGCCGTTGGCGTTGCCATTGGGAGGCAGCAGCCAGATCTTGCCTACATTGTAATCGCCAAAGAAGTAGGCCCCCCGGTAGGTGGCAGGAAAGGCTGTGCCGCTATAGAAATCACCGCCAATAATCGCAACGCGTCCCTCGGTGTGGGGAAAGGCATGCATTGGAAAGACAGCGCTTTTGGGGGAAGCTTGGATTTTGTCGCAGGGGGGTGTGGTGAGACCGGGGTCGCTATTCTCGAAGCAAGGCCAACCAAAATTTGCACCCGCGCGGCCCCGATTCACCTCTTCCCAAGAACTCTTCCCCACATCACCGATCACCAAGTTGCTGCCGGTGGGGTCGAAGGTAAAGCGAAAAGGGTTGCGCAAGCCAAGCATATAGACTTTGGCGCGGTTGCTCTGGGGATCACCATTATAAAAGGGGTTATTCGTGTAGCCATTTCCGTTGAGCGGATTGATCCGGAGGATCTTGCCCGATAAACTATCCAGATCCTGAGCGCGAAGGCCCGCTTCGTCATATTCGCCGCCGTCGCCGACGCCCACATAGAGCGCGCCGTCTCGGCCAAAGCGGAGCATATTTGCTTGGTGGGCAGTCCCTTCCACAGGAATACAATCGCGAATTGCTTTGCCCGCTTCGTCTTCACAAGTGTAGGGGGCCCGATCGGGTTTGTCGGGGTTACCAATCTGTTCAAATTCGCCCCCGGCGCCCAAGATGACGACTTTACTGTCGGGCAGCGCTTGGTTGAGGTTGGCGGGGTCAGCCGAGACGCGGATCACACGCGAGAGACGAGCCCCGACTGGTTTATGTTGATAAGCTTCTTTGGGCTGATAGACATAGGCCAGATAGACATAGGGCGTTTTGGGAAAATCCGGGTGTAGCGTAATACCGACCAAGCCGCGATTATAGGTCTGATTCACTTCCTGGCTAATATCGATGAAATTCTGGGCGACTAACTGATTATTTTGCCAGACGCGTACTGTACCAGCTTTTTGGGTGACGTAGATCCGGCCATCCGGTGCAATGGCAAAGGCGGTGGGGCCATCTAATTTGCTGGTCAATAGCTCCGCGGTAAAGCCATCCGGCACGCCAATGGCGGTGGCCTGCGCCGCCACTGGTCGATCATTCCCGGCTAGGGCCAGCAACAGCAGCACCGGTACAAGGGCTCGTAGACAGAACGTTTTGAAGAGATCGATCATGATAACTCCCATGATAATTTGTGAAGCTAGCTGGATGTGGTGTTGACAAAAGTGTGATTCGTGCTACGTGATTCGTGGGATAGGAAGAATCACGCCACCAGGCCACGTTTCACATCGCCATAACTCACTAATTGGATTTGGCGACGGGCAATGATCGCCAGGACCTCGGGATCAGTCCAAGCTTCGACAACGCCTTGGCGGTCAATCGCGACGTTTTCGTACCCAATGTGGTAGATGGCACGGGTTTCCGGTGTGTCATAAGCCGGGTGGTCGACAAAGATCCATTTGCCTGGCCCGAGTGCTGCCAAATTCTGGCGTAAGGCCGCGGCCTTTTCAGCAGGGGTGAGCGCTTGGTTGTTTTCGCCAAAGCCACGCCAGCGTTCAAACCCATGGTCGGCTACATTTACGGCCAGATCATAGTCCGCGGCCAACCGGTCGACGATACCTTGGAAGTTCGGATTGTCACGCAGGCCGCCCATGTGGGTGGTGATGTGGCTGGCCCAAGGCAGATGTTTGCGGATGGTCTCAATCTGGGCACGGAGTTCTAGCTCGACATCCGCTGCGGTCCAAGCAATCTCGCAAAAGGGGTGGCGTTCTGGATAGTGCTGACCGCGGCGGTAGGTGTGACAGAAATAGCCGTCGTCATCGACTAGGCTTGTCGCCGCCGAGAGGGGACGCCATTTCATATTCTCCCACTCACTGGTCAGGGTGAGATGCACGCCAACATCATAAGTGGGCTGGGCTTGTAACAACTTCACGGCTTGGGGAAACCAAGGGCAAGGGGCCATCACCTCGACTGAACGGCAGATCCCTTGGGTAAAGACATCCATACATGCTTGATTGGCGGCCTGACAGAAGCCAATATCATCGGCGCGCACGAGGAGATAGATGGGTTCGTTCGACATAGTCGCCCCTTTATTGCACTGAATCGGGGTTGGAAGGGAAGGTTTGCTTGCCTTTATCTTACCGCAAAAGCAAGGTTTGTTCAAAACAAATGGGATAGGGTAGGCCGCAGTTGGCAAAGGAGACATACTCGTCACGTTCTAACAGGATAATTTCAGCGCTTTCACTGCGCCGCCGCGCTCGTGCCGCGGTCGCGGCCCCACCGGCCACACCGCCAACAATGTCTATTTTCATGGTAGGAGTTCCTTTTTTGATGCAATCGCGTGGACTGTGTTACGCTGGGCAGAACCGGGTAGCGCGCAATTGTGCAACACAGGATTGATTCTTTGATTATACCAAAATGGGGTGAAAAAGGGAATTCGTGAATTAATTCACGATGTTTGCTTGTCGGTTGTGTGTAAGGGTAACCTTTGGTTTGTCACCGAAAGGAAGATAACCGCTTGATCGAGATCCGACGTGCCCAGATAACCGATGAAGGAAGCCTCGCGACTATTCGACGCGAGGCGATTCTGGCGTTGGCAGTGCCAACACTTTCATGGGAAGCAGCCACCGCTTGGGCAGACCAAGTATCTGCGGATCGCTTTGCGCGGGCGTTGCAGGAACATCTGGTGTGGGTGGCTGTAGAAGCCGGTGTGGTGGGCTGGGTCGAGGTCGTTGGCGATCGGATTGCCGCGCTCTATGTCGCGCCGTGTGCGGCGGGGCAAGGGGTGGGGTCGGCGCTATTAACGTTTGCCGAAAGCGCTATTGAGCAGGCTGGTTACTCAGCCGTTCACCTGGAAGCCAGCCCCAATGCCCTTGCCTTCTACTTGCGCCGCGGCTATACACAAGTTGGTCCGTCCGATGCAGAGGGGGCTTATCCATTGTGCAAAGGGCATTTTAGGGTAGGTGACATACCTGGCACACTTTGACAAGCATGACCGACTTCTGGTATACCTAGTTAGCACATTTGGTCTACTGGATTTTTGGATCTCCTCCGTCCAACGTCGCAAACGAGCGTGCATGACTCAGTTACAACTTACCCAAGTCCCCTCAACCAAGACCGGTATGCTCATCCGGAAACCGCCTCCTGCGGTCTACGAAGCGATTCAAGGTTTTTCGCTTATGCTGGCTGGGCTCAAAGCCTTTCTCGAACACCAGCTTCGGCTCAATCTCGTGGCGGATCGTTATCCAGCCGGGTTGACCGAAGGCTAAAGGAAAAGGAAAGACGAGAACGATGATCCGTGAAGTCAACGGGGACGACGCGCCTGATCTGGCGGAGTTGATGCGGCAACTGGGGGCTACACCGCCGGTTACCGCGAGCGAGATTGCCACGATCCGTGCCAAAATCACGCAGATTACAAAGCTCGACCATCTAAAAATCTTTGGTTTTGAGCAAGCTGGCAACTTGGTGGGAACCTGTACATTGGGCCGCGTCGAAGGGCTATCCAACGGCTGCCGACCCTTCGCAATCATTGAAAATGTGGTAGTCCTGGCGACCATCCGTCGCCAAGGGATCGGGCAACAACTGGTTTGCCATGCCATTGCCCAAGCCGAGCAGTGGGGTTGCTACAAAGTCATCCTCGAAACCGGGACAAAGACGGAATGGAAGCTCCACTTTTATGAAGAGTGTGGCTTAACGAGCGGCAGCAAGACCGCCTTTATCAAACGTTTCGCGTAGGAGTAGGCACGCTCACCACTGGCTTGACTGTGATGACTCCCTACCAACCAAAGGAATGCACCAAGCATGTCTGCGACTTCCATACCCTTCGTAACCACCGGCAGCTATCCGGCGCGCCGTGGTAATCTAGTTCAACCTTGGATTGATGGCGAGCCCGCCTTTCGGCGGATCTGTGCGGCTATTGCGGCGGCGGAACAGCGTGTTTGGGCCACCATTACCTTTATGTGGCCCGCCTTTCGGATGCCCGACGGGCTTGGCACGGCTCTAGATGTGCTCGAATGCGCCGCACAACGGGGGCTAGATGTGCGCCTGATCTTCTGGCGCCCCGACGAGGTAACAGCCCGACACCGCCAGAATGCGTTTTGGGGTTCGCCTGCCCATTTTGCCCTGCTGGCGGAACATTATTCCCATCTCAAGATTCGCTGGGATCGGGCACACCCTGGCTACTGCCAACATCAGAAAAGCTGGCTTATCGATCCTTCAGGCGCAACGGCGACGGCCTTTGTGGGTGGCATCAACCTCAATCCGCATTCGGTTGTTGCGCCGGGACACCAGGGGCAAGGGCATAACCATGACGTTTATATCGAGATTGCCGGACCGGCTGTGGCCGATGTCGAACACAACTTTGTCCAGCGTTGGAACGAGGCCAGCGAGCGTACCTGTGCTGATGGGTGGTGGGGGCCGGGCAGCGACGAAGATCTCCCTTTCCCCACACATACACCGCCTGAATGTGGCACCGTGTTGATGCAGATTCAGCGGACCATCCATGCCGGTCGCTATCGCCATACGCAGCCAACCCCGCATGGTGTTGCGTTTCCCATTGCCGCCGGGGAGCAGAGTAACCTCGACCAGTATTGTTTGGCGATCCGTTCTGCACGCCGCACGATCTATCTAGAAAATCAATATGTGGAGGTCGCGGAGATCGTGGCCGCGCTCCATGAAGCCTTGGCACGGGGGGTGCTCGTTGCCTTGTTATTACCTGCTGTGCCTGATATCACGCCAACCGCGGTCGTATCTCCCGACCGATTGGCCTTTCTGGCCGAGCGAGCGCGCCTAGCCACGTATGAAAATTTTACGTTGTGTGGGATTGCTGGGCTGGATGACGAAGGCCGCCGTCAGCCGGTCTATGTCCATTCGAAGCTCATGCTCATCGACGATGAATGGGCTACTGTTGGTTCTTGCAACCTGCATCACTATTCATTGTTTGGCAACAGCGAGCTGAATGCGGCCTTTTTCGATCCAGCGACTGTTCATGCCATGCGCGTGGCGTTATTCCAGGAGTATCTCGCCGTGGATACCGCGGCCATGGCTGATCGTAGTGCTTTGCGGTTGCTGCGCCAAATCGCTGATGAAAACCGGCAGCGCCATGTGGACAATGATCCCAACTGGCAGGGTCTGGCTTTTCGTCTGACGATGGCGACGTATGGTCAAGTTCCCCAATTTTGAAAGACAGAAGACACAGCCCCGCGGCGTAATGGGCCGTTGACCTAGTGTGCTATAGACTACGTGGCTAGCACAACGCTTCGCTTTGGGAGGATCGGATAATAAACGGAGGAGTCTTGTGGAAGCAGAGAAGAAGTTATCATCGACACAAGTTACAGAACTCTTGAGCCTGTTGCAAACGCGCTTTGCGAAAAACCAGAAACGCCATGCCACCCTAGAATGGGCGACAATCGAAGCAAAGTTAGTGACCAATCCAGAAAAACTCTGGTCTCTGTACGAAATGGAACGAACCGGTGGAGAACCCGCTGTGGTTGGGCATGATCAAAAAAGAGGCGACTATATCTTTTATGACTGTGCCGCCGAAAGCCCCAGTGGCCGTCGCAGCCTTTGCTACGACCGGAAAGCACTCGATGCCAGGAGAGCCAACAAGCCAGAAAATAGCGCGGTTGACCTCGCAACGGCTATGGGCATCGACCTCCTCACCGAAGCAGACTATCGGGCGCTACAGCAACTGGGTGAGTTTGATCAGAAAACATCCAGTTGGGTGGCGACCCCGCCCGCTATCCGCGAACGGGGCGGTGCCCTCTTTGGTGATCGGCGCTATGGTCGTGTCTTTGTCTATCACAATGGCGCGGACTCCTATTATGCCGCACGGGGATTCCGCGGGGTACTGAGGATTTAGATTGGGATGACTGAACAGCTTTTTATCCAGCATTTTGAATTGCGCCGACTTGAGGATGGCCTGATCTATACCTTTCACCGTGTGCCATCTGAAACTGCCACGCCGCGTTTCGCACGCGAAGACCGGCCCGATCTTTTCATCGAATATGATCCGTCACTTGGCTGGGTGGCCATTGACCCCGCTACCAAGGCGGTCGCTGGCCGCCCTTGGCTGGACGAACGCCGCCACCATGCTGGGCAACCGCCGCAAGGCGAATGGGTCAGCAAGAAAGGCGCAAAGTCGTATGTCTATGAATTGCGCTACCTACCCTAGCCGTGTGCCAAGCCAACTATCCGCGTTTGGTGGGAGCCAGGAGTGCGGTTGCTGCCTAACTCATCGGTGAGTCATGCTACAAGCAGAGCGTTATGAAAAAACATCCCTATTTTGATCTATGGCTGCATGACGATGCGGAATTGGCGGCATTGATTGGGCTTGTCATTATGGAAAGAACGACCATCCATGAATGGCCGCTTTCATGTGTCCAGCGTCTACAATGTGCCACAGGCCAACGCTTCATCTATAAGGTTCAAGCACCGCCAACCGTTGAGCCAAGCTTTTATCAGTCTGCCCGTTCGCCCTTGCTTGCCGCCGCGCGCCGCTTGCCGGATGAGGGATTATCGGCTGCCATGGTATTGGAAGAGGTAGCGGGCTGCTTGCTTGGTGATCTTGCACTAGATAAGCAGGAGAAACTGGCAAAAGTCGATGAGATTCTGGCTGGCATAGCTACGATCCAAGGTGAATTACCCAGTTTAGGGGATATTCGTACGCCCGAACGGTGGTATAGGTACGGACAAGCACTGATCGCTGATTTGCTGGCTCTGGTTGAGAACAGAACTTTCCAGCAAGTCACCCAAACAACGATTGATCAACTCGCCGAGCAGATTCGTTCCCCGCGTGTACTGACGGCAATTAGTGGGCCAACCGGCTATCTCCATAATGATCTAAAAGGCGAAAATGTACTGGTGACAGCCACGGGTTATTGTATTCTCGATTGGCAACGACCGTTTTGGGGGCCCGTCGATCTTGATCGAGCCAGTTTACTGGAATCACTGGGGATTGACGCCACTCCCTATGTCGCGCCAGGCATCCTGGCATTACGTCTACTTTTGGTGATTGGCTGGTTTGCCCAAGCCGCCCGCTACTGGTTTCCTGCGGGCGCACCAAGTTATGATCGCCAAATTGCCGACTATGCCCAGCAGTTGCAAGCATACGTACCCTGACCGCCAGGGCAATCGAGCCTTTTAAAAAGCCGCAGGGTTTATCCGCGGCTATGACGAAGCGCCCAAACGCTGAAATCCCCCTAACCCTGAAAAGCCGAGTGGCAGATCCGCGGCTTTTTTGTTATGCTTATCGGAGACTGCTACGTTGTGGCTTGCCATAAGCCCAGCGGTGGGCAGCTCTGTTTCCCAATCAACCTACCTGATAGCTAGATAGTGAATTATCCATGACTCAGACTCCTTTACGCGAACACCCTGCTCAATTGTTAAGTCGCGAAAATATAACTATTACTGACATCCGCGTCACGCCCCTTTCCTATGTTCATGATGGCGACTATCTCTGGCGCTGTGGCGGCCTCTATGTGTGGAAGAGCGACGCCGCGCTGGTAGAAGTCTTTACCAATGTCGGCCTGGTGGGCCTTGCCGAGGGCAGCCCCTACCGTGGCCCAGACAAGCTGAAAGATTATACCGACCATTACATCACACCATTGCTCAAAGGGGCCAATGTCTTTGACGTGGACTTTTTGACCAATAACCAAGGACATAATCATCTGGCCGAGGGTGCGTGGGCGGGTGTCAACAACGCGCTTTGGGATATCATCGGCAAGGCCAAAGGGCAGCCCGTCTATAAACTCCTGAGCGATGACCCCAATCCTTCTAACCAAGTCAAAATTTATGCCAGCGGTGGTGTTTGTCATGCGTGGTATGACAACGGTGCCGAGGATCTGATTGCCGAGGCACTGCGCTACAAGGACGCTGGCTATGACACTTTCAAGTTTCGCAACGGCACTAGCTGGCGCTATAGCGGCATGACCATGGCGCAATACATCCCGATCTTAGAACGGCTGCGCGAAGCCGTCGGCCCGGACTTTAAGTTGGTGATCGAAAAATTCCCCTGGGACTTTGACACAATTATTAACGAACTCTGTCCAGCGTTGGAAGCGCTCGGCTTCTATTGGTATGAAGAACCCGTCGATTGGAAAGATCCCCATGCGTTGGAAAAGCACGTCGCAATTAACGAAGCGATGCCCTCTGTGATGGTCTCGGGCGGCGAGAGTATGTGGAATCGCTATCAAGTGGAGCCCTATGTCGCGGCAGGGGCGATGAACATTATCCAGACCGACGCCAACCTGACCGGCCTCACCGAAGGTTGGTATATCGGCCAGACGATCCACCAGCATGGGCAAAAGTACTGTCCTCACAACTGGGTTGGCGGCTTGACCACCATTCCCAATATCCACCTCGTGGCGGGCGTGCCTTGCGGCCACATGTGTGAACTGAACCAAACCTATAACCCCCTCAAATGGGAGATCTTCAAAGAGCCCTATATCATCGAAAACGGCATCCTAACCATTCCCGACAAACCCGGCTTTGGCGTCGAACTCATCGACGACATCGCCAAGCGCTTCCCCTTCACGCCGGGGCCATACTACAAGACCAATCCGGTCTTTGAAGGAAAAGGGCTACCGATCTGGTGGAGTTGAGCCGGACATGAGTGCCGTGTTCACAAAGTTTTTGATAGGCCGCCCGGGGTTGATGAAGGGTAAGCAATGAAAGCGGTAGAGCTTACTCGTGCGCTTTCGCGCCGCTTGACCGAACAGGCGCTCATTTCCAACCGCGCTGGTTTACCGAATTTCATGGGTAATCTTCATCAGGGACGGTGCTAGGGAGCAACGCCCGCTGAAGCGGGCTTGCGCCAGACCTGACAGGTTTGTTAAACCTGTCAGGTCTCTGGTCACGCGGATCAACGGCATAACATCTAACTGTATTCAGTCGGTTTCAGTCGAACCATCACCCGGTTACGGTGGTGCGTAATCACTGCGCTTCTCATTACCACAACGTCACCCCACGCTCCAATATTTTTTGTGCTTGCCAGCAAAGTTTGGGCATAGCCCGGCACAATAATCAAAATGTTTGATAAATACACAAAATAATTAAAATACCCCCTTGACATCAACCAAAATCTTTGGTACGCTATTCAAAGGAGGTCGCCTATGCGTAAAATGTTAGAAGCGTGTCCTAGTTGCGGGAGTGCGTTAGAGATTACCCGTGTCAGCTGTACTCATTGTGAAACCGTCGTAACAGGGCGCTTTCAGCCCTGTCGCTTTTGCAAACTGCCCCCAGCCAGTGTTCAGTTTCTCGAAGCGTTTATCAAAAGCCGCGGCAATGTCAAAGAGATGGAACGTGAGTTGGGCATCTCCTATTGGACAATCCGCACTCGGCTCAATGAACTCATCCAAGAGCTTGGCTTTGAAGTGGAGGCCGCGCAAGAGGATGAGCTCAAAAATCGCCGCCGTGAGATTCTCGAACAGGTAGACCGGGGTGAACTCAGCGCCAGTGAGGCCACGGAGCAGTTAGCGAAATTAAAGCTAGGCTAGCCAACAAGGAGCAGATCATGAATGAAGAACGCCTGAAAATTTTGGCCATGTTACAAGACGGCAAGATTACCGTAGACGAAGCAGCCCGTTTGTTAGAAGCAACCGAGGCTGAACCCCAAGAGCGTCACGCGACGGTTGCGTTTGTACAGCCCGTGGTGGCCCAAGCACCCGCCGCCGAGTGGGCGGTCACCGCCGAGGTCGATCCTTGTGCGGGGGCCTTTTTGGCGGGGGCGCGCCTAGACGGCGCGCTCCTCGACGGTGCGCAGTTGGCTGGTGCGTTTCTCCTTGGTGCGGATCTGCGCAATGCCGATCTACGGGGGGCGGATCTACGGGGGGCCTTTTTGGCTTTTGCCGATCTATACCAAGCTAATCTCCAGAGAGCAAACCTGAACGGTGCTTTTTTGCTCTTTGCCAATGGTTCTGAGGGAAATTTAGCGGGGCTTAATTTGGCGGGTTCGTTTATGCCTTTTACACGGTTACACAGCCGTTCTATGCGTGCTACGCAGCCAACGCCAGCCCCCATGCAGCCCCTGAAGCCCGCCAACGAATAGGCGGCAGTTCATGAAGCTCGTACCCTAGGCACACCAGAAGAGAGGCCAATGGATGAACCAAGAACGTCTTGCCATTTTACAACAGCTCGCAGAAGGCAAAGTTACGGTTGACGAAGCAACAAACCTGCTACAAGCGCGTCAGCCGTCTATGCCATCTGCCCCGATGGCGGCCCCCGATGCACTCACCTCGTCGCTTTTTCAGCTGGGGGATTGGCTACGCCGGTTCGGAGAACGGACGGCCAACGGAAAAGTGGAAGAGAGTTTCGACTGTGAAATCGATGGCGCTAACTTCCAGGCCATTGCCGTGCAGAGTGTGAATGGCGATGTGAGCTACACCGGTGCGGACCAAACGACCTTTGTTATCCACGCCCGTAAGGTGGTCAAAGCGCCTGATCAAGCCATGGCGGAAGCCTTTGCCAGCCAAGTGCAGGTGCGGGTGGAGCCCAAAGCGGGAACTTTGCAAGTCTACGCCGACTATCCCAAGCCACCACGTCAGGTCTCTGTGCAGGTAACCTTTACCATCCAAGGGCCACATGCACTCACCGTCGAAGGCCAAAGTACCAATGGGCAGGTCGCCATTCGTGAAGTCACCGGCCAAGTCAAAGCACAATCGACCAATGGCGAGGTGCAGGTAACCGCAATCACCGGTGGCGTAGAAGCCAAGAGCACCAATGGTAGCGTCCAGGCACACCGCCTAGTGTTGACTACGGCCAGCTCCTTTGCGAGCCAAAATGGCGCTATCCAACTCGAAGTACAACAGGGACAACCGCCGATGACAGCTACTACCGTCAATGGGAGTGTTCAGGTGGCGTTACCGGTTGATTATCAGGGTCAGATCGAAGCGCGTACCCAAAATGGCGAGATTCAGACGGCTTTGCCGATACGCGTCACCCACCGCACCCGTAACCAGTTGCGTGGTCAGATTGGCAGTGGGAGCGAAGCCTTGCTCAAATTGCAAAGCCAGAATGGGACGATTACAGTAACCCACGCCTGACAGGTTTTCCAAACCCGTCAGGTCTTGTCCAGGTGCGTAACGCCTCTGTGGATGATGGCTCTGTGCTCCGCACAACCGCCTCATCGGGGCGCAATTCTAGTGGATGATGGCTCTGTGCTCCGCACAACCGCCTCATCGGGGCGCGACAAAGGAAACGATCATGCAAGAACAACTTTCTATTCTGAACATGCTCCAAGAAGGCAGAATCACCGTCGATGAAGCAGTCAGCTTGTTAGATGCCATGCCCCAAGCTGCCACCGCGCACGTGGCTACGCAACAAGTGAGCCAGACAATGGCGGGGAATGCGCCACACCGCGGGCTTGGTTTACGCGGCCTCGACCTCAGAACCTTGAATCTCGTCGGGGCGAATTTGGCCGATGCCGATTTCTCTGGGCTAGATCTAGAAGGGATCTGCCTTGTAGGGGCCAATCTATCAGGGGCGAACTTCGCAGAAAGCGTGTTACACAACGCCGACTTGACGGGTGCGAATCTAGAGAATACCAACTTCCGTGGCGCGGATTTGCGTCGGGCTGCTTTGACGGGGACGCGCCTTGCTAATACCGATTTTACGGGCGCGCAACTGACAGGAGCCAGCTTTGAAGGCGTTAATCTGGCGGGGGTCAGCTTCCGCAGCAAGGCCCCTGTCATCACGCCGGAAGCGGATGAAGCATAGCAAAAGGAGCTTCCTCATGCGCGAAGAACGTCTGCACATTCTCAAATTGTTGGAAGAGGGCAAAATTACGGTTGATGAAGCCAGCCAGTTACTCGAAGCTGTCGAGCAACCAACGCCAGCAACGCCGATAGCATTGGAACGTCACTCGTCCCCAACGCCTGCCACCAGCAAAGCCCGTAGCAAGGCGGCAACCTTTCGCCTATCTTTGCAACAGGCCCACCAGGCCAATTTTACGGCAGCGACCTTGGACGGGGTCCAGCTCGAAGGAGCGCAGTTGGAAGAGGCCAATTTTGAAGGAGCCAATTTAACCAACACCGATTTGCGGGGGGCCAACCTGCGCGGCACCTATGTGGGTGGGGCCAACCTGCGCAATGCCAATTTTCAACATGCGCAGATCGAAGACGCCAACTTGGGTGGTGGTAATTTTCAGGGTGCCAATTTCGTCCAGGCCAACCTTGCTGATGCGAATTTGGAGGGTGCGAATTTTGCCAATGCCAACGTGCAAGAGGCCGATCTCCAAGACGCCAACCTGAGCGGTGCTAATTTTACCGGGGCCAACCTCCAAGGGGCCAATCTCCAAGATGCCAACCTGAGCGGCGCTAATTTTGCTGGTGCGGATCTGCGCGGCCAAAATTTGGCCGGTGCGCAACTCGTCGGCGCGACCTACCGTGGCGGGCGGGTCAACCTAGATGCCTAACGTTTTTGTATCGGAAGAACGCTACATAACCGCTATGAACACAAACATTGTTGAAGTCCAGGATCTACGCAAAATCTACCAGCGGCGTAAAGTCAAAGAAGGCGTGGCGGCTTGGGCCCAATGGCTGCCCGCGAGCAAAGTGGCGGAAGAGTTTGTCGCGGTGGCGGGGGTCAGCTTTGCCATTCGCCAGGGCGAGATCTTTGGCCTGCTCGGCCCCAATGGCGCGGGCAAGACGACCACGATCAAGATGCTCTGTACCTTGCTCGAACCGAGCAGCGGCCATGCCACGGTCTGTGGCTATGATGTGTTAGCCCAGGCCGATCGCGTGCGCCAACATTTGGGGGCCGTCTTAACCGGCGAACGAAGCATCTATTGGAAGCTAACAGGCCGGGAGAATTTGGCCTATTTTGCCGCACTCTATCATCTTCCACCGGCGGTTGCCAAAGCCCGCATCGATGAATTGCTCAGCCGCCTTGATCTCAGCAAGCGCGCCGACGAATTGGTGGAAAAATATTCGTCTGGCATGAAACAACGCATTGCCATTGCCAAGGCGTTGCTCGCCAAGCCGCCGGTGGTCTTACTAGACGAGCCCACCATCGGGCTGGATCCCCAGGCGGCGCGCAACCTGCGTGAATTGATTGTCGAGCTGAAAGAGGAGGGGCATACGATTCTCCTCACCACCCATTATATGGAAGAAGCCGACCAACTTTCGGATCGCATTGGCATTATCGACCAAGGGCAGATCATTGCGCTCGATACGCCAGAAGCGCTCAAAGGCTCGATCAATCAACTTGACATTATGCAACTGGAAGTAGCAAACTTCGATCCGAGTTTGCATGAGCAATTGACCGCGCTCCCTACCGTTGCAAATGTCGCCACCCGCTATCTTGGCACCGACGGGGCTTGGTCCGTCGCGCTCCACACGACCGATAGCCGTGGGATGTTGCCGCTTTTGATCGAAGCCATCGGCACCAAAGCCGGCCAGATTCGTCACATGCAGATCGCCCAACCAACCTTAGAAGATGTCTTTATCTCGCTCACTGGCAAGCAATTGCGTGATGCGTGATAACGTTTAACGTCCTACACATCACGCTATCACGCTATCACGCTATCACGCTATCAGGCTATCACGAATTCTCCCAACTCATCTCTTAATTTTTGAGCAAGTTAGCTATGCAAAATTCATCCTGGCAACGATTTTTTTTCATCTTCTGGGGCGCACAAGCGATCTCCCTCATCGGCAGTAATCTAGCTCAATTTGCCATCACCTGGTGGATAACCAAGGCCACTGGTTCGGCCACCGTGCTGGCGACGGCGACGTTGTTTGCCGTCTTGCCCAGTGTGCTCCTCGGTCCGCTGGCTGGGGTGCTGGTTGATCGCTGGAATCGCCGCGCGATTATCATGGTGGCCGATAGTGTCGGGGCCGTGGGTGCCGCGATCCTGATGTGGCTCTTCTGGGCCGATGCTATTCAGATCTGGCATCTCTATGCGATCACCTTTATCCGCTCCTTGGCGGGCACCTTTCACTTTGCCGCGGTCCAAGCATCCACCACCCTCATGGTCCCCAATGAACAGTTGGCACGCATCGCCGGCCTGAACCAGACCATCCAAGGCATCAACATGGTCGTTGCGCCGCCCTTGGGAGCGCTCTTATTGGAGCTCCTATCGTTGTCTGGCATGATGGCCATCGACGTGGTGACAGCCCTGATCGCGGTGGGGCTGGTCTTTACCGTGATCATTCCCCAGCCGCCAGTGCGTGCCCAAACGGCAGAAAGCCACTCCATCCTGGTCGATCTACACATGGGGCTACGTTATATCTGGCAGTGGTCAGGGCTCCTTTGGGCCATCTGCCTAGGTTCGTTCCTAAATTTTCTCTTGAGCCCAGCTTTTTCACTGCTGCCCATTCTCGTGACCGATCATTTCAATGGTGATGCGTTTCAATTTGCTACCTTAAATACGGCTCTTGGCTTGGGCGTCATCGGCGGCGGCCTTCTCCTTACGCTCTGGGGTGGCTTCAAACGGCGGATTTACACGGCCACAGCAGGCATTATCGGGATGGCCTTCGGGACGCTCCTCCTCGCCATTGCTCCAGCGGATGGCTATTGGCTGGCGGTGGCTGGCACAGCGATCTTTGGCTTGCTCAACCCCATGACCAATGGTCCCTTTATGGCCATTATGCAATCGGCAGTTGCGCCAGAGATGCAGGGGCGCTTCTTCACGGTGATGAACACGCTATCCCAAGGGATGACACCCCTTGGCTTGCTCTTGGCCGGGCCGCTAGCCGATGCCTATGGCGTGCAGATTTGGTTTCTCATTGGCACGCTTGGGTTGATCGTCATCGGCATCTTATTCCTGTGTATCCCTGCCCTGCGGAATTTAGAAGACCACCGCTATGCACCAGCCGCGGTGGCCACGACCAGTTGATCGGGAAAGTTGACCCAACGCTTTTCAGAACGCTCTACCTAGCCAACCCGTAGCAAGCGCAAGTGCCATAGTCGCAGAAAGTAGCGCAGGATGATCACAACCACAACACTGGGACAACGCTCCTTTTTCTCGGAACTACACATCTTGGGGGTGATGGCGCGCAAAGAATGGATTATCTTTCGGCGCTATCCCACTTGGTTCTTTGCCTTTTTGATCTGGCCGCTCATCTTTCCCTTGGGGTCAATCTTTACGGCGCGCGCCCTGAGCGGCCCCAACCAGGCCGCGCTACCGGCCTTTGCGGCCCGTGCGGGTACCGATGACTATGTCGCTTATATCGTCATTGGGCTGACTATGTATATGTGGATCAACATTACCCTCTGGGATGTGGGCTTTCAGCTGCGGAACGAGCAGATGCGTGGCACCTTAGAGTCGAACTGGCTCTGCCCCATCTGGCGCTTCTCCATTCTCGTGGGGCCGAGCCTAACCAAGCTCCTCACCTCGCTCGTCTTCACCGCGATTGCCGTGCTGGAATATGGCCTGCTGTTGGGAAATTGGGTAGGACAGGGCAATATCGCGCTGGTCTTGCTGATTATGCTGCTGGTCATTCCGTCGATCTATGGCATTGGCGTGATCTTCGGCAGCTTGGTCATGCGCTTTCAGGAGGCGCACACCATGGTCTTTCTGGTGCGCGGGATCTTTATGATCTTCACCGGCGTCTCCTATCCGCTCAGTGTCATGCCCGCGTGGATGCAGAGCGTGGCTGCATGGCTGCCACTGACCTATGCAATCCAGGCCATTCGGGCTGTCACCCTCAATCAGGCGACGTTCTTGGCTATTCGCCATGAGTTGACCCTGTTAGCGCTCTTTGCCATTGTGTTGTCGGCACTTGGCTATGGCATCTTTCGCTTTACCGAAGGCCGCGCCCGGCGCACGGGTTCATTAGGCCGGTACTAAGGCAAGCTCTTTTCGGGGAGAGACAAATGTCCACACCTTCATTCGCCCAACCAAGCTGGCAAGCCCAGTTGCGCGCCGTGAACGCCATTGCCTGGAAAAATTGGCTCCATTTTATTCGCTATCCGCTCAATGCACTCTTTGGCGTGCTCCAACCGTTAATCTGGCTGACTCCCCTTTATTTCCTCGGTGAGAGTTTCCGCACAGCGGAAGGCAGCGTGGGCTTTGCCGCCTATACCGGCACCAACGACTACATGTCCTTTGTATTGGTTGGCTCGTTGCTGTCAAGTTATATCAGTTCAGTCTTCTGGGGTATGGGCTTTGCCCTCAAACGGGAGATGGATAGCGGCGTTCTGGAGAGCAATTGGCTAACGCCCGTACCCCGCTTTGCCTTTTTAATCGGCCAGACCATCACCAACCTTGTGACCACGACGATTGTCAATCTGGGTATTTTGACGATCAGTTGGTGGCTCTTTGGCTTTAGTGTCAGTGGCAACTTCTGGGGGGCCTTGAGTGTTATCCTACCGATGCTCTTGGCACTCTATGGTTTTGGCTTTGCCTTTGCGGCAGTTGTGTTGCTTATGCGAGATGCCAATATGTTGGTCGATGTCAGCGACTATTTGGTCACGATTTTTTCTGGCAGTCAGTTTCCGGTACAGGCATTGCCCACTTTTCTCTTGCCGGTGGCCTTGGCGCTGCCACTGACCTATGGGTTTGATGCCGCGCGGGGCCTGTTGCTCCACACCAATACGCTCTTGCCGATCCCCTATGCGATCGCGGTGCTCTTTCTCTTTATGGCCGTAACGGTACCGACCGGCTATGCCATCTTTCGCCACATCGAACGGCGGGTCAAGCGATTGGGGACGTTGGGTATGCATTAATTTTTTGGACACGGATAGACGCGGACAGACGCGGATAAGAATAAATCCGCGTCTATCCGCGTCCTCTTTTGCCATGACTCTGACCGAAAGGCTAGGTCTATTCTAGCCGGTAGTCGGATCGGTAGAATGACGAAAGATGGTATACTATACTCGTCATCTGTGAGCCATCGTGCGTACTTTGCCAGCGCCCAAAGGAGAGTCACCATGGGTATTGAAACACGCCAACCAGAAGAAGATCGCCAGGAAGCGTTTACCTTTACACCACCACCCTCAGCGCCGCCACCGCCACCCGCTGTGGCCCCCGCAGCAACGCCGACAGCAGAGAGCAAGGCGGAGACCATGGCGGCCAGCCCGGATTGGCGCGAATTGCGGCGCCAAGAGCGGGCGGCGCGGCGGGCCGAACGGCAGGATGCCGATGCCGGTTGGATTGGTGGCGTGGTTCTCATGGTACTTGGTGGCGTTTTTCTCCTCCAGAATATGGGCTTGATCCAAGGCTTTGCCAACTGGTGGGCGCTTTTCATCTTGATCCCCGCGGTTGGCTCCTTTGCCACGGCGTGGCGCTTCTACCAGCAAGCGGGCCACCAGTGGACGCCCACGGCAACCGGACCGTTGCTTGACGGCCTGATCCTTACTGGCGTGGCCGCGATGTTCCTCTTTGGCCTAAACATTGGGCAATGGTGGCCCGTCTTTTTAATTGCGGGGGGTGTTGCTACCCTATTGGGTGCGCGGTCATGGCGCTAGCACACGGTCATTAGGAGCCGCCATGCAGGATGCATTTCTTCGTCAACAGAAAGACCGCCTGTTGGCTCCTGTCGCCAGTGCCGCCTTTGCCACTATTCATCCCAATTTGATTTCGGTGATTGCCCTCTTCGTGGGCTTGGCCTCAGCAGCAGCCATTTTGGTTGAGGGATATTTGGTTGAGGGATATGGGGTGGGGTTGGGCCTGTGGGTGCTCAACCGTATCCTCGATGGATTAGACGGAGTCGTGGCGCGTGTCCATCAAAAGCAAAGTGATTTTGGTGGCTACTTGGACTTGTTGCTGGACTATATCATCTATCTAGCCATCCCCTTGGCGTTCATCGCCGCCCAGCCCACCGCCACCAATCTATGGGCTGGCCTCTGGTTGGTGAGCAGCTACCTCCTCAATGCGCTCTCTTGGACAACCCTGGCCGCGCTGTTGGAAAAGCGCCACCGCCAGACGCACAACCGGCTCACTAGCCTGGAAATGCCCGCCGGCTTGATCGAAGGGGCCGAAACCATCTTCTTCTACACCCTCTTCTACCTCTTTCCCACCGCGCTTGCCCTTCTCTTTACCATCATGGCAACCTTGGTTCTTTTTACCGCTAGTCAACGCCTTTGGTGGGCCTACCGCCATTTGGAATAGGCCGAGGGTGAGAGCCATTTTCCGCGCTACCGGCCTACGAATTACTAAAGGGATTGGAATCGATCCTCCTTGCCAATTTGGGCGCTAGCCTCAGGGTGGGGTAGACTATCGGATGGTAGTTATGCCAGGGATAGTAGCCAAGCTGCTCGATGGCGGGCCGCACTTTTTATTCGTCATGCTCAAATTCTTCTTGGGTTATTTATGGGGTAGGTGTTTGTTCAATGGGTCAACCACAAGCGCTCTTTGCTGATTTTCTGGATCGCCAAACCTCTGCCCGTCCAGCCCAATTTATCCCCATCTATGAACCGACCCTAGGTGAAGCGGAAGAAGCCCTCGTGTTGGAGGCCGTTCGCAGCGGCTGGATCAGCAGTAACGGCAAATATTTACGGGAATTTGAAGAGCGTTTTGCGGCTTTCTGTGGCGCGGCCTATGGCGTTAGCACCAACAATGGTACGACGGCCCTTCATCTTGTGCTCCATGCGTTGGGCATCGGCCCAGGTGATGAGGTGATCGTACCCGCGCTGACCTTTGTCGCTTCGGCTAATGCGGTGCGCTACACCGGGGCAACGCCCATCTTTGCCGATGTTGACCCGGTTACCTGGACCCTTGATCCAGCGGCAGTCGCCGCCCTCATCACGCCCCGTACCAAAGCGATTATGCCTGTTCATCTCTATGGCCACCCCGCGCCCATGCCAGCCCTGCAAGCGCTAGCCGACCAGCATGGATTGCTGCTCGTAGAAGACGCCGCCGAAGCCCATGGGGCACAGGTAGGTGACAAACGCACCGGTGTACTAGGCCAAGCTGCCGCATTTAGCTTTTTTGCCAACAAGGTGATCACCACCGGCGAAGGAGGCATGGTGACCACCAATGATGCTACGCTTGCCGCTCGCTGTCGCATGTTGCGCGATCACGCGATGCCACCCGAACGGCGCTACTGGCACGATGAAATCGGCTTTAACTAC